>NZ_JBIFGB010000009.1:0-121490 GCF_043558145.1 Sulfitobacter sp. 1A10359 | reverse complement strand
CATAAACCACGACGCATAACTGAGGGTGGGTCAAATCTCGGTGAAAATACCGGGTCAGTTCTCAGTGACAATCAACAGTTTTGCCTCTTGGAAGCCTACAGCGCGAACTTGGTCGTCATGAGCCTGCGCTGATCGGACGCGAAATCAGTTGCCGCACTATTCCTTTTGGTGCGCCTCGCACGGCTTCGATGCGGCAGCTTTCCTTCCCAAAACCCCACCCCACGACCGCTCCTTCCTCCGGGGCGCGACAGATTCGATTGGAGTCTTGAATGCCTATCACCAATTCTATCTACGCCTTTCCAATCGATGGAAAATTCCGACGAGTTCACCACGGACCCATTCTCGCGAATTGGAAGAAAGCCGCAGATGCAAAAGGCTTTGCCATCGTAGGCCGTGCCGTCAGTCATGAGCACCTCGTTCTTGGGTGCAAGACCTGTGGCTCGCCGACTCTGAAGCGCGTCAGCGTCGTTCGAGATCACAATCCAGAATGTCCTCATTGTATCCGAACGCGCCGCGAGAATGCCGCCGCGGGCTATGGTGCTACCCTTCTAGGACCTGACCCAAAAGGTAAGCGACGCTACGGCCTTTACGAGTTGCCCTGCGGCCATACCGATCGCCGGCAGCATACACGTGTCGAGACCGCCGCGGATGGTGGGCACAAGTTGAGCTGCAGTGTTTGTTTGAAAGCACGGTATGCGACAGAGGCGGAAGCGCAGGGCTGGCAGTTGATTGGCGAAGCGGAACGCAAG
Source organism: Sulfitobacter sp. 1A10359 (assembly GCF_043558145.1). Classification (NCBI taxonomy): domain Bacteria; kingdom Pseudomonadati; phylum Pseudomonadota; class Alphaproteobacteria; order Rhodobacterales; family Roseobacteraceae; genus Sulfitobacter; species Sulfitobacter sp. 1A10359. Next base: position 120,741 of record NZ_JBIFGB010000009.1, on the reverse strand, counting down.
CATGCTAGCTATCGCCGATACGAACACGAATGTGGCTATCAGCAAGACGTCTTGGTTGCAAACATGCGACACGGCGACGTCGACTGCGCCGGCTGCGGTGAGAGCTGGACATCCAAGCCAAGCAAGATTTACCTCCTCCGCTTCCAGCTTCCGGAATTTCCGGTGATCAAACTGGGGTACAGCAGTAATCCGGAATTCCGGATGCGGCAGGTCCAGTACGATCCGTTGGTGACGAAAGGCGCCGTCATTCGCGACATTCCGGTAACGACGGGCCACCAAGCTATCCGCTTCGAAAAAGCACTGCACTCCTTCATTGCAGCATCTTGGCCCGACATGATTGTGCCACCCGCCGATTTCGAACCGCACCTTCGTACCATCAGTGAAATCTATGACCATCGTGCGGAGGCCTTTATTTCCGACCTTCTCGACGCCGTCATCGACGGTTGGGATCCGACTTCGGACATGCCTCCTTTCTGACCTCCTACTGATACCGTAGCGTAGCCGCGCTTTGCGCTGCGCCTCCTCCCTCCCAACGATTCCGGAACCTTTCCCCTATGGTACCACCATCATTGAACCCGCGCGCCAGCGCGCTCTCTCCGCATGTCCTCTCGATCGTGCGCCCTCTCTTGCGCCGCATTGCCCTCTGGCACCGCGACCGTGTCGCGGAAGCCCGCGTCATCAGCGGCTCACCTGCGGATTTTGACGCGGAGACCTGCGACCTCGCCGTCGGTACTGGCGTGCCGCCTAGTTTTGACGCGATACTCACACCGCTTCAGGCGCGTTTTGATGCGCTCTATTCTGCAACACCAGCGGCCTCTGCAATGACCGAGAGTGAGGTCGCGGATGCCATCGCAAAGGACTTTGACCCGTGGGCCGAGGAAATCGACACCCATCGCACCAGCCTTTTGCCTCAGCCTCCAGTGGCTTCATTGCTCTACGCCGCGCGCTTCGCGGCCTTGCTCCAAAGCGACAAAGACATCGAAGTGTTAACGAAGTCGCGGTCTTTCGCCCAGCTTGCGGTCGCATCCTCCCAAGACCTTAAAGCTGTACGGCGCGAGATCGAGCGGATCCTGGAGTGGCTTTCAGACTTGGATCATCATTTGGATAGCCGCTGGCGCGGCTTCGAAATTGTCGTTCAACAAAAGGCGCTGACGGGCTCCAAAAGCGAAACGGAGAAGCGGGAAGAGCATTTTGAGAATGCCATCGCTTCTGCGGTTCGCATGGGGAAGAAAGTAATCGTTCTCACCCAGGGCCTCGCTTCTCTTCCCCCCGTCGGACGCGCGATGTGTCAAGATGCGCTCCACCTCCCGCCGCTATCGGCTGAAATCTGGATTGAGGTCCTGCGGGTCACGCATTCTGCGACTGGCGAGGTTGCCACGGAAAATCTCCTCATGCTGCTTTCGGAGTCCACTTCTCTTGCCGCCTTGCCGCTCGCAGTGATTGAGAGCGCATTCCGCGAACCGACGACGCTCACTGTCGCAAAAGCCCTTGCGGAAGCAGCGGCCCGCATCCGGAAACCTACCGGAAAAACCCTAGAAGATGTTGTGCTGAATGACGCGGCACGCGACCGCATGGACCGTTTGGTTGCTGACATCGAAGCGTGGCGGTCCAGAAACCTGGCGTGGTCAGAGGTCTCCGCTTCCGTCCTTTTGTATGGCCCGCCGGGAAACGGTAAAACGTTGCTCGCAGCGGCATTGGCGGGTTCCCTTGAGGTGCCTCTGATCTCGACAAGCTATTCCGATTGTCAGCGGCATGGCCATCAGGGTGACATGCTTCGCGCACTGACTGACAAGGTTAACGATGCCATCCGGAACGCCCCCAGTGTATTCTTCCTCGACGAGTTGGATTCCTTCACCCACCGGAACGTGCCAAGCCGCCGAAACGATTACATTGTCGGCGTGGTCAATGGGCTGCTCGAACACCTGTCGGTGCTCAACGACACGCCGGGTGTGGCTGTGGTTGGGGCAACGAACTACCGCGATATGATTGACCCGGCGATCATCCGCACTGGACGCTTCGACGCCCATTTAGAGATCGGATATCCGGAGCGCGCCGCGATCATCCGCATTCTCGCGAAGGCTATCGGAAAGGACGAAGGCCGATTTGACCTTGCGCCCCTCGCAGATCAGCTGTTGGGAGCATCCGGAGCCCAGGTTGCGGGGATTGTTCGCGAAGCGCTCGGATTGGCCCGATCAGAAGCCGTTGAGTTGCAGGATCGACACCTGCGGGATGCCGCATCAAGGATCGCACCGCCTCATGATCACGAACTGATTTGGCGAACCGCTGTCCACGAAACCGGTCATATCGTCGTTGCTCATCATCTCGGCCTCCCACCCGCTAAAAAGGCTATGCTGACAAACACCGGCGGATCCGTCGAATTTCCGGAAAGCCCCTTGGAATGCCAGAACACTGTCCGGCACCGGATTGCGACGCTGATGGCTGGGCGAGCCGCGGAAAAGGTTATCTTGGGCACTGCTTCTAACGGGGCCGGGCTTGGCCCTAGCTCGGATCTCGCCGAAGCAACGCGCCTCGCTGGCCGCGCCCTATTCGAATGGGGCTTGGGTACTCAGCTTGCGCACATTCCGATCGATGTCACACTGCGGTACGGAACCGCACACGCTGCAAACGCCGATGTGGAGAATTGTTTAGGAACCGCGGAGGAGATCGCCCGTGAGATTATCCAAACCTACCGAAAAGATATCCTTCGGATTGCAGTAACGATGGTCGAAGAGCGTGAGTTTTCAGCCGATCGCATTTCAGAACTCTTATGCGGAAAAAACAAGAATTGCCGAAATTCGGTTGTTGACCGGCGCGCATCAACGGGTCTGCAAGCCTTCGGTCCAGCCACGGCAATAGCTAAGCACCGCGGCTTCGAGGCGATTAGTCCACGGCTTGAAAAGTTTCACAAATGGTTGCACAGTTGGTTGCACATATAGAAAAATGAGCATGCTTCGATGGGTTTAAAAATGAGCAATAACAAAAGCTTGACTGCCTAGGTCCGAAATCCGCTCCGATCCCTACCGCCGGAGCCAATCTCTCCTAGAGATCAATTAGATAAAGCCGCCTCCGCAGGCGGTTTTTCTTGTTCTCAGGAGGGGATGGAATGCTCTTCTTGTAGCGCAGAGATGGGTTCCGACCTTAGCCAATCGCCCCTTGCCCCCCCCTCAAACAGCCACCACAACCGTATCCCCAATACGATGCACCCGGGCCGAAGTCCCATAAACCTCCGAAAGCATCGCATCCGTCACAACCTCTCGCGCTGCACCGTGATGCGTGATCCGTCCGTCCTTCATCGCCACGATCTGATCGGCATAGGCGGCGGCGTAATTGATATCGTGCAGCACGATCACGATGGTCCGGTCATGGGTGCGGGCGAGGTCTTGTAATGTGTGCATCAGGCCGCGCGAGGCCGCGATGTCGAGGTTGTTAAGCGGCTCGTCGAGCAGGATATAATCGGTCTCCTGCGCAAAGGTCATGGCCACCTGCGCGCGCTGGCGTTGCCCGCCTGAGAGCGTGTCGAGGCGGCGCTCGGCGAGGGGGGCAAGGTCGAAGGTGGCCAGTGCTGCCTCCACCCTTTCGCGGTCTTCCGCGCTCGGGCGGCCCTTGTGGTAGGGGTAGCGGCCAAAGCTCACCAACTCGCGGACCGTCAGCAGGGGGGCCGCATCGCTGGTTTGGGGCAGGATGGCCAAGCGTCGGGCCAATGCGTCGTTCGCGCAGGCGCCGATTTGCAGGTCATCGACCATGATCTGCCCGTGCTGAAGCGGGATCAGCCGGGCGATCAGCGACAGAAGCGTCGATTTCCCCGCGCCGTTGGGGCCGATCAGCGCCGTGATCCCGCCGCTCTGCAAGGTCAGATCGATCTCGCGCAGGGTCGGCTTGCCGTCCCGGTCGTGGTTCAGGTCACGGATGGTGATCATCTGGGTTTCCTCCGCAGCAGCAGGATTAGAAAGACAAGGCCGCCAAGCACATCGACGATGACGACAAGCGGGGTCGAGGAGCGCAGGGCGCGCTCCAGCACCATCTGCCCGCCGACCAGCGTGATGGCCGATACCAGTCCCGCCGAGGGCAGCATGATGCTATGAAACATCACCGGGGTGATCTGCCGCGCGACGCTGACCACCAAGAGGCCGAGAAAGGCCATCGGCCCCACCAGCGCGGTCGAGACCGAGACGAGGATCGACACGAGGACCAGCACTTGGAACATGCCGCGCTTCGGGTCTTCGCCGAGATTGACGGCGCTTTCATCGCCCAGCGACAGCACGTCGAGCCGGTGGCGCATCCGCCAAGCGGCGATCAGCGCGCCGCCGGTCAAGAGGGCGGCGAGGGTGAGAAGCGGGGTATCGACGCGGCCAAAACGGGCAAAGGCATTGGCCTGTAGGACCATGAATTCATTGGGGTCGATGACCCTTTGCAGAAAGCTTGAGACCGACCGGAACAGCCCGGCAAAGATGATGCCCGTCAGGATCATGCGAAACAGGTCATGTCCGCCGCGGCGCAAGAGAGTGCCGAAAAGCGCCAGTGCGGCCCCCATCAGCAGGAGGCTGTTCACCAGAAACTGCGCAATCTCAGGCAGTTGGGTAAAAGTCTGGCCGCCGAGCACGAAGATCAGCACCGTCAGCGTCAGCAGATAAAGCGCATCGAACCCCATGACCGAAGGCGTCAGAATGTGATTGCGGGTGATGGTCTGGAACAGCACCGTGGCGGTCGAGACCGAGACGGCGACCAGCAGCAGGGCGATCAGTTTATTGGCGCGAAACGATAGGACAAAGCCCCAGTTCCCCCGCGCGCCGAGCCCGAGATAGAGCGCGATGCAAAGGCCCAGCAGCGCCAGAAGCCACCAAAGACGCTTAGGATACATGGCGTTTCGGCCCATGCAGCAACCACAGGAACAGCAGGGCGCCCACCACGCCGAATACCGTGCCTACGGGGATCTCATAAGGATAGCGGATCAGCCGCCCGAGAATGTCGCACAGCAGCACGAGGCCCGCGCCGGTCATCGCGGTGAGCGGCAGGCTCCGCCGTAGGTTGTCGCCTGCCAGCCGGGCCACGATATTGGGCACGACCAGCCCGACAAAGGGGATCAGACCCACTGTCACTACGGTTAGGGCGGTGACGATGGAAATGGCCAGCAGCCCGAGCACCATCGTCTGCCCGTAGTTCAGGCCAAGGTTGATGCTGGCCGTGCGGCCCATGCCGATGATCGCGAATTGATCGGCGGCGAGATAGGTCAGCGCCGCCACCAGCGCCACCAGCCACAGCAGCTCATACCGGCCTTGCAACACGCCGGAGAATTCACCGTTCATCCAAATCTCGACATATTGCAGCAGGTCCGCCTGATAGGCGATGAAGGTGACCGCCGCCCCAAGGATGCCGCCGTAGATCAGCCCCACCAGCGCCACCAGCAAGGGCTGGGTTGGGGGCAGGCGCTGCACGATGGCCAGAAACCCCGCGCCCGCCGCAAGGGCGGTGAGGGAGGCGAGGACCATCTTGACGAAGATTGAGGCCCCCGGCGCGAAGAGGGTGACCAAAAGGATGCCAAGCGCCGCGCCTTGGCCCGTGCCCGCGGTCATCGGTTCGACGAAACGGTTGCGCACCAGCATCTGCATGATGGCCCCGCTCACCGCCAAGGCCCCGCCCGAGATCACCACGGCGATGGTGCGCGGCGCGCGGCTGACCACCAGCAGTTCCAAGGCCGCCGGATCAGACCAGAGCGCCGCCCAGGACAGGTCGATCACCCCGACGAAAAGCGAGGCGACCGACAGGACCACAAGGAGACAGGCAAGGGCAAGCGCCACGGGCTTACTGCTCCGTCAGGGCGGCGTTGATCTCATCCAGCGTTCGGGTCATCGACTGGATGCCGCCGCCTGCGATGTAGATGGGCGCGGCGCTTAGATGGACGACTTGGCCGGTTTTCCATGCGGTCGTCTCATGCACCAATGCGTTGTCGAGCGTGGCACGCGCGCCTTCGCTTTCCTGACCGATGGCGGCCATCCGGTCGATCACCAGCAGGATGTCGGGGTTGGCCTCGCGGATGAATTCAAAGCTGATCGCCTCACCATGGTTGGCCATCTCGACATCCTGCACCGCTTCGGGCAGACCAAGCGCCTCATGCAGCCAGCCAAAGCGCCCGCCGATGCCATAGGCGCTGATCTTCGGCCCATTGGTCATCACGATCAGTGCGCGGCCTTTGCCCGCCAGCGCGTCTTTCGTCTGGGCGAGCTTGTCTTGAAAGGCGCTCGTCAGGGCTGCGGCCTCATCCTCTTTGTCAAAGATCTTGCCATAGGCTTCCAGCCGGGCGAGCCCTTCGCCGATGGTGTCTTGCCAAATGGTCATGTCCAGCGTCGGCGCGATCCGCGCCAGTTCCGGCACCTGTTCGGAGCTCCGGCCCCCGGCGATGATCAGGTCGGGGTTCAGGGCAAAAAGCGCCTCGTAATCCGGCTCGAAAAGGGAGCCGATGATCTCAGTACCCGCTGCCGCGTCTTCGAGGTAGGGCAGATAGACCGGGCGCACCAAGCCCTGCGGTGTGACGCCGAGCGCGGTAAGGCTGTCGAAGGCCGCCAGATCGTAGACCGCCACCGTGGCGGGGGTAAGCGGCGCTTCGGCAGGGCCGCGAGCGGTGTCGACCGTCACGGTCTCGGCCAGCGTGGGCGTGGCGAGAAGCAGGGCCAAGAGGGCAAGGGGTTTGATCATAGCGGTAACTCTTTCATCAGGGAGGAGGGGAAGCCGGGCCGGTGTTTACCATTCCAAAGGTCCGGCTTAGGACTAAGGCAGAAAATGCATCCGGAGAGAGCGCCATGCCGACGACCACAGGATTTTACCAAACCGAGAACGGCTCGAAATACTTGCAGCAGCTGTGCAAACATTTCGGCCATAAGATCGAGACATCTTACGACAGTGAGAAGGGCTATGCCGCTTTCGAGATGGGCACGGCCTATATGACGGCGGACAGCAAGGGCCTCACCGTCACGGCGACGCTCGACGATCCCGAGATGGTGCCTGCGCTGCATAGTGTCATTGACCGGCATCTTGAAACTTTCGCCTTCCGGGAAACAGAAAAGAACATGGTTTGGACGGTCGAATAGGCCGCCCCTTCACAGAAAATCCCGGCGCCGTAATGGGCGCCGGGTAAAAGGCCGAACCGGGGTACGACCAAGCGTAGCGTTTGATCAGAAGACGATCTCAGCGCTGAGGCGGATAGAGCGGCCCGGCTCGGTCAGCGGCTCCACTTCGCCCACGAACTCTTGGCCATAGGTGGCGCGGCTGCTGTATTGCTCATCGAAGAGGTTGTTCACCTCGGCGCGCAGGGTCAGGTTGTCCATCCGCTTGGGCGTGTATTCGGCAAAGACATTGGCGATCGTGTAGCCGTCCAACTCCGGACCGCTGCCGCCTGTCGCGGCGTCATAGGTATCGTCAAAGTCGAAAGCGACCTGCACGTCACCACCCAAGAGAACCCCGTTGTTCAAACGATGCGCCACTTGGAAGGTCAGGAAATCGCCCATCGGCATGGTCAGGTAGTTGCCGTAGTAGGAATCGGCAGAGCGGCCATTGATCTCGGTGTCGATGCGGGCAAAGCCAGCGCGGAAGAAACCATCTTCCCATGCGGTGCCGAGACCCAGTTCGAAGCCGCGCGATTGCACATCCGCAGTGAAGGCCGGGCCACCGCGATAGCTGGCGGCGCGGGCGTTGTCGATGTTGGTAGCGAAAAGCTTACCGTCGAGGACCCATGCGCCCATGGTGTAATTCGCGGCGAGGTAGAGGTTATCGGCGGTGACTTCCTCGATGCCGGAACCATAGTCCCACGCGGGGTTGAGGATATAGTTCTCGGCCAGTTCCAGACCGCCCCAGACATGGGAATAGCCCGCGCTGATCGTCAGGTCGTCCGAGACATCATATTCGCCCGAGATATTTCCCGAGAGGCCCGATTCAGACTGCGAGGAACCGTCGGTCCCCTCGAAATCCTGAAAATCGGCCCGCGCCCCGAAGGACAGCCGCGTATTGCTGCTGGGCTCCATCCGCGCTTGGGCGAACAGACCGATGTTGCTGAGTTTCTCTGTCGCCGCCTCACGCGCGCCGGAGGACAGGGCGAGATAGTCCAGATCGGCTTCGTCGGAGTAGAAGTCGAGACCTGCGTTCAACTCACCCCAGCTCAGCGCGAAACGGTTTGAGAATTCGCCGCTTAGGCTCATGGTTTCACCGCTGGTGATCGAATTGGTCGACAGCGCCGACTCGTCGTTAACCAGTTTGGTGCCGCTATAGGCCAGCCGTGCGGTGGGGTTCCACATCGCCGTCGGCGTGGTGTCGCTGTAGCTCAGGACGATATTGGTGCGCTCCAGATCATAGGGGCGGTCTGCGGGAAGCGGGCGGCCCCCGACGATGGCACCGAGGTTTGCCCGGTAGGGCCGGATTTCATCGTCGACCACCCGTTCGTAAGACAGCTCGACCCGGTCGCCGCTCTGCGCCTCATAGGCCAGTTTGCCCAGCCCGCTGAGCAGGTCGGTGCCCGAGCCGATGATCTCGTCCCCATTGCCATCTTCGCGCAGCCCGCCATCGGCGACCTTTGCAAAGCCGAGGTATTCAAACCCGCCCTCGCGGCCATAGACCGACAGGCTGTTCGAGAAGATGTCGCCGTTGCTGTCGTATTCCAGCTTGTAGCGCCCGCCAAAGGTCTCACCCGGGGCCAGCAGGTCGCTCGCGTCTTTGGTCTCATAGGCCAGCGCGCCGCCCAAGGCGCCGGGGCCGGCATCGGCCGGGGCCACGCCGGGATCGACGCGGGCGGCTTTCAGCAGCGCGGGGTCGATCAGCGTGGTGGTATTGTGGTGGAACACCTTGTTGTTCTGCCGCGCGCCGTCGATGGAAATGGCGAGGTTGTTCTCCTCGATCCCGTTCACATAGACCTTTTGCGACATCGGGATCGAACTGCCGACCGCAATGGTGGGCTCGGCCACGAAAAGCTCGGACAGATCGGCGGGATTGCTCAGCGCCAGCCCTTCGCTGGAAATTGAGATGTCATCGTCTTCCATCCCCGGAACGGCTGGCATCTCAAGGACGATGGTGCCCAAGAATGCTTCGTCGTTATTGCTCTGCGCATGGCCTGCGGCGGGAATCATCCCCGCGGCGAGGCAAACAAATGCATGTGTCGGTTTCATTAAAGTTCCCCTTACTCAAAATGCCCGGAACCAGAAAATGACCCCTCAGACGGCTTTGCGGCGATTCCTTATAGAAACCGTCAGGAATCTCAAGAGGCTTGGTTTGAGCGTGGGGCTGCCTGTGTCTTTTGGGTAAAGGTAGGGGGTGGCAGCAGGGGTGCGGGGCCGTGGATCACCTTGGAAAAGGGGCGGCTCGGACCGCGAAGAGGTGCATTCCCCTTGGCCCCCGAAAGCGCAGGCGGCCTCGTCAGCCACCCGACCCACGGTCACAGCCGCCCAAAGCAACCCTGCCAAAACAAACGGCATTTTCCGCCACTGTCACAAATCTTTTGCACTCTCAGGCCACAAGGAGCCGCGATGCGCCGAAGTATAAATTGACCAACTGGTCTAACGCGCGCATTCTGCCGACAATGAGTACACTAGAAAGAGGATTTCCCATGACAAGAACCATTCTGCTGGCCGGCACCATGCTGGCGGGGCTCGCCTCCGTGGCCCAAGCCGACACGCTGCGCCTTTTGACATGGGGCGGCTACGCACCTGAGGATGTGGTCGCGAAATTCGAAGAAGAGACCGGCCATACCGTCGAAGTCACGAAATCCAACAACGAAGAGATGATCGCCAAGCTGCGCGCCACAGGCGGCGGTGGTTTCGACCTCGCCCAGCCTTCGCAAGACCGCATTATGGGGCCGCAGATGGAATTCGGCATCTACAAGCCGATCGATGTCTCCAAGTTGAACAAAGAGCTTTTCATCCCCTCCATGCTCGACGCGACCATGGCCAACACCACCGTGAACGGCGATGTCTACGGCGTGCCGCACGTCTGGGGCACCTCCGGTCTGGTGATGAACACCGCCGAAGCGGGTGACACGGTCAAGGACTATACCGACCTCTGCGCGCCCGAAGTGGCGGGCAAAGTGTCTTACCGCCTGAAGCGTCCGACGCTCATCGGTTTCGCCTTCGCCATGGGTGAAGACCCCTTTGCCGCCTACGACGACGAGGCAAAATATGCTGAGATCATGGGCAAGGTCGAAGAGAAGCTGATCGAATGCAAAGAGAACGTCAAAACCTACTGGGGCGGCGGCGATGAGCTGATGAACCTGCTGCGCTCGGGCGAGGTGACCGCCTCCATGGCATGGGACACCGGCGGCTGGAAGCTGAACGACGACAACGCCGACATAACCTTCGTGGCCCCAGCCTCGGGTGCGCTGGGCTGGATCGACACCTTCGTTCTGCCCGCCAAAGGGCAGGCCGACGATGTGGCCTATGAGTGGATCAACTTCGTCATGCAGCCGGAAATCGCGGCGATGATCACCGCAGCGGCGGGCAACTTCACCGCCTCCGCAGGCGCGGATGAGTTTGCCGAAGACAGCCTGAAAGCCAAGTATCAGAACAGCTTCCCGCAAGAAGCCGTCGACAATATCAAATGGTATCCGCCGGTGCCCGCCGGTCTGGAAACCATCGAAGGCGAAGTGCTGGACCGTGTCCAAGCTGCCAACTGATAACTGACCCTACGAGCGGCACCCTCATATTGGGGGTGTCGCATCTTTATACGGAATTCACATGACCCCAGATCTGGAATGCGTCGACCTCGTTAAGCGGTTCGGCGATACCACCGCTGTTAATAACGTCTCCTTCACGGTGCCGCCCGGCAGTTTCTTCTCCATCCTCGGGCCTTCGGGCTGCGGCAAAACAACAATCATGCGGATGATCGCGGGGTTTCTCGACCCCACCTCTGGTGACATTCGGATCAAGGGTGGCTCGGTGCTTGATACGCCGCCGAACAAGCGCCCGGTGAACATGGTGTTCCAGCATCTGGCGCTTTTCCCGATGATGACGATTGCCGAGAACATCGGCTACGGGCTGCGCCGTCGCGGCATGCCCAAGGCCGAGATCGCGCGCAAAGTCGACGAGGCGCTTGACCGGATCGGCCTGCCGGGCATCGGCGCGCGCAAGGCGGATGAGCTTTCGGGCGGGCAGAAGCAACGGGTCGCCATCGCGCGCTGCATGGTGTTGGAGCCTGACGTGCTGCTGCTGGATGAGCCGCTGGGGGCGCTGGACCTCAAGCTGCGCGAACATATGAAGGTTGAGCTGAAGGCCCTGCAAGCCGCCTTTGACACGACATTCGTCTATATCACCCACGACCAATCCGAAGCGCTGGTGATGTCCGACCAGATCGCAGTGATGAGCAATGGTCAGTTCGAGCAGGTGGGCCGGGGTCAAGACCTCTACTACCGCCCCGAAACGCCCTTCGTCGCCGGTTTCATCGGGGAATCGAACCGCTGGAAGGGCCGGATCGAACGGGTGGAGGGCGACGCCCTGCAACTGCGCACCGACAGCGGGCTTGCCATGTGCGCCACCGGCGTGGGCCTTGTCCAAGGGGCAAAGGCTGAGATTTTCGTGCGGCCCGAATCCATTCGGCTGGCTGCCAGTGCCGATGCGCTGTCGGGGTTCGACAATCAGCTAAAGGGCACTGTCACCAGCCTGTTGTTCAACGGCGCGGCTTCCCGCGTCTTGGTGCAGGATGATGTGGGCGAGACGCTCGAAGTCACGCTGCCGCAATCGGGGGAGTTCTCAAGCCTGAAACGCGGCGACGTGGTGCATATCGGCTGGGGCGCGGGGCAGGCGACCTGCTTTGGGGTCGCGTGATGCGCAGCCAATCCCGACTGACATTCTACCTGCTGCTGACGCCCTTGGTGTTGTGGCTGGGGCTTTTGATCATCATCCCGCATATCGACATGCTGCTGATCTCGCTGCGCGAGCGGATCAGCTTTGGCGTCTATGAAACCAGTCTGGCGCAATATGAAAAGGCGCTGACCGAACCGCTGTATTTACGCACCTTCTGGCGCACGGCGGTGATGTCGGTGCTGGCAACCGCGCTGACGCTGCTGATCGCCTTTCCGGTGGCCTATTACATCGCCAAAATGGCGAAGGGGCGCTTGCAGCAGGTGTTGTTCCTGCTCTGCCTGATCCCGTTTTACGTCTCGGAACTGGTGCGCACCTTTGGCTGGATGATCCTGCTGCGCGAGACCGGTCTCGTCTCGAACCTGTTGCAATGGGTGGGGCTGGCGGACCGTCCGGTGGAGTTGCTTTATACCGATGCCACGATGATGGTCGGGCTGGTCTATACCTCTATGCTTTTCATGGTGGTGCCGCTTGTCACCACGCTGGAAAGCCTCGACGACAGCGTGATCGAGGCGGGCTATGATCTGGGCGGCAGCGGGCTTTCCGTCCTGCGTGAGATCATCATCCCCCATGCCATGCCCGGTATTGTGTCGGGCTGTATCGTGGTCTTCATGCTGAGCTTGGGCAACTACCTGACGCCGACGATGCTGGGCGGCAAGGACAGTCTGTGGTTCACCGAAATGATCTATAACCAGTTCATCGTGCGCTCCAATTGGGAGCTGGGCGCCGCCTTTGGCTTTATGCTTTTGGTGCTGTCTTCGGTGATCGTCTGGGGGATGCTCTGGCTGACGGGCCGGACCCTCAAGGAAACGATGGGGTGATCCAATGATCCCGACAATCCCGCAATCGCGCAGCTTTCGCATTGTCTACGGTGGCTATGTGGCGCTGTTCTTTCTCTATCTGGCCCTGCCGCTGACCGTGGTGGCGGTCTTCGCCTTCAACGACAGCCAGTTCCCCTCTCTCCCGTGGGAGGGGTTCACATGGAATTGGTTCTTTGGCGAGGAGCGCCCGCAGATCGGCGTCTTTCACGAACGCGGCATTCTGCGCGCGGTCGGCACCTCGGCCTTTGTGGCGCTTTGCGTGGCGGTGCTTTCCGTCTGCGTGGGCACGACCAACGCCTTTTTGTTCAACCGCTATGAGTTCCGTGGCAAGGGGTTCCTCTATGTGCTGATGCTGCTGCCGCTGGTGATCCCCGGCATCGTCTTAGGCATCTCGGTGCTGGTGTTCTCCTCAACACTGGCCAATGGCGTCTGGGACTTGGCACAGATCGACATTCAGGCGCTGCGCCCCGGTCTGCTTTTGGTGATCCTTGGGCAGTTCAGCTTTATCACCACCATCGCCACGCTTGTAATCTCGGCCCGGTTGCAGAAATTCGACCGGACCTTGGAAGAGGCGGCGCTGAACCTTGGCGCGGACCGGCTGACGGCGGTGCGCACGATCACGCTGCCCTTCCTTGCGCCTGCGATGGTCGGGGCCGTAGTGGTGGCGTTTTTGATGAGCTTCGAGAACTTCAACACAACGCTGATGCTCGTGGGCTCCGACGCGCCGCTGACCATCGCCATGTTCGACCGGCTGAAAGAGGGGTCGACCCCGCTGCTGAACGCCGTGTCGCTGCTCTTGATGCTGGGCTCGTCGCTTTTGGCGCTGCTGGTGATCCTTTTCCAGAAAAAGGGTTAAGCCCCCTCGGCAGGCCCGCCAGCCGGGCCTGCCGCTTTCGGCTAGAGTGCGGCACGCACCGCCCGGCTGAACCTTTCAAGCGAATCCGCATCCTCCGCCAAATGGCGCCTCAGCGACCGGGGCAGTTCAAGCTGCACCCCCGTGCCCTTGCGGGTGCGGTTGCAAATGTTCGTCTCATGCAGGCCGGGCAGGGTGGTGTTTACCTCCGCCCCGAAGCCCGCCGCGCGCAGGGCGGCACCAATGGCATCGCGCATCACGTTGTCCCGCCCGCCAAGCCATACGGTTTCTGTGCCATCGTCTTTGCGGCCATGTACGGCGATGGCCCCCTCGGCGCCGCCGACAAGCGCCAGCGCCTGCGGCTCATCGAAACGGTGCGAGGTGATGTGAAAATCCCCATGCGCCCCCGGCTTTAGCGCCTCGAAGACATAGAACGACAGGTCGCGCCCCGCGATGGCCTTGGCGATCAGGCCCGTCTCGGGTTCGATCGTGCCGCCATGCGGGGCCAGAATGACGACCGCGCTGCCGCGGTCCTCGGCCCGGATGCGGTAATCGACGCCCGCGACCATCTCGGCGGAGAGGTCGGCAAAATTCTGGAAGCGATCTGCCATAAAGGCTCCTGTTAAATGGCGGTTACACGTCGAGCTTGCGGACCGTTTTGCGGATCAGCCCGTCCTTCCGCTCCAGAAACACGATCTCGCCGAATTCGATCTTCAGCCATTCCTCTGCGTTTTCGGTCAGAGGCTCCGACGCGAGGATGGCCGAGGTTGCCTCCCCTTCGGGGCAGGCGTCGATGTCATAGGTGTTCGCATAGTCCTGAAAATTCGCCCCGGTCAGCAGGTAGATCGGCTCGAGCAGCATCGACAGGGGCAGGTCCTCATCCCGCAGCTTTTGCCAATCGCCTGTGACATCCGTCTCGCCCTCATGGCCGCAGCCAAAGTTCGCGCCGATGATCCGCTCCCGGCTGACCAGCGCGATCTTGAGTTTGGTGAGCGCGGCGAGGTCGAGGTCGCGGGCAGCCTTGCAGATCACCTGCAACAGCTTTTCAAACCCGCGCTGCACGTCTTCGTCGCTGTCGCCCTCCAGCAGGGACAGCAGCAGCACATAGAGGAATTCCGTATCCGTCGTGCCGCGCATCTGGGTGAGGTAGCGATCCTTGCAATGGGGCAGGAGCTCGCGCTGCAATTGCCGCCAATGGGGCAGGGCGCCGTTCTGGGCGATGATCCACGGCGTATGGTCAAAGGAGAACGGGTGGCAGTTCTCATCGGCCTGCACCACGCTGGCGTCATAAGAAGCCGCGCGGATATGCGACAGCAGCGTGTGCGCCTGAAGGCTAGGGATCACCGATTTGGCGTTGTCGTCGTGAAAGGCGGCCTTGGGCCGGTGGTAGCGCAGCGGCGCTTCGGGATGCAGAAGATGGTCGCTCCAGGCGGCGAAACCCCATCCGGCCAGTTGCAGGCTCGGGTGCAGTTCCGGGTCGAGGCTTTGGTTCAGCAGGCTGTTCTCAGGCGCAAGGAGCAGCGACTCGATTGGCAGTTCAGGTCCGATATAGGCGAGGAAGCGGCACATGGTTTTCCTTACTCTTGAGATATTTCAGCGACTTCGAAAAAGGGTTTGAAGGGCTGAGATAGAGCAAGGCGCGCGAAAATCGACTTGGGACGCGGCAGCGCAGTTAGGGCGAGGCGCCCGTCGGCTGGGGGCAGCCCGGCAAACGGGCCACCCGAGTTCATAAATCAGATGTCAGAGATATAATCCGCGGAGACATAGCCCTGCACCTCAGGCGCATCGGCGAGTGAGACGCGGCACCACAACTGCCCGATCTCGGTCACGCAGTCCCGGCGGTTCAGGACGGTGCCGTCGGGCAGCCCCATGATGATCCCGAAATCCAAACCCGGCCCGGACCGCAGTTTCAAAAGCTCATCCGGTCCGGTGCGGTGCACCATCACGCGGTCACTGGCCACGCCCGCGCAACCAGCGATGAACATAGCGGTGGAAACGGCTGCGAATGTAATACTGCGCATGATCTGCCTCTCTTTTGTTTTCTTTCTCATAGATCGAAAACCGGGCTGATCCTAGCCGCCTTATTCCGTCGCCGCCTTGCACTGCTCCAACGCCCGTTTCAACGAATGTTCGTCATAGGGTTTCATCAAACTGACATAGCGCGCCGCCTCTGCATCGCCTTCGGCATATTCCCGCGGATCGGCGCCCGAGGCGATGATCACGGCGATCTCGGGGCGCAGCTGCGTCACATGCTGCACCAGTTCCATGCCAGAGCCATCGGGCAGGCCAAGGTCGGTGAACATGACATCGAACCGCTCTGTCTGAAGGCTGCGCTCCGCGGCGGCGACGCTGTCGGCCTCGGTTACCGCATAGCCCAGATCAGAGAGCATATCCGCCGTGGCCATGCAGATCAGCGCATCGTCTTCGACCAACAGCACCTTCGGCGCGTCATCGGTGCTCGGCGCGGTCTCCGCCGCTGGCGGGGCGGTGTCGGCATTGGTTTGGCGCGAGAGGATCTCATGGATTTTCAGCGCCAGCCGTTCGCGGGTGTAGGGTTTGCTCAGCAGATCGACCCCTTCGTCGAGCCGTCCGGCATGAACGATGGCGTTCTGCGTATAGCCCGAGGTAAAGAGCACGCCGACATTCGGCAGATGCGCCTTGGCCTCGCGGGCAAGCTCGGGGCTGCGGATTTTGCCGGGCATGACCACATCGGTGAACAGCAGCTTTATCTGCACCCCGCTTTTGACGATTGCCAGCGCGCTGTCCGCATTCTCGGCGGTAAGCACGCCATAGCCAAGATCGCGCAGTTGATCGACGGCGGTCTCGCGCACGGCGGCATCGTCTTCGACCACGAGGATCACCTCGCCGCGGCCGGTGGGCGTGTCGGTGGTGGCGGGCAGCGGGGTGCTTTCCTCCTTGCGCTGTGTGCGTGGCAGGTAGACCCGCACGGTCGTGCCTTGCTTCTCTTCGCTGTAAAGCTTGATGTGCCCGCCGGATTGTTTGACGAAACCGTAGACCATGCTGAGGCCCAGCCCCGTGCCCTCTCCGGTCTCCTTGGTGGTGAAGAAGGGGTCAAAGACCTTCTCCATGATGTCGGGCGGGATGCCCGTGCCGGTGTCGGTGATCGCCAGCATGACATATTGGCCCGGCGCCACGTTCGGATGGTTCTGCGTATAGGCATCATCCAGCGCGGCATTGCCCACTTCGATCGTCAGCTTGCCGTGATGAGCCATCGCATCGCGCGCGTTGATAGCGAGGTTCAGGATCACATTCTCCAACTGCGCCAGATCGACAAGACAGTTCCACAGGCCCCCCGAGATCACCGTTTCGACCTCGATCCCTTCGCCAAGCGTGCGGCGCAGCATGTCGTCCATGCCCCGCACCAATCGGCCAAGGTTCTGCGGTTTCGGCTCCAAGGGCTGCTGCCGCCCAAAGGCCAGCAACTGCGCGGTGAGCTTGGCCCCGCGCGACACGCCCGCCATGGCATTGTCGACGAACCGCCGCTTGGCGTCGCCCTCGGGCAATTCTTTCGACAGAAGTTGCAGGTTGCTGCCCACCACTTGCAGCAGGTTGTTGAAGTCATGCGCGATGCCGCCGGTCAACTGGCCCACGGCTTCCATCTTTTGCGCCTGCACCAATTGCGCCTCAAGCCGGTCCCGCTCGGCCATGGCCTCTTCGATCTTGGTTTTCAGCGCGTTGTTGAACTCGATCTCGGCATTGCGGGCGCGCAGTTCTTCGCGCAGGTCGCGCACCTCGATCACCGTGCCCACGGTTTTGCCGGTCTCGTCCTTCATCGGGGAGGCGGTGAAACCCACGGGGTAGAAGCTGCCGTCCTTATGGACAAAGGTCTCTTCCCCTTGGGTCTGGTGGTTCTCGGGAAAGGCGCGGTCGATGGCGCAGTCTTCGATGGGAAAGTGCCGCCCGTCCGGATGGGTGTGGTGGATCACATCATGCAGCGGTCGGCCCGCGGTTTCTTCGAACCGATAGCCGGTCAGCTCTTCTGCGGCGCGGTTCATGAAAACGCATTGCTGCTTGTCGTCCATCATGAAGATGGCCATCGTCGTGTTGCTCAGGATGGCGTCCAGCCGGGCCGAGACTTTGGTCAGCGCCGCGTTGGCCTCTTTTTGTTTCGTGATGTCCTGAATGGCCGCGTAGAGGACCGGGTCATTCTCGGTCACGATCAATTGCAGATGGGTCAGCACGTTATAGCGCGACCCGTCCTTGCGCTGGTGGATCGTCTCATATTCCAGCGCCGTCTTCTCACCGCTCAGCAGCGGTTGGACGAGTTCCAGAAACGCTTCGCGCGAGAGTTCGGGCTTGATGTCCCAAGCCGCCATGCCGCGCAGCTCATCCATCGAATAGCCAAGGTTCTCCCGCGCGCCGCGATTGGCGAGGGTGAAGGTGAAATCTTCGACTGAAAACAGGTAAACTTCGCTGGCCGCATCTTCGACGATCTGGCCAAGGCGATCACTCGCCAATCTGAATGCTTCTCGCACCACTTTCCTCAAACTTGTCGGCCATGATGACCGGCTAAATTATTCTGCAAGATGCAGGTTTGCTTAACCTAGCCTTATGGAGCGACAAGACGAGGGCAAAAAGCCGCATTCGTACAAGGGGCGGGTTTTCGCGCAGATAAAAGAGAGAGGCGCACCCGCCAAAACCGGCGGATGCACAGGGGGCCGGGCGCGGTCACGCCACGCGGTTGCCCATGGCATAGACCGAAGCCAGGATCGGCGCGTCTTTCATGATGTCAAAGAGGATCAGATCGGCCCGCGCGCCCAGAGCGATCTCGCCCCGGTCGGTCAACCCTGCATGATGCGCGGGCGTGCGGGTCACGGTGGCGAGCCCGCGTGCCATATCGCCCCATAGGTTGCCCAGTTGCACCGCGCCCAGCAAAAGGGCTGCGGGCACATAGTCGGACGACAGGATATCGAGCAGGTCCAGTTCCGCCAGTTCCTTGGCCGCGACATTGCCCGAGTGCGAGCCGCCGCGCACGAGGTTCGGCGCGCCCATGATCGTGGCGATGTCTTGGGCATGGCACGCCTCTGCCGCTTCGCGGGTGGTGGGGAATTCGGCCAGCCGCACGCCATGGGCATAGCTGGTCGCGACCTGTTCGGCGGTGGTGTCGTCATGGCTGGCCAGCGCTGCGCCATAGCGCGCCGCCGCCGCCACCGCTGCCGCTTCATGTTTCGCGCCAAGCCGGTCCTGCAATCCATGTAGGAAGGTAACGTAATCGCCAAAATCCTCCCGCGGCAGGCCGTTCTTGCCGCAGACGTAGTCCTCGAATTTTTGCACGTCGCGGAATTGCCGCTGGCCGGGGGTGTGATCCATTAGGCTGACGATGCCGACCTTGTCGTCGGGGCCAAACTCGGCCAGTTCCTCCTCCAGCGTTTCCGAACAGATCTCGGCGCGCAGGTGGATATGGTGGCTGATCGCCAGCGCCCCGCTGTCGCGCATCATCAGGATCTCATCGGCCATGTCGCGGGCGTATTTCCCGTAACGTTTGCGCCCTTCGTCCGAGAGGATCGACCCCACCCGGATCGCGTCGAAAACCGTGGTGATCCCGGTGCCCGCCAGTTCGCGGTCATGGGCAATGATTGCGGCACGGTGCGGCCAGTCGACCTTGGGCCGCGGCTTCATATGGCGCTCAAGGTTGTCGGTGTGCAGTTCCACCAAACCGGGGGCGAGGTAGCGCCCCTCGCAATCGACCGCCCCCTGTGGCACGGCGGAGCCTTCGGCGATATCCGCAATCACCCCGTCGCGCAGCACCACGCTGCCGGGGATCACCGCATCGGGCAGGATGATTTTAGCATTGGCGAGAATGGTTTCTTTTGTCATGTGAAGGTCACGCTTGTTGCGCATCCATGGATGCAGGGAGAAGATGAATGAAGTTCGACCGCTACGCGATCTATTACACGCCCAAGGGCGCATTGGCCGAGGCTGGGGCCGCTTGGCTGGGGTGGGATTTGGCGCGCGGGCGTGCCGTGGCGCATCCTGAGGTCGCGGGGCTGGACGTGGCCGCCCTGACCGAAACGCCGCGCAAATACGGGCTGCACGCGACGGTCAAACCGCCGTTCGTACTGGCCGAAGGCACATCGGCTGACGGGTTGCTGGCCAAGTTCAAGACGCTTTGCACGCGGCTTGCGCCCGTCACGCTGGATGGGCTGGCGCTGACCCAGCTGGGCCGGTTTCTGGCGCTGACGCCCGAGGGGGACACCGCCGCGCTCAACACCATGGCCGCCGAGGTGGTGCGCGGCCTTGATACTTTCCGCGCGCCACCGACCGAGGCCGATCTGGCCCGCAGGCGTCAGGCCAATCTGACCCCGGTGCAAGAGGCTAACCTCAGCCAATGGGGCTACCCTTATGTGATGGAGGCGTTCCGCTTTCACATCACCCTGACCGGCAAACTGCCCAAGGGCGATCTGCCGCAGGTCACCGCAGCGCTGGCCCCCTATATCACGCCGCATCTGCCGCAGCCCTTCGTGCTGGACAGCCTGACGCTGGTGGGGCAGGCCCCAGACGGTATGTTCCATGAGGTTCACCGCGCGGCCCTTTCGGGATAAAGCGCCGCCAGCGCCAGTGCCACGGTTTGCTTCAGCGGGCCGGAGTTGTCGATCTCGATGGCGGCGATATGGTCGGGCAAGACCCGTTCGGCGCGCGCCAGCCGGGCGGTGATTTCCGCTTCACTCTCGCGCCCACGGCCCCGCAGCCGCGCGGCCAGCACTTCGGGCGCGGCGGTGAGCGACAGCACCTCGAACCGGTCAAACCTGAGCTTCGCTTCGGTCAACACCGCGCGCGAGAGGTTGGCCAGCACGTCGCGCCCCTCGGCCAGCGCCATATCGACCGCGATGGGGATGCCATAGCGCAGCCCATGCGCGGCCCAGCTGAGGGCAAAGGCGCCCTCCGCCTCCAGCCGCAGGAACGTGGCCTCGTCGATCCCGTCGAAGTCTTCGCCGCCCGCTTCGCTGGGCCGGGTGATGGCGCGGCGGGCGAGGAAGAGATCGGGCTGGGCCTCGGCAAGCGCTTCCATCACGCTGTCCTTGCCCACGCCCGACGGCCCCACAACCGCGATGAAACGCCCGCTCATGCCGCCAATCCGGGGGTGAAGCGGGTCACGTCCACTTCGCGGTCGCAGATTTGGTCGCGGGCGGCTTCGTCGTGGAAGATGCCCAAGATCGCCGTGCCACGGGCCTTGGCCTCTTCGATCAGCGCCAGCACCGTGGCGCGGTTGGTGGCATCAAGGCTCGCCGTCGGCTCGTCCAGCAGCAAGACGGGGTAGGGATGCGCAAAGCCGCGCGCGATGTTCACCCGCTGCTGCTCCCCGCCGGAAAAGGTCGTGGGGCTGAGCTGCCAAAGTCGTTCGGGGATGTTGAGTTGTGCGAGCAATTCTCCGGCCCGCGCCCGTGCCTCGGCCTCGCTGCTGCCCACCGCGCGCAGCGGCTCGGCCACGACATCCAGCGTTGCCACCCGTGGCACGACGCGCAGGAACTGGCTGACATAGCCCAGCACATGACGGCGCAGCTCCAGTATCTCGCGCGGGGCGGCTTGGGCGACATCCAGATCGCCGACCATGATCCGGCCCGAGGCGGTCAGGTAGTTGCCATAGATCATCCGCATCAGCGTCGATTTCCCGGCGCCCGACGCCCCGGTCAGCGCCACGCATTCGCCCCGCGCGACGGTCAATTCACCGCCGCGCATCACCGGGATCACCGCAGCGCCTTGGTTGTGCAGGGTGAAGGATTTGCTCACATTTTCCACGCGTATCATGGTTTAGCCTTGCTCGGTATAATTCTGAAATTGAATGGTTTTCTTTGCATGTTCACACCTGTAGCACGCTAGAGACCAAAAGCTGCGTATAGCCGTGCTGCGGGTCGTCGAGCACCTGATCGGTCAGGCCGGTTTCCACCACATGGCCGTCTTTCATCACCATCAACCGATCCGCCAAGAGCCGCACCACCGCCAGATCATGGGTCACGATGATGGCGCTCAGCCCCATCTCGCGCACAAGCCCGCGCAGCAGGTCGAGAAGCCGCGCTTGCACGCTCACGTCCAGCCCGCCGGTGGGTTCATCCATGAAGACCAGCCGCGGCCCGGTCACGAGGTTTCGGGCGATCTGCAAACGCTGCTGCATCCCGCCAGAGAAGGCCGAGGGCCGGTCGTCGATCCGGTCTTCGTTGATCTCGACCCGGCCCAGCCAATCGGTGGCGCTGGCGCGGATGTCGCCGTAATGCCGCGCGCCCACGGCCATCAGCCGCTCACCCACATTGCCGCCTGCGCTGACGTTCATGCGCAGCCCGTCGCGGGCGTGCTGGTGGACAAAGGCCCAATCGGTGCGCGACAGCATCCGGCGCTCCGGCTCGCTCATCGTCACCGTGTCGCGTAGCCCATCGGCGCGGGTGTCGAAACGCACCGCCCCGCGATCTGGGGTCAGATGCCCCGCCAGCGTGTTCAGCAGCGTCGACTTGCCCGAGCCGCTTTCGCCGACGATCCCCATGACTTCGCCGGGGTAGAGGTCAAAGCTGACATCGGTGCAGCCGATCCGCGCACCATAGAATTTCGCGATGTTTTCAACTTGCAACAAGGGGGTCATGCCATGCCCTCGACCACAGGTGCCGCATCCGCGCCGCGATGTCCCGCCGCCTGACGGGCCGCGCAATAATCGGTGTCGGAACACATGAACAGACGCCCGCCAGCGTCATCGACGATCAACTCATCCAGATAGCTGTCCTCGGCTCCGCAGAGGCCGCAGGGATGGTCGGCCTTACTCGCCTCAAAGGGGTGGTCCTCAAAATCCAGCGAGACGACCTGCGTATAGGGCGGCAGCGCATAGATCCGCTGCTCGCGCCCCGCGCCGAAGAGTTGGATCGCGGCCATTTCCAGTTTCGGATTGTCGAATTTCGGGATCGGCGAAGGGTCCATCACATAGCGCCCCCCGACCTTGACCGGATAGGCATAGGCCGTGGCAATCGCTCCGTGCTGGGCGATGTCTTCGTAAAGTTTCACATGCATCAGCCCGTATTCCTCCAGCTCGTGCATTTTGCGGGTCTCGACCTCCGAAGGCTCAAGAAAGCGCAGCGGTTCGGGGATTGGCACCTGATAGACCAGCACCTGATCCTCGCGCAGCGCGGCTTCGGGGATGCGGTGGCGGGTTTGGATGACGCTGGCCTCGGTCGTGGCTTCGGTCACCGCGACGCCAGCGGTCTTTTGGAAAAAGCGGCGGATCGAGACGGCGTTGGTCGTGTCGTCGGCCCCTTGGTCGATCACCTTGAAGGTATCCTCGGGCGTCAGCACCGCGGCGGAGACCTGCACCCCGCCGGTGCCCCAACCGTAAGGCATCGGCATCTCGCGGCTGGCAAAGGGCACCTGATAGCCCGGGATCGCCAGCCCTTTCAGGATCGCGCGGCGGATCATCCGCTTGGTCTGCTCGTCCAGATAGGCAAAATTGTAGTCGTTCATGCCCCGGTCCTCCTGCAAGTCCTGGTCACTCTGTGTCATGGCAGGGCTCATTCCGCGGCCTCCCGTGGTGCGTCTTGCGCCGCGGCTGTCGCCTCGCGGCGCAGTTTGCGGATCAGTTCGAGTTCGGATTGGAAATCGACGTAATGGGGCAGTTTGATATGCTCCAAGAACCCCGTCGCCTGAATGTTGTCGGCGTGATAGAGCACGAATTCCGCGTCCTGCGCAGGCGCCCCGAGGTTGTCTTCGCCCAACTCCTCCCAACGCAATGCCCGGTCCACCAGCGCCATGGAGATCGCCTTGCGCTCAGACATGCCGAAGACCAGCCCATAGCCGCGGGTGAACTGCGGCGGCTCGGTTTTGGAGCCTGCAAATTGGTTCACCGTCTCACATTCGGTCAGCTCGACCTCGCCGATCTCGATGGCGAAACCCAGTTCGGGAATATCCATTTCGACCGCGACTTTGCCGATGCGCAGTTCCGCGACAAAAGCGTGGTTGCGCGCATAGCCGCGTTGCGTGGAATAGGCCATGCCGAGCACGAAGCCCTCGTCGCCGCGGGTCAGCGCTTGCAGGCGCAGGTCGCGGGTGGCGGGAAGTTCCAAAGGCTCGCGGGTTAGGTCGCGCGGCGGGGTCTTGCTGTCCGTGTCGCGCTGCATCAGCCCTTCGCGGTCGAGGAATTCCATGATGTGCGGCGTCTCCGCGGGCGGCTCGCCCTCGGACGCTTCGGGGGCCGGGGGCACCTCACCATCGGCGGCGAGTTTGAAATCCAGCAGCCGGTGCGTGTAGTCGAAGGTCGGCCCCAAGACCTGTCCGCCCGGCGCGTCCTTGAAGGTGGCCGAGACGCGGCGGTCGCAGGCCATGGTTCCGGTGTCCATCGGGCGCGAGGCCCCGAAACGCGGCAGGGTGGTGCGATAGGCGCGGATCAGAAACACCGCTTCGATCAGATCGCCCCGCGCCTGTTTGATCGCCAGCGCAGCGAGGTCGGGATCATAGAGTGAGCCTTCGGCCATCACCCGGTTCACCGCCAGCGTCATCTGCTCGCGAATTTGCGCGACGCTGAGTTCGGGCACCTTTGCGTCACCGCGCCGCTCTTCGGCAAGCCATGCGTGGGCGTTGTCGATCGCCCGCTCGCCGCCTTTTACCGCTACATACATCAGGACACCTTTGTGTTTCGGGGCAGCGCCGCCAGACGGTCGCCGCAGGTGAAAATGAAATCCAGCCCACGCGGGAAGAGCGCCGCGTTCTGCTGGAAGGCGGCGCGCTCGGGCAGCGACAGTGCCGCAGTATCCTTGATGCCGGGGCCGGAGAGGGTCGCGCCATCGCCGCGCAGATCATCCACCTCGACGATCAGCGTGGCAGAGCGGTCGGGGTAGGCGGCGGTCCCGAGGGGGAAGTCGCCGCGCGGCAGGTCGTCCCATGCGCCCAAGGCGAATTGTGCCGCAGTTGCGGGGGCGAAGGGCGCGCCGGTGTGGAAGGTGATCCAATCGCGCACTTCGGGCCGGTCGAAGCCGGGCGCGAGGTAGAGCGGCGTTTCGGGGTCGCAGAGCGTCAACAGGACGACCCCGGCGGCGGCGGAGAGACCCGCAGGCGGTTCGGCCCCGGTCACGCTGTTGATCTCCCCCGGTTTGGCCATGGCGTTCATCACCGCGCGAAAGGCAAAAGCGGCGTCTTTGGGCGCGTCGCGAAACCCACCTGTCAGCGATAGGGTCTGCATCAGTCTTCTCCTCTGACCATGGTGAAAAAGTCGACCTTGGTGGCGGCGGCCTTGGCGGCACGGCTGGCGCGGTGCTGGCCCTCGATCTCGGCCAGCGGGTCGAGCAGTTTGGCGCGGACCTCATCCGCCGCATCGCCCTGCATCAGCGCGTCGGTAAGGGCTGCTTGCAGCGCCTTGTCGCGGCTGCGGCCCTGCACATAGGCGTGGCCGTCTGCCCCATCCGTCAGCCGGACCGAACAGCGCGTGACCGACATCTCGCCCATGTTGAAGGCATCGCCCACAGCGCCCATGCGGCCCCGCAGCATGACGCCGCCGATCTCAGGCGCGCGGAGCACCTCATGGGCGGGCAGGGGGCCGAAGCCCTCCCAAAGCCGGGCGAGATCGCGGGCCTCGGCCCGTGCGAGCAGGCCCATCCACGCCTGCCTGTCGCGGGACTTTTCCTTGGTTTCAACCGTCATCTAGACACCTTGTGCATTTGTCTAATTTACTATACAACTAGACAAGTATTAGCCGCTGGCCTTCCGCTGGCGCAAGCTTGGATATGTGAAACTTCTGCGACATGGCCCGTACTGCGATCTGGAAAACCATCACCGCCGCCCTGACCCATGACATCGCCGCGGGGAAATACGCCCCCGGTGACCGGCTCCCGACCGAGGCGCAGTTGGCGGC
Source organism: Sulfitobacter sp. 1A10359 (assembly GCF_043558145.1). Classification (NCBI taxonomy): domain Bacteria; kingdom Pseudomonadati; phylum Pseudomonadota; class Alphaproteobacteria; order Rhodobacterales; family Roseobacteraceae; genus Sulfitobacter; species Sulfitobacter sp. 1A10359. The sequence goes on along the minus strand of NZ_JBIFGB010000009.1, from coordinate 95,403 downwards.
GCGCTTTGGGGTCAATCGCCACACGGTGCGCCGCGCGATCAGCGACATGAACGAGAGCGGGCTGACCTATAGCCGCCGGGGGGCGGGGGTCTTCGTGGCGCAGCGGCCCACGGATTATCCAATCGGCAAACGGGTGCGGTTTCACCAGAACCTCGCGGCGGCGGGGCGGGTGCCAGCCAAGGAGGTTTTGACCTTGGAGACACGCGCCGCCTCGGCCCATGAGGCCGCGCAGTTGGGGCTGGGTGGGGATGCAATGGTGCATGTCTATGAGGGGCTGTCACTGGCCGATGAGCAGCCCATCGCGATCTTTCGCAGCATCTTTCCCGCCGCGCGGTTTCCCGACCTGTTGGCGGCGCTTGAGGCCAGCCGCTCGGTCACCACGGCCTTGGCGCAGGGCGGGGTGGCGGACTACACCCGCGCCTCGACCCGGCTGACGGCGAAACTGGCCAATGCCACGCAGGCGCTGCATTTGCGATTGTCCGAAGGCGCGCCGATCCTGCGCTCGGCGGGGATCAACGTGGACCCCGAAGGCGTGCCGGTGGAATACGGGGTGACGTGGTTCGCGGGTGACCGGGTGACGCTGACGCTCAACCCCGGCGACTAGCCGTATTTCTCAAGAAACGCTTCGGCGGGCAGGGTTTGGAAGTCCTTGAGCGATGCTTGCAGTCGATCATGCGGCCAATCCCACCACGCCAATTCCTCCATCCGCGCGGCGATGCTTTCGGAAAAGCGGCGGCGCAGCGGTTTGGCGGGGATGCCGGCGACGATCATATAGGGGGCGACATCGCGGGTGACGATGGCCCCGCCTGCCACCACCGCGCCGTGCCCGATGGTTACCTCGGGCCGGACCTGCGCGCCGTGGCCCAGCCATGTGTCATGGCCGATCACCGTGCGGCGGCTGCGGCGCAGGGCGAACCAGTCGGCGTCATCCTCGGCCCCGTCGAAGTAGTCCCCGGCGCGGTAGTGGAAGTGGTGCAGGCTGGCCTTTTCCATCGGGTGATCGGTGGCCCCGATGCGCACACTGGCGGCGATATTGCTGAACTTGCCGACTTGCGTGTTGGCGATGTCGCACCAGCGGTCGCAATAGGAGTAATCCCCGATCTCGGAATGGGCGAGGCGCGTGGCGCGCCCGATCTCGACATAGCGCCCGAACTGCGTGTCAGTCACTTCGCAGTCCGGGTGAAGGAAGGGCGCATCCGCTTTGAGACGCGCCATCAGTGGCCCGCCTCATTGCCCGCGATCAGTTTGCGGCGCAGCCAGCCCGAGAAGCTGTCCATCGCCACGACCATCAGAATGATCAGCACGATGTAATAGCTCACCTCTTCCCAGTCTTTCTGGGTGATGATCGCTTGGGTCAGCAAAAGACCGATGCCGCCCCCGGTGATCGCGCCGATGATGGTGGCAGAGCGGGTGTTGGATTCCAGATAGTAAAGTACTTGGCTCAGCAGAACCGGGGTGATCTGCGGGATCACGCCAAAGCGGTAGCGCTGCACGGGGGTGGCCCCGGTAGAGGCGATGCCCTCGATCTGCTTGTCGTCCACATTCTCAAGCGCTTCGGAGAAGATTTTGCCGAAGGTGCCGGTATCGGTCAGCAGGATTGCAAGCGATCCGGTCAGCGGGCCGGGGCCAAAAGCGCGTGACAGCACGATGGTCCAAATCAGCCCGTCGACCCCGCGCAGGAAGTCGAAGAGCCGCCGCGCGGCAAAGCGCAGACCGCCAAGCGGAGAGAAGTTCTTGGCCGCAAGAAACCCCAGCGGCAGGGCGATCATCGCCGCGCCAAAAGTGCCGAGGAAGGCCATGAGAACGGTCTCGACCAGCGCCCAAGCCACATCGCCGTGACGCCACATCTTGTTGGTCCAAAAGTCCTGCCAGATCGCGCCATATTCACCGCTGCGCAACAGCTCAAGCGGGGACATGCCGTAGTAGGGGCTGTCGAGCGTGAAGAAGAACAGCTCCCACCCGTTGAAATAGCGGAAGACCTCGGCGCGGTTGCGGGTGATCGTCAGGCGGCCTGCCTCCGTGGTCACGGCAAGACGGTTTTTCGAGGCGTTGATCCACGCGGGCAAGGGGCCATCGGGCAGGGTGGCGTTGACGCCGCTGCGCCCCGGCGTGGCGGTGATCAGCCCGTAGCCCGGCACGTCATAGCGCACCTCTGGCCCCAGTTTGACGGTATGGCCGTTGCCCAGCTCGACGATAGAAGTCTCGCCCAAGGTGACCCAATCGGGGGCGGTGCCGGGGGCATAGCGGCCCTTGCGCTCGCCTTCGATGGCGATCTCCATCTCGCCGTTGCGGTTGTCGCGGGCGACATGGGTTTTGTAGCTATAGCTGTCGGCCACCAGCGTCTTCATGTTCGACACGTTGATGCGATAGCCCAGCCCTGCCACGTCAAAGGCAAAGAAGACGTAAGTGAGGTAGGCAAGGGTCAGCACCGGGGCGGCAAGGCTCGCCATGCGTTTGCGCCGGAAGCTACGGCTGGCGACCTGCTGAGCGGGGAGGGTGGAAGCGGTAAGGTCGGTCACAGGATGGCTCCCTTGTCCTTATAGGCGCGGCCATGGGTCAGCCGATCACGGAAATGGCTTGAGACTTGGTCGACGATGATGATGGTGCCGAAGAGCAGCAGAAAGATCGCCGCCGCCTCGTCGAATTTGCCTTGGCCCCAAGACATCGTGTTGCGCAGGTCATAGCCGATGCCGCCTGCGCCGACGAAGCCAAGGATGGCCGAGGCGCGGATGTTGATCTCGAACCGCAGCAGCGCATAGGAGAGGTAGTTGGGCGCGACCTGCGGCACGACGCCCAAGACCATCCGTTGCAGCCAGCCTGCGCCAACGGATGCCAGCCCGTCCACGGGTTTGAGAGAGGCGTTCTCGTTCACCTCGGAGAAGAGCTTGCCAAGCGCGCCCACCGTATGCAGCGCGATGGCGATCATCGCGGGCACCGGGCCGCCGCCCAGAAGGAAGATCAGCACCAGCGCGACGACGATCTCAGGCACCGCGCGCAGCACGTCCAGCAGGCGGCGCAGCGGCGCTACGAGCCACGGCGCGGGGGCAAGGCCGCGGGTGGCCAGAAGGGCAGCGAAGAAAGCCAGCAGCGCGCCGATCAGCGTGGCGGCCCCGGCGATGTTCACCGTCTCGATCAGAGAGGGGAGGTATTTCACGAAATAGCCGGGCAGCAGATGGATGCGCTCCCAAGCCTCGCCCAGTACATCGGCGGGGAAGTCAAAGATATTGGGCAGCCCTTTCCAGAAACCGCCTGCGTTGCGGGCATTGGCGGTGCCGAAACCGCCGATCAGCAGGGCCAGGAAAACGACCAGCAGGATCATGTTCATCACCCGCTTTTGTCGGGTGTGGGCAAGGTAATCCGCCGTGATCTGCGGTGCGGTGGTGGTCTGGTGCATCTGTCGTCCCCCTATGACGACAGGCCCCGACAATCGTTGTCGGGACCTGCCAGATGTCTTGTAATCGCTGCGATCAGTTGGATTTCGCCTTGCGCGCTTCGACGATGGAAACATAGGCGTCATGCGCGATCGGATCGAAACCAAGGCTCTCGCCCGCGGCCACGCCGTAGGCGCAATCGGCGTCTTTCTCGTGCAGTTCATCCACCAGTTGGGTCATCGTCGCCTTGACCTCTTCAGGCAGGGCCTTGCGCAGCACGACCGGGCCTTCGGGGATCGGCTTGGAGCGCCAGATTTCCACCAGATCGTTCATGTCGACGAGGCCCGCGTCCACAGCTTTGCGCAGCGCGCCGGAGTTGTAGCCGTCTTCCCAGTTGCCCTGACCGTCGGCCCATGTCACGCCGCCGTCGACGTCACCGTTGTTGACCGCGACGATGGTCTGCTCATGGCCGCCGGTGAATTTCACTTCGCCGAAGTAATCGCCGGATTCCATCGTGGCACCGGTGGTCTGGGGGATTTCGATGGAGGGGATCAGGTAGCCCGAGGTGGAGTTCGGATCGCCAAAGCCAAAGACCTTGCCCTGCATGTCTTCGAGGCTCTCGATGCCCGCATCTTTGCGCGCGAAACCGATGGAGTGATAGCCGTAGGAGCCGTCGAGGTTGATCTTGACCAGCACCGGCTCGACCGCTTCGGGGTCTTGCAGGTGCACGGCGGCATAGGCCGAAGCGCCCAGCCATGCCATGTCGAGCGTGCCGCCCAGCAGACCTTGGATCACGCCGTTATAGTCGGCCGGGGCAAAGAGTTTGGCCGGAACGCCAAGGCGCTCTTCGGTGTAGCCGCGCAGACATTCGTAGGAGTTCATCCGGTCCTGCGCGTTTTCCCCGCCGAGGATGCCGATGCGGAATTCGTCGATCTCGGCACTTTGGGCCATGGCGGTGCCGGTGAGGGCCGTGGTTGCCAAGGCGGCGGCGATGAGCTTTTTCATTGTGTCGTCTCCGTTTACAAAAAATGCCCTTTGGGGCGGGTCGTGTCAGGCTGGCACTTTGTCCAGCGTTTCGATCTCGGTTGAGGTGGCAGCTTCGGAAAAGCTGCTGTCCGCACAGTAGATTTCGCGGGCCATGCTGGTGGTCAGCTGCTCGGGCGTGCCGTCAAAGACGATTTTCCCGTCGCGCATCCCCACCACGCGGTCGCAATAGCGGCGCGCGGTATCCAGCGTGTGAAGGTTGGCGATGACCATACGGCCGTCTTCCTCGTGAATGCGACGCAGCGATTGCATCACCACCTGCGCGTTCATCGGGTCGAGGCTGGCGATGGGTTCATCGGCCAGAATGATCTGCGGGTCTTGCATCAGGGCGCGGGCGATGGCGACGCGCTGTTGCTGCCCGCCGGAAAGCGCCTCGGCCCGTTTGGGAGCGTGCTGTGCGATGCCCAGCCGGTCGAGAATTTCGATGGCGCGGGTGATGTCGGCATCGGGGTAGAGGTTGAAGATGCTGCTGAGCGTCGAGCGACGGTTGAGCGTGCCGTGCAGCACGTTCGATACCACATCCATCCGCGGGACGAGGTTGAACTGCTGAAAGATCATCGCGCATTCCGCCTGCCAGCCACGCCGGGCCGCGCCGCGCAGGGCGGTCACATCGCGCCCTTGAAACAGGATCTGCCCCGAGGAGGCATCGGTCAGCCGGTTGAGCATCCGCAGGATTGTGGATTTCCCCGCGCCGGAGCGGCCGATGATTCCGATCATCTGCGGCTTGTCGACCTCTAGGTTGGCGCGGGCCACCGCTGTGTTCGCGCCGAATGTTTTGGTCAGTTCAGAAATGACGAGCATAAGTCCCCCGGGGTTTGCGGGGCGAGCTATCGCAGCGGTGAATGTCACGAATGTTTAAGTTTGACGAAGCTTTTGTAACGCGTCCCTTTTTGCGGAACGGCTGTCCAAGCGTGCGCGTTTGTGCTTGTTTTATATGCGGTTGTGCGACGCTCCTTCCGCTGCGCCGGGGGGCGAGAGCGGCGAAGATGCGGGGACCGAGAGGCCGCCAATCCCAATGAACCAAGGGTCTGCGAAATAAGGCTTGCGGAACAAAGCGCCGGGATTAATGCTTTCTCTCTTAAGGCGGTTCAGATAGGGCCGCATCTGGTCAGGCCGCGCAATTGGCGCAGCGACCGTTAAGATCTTTGGCCGGATCACCGCGCGCGCAGTGTCCTCCACCCGCGCCCCCTATGGTGAGACAGGCCCCCGACAAGCATTCAAAGGAGCGCGTTCATGGACGCCCAAGTTATCGCATTTCTGATTCTGCTGCCGATCACGCTGGTTTTCGTCTACGCAGGCATCCACGAGTTTCGGCGCTACAAAAGCGAGGGCAAGGCGAACTACGGGTTGGTCTTTGACGAGGAAAGCGGCACCACCCATGTCAGCGGCATCGCCGAAGACGAAGACCCGTTCGACCCCGAAGACTTTGACCCCAACGATTACAACGACCCCGAAATCAAAACCGACACGGATGAGCGCAAATCGTGAGCGCGAAGCGTCTTTGCGCTGCGCTGCTGCTCTGGTCGGCGCTGCCCGCGAACGCTGACACCCCCGCCGAGATCGTGATCTTGGGCGAGGTGCACGACAATCCCCATGCCCATCTCGAACAGGCCGCCGCATTGAAGGCGCTGCGTCCTACGGCTGTGGTGTTCGAGATGCTCACCGCCGAAGAGGCGGCAAAGGCCGACGCCGATCGCAACCAGATTGCGCAGGCTTGGGCGGCGAGCGGGTGGCAGCGCTTCGATATCTATGCCCCGATCTTTGACGCTTTGGGAGACGCCCGCATCATCGGCGCCGCCGCTCCGCGCGCTGCTGTGCAGCGCGTGTACCGCGAGGGGGCAGCCGCGCTCTTCGGGTCTGATGCGCCGCGCTTTGGCCTTGACCAAACCTTGCCGGAGGATCAGCAGGTCGCGCGGGTAGAGTTGCAATTCGCCGCCCATTGCGAAGCCATGCCGCGCGAGATGATGGGCGGGATGGTCGCCGTGCAGCGCTACCGCGACGCCACCTTCGCCCGCGCCGCGCTCGACGCGCTCAAAGCCTACGGCCCGCCGGTGGCGGTGATCACCGGCAATGGCCACGCCCGCACCGACTGGGGCATTCCCGCCCTCATCGCCCGCGCCGCGCCCGAGGTCACGACCCATGCCATCGGCTTTGTAGAGGCCGAGACCGCGGTGCCTCTCGATGAGATCCGCCTCATCCCGCCCGCCGAGCGCGACGACCCCTGCAACGCCCTGATTGAGAATTAAAGGACAGGCCCATGTATCTTGCCATGAACCGTTTCACCGTCTTGCCCGAGAATGCCGCCGCTTTCGAAGCGCTTTGGCTGAACCGGGAAAGCCACCTGAAGGAGAGCGAAGGGTTCGTCTCCTTCCACATGCTCAAAGGGCCGGAGGCGGAGGGGGCGATCCTCTATGCCTCTCACACCGTTTGGGAGAGCGAGACGCATTTTCGGGCTTGGACGACCAGCGATGCCTTTCGCGCCGCCCATGCGCGGGCGGGACAGACCCGCAAGCTGCACGAGGGTTCACCGCAGTTCGAAGGCTTTAGCGCCATTCAAAAGATCGACGCGGAATAACGCGGAAGGGCCGGGGTTTCTATACTTGACTAAAATAATCAGATTAAGTAGCCGTTAAAGGAACCCGGGCGTTTCGCCGGGGTATGTACGACTTTACGCCGAAACCGTCCAAGCCACCGCGCGTCGGAAGCCCGGATGTCAATGGAAAGGAGCCCGCCCCGTGAGGACACCTGTGACCACGCCCGAGCCAATGAGCCATGCCCGGCTACAGACCCCATCCAACAACAGCTGGCGCGACATCGCGCTTGGCAGCAACGATGCCGCAGCCTGCGACGGTTTTGGGCTGGAGCATCTCATCGATCTGCAACGCGCCCGCCAAATGGGAGAGATGGCATGAGCCTGATGCAAAAACTGCCCGATCCATCGCCCGCCGCCCAACCGGCCCAAGAGGCCGTGCATGATGCCCGCGCCTTGGTGCCCAATGGCTCGACCGCGAATATCGTCTTAGACGGCCAGACCTATACGCTGCGCATCACGCGGGCGGGCAAGTTGATCCTGACCAAATAAGCCTGCGCGCTTTCCCAAAGCGCGGCTTGCCCTGTGGGCGCGGCGTCTTTACTGACGCGCCATGCCCTGCCGTCTTTGCCCACTCTTGCCGCTGACATGCTGGCCCTGCTGAGCCTGTTCTTCGCGGCGCTGCTGGCGGCCACCCTGATCCCCGCGCAATCCGAAGCGGTGCTATTGGGGCTGATGTGGTCGGGCGCTCATGCCACGGCGCTTCTGTGGCTGGTGGCGACGCTGGGGAATGTGCTGGGATCGCTGCTGAACTGGTGGCTGGGCCGCTACCTCAGCCATTTCGCCGATCACCGCTGGTTTCCCTTCTCGGCCAAGCAGATGGCCCGCGCCTCTGGCTGGTATCGGCGTTGGGGCTATTGGAGCCTGCTGGCCAGTTGGGTGCCGATCATCGGCGATCCGCTGACCTTGGCCGCGGGCATGTTGCGCGAACAGCTTTGGCGGTTTTTGCTGATCGTCACCCTTGCCAAGGGCGGGCGTTACCTTGTTCTGATCCTGATCGCCCGCGGAGTTCTGTGACCCTTAGTGCGGGGTGATCCCTTCGAGCGGCGGCAGCGGGTTGGGCGCGGTCACAAGATGGGCGCGGCGCTTTTCGTAAAAGGCGTTGCCGCCCGCGGTCACCACATAATGCATGTTGTTGTAGTTCGCATTGTACCACGCCGCGTGAAAGAATTTCGCGCGGGTGACTTTGGGGTGACGCTCTCCCTGCAGCACCGCCAGTGCCGTGGCGCGGGCCAGCGGGGCGCCGCGGTCGGTCATCGGTTTCGTCATCACGCCGGGGGCGAATTGATTGGGCTGACCGACCACGCCGCAGACCGTGTCAGGGAAGGCGTCGGAGTGGACGCGGTTCAGCACCACCGTGCCCACGGCCACCATCCCGTCGCGGCTGGAACGGTTGGATTCGAAATACATCGCGCGGGCCATACACTCCACCTCATCCGCCGGGACCGCGACGACTTCGGTCTGCTTGCCACCGCAGGCGGCGAGCAGGCCAAGGCCCAAGAGCAAAGCGGCAGTGCGGAGTTTCGGGGGCTGAACGCGCATGGGCGGCCTTTCTGGCTGAGGGGGCAGGTGGGACATAATTTTCCAGCAAACACGGGCAGAGGCAAGACCCGCGCCCGGCTCCGGCGGTATCCCTCCGGGCGGGGCGCGCGGGGGGCGCTTGGGCTGGGGATTGATCTAGTGTAATGCTTGGTCAAACAGTCATGATCGCAGCAGGCCGCCCTATGAAAGTCACCTACCGGGATGTGAAAACCGACATCCTGTCAAAGATCACCAAGGGCGAGTGGCCATTGGGCAGCCTTGTGCCCAATGAGGTCGATCTGGCCGAGACCTATGGCTGCGCCCGGGCGACGGTCAACCGCGCCATGCGCGAATTGGCCGAAGAGGGGTTCATCGAAAGGCGGCGCAAGGCGGGGACGCGGGTGCGCATGGCCCCCCTGCGGCAGGCCCGTTTCGACATTCCGCTGGTCCGGGCCGAGATCGAAGAGAAGGGCGCCGACTACCGGTATTCGCGGGTGAGCCACCGGGTCGAGCCTGCGCCCGACTGGCTGCGCGCCCGGCTAAAAATGGGCGCGGGGTGCGAGGCGTTGCATCTGGTCTGCATGCATTACGCCGATGGCGACCCCTATCAATTTGAGGACCGTTGGATCAACCTCGCCACCCTGCCGCAGGCGCGGGAGGAGAGTTTCACCGATGTCGGGCCGAACGAATGGCTGATCTCGGCCATTCCCTTTTCGGATGTGGAGATCAGCCTTTCCGCTGGTCTGGCCGATCAGCGGTTGAGCGAATACCTCGCCTGCGGCTTGGGCGATCCGGTCTTTACGGTGGAGCGGTCGACGTGGTGGGAGGGGCAGGCGGTGACCTATGTGCGGCTGTCCTACCGCCCCGGCCACCGCCTGACGACGCGCTATTAAACTGCCGCCGCCGCGGGTGGGCGGCGGCGCTCAGCGCTCAAAGGATACCCGGCAGGTTCAGCCCATGTTCGCGGGCGCAATCGCGCGCTTCGTCATAACCCGCATCCGCATGGCGCATCACGCCCGTTGCCGGGTCGTTCCAGAGCACCCGCTCGATCCGGCGGTCGGCGTCCTCGGACCCGTCACAGCAGATCACCATGCCAGAGTGCTGTGAGAAGCCCATGCCGACCCCGCCGCCGTGGTGCAGCGACACCCAAGTCGCCCCCGAGGCGGTGTTCAAAAGTGCGTTCAGCAGCGGCCAGTCCGACACCGCATCAGAACCGTCTTTCATCGCCTCCGTCTCGCGGTTGGGCGAGGCGACGGAGCCACTGTCGAGGTGGTCGCGGCCAATCACCACCGGCGCGCTGAGTTCGCCTGTGCGGACCATCTCATTGAAGGCCAGCCCCAGCTTGTGGCGCACGCCTAAGCCCACCCAGCAGATCCGTGCGGGCAGCCCTTGGAAAGAGATACGCTCCCGCGCCATGTCGAGCCAGTTGTGCAGATGCGTGTCCTCAGCGAGGATTTCCTTCACCTTGGCGTCGGTCTTGTAGATATCCTCAGGATCGCCCGACAGCGCCGCCCAGCGGAAGGGGCCGATGCCGCGGCAGAACAACGGGCGGATGTAGGCGGGCACGAAACCGGGGAAGTCGAAAGCGTTCTGCAACCCTTCCTCCAGCGCCATTTGGCGGATGTTGTTGCCATAGTCGACCGTGGGGATGCCCGCGGCGTGGAAATCGACCATTGCCTGCACCTGCACCTTCATCGAGGCACGGGCGGCTTTTTCGACGGCTTTGGGATCGCTCTCACGTTTCTCGCGCCATTCGCCCATCGTCCAGCCCTGCGGCAGGTAGCCGTTCACCGGGTCATGGGCCGACGTCTGGTCGGTCACGATATCGGGGCGGACCCCGCGTTTCACCAGTTCGGGAAAGACATCTGCCGCATTGCCCAGAAGCGCCACGGACTTCGCCTCGCCCGCGGCAGTCCAGCGGTCGATCATCGCCAGCGCTTCCTCAAGGCTGTCGGTCTTTTCATCGACATAGCGGGTGCGCAGGCGGAAATCGATGCTGTCGGGATTGCACTCCACCGCCAGACAGCAGGCCCCGGCCATGACCGCGGCCAAAGGCTGCGCGCCGCCCATGCCGCCCAAGCCCCCGGTGAGGATCCATTTGCCTTTGAGATCACCGCCATAGTGCTGGCGGCCCGCCTCGACGAAGGTCTCATAGGTGCCTTGGACGATGCCTTGGCTGCCGATGTAGATCCACGATCCGGCGGTCATCTGACCGTACATCGCTAGACCCTTCTTATCGAGTTCGTTGAAATGGTCCCAATTCGCCCAATGCGGCACGAGGTTGGAATTGGCGATCAGCACGCGCGGGGCGTCCTTATGGGTTTGGAAAACCCCCACGGGCTTGCCCGATTGCACCAGCAGCGTTTGGTCCTCTTCCAGCGCGCGCAGGGAGGCGACGATCTGGTCATAGTCCTCCCACGTCCGCGCCGCGCGCCCGATGCCGCCGTAGACGACCAGCTCATGCGGGTTCTCGGCCACGTCGGGGTGCAGGTTGTTCATCAGCATCCGCAGCGGCGCTTCGGTCAGCCAGCTTTTCGCCGAAAGATCGGTGCCGGTGGCGGGATAGACGTCACGGGTGTTCTTGTGCGGATCGCTCATGCTGTGCCTTTCAGGGTAGGGGCCAGTGCGGCCAGAGTTGTCAGGATATCGGTCAGATGGACGCGCAGCCGCGCGGCCTTGTCGGGGTCATAAGGCCAAGGCGGAGCCTCGGCGCCGAGGTAGCTGCTTTGCGCCAGTTCCATCTGAATCGCGTGGAGCCCTTCGGCGGGGCGGCCATAGTGGCGCGTGGTCCAGCCGCCTTTGAAGCGCCCGTTGGTGACGGCGGTGTAGCCGGGTGCGGCGGCGCAGATCTCGGCGACGGCGGCTTCGATCTCCGGCGCGCAGGTGGCGCCGAGGTTCGTGCCGATGTTGAAATCGGGCAGCGGGCCGTCAAAGAGGAAGGGGATCAGCGAGCGGATCGAGTGGCAGTCATAGAGGATCGCGACCCCATGCAGGTCGCGAACGCGGGCCAGTTCAGCCTCAAGCGCTGCGTGATAGGGCGCGTGGTATGCCACGCGGCGGGCCTCAACCTCGGCTGCGTCGGGCGGGGGGGTCCAGATGTCCTGCCCGTCGAAATCCGTCAACGGCACCAGCCCGGTGGTGTTCTGCCCGGGGTAGAGCGATGCGCCCGAAGGGTCGCGGTTGGCGTCGATGACATAGCGGTGGAAGGTCGCGCGCACCGTGGTCGCGCCGGGCAGCAACCCGTCGTAGAGCCGGTCGATATGCCAATCGGTATCCGCCAATTCCCGCCCGCGCGGGTTCAGGTCGCGCCGAATGGCCTCGGGCAGGTCGGTGCCGGTGTGGGGCAGGCCGAGCACGATGGGGCTGTCGCCGCGGGTGATCTCGACGGGGGTGATCTCGACGGGGGTCATGTGGAAAGCCCCGGCATGTTGCAGGCGGCGGCGCGGGTGATCTCACCGCTCGCCACCATCCGTGCCGCGCGTTCCAGATCGGGGGCGAGGTAGCGGTCTTCCTCCAGCGTCGCGACCTCTTCGCGGACCCGCGCGACCACCCGCTGCAAGGTCTCGCTGGTGGCCAGCGGCGCGCGAAAGTCGATGCCCTGCGCGGCGCAGAGCAGTTCCACCCCAAGGATGCGGTTCAGGTTCTCGACCATTTGCCCGAGCCGTCGCGCGCCATGGGCGGCCATGCTGACGTGATCTTCTTGGTTGGCCGAGGTCGGCGTGCTGTCGGTAACGCAGGGGTTGGCGAGATGTTTGTTCTCGCTCATCAGGGCGGCGGTGGTGACTTCGGCGATCATATAGCCGCTGTTGAGGCCGGGGGTCGGCGTCAGGAAGGGCGGCAGGTTGAAGCTGAGCACCGGGTCCACGATCAGCGCCACCCGGCGCTGCGCGATGGCGCCGATCTCGGCCACGGCCAGGGCGATCATATCGGCGGCGAAACCCACCGGTTCGGCATGGAAATTCCCGCCCGAGACGATGAGGTCCGCCCCCGTCAGCACCAGCGGGTTGTCGGTGGCGGCATTGGCTTCGACCTCCAGCGTGGCGGCGGCCATGCGCAGCACGTCCATCGCGGCCCCCGTCACCTGCGGCTGGCAGCGGATGCAATAGGGGTCTTGGACACGGGCATCATTCGCCACATGGCTTTCGCGTATTTCCGAACCTGCAAGCAGGGCGCGCATGGTCTCGCCCGCCTCGATCTGGCCCCGGTGGCCGCGTAGGGCGTGAATTTCCGGTTGCAGCGGCGCGGTGGAGCCCATGATCGCATCCGTCGACAGGGCCGAGATCACCAGCGCCGAATTTGCCGCGCGCCATGCGTCGAACAGCCCCGCCAGCGCGAAGGCGGTCGAGAATTGTGTGCCGTTGATGAGCGCCAGCCCTTCCTTGGGGCCGAACTCCAGCGGGATGAGACCAGCGGCGGCCAATGCCTCTCCACCCGGCATGACGCGGTCTTCGAACTCCGCCTCACCGTGGCCCATCATCGCGGCGGCCATATGGGCCAAGGGGGCCAGATCGCCCGAGGCGCCAACAGAGCCTTGCGCCGGGATCACCGGGGTCACGCCTCGCTCAAGCATGGCTTCGATCAGGTCCACGACCGCCAGCCGCACGCCCGAGGCACCGCGCCCGAGGCTCAGCAGTTTCAGCGCCATCAAGAGCCGCGCATGGCCGCGCGGGATCGCGGGGCCGACACCGCAGCAATGCGACAGGATCAGGTTGCGTTGCAGCGCCGCCGTATCTTCTGCCGCGATCTTGACCGAGGCGAGCTTGCCGAAACCGGTGTTCACGCCGTAAACGGCATCCTCGCCCGCCACGGCCCGAGCGATGCGGGCATGGGCGTCTTCGATTGCGGGGCGGCAGGCGGGGTCGAGCCGCACCGATGCCTCTTCGCGGTAGATGCGGGCCAGATCGTCCAAAGTGGCCGCGCCGGGGGTGAGGGTCAGGGTGGTCACGATTGGCCTCCGAAAATGCGGGAATGAAGCGGGTTGAAGCCGATGCGATAGGCAAGCTCGGCCGGGTGTTTGATGTCCCAAACGGCGAGGTCGGCGCGCAGGCCGGGGCGGATCATGCCGCAATCCGCCAGCCCGAGCGCGCGGGCGGCGTGCTGCGTGGCGCCGCGCAGCGCCTCTTCCGGCGTCAGGCGGAACAGGGTGCAGCCCATGTTGAGCGTCAGCAGCAGCGAGTTCAGCGGCGAAGAGCCGGGGTTGATATCCGTCGCCAGCGCCATCGGCACGCCATGGCGGCGCAGCAGGTCGATGGGCGGCGACTGGGTCTCGCGCAAGGTATAGAAGGCACCGGGCAGCAGGACGGCGACGCTGCCCGCCTCGGCCATCGCGATCACGCCGCTCTCATCCAAATATTCGATATGATCCGCCGAGAGCGCGCCATAGGAGGCCGCGAGCCGCGCGCTGCCCAAGTTCGACAATTGCTCGGCATGAAGTTTCACCGGCAGGCCCAATTCCCGCGCCACGTCAAAGACCCGCGCGATTTGGGCGGGCTGAAAGGCGATGCCCTCGCAGAACCCGTCGACCGCATCTACCAGCCCTTCGGCATGAGCCGCACGCAGGGCGGGGAGGCAAACATCGTCGATATAGGCATCCGCGCGGCCTGTGTATTCGGCAGGCACCGCATGGGCGCCCAGGAAGGTGGTGGAGACGCGGATCGGGCGCTGCTGGCCAATGGCGCGGGCGGTGCGGAGCATGCGCAGCTCGGTCTCGATATCCAGACCATAGCCGGATTTGACTTCGATGGCCGTGACCCCTTCGGCGATCAGCACGTCGACGCGGCTCAGGGCATCGGCCAGCAACTCTGCCTCATCGGCGGCGCGGGTGGCGGTGACGGTTGAGACGATGCCGCCCCCGGCGCGGGCGATTTCTTCATAGCTGGCCCCCTCCAGCCGCATCTCGAACTCTCGCGCGCGGTCGCCGCCGTGCACGATATGGGTGTGGCAATCGATCAGCCCGGGGGTGACAAGCCGCTGGCCCAGCGATTCGGCGGGCAGGTCGCGGTAGCCTTGCGGCAGATCACCGCGCGGGCCGACCCATGCGATCTGGCCCTCGGCAATCGCGATCGCCGCATCTTCGATCAAACCATAGGGCTGTGGGCCATCCATCGTCGCCGCCGTGAGGTCGACCAAGACCCGATCCTGCGCTGTCATCCTATCGCCTCCTCCTAAGGTTTCGCTTTTCTACATCGGTTTTATTTGCTATATGTCTATACATAAAAAAGCAAAGGGCCGTCAAATGATTTTCGCTACACATGCAAAGCTGCCGCAGGGATGGGCGCGTGACGTTCGGATCACGGTTGCCGATGGGCGGGTGACACAGGTGGAAACCGGGCAGACACCGCAGGCCGATGACACCCGTGTCGACACCCTGCTGCCCGCGCTGGCCAATCTCCACAGCCACAGCTTCCAACGCGCCATGGCCGGGATGACCGAGACGCGCTTGGCCGGAAAGGACAGTTTCTGGACATGGCGCGATTTGATGTATCGCTTCACCGCCCATCTGACGCCCGCGCATATCGAAGCCATCGCGGCCTTCGTCTTCCTAGAGATGCAAGAGGCCGGTTTCGCCAGCGTGGGAGAGTTTCACTACCTCCACCACCAAACTGACGGCACGCCCTATGACGATCTGGGGGAGCTATCGGCCCGGATCGCGGCGGCGGCGGCGCAGACGGGGATCGGGCTGACCCATCTGCCGGTGCTCTATACCTATGGCGGGGCGGGGCAGCAGCCCTTGCAGGCGGGGCAGGCGCGTTTTGGCAATGGGGTGGCGCGCTTCGGCACGCTGGTTGAGCAAGCGCAGCGGGCGGTGCGGGACCTGCCCCCCGATTGCCGCGTCGGCATCGCGCCCCATTCGCTGCGCGCCACGGCCCCTTCGGAGTTGACCGAGGTGCTGGCCGCCCATCCCGATGTGCCGGTCCATATCCACCTCGCCGAACAGCCCAAAGAGGTCGCGGATGTCTCCGCTTGGCTTGGCGCGCGCCCGGTCGAGTGGTTGCTGGCCAATGCCGAGGTTGCCGAGAACTGGTGCCTGATCCACGCCACCCATATGACGGAAGGTGAGACCGCTGCCATGGCCCGCAGCGGCGCGGTGGCTGGGCTCTGCCCGGTGACGGAGGCCAATTTGGGCGATGGGCCGTTCAACGGGCCGGGCTACCTTGCCGCCGGGGGGCGATTTGGCATCGGATCGGATTCAAACGTGTTGATTTCGCTAACTGAGGAATTGCGCACGCTGGAATATTCGCAACGTCTGCGGGATTTGGCACGCAATGTGATGGTGGCGGGTGAAGGCTCGGTCGGGGCGGCGCTTTACACAGGTGGGGCGCGTGGCGGGGCCCAAGCGCTTGGCCGAGGCCGGGGCGAGATTGCCGTGGGCGAATGGGCCGATCTTGTGGCGATCGACAGCCAAGACCCGGCGCTCTGCGCGCTGCGGCCCGACCAATTGCTCGACGGTCTGGCCTTTGCCGCCAAGGACCGGGTGGTGACCGATCTGTGGTCAGCGGGCCGCCATGCGGTGACGGGCGGGCGGCACCGGCAGCGGGATCGGATCGTGGCGGGTTACCGTCGCACCATGGCAGAGGTGATGGCGCTTTTGTGAAACCTTCCCTTCCGGGAACTTTAGCGCGGTCTGCCGGGTTGGCCCGGTAACGAAGACCGCGCGAAGTGCTGCGCGGCATAGCCCGAAGACAGCGAAAGGGAGCGGATCATGAGTCCACCAGACACGAACCTCAAAAAACAGGAAAGCCGTCACAAATGGCCCCTGATCGGCATGGCGCTTGTGGTGATCTTCGGCGTCGGGATCATCGTCTATTGGACGGGCGAGGAAGTCGCCACCGCGCCCGAGACGGAAGAAGAAGTGATCGTCGACGAGGAAAACGTCATTGAGGGCGACGATGAAGCATCGGTGCCGATCGCCCCTGATTGATCCAAACGGACAGCACCCAAATGCGAAACCCGGAAGCCTCGGCTTTCGGGTTTTGTTGTTTGACCTCGGCCGCGCGGGCGGGCCATCTTGCACCGGTATCAAGGGCAGCAGGGCAGGCACATGTGGTATTTGGTAGGGGACATCGGCGGCACCAATCTGCGCCTCGCAGCGGTAGACCCGGCGGGGGCGGTGGTGGAACGCCGCAGCCATCCCACCGACGGGCTGACCACCTTGCCCGATGCCTGCGCGACGCTTTGTGCCGAAATGGGCCGCCCGCCCGAAGGGGTCGCCATGGCGGTGGCCGGGGTGGTTGTCGACGGGCAGGTGCGGATGACCAATGCGGCGCGCAGCATCTCGCGCGATGATCTGGCGCGGGCCTGCGGTTTGGACCCCGCCAAGGTGTTGTTGCTCAATGATTTCGAGGCGGCGGCTTGGTCCTTGGCCACGCTGGATGCGGATAAAGTGACCTATCTTCAGGGCGGGCCCGACCCGGAACCAGGGGCGCGGGTGATCATCGGCCCGGGGACGGGCCTTGGCGTTGGGTCTTTGGTCTGGCAGGGCGCCCGGCCCACGGCGGTGCCGGGCGAAGGCGGGCATCTGCGGCTCACCCCCCATAGCGCCGAGGAAGTGGCCTATTTCGAAGCCCTAATCGCGCTTTGGCCCGAGGTGCAGATGGGTGAGGGGCTGGCGGTCGAGGCCGAGGCGATCCTGTCGGGCACCGGCATGCCCTATTGGTATCGCGCCATCGCCTCCGCCCGGGGCGAGGCGGCGCATTTAGAGGGGGCGGCGGCGATCTTTGCGGCGGCCAAGGACGGGGAGGACACGAGCGCCTGTCGCGCGGTTGCCTTGATGGTGCAGTATCTTGGCGGGGTCGCGGGGGATCTGGGCTTGGTCATGGGCGCGCGCGGGGGGGTCTTCATCACGGGGGGCGTGGCGCAGCAGAACCCGTGGATGCTGGATGACAGCTTCCGCGCCGCCTTCAACGCAGGGGGGCGGCACAGCAAATGGCGCGCGGCGATGCCCTTGGGCCTGTGCAGCGACCCCGACTTTGGCCTGCTGGGCGCGCGCAACTGCCTGTTTGTCCAGAATGAACGCCCCCTGCCGGATTGACAGCAGACAACGGGCCGCCATGATTGCCGCAGCAGTCGGAGTGCCCTATGCCAAACCTCAATGACCCGAAACGCCAGTTCTTGGCCGAATTGTTCGACACCGCCGTCGCCGCCGCCGATCCGCATTTGATCCTGAAAGACCAGCTGCCGCCGCCGCCCAAAGGGCGCACGGTGGTGATCGGTGCGGGCAAGGGGGCGGCGCAATTGGCGCAGGCGTTCGAGGCCATCTGGCCGCACCCCTATGACGGTGTCGTGGTCACCCGCTACGGCTATGGCGCGCCCTGCGAGCGGATTAAGGTGCTGGAGGCCGCCCATCCGGTGCCCGATCAGGCCGGGGTCGAGGCTGCCCGCGCCTTGCAGGATGCGGTGCAAGGTCTGGGGCCGGAGGATCAGGTGATCGCGCTGGTCTGCGGCGGCGGCTCATCGCTTTTGCCCGCTCCGCCCGAGGGGCTGACGTTGGAGGATTTGCAGGCGTTGAACGCGGCGCTTTTGGCCTCGGGCGCGCCGATTTCGGTCATGAATGACATCCGCAAGCAGTTCAGCACGGTCAACGGCGGACGTCTGGCGGAACTGGCCCATCCCGCGCGGGTGGTGAGCCTTGTGGTCTCTGATGTGCCGGGGGATGATCCGGGGGCCGTGGCCTCCGGCCCCACGGTGCCGGGCTGGCGTACTGCGGCGGCGGTGTTGGAAGAGGTGGCCGCGCGGGGGTTGGAACTGCCGGGGCGCTGCATGGCGTTTCTGGAAAAGGCGGCAACGCAGCCTCAGGAGGATGCGCCAAGCACGACGCAGACCCATGTCATTGCCTCCGCCGGTCTGTCCCTTGCCGCCGCGGCCAAGGCCGCGCAGGCGCGGGGGGTGAACGCGTGGATCCTGTCGGACGCGATCGAGGGTGAGGCGCGGGAGGTGGCGCTGGTCCATGCGGCCCTCGCCCGGCAGGCGCAGGAAAGCGGTTTTCCCCATCCCGCGCCGCTGGTGCTGCTCTCGGGCGGTGAGACGACGGTCACCCTGCGCCACAAGGGGCGCGGCGGGCGGAATGGTGAGTTTGCGCTGTCCCTCGCGCTGGCGCTCGAAGGGCAGGAGGGGATCACGGCCTTGGCCGCGGATACCGATGGTATCGACGGGTCAGAGGATAACGCGGGCGCTTTCGTGGAGGCAGGCACGGCGGCTGCGATGCGCGCGGCGGGGGTGGACCCGCGCGGCGCTTTGCAGCGCAACGATGCTTTCGGGGCCTTCGAGGCGATAGATGCACTGTTTCACACCGGCCCCACCGGGACCAATGTGAATGATTTTCGCGCCCTTCTGATCGGCGATCTGCCGGACCTTTCGCCCGCCACGGGGCAGATTTAGGACCGGTCGAAGACGATCACATTGCGCCGCGCGGCCCCGGTCTTGGTGTCGGCAATCGCCTCGTTGATCTGATCCAGCCGCCAGCGGCCAGAGATCAGACTGTCGAGTTGCAGGCGGCCCTGAAGATAGAGGTCGACCATCCACGGAATGTCGCGCTGGATCACCACATCGCCCATTTTGGAGCCGACCATGCCTTGCCCTAGGGCGGCGAGGACCACCGGTTCATAGCTGGCCTCGGCCCCGCTGTGGGGCATGCCGACCATGATCACCCGGCCCCCGGCGGCGAGGTAGCGCGGCGCGGTTTCATAGGCGGGGATCGCGCCCACGGTGACGATCACGGCATCCGCCCCGCGCCCCATGGCCTTGAAGGCCGCGCGCCACGGCTTCGCCTCGGTCGCGAGCACAGTGTCGGTCGCGCCGAATTCGCGGGCGATGGCGAGTTTGTCTTCGGTCATGTCGACCGCCACGATCCGCCGAGCGCCCGCGATGCGCGCGCCCTGGATGGCGTTGAGGCCGACCCCGCCCGCGCCGATCACCACCACGTCTTGTCCCGCCCGCAGGCCCGCCGCATTGACCACGGCGCCGACGCCGGTGATCACGCCGCAGGCGATCAGGCAGGCGGCGTCTTTGGGAATGTCATGCGAGATTTTCACCACCTGCGACCGGTCTACGACGACCTTCTCGGCGAAACCGCCGGTGTTCATCGCTTGAACGAGCGGTGTGCCCTCCGCCGTTTGCAGCGGCCCTTCGGGCGCTTGCGGGGTTTCGCAGATCGTCGGCTGGCCCGAGGCGCAGTTGGGGCAGCTGCCACAGGCGCGGATCAGGGTGACCACCACGCTGTCGCCTTCGGCCAGACCCTGCACATTCGGCCCCACCGCGCTGACCCGACCTGCGGCCTCATGCCCATAGACGGCGGGCAGGGTGCCACCCCAGCCGCCTTCGGCAAACAGAATGTCGGAATGGCAGATCGCCACGGCATCCAAGGTCACTTCAACCTCGCCCGATTGCGGTGCGTTGATGCGGATGTCTTCGACGCTCAGCGGTGTGTCAAAGGCATGGCAGACGGCGGCTTTGATGGTTTGCAATGGCCTGTCCCTTTCTTTCAATTTTCGCCAGCCTGACGCGGATGGGCCGGTGGCGCAAGACGGGGAATGGGCCTACTGCGGGGAAGTTTCACCTTGTGACGTGGAGGTAGGGCGGCTGGCAAAGAGCGCCAAGCCGCCAAGGGTCAGCAAAAGCGCCAGCAGGAAGGGCGCGCCGGGCAGGTAGAGCGCAGCTTCCGGCGCGGTAAAATAGGCGAAAACCGCCGTCATCGTCAGCGGCGAGAGGATCATCGCCAGCGCGGTGGAGGAACTGAGCGCGCCGTGCAGCTCCCCTTGGGCATCGGCGCTGACGCGGGCCGACATGATGCCTTGAAGCGCGGGCGGGATCACACCGGCCAGCGCGGCGAGCGGGGTCATGATCAGCGCCCAAGTGCCTGAGGTCAGCACGGTCAGCGCGGCAAAGGCGGCAAGGGCAAAAACATGGCCCAAGATCACCGTGGCGCGCGCGCCCAAGCGGCGGATCACGGGGCCGATCAACGCGCCTTGGACAAGCGCCATCAACACGCCGAAGAGGCCCAGAGACAGGCCGATCATCGTCGGCGACCAGCCAAAACGCTCGACCCCGAAATAGGCCCAGACCGCCGGATAGGCGGCAAAGCCCACATGGTAGATGAAATAGACAGCCAAGAGCCTGCCGACCTCGGGCAGTCGGCCAAGGGCGCGCAGCGCGCCCAGCGGATTGGCCCGCCGCCAGTCGAAGGCGCGGCGTTGCGTCGGGGGCAGGGTTTCGCGCAGCACGGCCCAGCCAAGCACCGCATTGCCCGCCGCCAGTACCGCTGCCGCCCAAAAGGGCGCGCGGGTGCCATATTCGCCCAAGACGCCGCCCATCAGCGGCCCCAGAACAAAGCCCGCGCCAAAGGCCGCGCCGATCAGCCCGAAACGCGCCGCGCGGTCCTGCGCCGGAGAGATATCGGCCATATAGGCCGAGGCCGTGGCATGGGTCGCCGCCGTGATGCCCCCCACGAGCCGCCCGATCAGCAGCAGCCAGATGCTGCCCGCGAGTGCCATCACGCCATAATCCACCGTCATCACGATCAGCGCCAGCAGCAGGACCGGGCGGCGGCCAAAACGGTCGGAGAGCCCCCCCAGTACCGGGCCGAAGAGAAATTGCATCGCGGCAAAGCCCGTGGCCAACACCCCGCCCCAAAGGGCCGCATCGCTCAGCCCGCCGCCGCGAACTTCGCGGATCAGGTCGGGCATGACGGGCAGGATCAGGCCGACGCCCATGGCATCGATCATCACCGTCACAAGGATAAAGATCAGTGGCAGCGGCATTCGGTCAGATGTGATCCGCGCAGGGGCCAAAGGCAAGGGCGGACGTCGCGATATGGCGTGAATGCGGCGCGCGTTGCAGGCGTTTGACCCGCTCGCTGCCGGAGACACTTGCCGCCACGATCAGCCCTGCGCCTTCGGGATATGCCCGACACTGGCGAGAAAATCGTTCAACGTTTCTGCGTATTCCTGCGGCTGCTCGACACAGGGCAGATGGCCCGCGCGGCGGATCAATTTGAATTTCGAGGCCGGGATCAGGTCCATCAATTCGCGCACCAGATCTGGCGGGGTTGAGCCATCTTCCGAACCTGCGATGCCAAGCGCGGGCAGGCGTAGACCGGAGGTTGGCGTCATGAAATCACTGTGCGAAATCGCCGCCGAACAGCCCGCATAGCCCGCGTCGGGCTGCCGCGTCAGCATGTTGCGCCAGAGCGCCAGTTCCGGCGTGGCGCGGAACCTGGTCGAGAACCAACGCTCCATCACCGCATCGGCGAGGCTTTCGATGCCGCCCTTTTCGACCTCCGCGATCCGCGCATCCCAGATGTCGCGGTTGCCGATCTTGGTGGCGGTGTTGCTCAGCACCAGCGCGCGGATCATGTCGAGCCGTTTGACTGCCAGCCCCTGCGCGATCATCCCGCCGATCGAGAGGCCGACGAAGACGCAGCTGCGCACCTGAAGGTGGTCGAGCAGGCGTTCGGTATCTGTGATAAGCGAGCCCATGGAATAGGGCGCGGGCGGGCAGGACGACAGGCCATGGCCGCGTTTGTCGAAGCGGATGATGCGCAGACCGGGCGCGAGCAGCGGCAGGATCGGGTCCCACAGGCGCATGTCGGTGCCGAGCGAGTTGGCGAAGACTACGGGCGCGCCGTCCTCGGGGCCGTCGACGCGGTAGTGCAGTTGCACCTCGCCGGTGTCGAAAATCTGCATGGGGGTCTCCTTTGGGCGGCGTTGAGGGGCAGCATATCGTGCGAACGCGGGAGGTCAAAGACGGGACAGTTCGAATAGGTACCGCCCGGTGGCGCAGCGGGCAGCGCCGACCCGCCCCCCTGGGGCGGCGCTTTCAGCACCACCCCGCGGGCCGGCGCTGCCCTAATCGCTACCCCAGCGTCTTCAGCGCGCGGGCAAACATATCCGCGTCAACGTTCCCCCCAGAGATGGTGACGATCACATCGTCGCCCTCGATCTCCCCGCCCCGGAACAGCGCTGCCGCAAGCGCCACGGCACCGCCCGGCTCGGCCACGAGTTTCAACCGGTTGAAGGCATGACCCATAGCCTGCAACGCCTCATCGTCGCTCACCACCAGCCCCGGGCCCACCAACCGCTGCATGATCGGAAAGGTCAGCTCCCCCGGCGCAGGCGTGACGATGGCGTCGCAGATCGAGCCGAGCGCCTTCGCATTCCGTTCGATCTGGCCGGAAATCAACGAGCGGGCGGCATCGTCGAAGCCTTCCGGTTCCGCCGGGCGCACGCGGAACCCCGGCGCCTCGGCCTCCAGCGCCAGCGCGATGCCGGAGGTCAGGCCACCGCCGCCGCAGCAGACGATCACCTGGGCCTCTTCGATCCCGGCCTCGGCGGCCTGCTGGGCGATTTCCAGCCCCGTGGTGCCTTGCCCCGCGATGACCTGCGGCTCGTCATAGGGTTTGATCAGCGTAAGGCCGCGTTCCTCGGCCAAGGCCGCACCGATCTCCTCGCGGCTCTCATTCGCGCGGTCATAGAGCACCACCTCGGCGCCATAGGCGCGGGTGTTGGCGATCTTCAGGCGCGGGCTGTCCTCGGGCATGACGATCACGGCAGGCGCGCCGTGCATCTTGGCTGCCAGTGCCACGCCTTGGGCATGATTGCCGCTGGAATAGGCGATGACGCCCTTGGCGCGCTGCGCGCTCGGCAGGGCCGAAAGCGCCGACCACGCGCCGCGGAACTTGAAGCTGCCAGTATGCTGCAAACACTCGGGTTTGACCCAGACCCGGCGGCCCGCGATCTCGTCCAGAAAGGGGGAGTTCAAGAGCGGCGTGCGCCGCACATGGCCCTTGGCGCGGTCGGCGGCGGCGCGGATCATGTCGATGTTCATTTGATTTGTCCTATCCATTCGTGCAGCGCGGCGAGCGCTTGGGGTTCGTCGAGAAAGGGCACATGGCCGCGGTCCGGCACTTCGGCCACGATCATATCGGGGCGGCGGGCCTGCATCTGCATCAGCGTCTCGCGGCTGAACAAGGTGGAATTGGCCCCGCGGATCGTGACCAGTGGCAACCCTTGCAGCGCATCGAAGAACGGCCACAGATCGACAGCCTGCTGGCCTGCGGCGGCCACGGCATCGCGCAGATGCGGATCATAGGTGATTTTCAGCCCATCGTCGGTCGCCCTGTAGTGACGCTTGACCTCCTCAAGCCAGCGGCTCTCGGGCACGCCGTGAAACTCGGGGAAGGCGCGGGCCATGGCGGCGGCGGCTTCTTCATAGGTTTTGGCGGCGGGGTTGCGACCGAGATAGCCCATGATGAATTCAACGCCCTTGGGGTCAAGCTCGGGCCCCACGTCATTCAGCGCCACGCCCAAAAGGTGATCATGGGCGATCATCGCCAGCGCCATGGCATTCAGCCCGCCGCGCGAGGTGCCGATGAGGGCGACCTGTTCCAGCCCCAGATGCCCGAGCAATTCCAACACGTCGCGGCATTCCACCGAGAGCGTGTAGTTCCGCCAATTCGCGTCGAAATCCGAGCGGCCCCGCCCGCGGTAGTCCATGCGGATCAGCCGGTGATCAGCCAAATGCGGGGCGAGGTAGTCGAAATCCGCGCCCGTGCGGGT
Organism: Sulfitobacter sp. 1A10359; assembly: GCF_043558145.1. Classification (NCBI taxonomy): domain Bacteria; kingdom Pseudomonadati; phylum Pseudomonadota; class Alphaproteobacteria; order Rhodobacterales; family Roseobacteraceae; genus Sulfitobacter; species Sulfitobacter sp. 1A10359. The sequence continues at coordinate 71,326 of NZ_JBIFGB010000009.1, read as the reverse complement.
GAGACCGGCAAGGCAGAGGATCGGCAGGCCGCGGCCCTCATCCGTGTAATGCAGCGACAGCCCGTCGGAAGTGGTGAAACGCGGCATCAGAGCCCCGCCAATGCGGGAATGCCGCTCAGCTCGCGCAACTGATGCGCGGGTTTCCACGGCAACCGGTCCACCGGATCGCCGCCCCGGTTTACCCATGCGGTGGTGAACCCATAGCCCGTCGCCGCTGCCGCGTCCCAGCCGTTGGAGGACACGAACAGCACCTCGTCCTTGGCACAGCCGAAGTGTGCCCCGACAAGGTCATAGACCGACGCATGCGGTTTGAAGACGCCGACGCTTTCGACCGAAAGCGAGACATCCAAAAGTTCATCGATTCCCGCCGATTGCACCGCCCCGTCCAGCATCGCCGGGGCGCCGTTCGACAAGATCGCGGTGTTCAGGCCCCCGTCTTTCAGCGCGCGCAGCATGGCGGGCACCTCGTTATAGGCGCGAAGCTCCCAATAGAGCGCCAGCAGGCGCGCACGCAGGGCGGGGTCATCGGCGAGGTTCATCTTCTCCAGCGTCCAATCCAGCCCCTCTTGGGTGACTTGCCAGAAATCGTCATGCGCCCCGGTCACGGCCCGCAGCCATGAATACTGCAACTGCTTGAGGCGCCAGTGTTCTGCTAGTTCCGGCCAAGTCTCGGCGATGGCGGCGAAAGCGGGTTCGGCTGCGGCCTCACGGGCGGCGGCGGCCACGTCGAAGAGGGTTCCATAGGCGTCGAAAACGCAGGTCGTGATGGGCATCTGACAGGCTCTCCCTTTCCGTGTCGCGGCAGAGTGGCACGCAGGCGCGGCGGCGAAAAGGGGCGAATTCCGCGATCGGCCCGGACGGGGGGTTTACTCTCGGGGTCACAATCTTCATGCTGTCGCGGAATTTGGAGCACCCGCGCAGATACGCGGCCTCCTTCCCTTTTTTCCCCTACAGATTGGAGACACCCGATGGCTGAGGTCAAATCCGGCGACACAGTACAGATTCACTATACCGGCACGTTGAAAGACGACACCACATTCGACAGCTCCGAGGGCCGTGACCCGCTGGAGTTCGTCGTGGGTTCGGGCCAGATCATCCCCGGTCTCGACAGCGCACTTCCGGGCATGATCGAGGGCGACAAGAAGGTCGTTCAAGTGCCCAGCGAAGAGGCCTATGGCCCCGTGAACCCCGAGATGCGTCAGGCCGTGCCGCGCGAGGGCATCCCGGCGGACATCCCGCTCGATCCCGGCACGCAGCTGCAGATGCAGACCCCCGAAGGTCAGGCGCTGCCGGTGACCGTGGTTGAGGTTGACGAGACCACCGTCACGCTCGACGCCAACCACCCGCTGGCGGGCAAGGACCTGCAGTTCGACATCGAACTGGTCAAGATCGCTTCGGCGGCCTGATATCGGTGGCCGGGGGGCTTCCCCCCGGCACGCCCCAAAGACGTCTCCAGCGTCTTTTCCCCTCGCACGCCCGCGCATTGGCGCTTATGCAGGGGCCATGGATACCCCAGATACATTCGAGATTTTCTTTGTCTGCCCGCCCGGGCTTGAGGATTTGCTCTGCGCCGAAGCGCAGGAAAAAGGTTTTGCAGCAGCGCAGGCCCAGCCCGGTGGCGTGACCGTTCAGGGCGGCTGGCCCGAGGTCTGGCGCGCAAATCTGGAGCTGCGCGGCGCCGCGCGCGTGCTGGCGCGGATCGGCGGTTTCATGGCCTTCCATCTGGCGCAGCTGGATAAACGCTGCCGCAAGTTTCCCTTCGGCGATGTGCTGAGGGCCGATGTGCCGGTGAAGGTGCAGGTGACCAGCAAGGCGTCGAAGATCTATCACGCCGGGGCCGCGGCCCAGCGGGTCGAGACCGCGCTGCGCGAGAGCCATGGCATCCCTGTCGATGCCGAGGCCGCGCTGGTGCTGAAGGTGCGCATCCACGACAATCAGGTGACCTTCAGCCTCGATACCTCCGGCGAGGCGCTGCACAAACGCGGCCACAAGGAGGCCGTGGGCAAGGCGCCAATGCGCGAGAACATGGCGGCACTGATGCTGCGGTCCTGCGGCTATGCGCCCGGCGAGCCGGTGGTCGACCCGATGTGCGGCTCGGGGACGTTCCTGATCGAGGCGGCCGAGATCGCGGCGGGGTTGAAGCCCGGGCGCTCGCGGCGCTTCGCTTTCGAGGATCTGGCGAGTTTCGATGCCGGGGCGTGGGAAGAAATGCGCGCTGCGGGGGCGGAGGCCGAGCCTGCCGTGCGGTTCCACGGCTCCGACCGGGATGCGGGCGCGATCCGCATAAGCACGGCCAATGCCGACCGGGCCGGAGTAGGTGGCTGGTGTGATTTTGCCTGCCACGGGGCAGGGGAGGTGCAGCCGCCCGAAGGCCCGCCCGGGCTGGTGATCGTGAACCCGCCCTACGGCGGGCGGATCGGCAACAAGAAGCTGCTTTATCCGCTCTATGGGACGCTGGGCGAGACGCTGAAGGCGCGGTTCCGCGGCTGGCGGGTGGGGCTGGTGACCTCGGAGCCGCCGCTTGCCAAGGCGACCGGGCTGCCGTGGAAGGGGCAGGGGCCGGCGATTGCCCATGGCGGGATGAAAGTGTGGCTTTGGAAGACCGAGGCGTTGCGGTAGCAATTGAGGGCCATCGCCTGCCCGTGGGGTGGCGATCCTGACGGTGATCCGTCCCACTTTATGGTGCAGCGTGAGTGTGCCCTCACAAAGGCGCGCCTAGCCTCACCAAATCGCCTCCCCGCCGGGACGGGCAGGCGATGGCCCGGCGCCTGCGGCTTGATTCCGGGCCGGGGCCAGTCGAAGCCCGTCTTAAAGATGCTCCGCCTGCGGCATCCCCAGCACGTGGAATCCGCCATCCACACGGATAATCTCGCCCGTCGTACAGGCACCTGCGTCGGACGCGAGATACACCGCCGTGCCGCCCACAGCCTCGAGCGTCGCGTTGGACCGCAGCGGCGCGTTCTGATCCGTGTGCTTGTAGGTCTTGCGCGCGCCGCCGATGGCAGCCCCCGCCAGCGTCTTCATCGGCCCCGGCGAGATCGCGTTCACCCGGATGCCTTCCGGCCCCAGATCATTCGCCAGATAGCGCGTCGCACTTTCAAGCGCCGCCTTGGCCACGCCCATCACGTTGTAATTCGGGGTCACCCGGTTCGAGCCCATGTAGGTCAGGGTCATCAGCGTGCCGCCGTTCTCCTTCATCAGCGGATGCGCGCGGCGCGCCACGTCGATGAAGGAATAGGCCGAGATATCCATCGAGTTCTTGAAGTTCGCCCGGCTGGTGTTCAGAAACCGCCCCGTCAGTTCGGATTTGTCCGAAAAGGCAATGGCATGGACGACGAAGTCGATGGTTGGCCAACGCGCGCCAAGCTCCTCGAAGGCGCGGTCGAGCGAGGCGTCGTCGGTCACATCGACATCGACCATGAAGTCGGAGCCGACGCTCTGCGCCAGCGGCTCCAGCCGCTTGCCAAAGGCTTCGCCCTGATAGGTGAAGGCCAGTTCCGCTCCGGCCTCGGCCATCGCCTTGGCGATGCCCCAAGCGATGGAGCGTTCATTGGCCACACCCATGACGAGGCCACGTTTTCCTGCAAGTAAACCAGACATGCCCAGCCCTCAGCCTTGGTACTTCGACAGGATCATCGACCCGTTTGTGCCGCCGAACCCGAAGGAGTTCGTCATCACCGAGTCGAGGCCCGCGTTGTCGACACGCTCCAGCGCGATCTCGGAGGGATCGAGCGCGGGGTCGAGGTTTTGCACGTTGATCGACTTGGCGATGAAATCGTTGTCGAGCATCAAGAGCGAGAAGATCGCCTCCAGCGCGCCGGCAGCGCCCTGCGCGTGGCCGGTCATCGACTTGGTGGAGCTGACGGGCGGGGTGTTGCCCTGACCGAAGACACGGCGCACCGCTTCGATCTCGCCCACGTCGCCCACCGGGGTCGAGGTGCCATGGGCGTTGATGTAGCCCACCTTGCGGCCCTCGGGCAGGGTCTCCAGCGCCAGACGCATGGCGCGCTCGCCGCCCTCGCCCGAAGGGGCCACCATGTCATGCCCGTCGCTGGTGGCGGCATAGCCGGTCACCTCGGCGTAGATTTTCGCACCGCGCGCCAGCGCGTGGTCGAGGTCTTCCAGCACCAGCATGCCGCCGCCGCCGGAGATCACGAAACCGTCGCGGTCCGCGTCGAAGGCGCGGCTCGCTGTCTCGGGCGCGTCGTTGTATTTTGACGACATCGCGCCCATCGCGTCGAAGAGGCAGCTGAGCGTCCAATCCAACTCCTCGCCGCCGCCGGCGAACATCACGTCCTGCTTGCCCAGCATGATTTGCTCGGCCGCGTTGCCGATGCAATGCAGCGAGGTGGAGCAGGCGGAGGTGATGGAATAGTTGATGCCCTTGATCTTGAAGGCGGTCGAGAGGTTCGCGCTGACGGTCGAAGACATGCACTTGGGCACGGCGAAGGGCCCGATGCGCTTGGTCGCCCCGGTGTCCTTCACGATGTTATGCGCGGCGAACATGGCGGAGGTCGACGGCCCGCCCGAGCCTGCCACCAGACCGGTGCGCGGGTTGCTGATCTGCGCCTCGTCGAGCCCCGCGTCCTTGATCGCCTGATCCATGGCGACATAGGCATAGCCCGCGCCCGGCCCCATGAAACGCAAGGTCCGCTTGTCGATGTGATCGGCGAGGTTGATCTTGAGTGTCCCGGCGACGCGGCTGCGGAACCCGTGTTCGGCCATCTCCGGGCTGGCTTCGATCCCGGAGGTGCCGTTTTTCAGTGCTTCGAGCACTTCTTCGGCGTTGTTTCCGATGGATGAGACAATCCCCAACCCTGTGACGACGACGCGGCGCATGCGCAGCACTCCTTTGTTTTGGCAGCCCCGGTGTATGCCAGCACGCCCATACGGCGCAAGCGGTTTGCCGATCCTCTGCGCGCGAAGGTCGCGGTCAAGGTTCTGTGATGGAACGGGGCGGTGGCAGGCGGTGTTGGCTTTGCGAGACATAAAGGAGATTAGAATGCCCAAGATCAATACGGTAAATCCCGCCACCGAAGAGGTGCTCGACACCTATGACGTGATGTCCGAAACCGAAGCGACCCAAGCGGTCGAGGCCACGCATGAGGCGTTCAAGGAATGGCGCAAGCTGACCCATGCCGAACGCGCGCCCTATCTAAAAAAGATCGCCGAGAAGCTGCGCGAGAATAAGGAAAGCCTGTCGGAACTGATGACCCGCGAGGTCGGCAAGCTCTACAAAGACGGGCTGACCGAGGTCGAACTCTGCGCGCAGATCTTTGAATATACCGCCGAGAACGGCCCCGACATGCTGAAGGACGAAGAGCGCAAACACGCGGGCGGCAAGAAGCGCGGTGTGGTGACCTATCAGCCCATCGGCGTGATCTATCAGATCCAGCCGTGGAACTTCCCCCTCTACCAACCCGTGCGCGTGCTGGCCGCGAACCTGATGACCGGCAACGGCTGCGTCCTGAAACACGCGGAAATCTGCACCGGCAGCGGCTTGCGTCTGAAAGAGATCTGCGAAGAAGCGGGCCTGCCCAAAGACCTGTTCAACGTTATCATCATTGACCACGATACCTCCGACAAGCTGATCGGCCATAAGCTGGTGCGCGGCGTGACCATGACCGGCTCTGACAGCGCGGGCAGCCATATCGGGTCCGAGGCTGCGAAACATCTGAAGAAGTCCGTGCTCGAACTGGGCTCGAACGACGCCTATCTCGTGCTCGACGACGCCGATATCGAAACGGCGGTGAAATTCTCGACCATGGGACGGCTTTATAACAACGGCCAGACCTGCGTCTCGGCCAAGCGTTTCATCGTGACCGAGAAGAATTACGACGCTTTCGTGAGTGCCTATGTCGATGCGATGAAGGCGATCCCGATGGGCGATCCGATGGACGAAGACACCAAACTCGGGCCGCTGTCGAGCCAAGAGCAGTTCGAATCCGTCCGCGATCAGGTGAAAGAGAGTGTTGAGAAGGGCGCCGAGGTGCTTTGCGGTGGCGAAGTGCCCGACCGCACAGGTGCCTATTATCCCGCAACCGTACTGGCCGAGGTCAAGCCGGGCATGCCAGCCTATGACGATGAAATCTTCGGACCCGTCGCCTCGGTTATCCGGGCGAAGGATGACGAAGACGCGATGCGCATTGCCAATGACAGCCGCTATGGTCTGGGCGGCGGCATCTTCTGCACGGATGAAGAGCACGCCCTGCGCCTTGCGCGGGATGAGTTCGACACCGGCATGGTGCGGATCAACAACTTTGGCGCCGCCGATCCGAATATGCCCTTCGGCGGGGTAAAGAATTCCGGCTACGGGCGCGAACACGGCGGCTTTGGCATGAAAGAGTTCGTCAACGCCAAGTCGATTTTCCTGCCGTCGTAACCGGAAAAGGCGGGCGGCGCGAGGCGCCGCTCGCCCGTATCAAACTAAATTCCGAGAGGTTCCATATGACCATGAAAATACTTGTCGCCGGTGCGACCGGCAAAACCGGGCGTCTGCTCGTCAGTGAATTGAAAGACCGCGGGGCCGAGCCCATCGCACTGGTGCGCGACGGCTCCGATACCTCTGTTCTGCCCGAGGGCACCGAAGAGCGGAAAGGCAATCTGACCAACCTGCAAACGGGTGTATGCGACGGTGTAGACGCCGTTGTTTTTGCCGCCGGATCAGGCGGCAGCACCGGGCCGGAGATGACCGAAAAGGTTGACCGCGAAGGCGCGCAGCGTCTGGTCGATCTGGCCCGCGAGGCTAAGGTCGACCGCTTCGTGATGCTGAGTTCGGTGGGCGCCGATAACCCGCCTGAGGATCATGAGATGACACATTACCTCAAGGCGAAACAGGCGGCGGATGAACATCTACAGGCCTCTGGCTTGACCCATTCGATCCTGCGGCCCGTGGCGCTGACCGATGACCCCAAGACCAATGCGGTCAATCTGGGCGAGGGGGTCGATCAAAAGGGCGAGGCGCATCGTGCCGATGTGGCAGCCGTGCTGGCCGAGGCCGCGGTTACCGGGCGCCATGACGGTAAGGTGCAGGAAATGCAGACGCTTTGAGCGACAATGCAAAAGGGGGCCGCGCGGCCCCCTTTTCATATCCGTAAAGTCGCAGCGCTTCAGCTCTCGCTAAGGGCGACTTTCATGTCTTTCACTTGATAGATCACCTCGCCATCGGCTTCGACGATGCCGTCGGCCACGCCCATGGTCAGGCGGCGGGTTTGGATCGCCTTAGTGAAATCAATCTTATAAGTCAGCATCTTGCGGTCCGGGCGCACCATCCCGGTGAGCTTCACCTCGCCTACCCCAAGCGCATAGCCGCGCCCCTGCCAGCCGCGCCAGCCGAGGTTGAAGCCCGTGAGCTGCCACAGACCGTCAAGGCCAAGGCAGCCGGGCATGATCGGATTGCCGGGGAAGTGGCATTCAAAGAACCACAGGTCCGGGGTGATATCGAACTCGGCGGTGATATGGCCCTTGCCATGGGCGCCGCCATCGGCCGAGACATCGGTGATCCGGTCCATCATGAGCATCGGCGGGGCGGGAAGCTGTGCGTTGCCGGGGCCGAAAAGCTCACCGCGGGCGCATTTCAGCAGATCTTCCTTGTCGAAACTCGTGGGGTAGTCGGCCATCCTGCGGCTCTCCTGCTGCTCTGTTATAACATCCGGCCCCGTTTAGCACCCCGCCGCCGCGTGCCGCAAGGGCGCGGCAGGGACGCTGCGACGATTGGTGCAAGGTTTTCAATTGAAAACCGGGGATTTCCTCCTTTATATGACCCTGAAAGGCAGGGAACTGATGTCCGCAGAGGTACAAGAGGTCGGAACGCGCTGGTTGGCTCAGGCCGGGCTGCGCCCCACGCGCCAACGTGTCACGCTGGCGAGCCTTCTGGTGGGCGATGGGCAAGACCGCCACGTCACCGCCGAAAGCCTGTTTGAGGCTGCGAAGGGGCAGGGCGAGGCTGTTTCGCTGGCCACGGTCTACAACACACTGCGGGCGTTCTGCGATGCCGGGCTGTTGCAGGAGGTGACCGTGGATGGCTCGAAAAGCTATTTCGACACCAACACCCACGATCACCCACATTTCTTTTGGGAAGACGACAGCAAGCTGACCGATGCGCCCTCGGAAGAGTTGGTGATCGCGCAGCTTCCCGATGCCCCCGAGGGGGCCGAGATTGCCTCGGTCGATGTGGTGATCCGGCTGCGCCGGAAGACCTGAACCGGCGGGGCAACCCCCGCCGCCTGCGTGATCAGCCGCGTTTTCGCAGTACCAGAAAGGTCATCATGCCCATGGGCGGCAGCGCGCGTTCGTCTTCGACTTCCAGCGCATCTTGTTGCAACACGGTTTCCATCTCGAAATCCGAATGCCAGCCGAGCGTATTCGCAAAGGGGGCCGAGACTTTTTCCAGGAAGCCCAGCACGCCCGTGGTGCGCATGAAATGGTTGGCGATGACCACCTGACCGCCGGGTTTAAGTACGCGGGCGATTTCCTCCATCACGCGCTCAGGCTCGGGCACCACGGAGAGCACATGCATCGCAGCAATCGTGTCGAAACTGGCATCGGGGAAGTCGAGGTCGCGCGCGTCCATCTGGCGCAGGTCAGCTACATGTTGCAGCCCTTCGCGGGTGACGCGCTGGCGGGCCTTGGCGAGCATCTCGTCGCTGAAATCAATGCCTGTGACGGAGAGGTGTGGCGCGTAGTGGGGCAGGGACAGGCCGGTGCCGACACCCACTTCGAGGACAGAGCCGCTGCCCTTGTTGATATGGGCCACGACATGACGGCGACCGCCACTGGTCAACGCGCCGAAGGTCTTGTCGTAGATCGGTGCCCAACGGGCATAGGATGTCTCGACCGCCTTGATGTCCATTTCAATTCCTTTTGGTTAAACTCGTTTTCCGTGCTCTCAAAAGCCCCCAGATCACCATGCCGATATAGGCCAAGCAGAGCACGACGAGCGTGGTCCAAGCGTAGGTGGCCAAGGCGGCGGCGAAAATTGCCACGCCCACCAGCAGGTATTTCACATGACGTCGGGAGACTTTGGTGGTTTTGAAAGACCATGTGGGGATGCGGCTGATCATCAGAAAACCGATCAGCACCATATGCAGGCAGATCATCCAATCCGGCAGGATCGGCCGGTTGTGAAAGGCAAAGGACAGCGTCATCGGCAAGAGCACCAGCAGCGCGCCCGCGGGCGAGGGGATGCCGGTGAAGAAGGAGCCGGATTCGCCCACCGCATCGCCATTCTTGGCCTTGGCGGCTTCGGCCTTGTCGTTGACGTTGAATCGCGCGAGCCGCACCACGCAGCAGACCGCGTAGACGAGCACGGAAATCCACGCCGCGCTGCGCATGTCTTGCAGCGCCCAGAAATAGAGGATCAGCGGCGGGGCCACGCCGAAGTTCAGGAAATCGGCCAGCGAGTCCAATTCCGCCCCCATCGGGCTGGAAGACCGCAAAAGCCGCGCAAGCCGCCCGTCCAACCCATCCAGCACGCAGGCCAGAAGGATCAGTTGCACCGCCAGCACATAGTTGCCCTGCACCCCAAAGCGGATCGCCGAAAGCCCTGCGCAAATCGCGGTGATCGTCAGCGCATTGGGCAGAAGCTGGATCAGCGCAAGGTCCGCGCCGGTCTTTTCAGAAGGGGGGCGCATGGGGTCTTTCCTAAAGCGGGGCGGTCTCTATGACCGGCTGTTTCAACTCGGCCAGCACGGTTTCCCCGGCGACCATGGTCTGCCCGATGCGCACCATCGGGTCGACGCCTTCGGGCAGGTAAACATCTAGCCGGGAGCCAAAGCGGATCAAGCCGAAGCGTTCGCCGGTCTCAAGCCCGTCGCCGGATTTCACGAAGCAGACGATGCGCCGCGCCACGAGGCCTGCGATCTGCACCACGGCGATGTCGCGCCCGTCGTCCATGCGGATGCACAGGCTGTTGCGCTCATTGTCGGCGCTGGCCTTGTCGAGCGAGGCGTTGAAGAACTTGCCCGGACGGTAGGCCACGGCCTGCACCTTGCCCGCGACGGGGGCGCGGTTGATGTGGCAGTTAAAGACGCTCATGAAGACGCTGACCCGGGTCAGCGGCACATCCGGCATCCCCAGCTCGGCGGGCGGCACCGCAGGCTCGATGAGTGAGACGATGCCGTCGGCGGGGCTGACGATCAGGTCGGGCCGGTCGGGGGTGACACGCTCGGGGTCGCGGAAGAAGTAGTAGCACCAGATCGTCAGGCCCACGCCGATCCAGCCGAGGACTTCTTCGATGGCGAAGAGCACCAGCGTGACAGCGGCGAAGATCGCCACGAATTTGATGCCCTCGCGGTGCATCGGTTTGATGAATGTGTCGAGCAAGTTGACGGCCATCGGACCCTCCCGTTCAGGCTGTCTTCCGTCATAGGTGCATGGCGGGTGAGTGCAAGGAGGTTTTAGGCGGGCGCAGGTTTTGGGCGGTTGCGGGCTGAGTGTAGCGGATACCGGCGGCGTCTTGTCCGGGCATCGAAAAGGTTAGCCGCCATGTGCTGAGGGTGTCGCCCTCCCTGGGGGGGCGATGAGCGGTCGCGTGGTTTGGGACGGTCATTCTGGACCGTGGCTGGCCCGTCTGCCGAAACGTTGCAAGATCGCCCTCCGGGGGGAGGGAGGGCGATGCCCGTGGTTCCCACGGGCGGGACAGTTGAGAGGAGAGCCTGTCAAAACCACTGCCCCGGCTCTATCAAGCCCAGATCCATCAACTGCCGGGAATGCCACTCGAACGGCTCGGAGTTGTGCCACTGGAATGTAGCGATGTCATAGCGGCTGCCGGGATTGCGCTTCAGCGCCTTGGCCGTGCGGAACGAGCAGATCGCCGCCGTGACGTTGTGGTGCCATTCGCAAGCGTAGGTGTTGTATTCCTCGTCGTTGAACCTGTGGTCGCCGCGCAGCTTCAGCCCCGGTTTGGCGCGAAACAGCGGAATACGGTCGATCTTGCGGCTTTGCGGCGGCACATGTTCCTCGAACCGCCAGCGCAGCCCGCCAAAGAAATCAAGCTGCCGTTCCTTGGGATGCCCCTGCCGGGCCGCATCCTTGCGCGCCAGCGCGTAATAGCCCGAGCGGTCCAAATGCGCCTGCTCGAGTGAAACGGCATTGGGGTGTTCCTTGAGGTCCAGCGCATAGAGGTCCACCACATAGGCCAGCATGGAATCGCGCCGCTCTTCGCTGTGAAAGGCCAGCAATTCCTTGACGTTACGTGTCTCGCTGAAGGGGTGGAACAGGTATTCGGCGTTGTAGCAGTAATAAAGCCATTGCCCCGGCACCGCCGCGATCATGCGGTTCACGGCCCGCTCCAGCGCGGCTTCGGCGGTGGTGTCATAATCGACCCGCAGCACGCTTTCCTCTAGGTCGCGGGGCAGGTCGAAACCGGAGGGCATCAGCGCCACGACGCTGTCGAACCCCACCTGCTGGTGGTGGCGCAGGGTGGTGTCGACCTCAATCTCATCCTCGACCAAGATCATGGCGATGGGGCCTGTGTTCAGCGCCGTGCGGGCCTCTTTTATAAGCTGGTCGAGATCGCGATACCGCATAGGCCCCCGCTGGAATTTGCCGCCGGTAAAGTCGGCCAATTCCGGGTGCATTGCAAGACGCGGCCACCGCTGTTAGACGACGCCATCTGCCCGAAATCCGTCAAAACCCTTGGATGCCCGCCATGACCCAACCGAAAAAGCTGTTCATCAAGACCTATGGTTGCCAGATGAACGTCTATGACAGCGAACGCATGGCCGAGAGCCTTGGCGGGCAGGGCTATGTCACCACCGACCGCGCCGATGACGCGGATATGATCCTGCTCAACACCTGCCACATTCGCGAGAAGGCGGCGGAGAAGGTCTATTCCGAACTGGGCCGTCTGAAACCGCTGAAAGACGCGCGGCCCGATCTGAAGATCGGCGTGGCGGGCTGCGTGGCCCAAGCCGAGGGCGAAGAGATCATGCGCCGCCAGCCCGCCGTCGATCTGGTGGTCGGCCCGCAAAGCTACCACCGTCTGCCGGAGATGGAAGCGAAGGTGCAGGGCGGGCAAAGCGCGCTCGACACCGATTTCCCGGCAGAAGACAAATTCGACCACCTCAAGGGCCGCCCCAAGGCGAAACGCGCCCCCGCGGCTTTCCTGACCGTGCAAGAGGGCTGCGACAAGTTCTGCGCCTTCTGCGTGGTGCCCTATACCCGCGGCGCCGAAGTCTCCCGCCCCGCCGAGAAGGTGCTGGACGAGGCCCGCGATCTGGTTGAGCGCGGCGTGCGCGAGGTCACCTTGCTGGGGCAGAACGTCAACGCCTACCACGGCGGCATGACGCTGGCCGGGTTGATCCGCGCACTGGCCGAGATCGACGGGTTGGAGCGTATCCGCTACACCACCAGCCACCCCAACGACATGGGCGACGATCTGATCGCGGCCCATGGCGAGGTGCCCGAACTGATGCCCTATCTGCATCTGCCGGTGCAGTCGGGCAGCGACCATATCCTGAAACGGATGAACCGCAGCCACACCGCCGAAAGCTACCTCAAGCTGCTTGAGCGCATCCGCGAAGCGCGGCCCGACATCGTGCTGTCAGGTGATTTCATCGTCGGCTTCCCGGAAGAAACCGAGGCGGATTTCGAGGCCACGATGGAGCTCGTCCGGCAGGTGCGCTACGGCTATGCCTATTCGTTCAAATACTCCACCCGCCCCGGCACGCCGGCCGCCGAACGCCCGCTGGTCGATCCAGCCATGGCCGACGACCGTTTGCAGCGTCTGCAAGGGCTGATCACCCAGCACCAGCAGGAAATCCAGCAGTCGATGGTGGGGCGCGAAGTCTCGGTTCTGGTTGAGAAGAAGGGCCGTCTACCCGGTCAGATGCTGGGCAAGTCGGAGTATCTGCATGCGGTGCATATCGAAGATAGCACGGCACAGATCGGTGATATCCAGCGCGTGCGGGTGACCGAGGCCAAGACGAACTCTCTGGCCGCCGTTCTGGTCTGATCCGCAGCCCCAAGGGGGCTGCAACGGGTGCGCGTCGCCGCGCACCCTTGGCTTGTCAGTAGTTGTGTTTGCGGTGCGACGCGGCATCCGCAAAGATCCGCTTCATCGTCGCTTTCAGCCCCTCAGGGTTGCCGACGAGTGTGTGATCCCGGCAGACCCGTTCTGCCACGGCATGGGCGGTGGCAAAGTCATAGCCCACGGCCACGAGGCTATCCACGAAGACCGAGTTTGGCCGGTCCCAGATCACGTCGTTCCACGGGCCGCGGTAGCAGCTGACGTGGATCACATTGCCCGTGGGATGGGCCACACCTTGGTTGTGATAGGCGTATTTCACGCCCCCCGCGAAAGCGGGCAGCGCAAGCAGGCCGGTGACGGCGGTGGCGAGTAGCGTTTTCATCATAAGTTGGTCCCCCAGTTTTCATTGCAGCAATCAAGATCGGCAAAGCCGCGCGAAGTCCCACCCTCGCGATCCGATGGAAAGAGGTTTAGGTCTAAAGGTGCGATTTTCAAGAAAATTCAATGGCAGGGGCTGGTGTTTGCGAACAATCCCAAGGGCTTGCGCGGGATTGTCGCCAAGCCGTCGTCAATAGCCTGTTTTCGGCGGATCGGGGCAGGGTGAAATGGCCGCGCTCCGAAGCCGTTTTGCCGCTACCCCGCGGTGGATTCGTTGTAAGCCGCCAAGGTTCGGCCACAAAATGTTGATTTCACAGCTTCACAGCGAGACCGTTTTTACCTAACCTGACCCTATACTCAAAAGGCGCGGGTCCGGGGAGGGGTCGCATTTGCCAAAGATAAGAACCAGAAATTAGAATAGGACAAACGCTGTGGGACCCACTATTTCCAAAGCACTGCGCGCCATGGCCAGCCTGACGATGGCAGCGGCGCTGATCGTGGCCAGCACCTCGGTCGATGCGCAGACACCCTCGCAACAGGGCCGCGACAAGGGCGTTTACACGCCGACCATCTGGGTCGACCCGGATGGCTGTGAGCACTGGGTTATGGATGACGGGGCAGAGGGCTATATGACCCCCCATGTCACCCGGCAGGGCATTCCGGTTTGCCGCCGTGGCGATGTCTGCGGTGTGATGGAGGCGGATCAGTTCTTTGCCACCGACAAATACAGCATCTCGCCGCAAGGCCGGGCGCGGCTGGCGAACTTCTTCCAATCGACTGGGGCGGTATCCTACATCATCACCGGCCATACCGACAGCCGCGCGTCGGACGCCTATAACATGCGCCTGTCCTACAACCGGGCCAATGCCGTGGCGCGCATCGCCAATCAAGTGGGTGCCAAGATCGCCGATGTGCGGGGCTATGGCGAACGGATGCCCGCCGTGCCGAACAATTCCGCTGCGAACATGGCCAAGAACCGCCGTGTCGAAATCATCTGCATTCGCTGAAGGGACCGTAAAAGTGATTAAGACAAAACTTCTCATGGTCACAGCCTGTGCCGTCGGCCTTTCGGCCTGTACCGATTACGAAGGCGGTCTGGGCCGGGGCTACCCTTCGGACAAGACCTTTGACCGGGGCATCGACAAAAAGCACCTGAGCAACCTTCAGGCGGGCATCTGGGTCGATCCGAACGGTTGCGACCACTGGATCATCGACGACGGGGTCGAGGGCTATCTCTCGGCACGGCTCGATAAATTCGGGAAGCCGGTCTGCTCGGGCGTGGCGCCACCGACACATACCGCAGGCCACTTCAAAGGTGGCTCCAACATCAAAGACCCGAATTGACCTTGGCGGGCCATATCACAGACCCCGGGCCGGAGCGCGTTGCGCTTCGGCCCTTTTTGTCGCGACGGGTTGGTAAATCGATCCGGTCTGACTATTTCAACATTTAGTGCTTCACAAAGGATACGCGCATTGCCTTCAACTGATCTGATGACACCGGAAACCGCGGCCGAACGGGTGGTGGAATTTCCCGATAACCGCCTTTTGATCGACCTCTGCGGCGCCTATGACGCGCATCTGGCGGCCATCGAGAAATCGCTTGAGGTGCAGATCATCCGGCGCGGCAATCACCTGCAAATTCTGGGCGAGGCTGTTGAGAAGGCCGAGAGTCTGCTTAACGCGCTCTACGTCCGGCTGGAAAGTGGCCGCGCGGTTGAGCCTGCGGATGTGGACGGTCTGCTGCGCATGGGCAACTCCGGCGCGGGCACCGGCGTGCGTCAGGGTGACCAGCTTGAAATGCCGATCTCGGATGCGATCGAAATCCAGACCCGCAAGAAACGGGTTGAGCCGCGCACCGATGCGCAGAAAGCCTATGTGCAATCGCTCTTCGACAACGAGCTGGCCTTTGGCATCGGCCCTGCGGGCACCGGCAAGACCTATCTGGCTGTCGCCGTGGGCGTGTCGATGTTCATCGGCGGCCATGTGGACCGGATCATCCTCAGCCGCCCCGCGGTCGAGGCGGGCGAGAAGCTGGGCTATCTGCCGGGCGACATGAAGGACAAGGTCGACCCCTATATGCAGCCGCTCTACGACGCGCTGAACGACTTTTTGCCGAGCAAGCAACTGGCCAAACTGCTAGAGGAAAAGCGCATTGAGATCGCGCCGTTGGCCTTCATGCGGGGGCGAACGCTGTCCAACGCTTTCGTGGTGCTGGACGAGGCGCAGAACGCCACTTCGATGCAGATGAAGATGTTCCTGACCCGGCTGGGGCAGAACTCGCGCATGGTGATCACCGGCGACCGCACCCAGATCGACCTGCCGCGCGGGGTGCAGTCGGGGCTTCAGGATGCGGAGCGCTTGCTCAAGCAAATCCCCAGCATCAGCTTCAACTACTTCTCGTCCAAAGACGTGGTGCGCCATCCGCTGGTCGCCGCGATTATCGAAGCATATGAGGCCGATAGCGGTGCCGCTTGACGTTATGCTGGAAGATTTCGACATCGTGATCGAAGACGACCGCTGGGCGGCGGTCGACCTTGAGGCGCGCGCCCATGCCGCGGCGCGGGCTACCTTGGGCCATCTCGGCCTTGATGCCGAAGCCGCTGAGATGACCCTGCTGGCCTGCGACGACAGCCGCATCGCCGCGCTGAACGAAGATTTTCGCGGCAAAGCGCGGGCGACCAATGTGCTAAGCTGGCCTGCCGAGGAACGCGGGGCGGTCACCCCGGGCGGCGATCCGCTGCCTGTCGCCCCCGGCATTGACGGGATGCTCGAACTGGGCGACATCGCCTTGGCTTTCGAGACCTGCGCCGCCGAAGCCGCGGCAGCGGAGAAGCCATTAGATGCCCATGTGACCCATTTAATCGTGCACGGGCTGTTGCATCTTTTGGGCTATGACCATGAAAATGACCCCGACGCGACGTTGATGGAGGGGTTGGAGCGCGAAATACTTGGCAAAATGGGTTATGATGACCCATATAAGGAAAATGGGCCTTGAGGGGCTTTGTAACACAGACGGGACCCAATGGGCGATACAGACGGATCATCTGACGCGGCGCAGAGCGCGCTGACAGATGAAGACAGACATGAGCAGCCGGATGATGGCGCGATGCGCACCGGTAATTTCTTTTCTCGGGTGTTCGAGGCGCTAAGCCCATCGGACAGTGAGGACGACACGCCAGAGACCTCGGCAGAGGCTGAGCGGCCCACGGGCCACGGCATGATGAACCTGCGCCGGATGCGGGTCGATGACGTGGCGATCCCAAAGGCGGATATCACCGCCGTGCCGGTCAGTGCCACGCTGGATGAGCTGGTCTCGGTCTTCAAGGAAAGCGGCATGACCCGCCTGCCGGTCTACGATGGCACGCTCGATACGCCCGTGGGCATGGTCCACCTCAAAGACCTTGCGCTAAACCACGGTTTCAATGGCAAAAACACCAAGTTTGATCTGCGCACCCTGCTGCGGCCCTTGGTCTATGTGCCGCCGTCGATGACCATCGGCGTGCTGCTGACCAAGATGCAGGCCGAGCGGCGGCATATGGCACTGGTGATCGACGAATATGGCGGTGTCGACGGGCTGGTGACCATCGAAGATCTGATCGAACAGGTCATAGGTGAGATCGAAGACGAACATGACGTCGACGAGGGCACCTATTGGACGGTCGAAAAGCCCGGCACTTATCTCGCGCTCGCCAAGACCCCGCTGGGGGATTTTGAGGCTGAGATTGGCCATTCCCTGACCGACCATGAAACCGTCGACGAAGAAGAGATCGACACGCTTGGCGGCTTGGTCTTCATGCTGTCGGGCCGCGTGCCTGCGCGGGGCGAGGTGGTCTTGCACCCCGACGGGCCGGAGTTCGAGGTGATCGACGCCGATCCGCGCCGTATCAAACGGTTGCGGGTCCGCACCCAAGGGGCCGGGGGATGAGGCAACGGCTGGCGATGCGGGGCCGGTTGCTGCTGGCCCCCCTCGCCGGGGCCATCGCAGCCTTCGGGCAAGCGCCTTATGAACTGCCTATTTTGCTCTTTGCCGGGCTGGTAGCCGCGTTCTGGCTGTTTCGCGCGCAGGCGGGCGGGCCGGCGCGGGCGGCGCTTTTGGGCTGGGGCTTTGGCTTCGGCTACTTCCTACATGCGCTGCAGTGGATCGTCTCGCCCTTCATGGTCGATGTGGCGCGGCATGGGTGGATGGCACCTTTCGCGCTGATCCTGCTGGCCGCTGGCATGGCGCTGTTCTGGGGGGTGGCTTTTGGCCTCGCCCGCTGGATCGCGCCGAAGCGTGGGCTGGCGCTGACTTGGGCGGCGGTGGAACTGCTGCGCGCCTATATTTTCACCGGCTTTCCATGGGCCATGCCTGCGCAGGCGCTCGTCGGTGTGATGTCCGGGCAGGGGCTTGCTTGGGTCGGCCCCTATGCGCTGAACCTCTGGCTTTTCGCCATCGCCGCGATCTTGCTGCTGCGCGGCCCTTTGAGCCTGCGGTTGGGGCAGGGGGCGTTGGCCTTGTCGACGGTGCTGCTGTTGCTGCTGCCCCCGCAAGCGCCGCCTGCGGTGCTGACCGAGAACGTGGTCCGTTTGGTGCAGCCCAATGCCGCGCAACGCGATAAGTGGAACCCCGATACCTTTGAATTCTATTTCTCCCGCCAGCTCGACTACACTGCCGCTGCGCCGCAAGACGAAGGCGCCGCCCCCGATCTGGTGATCTGGCCCGAGACCGCGATCCCATGGTCGTTGGACATGGCGGGCAGCGCCTTGGATGAGATCGGCGCAGCCTCGGACGTGCCGGTGGTGCTTGGCGTGCAGCGCCGGTCGAACATGCGCTATTACAACTCGCTTGTTGTGTTGGACGAAGGCGGCGCGGTCGATCAGCTTTATGACAAACATCACCTCGTGCCTTTTGGCGAATACATGCCCTTGGGGGATCTGATGGCGCGTTTCGGGATCCACGGCCTCGCCGCGCAGGAGGGGAACGGCTTTTCCAGCGGGCCGGGGGCGCAGGTTTTGGATCTGGGGCCGCTCGGCGCCGCATTGCCGTTGATTTGCTACGAGGCCGTCTTTGCCCATGATGTGAACGCCGCGCCAGCGCGGCCCGCATTCCTGATGCAGGTCACCAATGACGCATGGTTCGGCAAGGCCGCAGGCCCGCGTCAGCATCTGGTCCAAGCGCGGATGCGCGCGATTGAGCAGGGGCTGCCCATGGCCCGGGCGGCCAATACTGGCATCTCGGCGATGATCGACCCGCAGGGGCGGGTGATCGCTTCGCTGCCGCTCAATTCCGCGGGCTTCATCGACGCGCCGCTGCCTGCGCCATTGGCACCAACGCTCTACAGTCGCAGCGGTGATTTGCCTTTGATCCTGCTTCTGACCCTCTGCCTTGCCGGGCTTGCCGTGGCCCGCCGTCGCAGCCCGGGGAATGCCGATTGACCATCCACCAGCGGTTGTCTAAGCCGTTGGGAGAGCACCACAACGGCTTCCTGACGTGGTGCGTAATTTTTATTGGAGCACTACATGTCCCGTCAGAACTATACTTTCACTTCGGAATCCGTTTCCGAGGGGCACCCGGATAAGGTCTGCGACCGGATTTCCGATGCCATCCTCGACGCTTTCATCAGCGAGGAACCCGAAGCGCGGGTCGCCGCCGAAACCTTTGCCACCACCAACCGCGTCGTGATCGGGGGCGAGGTCGGGTTGGCCAACAAGACCAAACTGGACGAGTACCTAGCGGGTGTCGAGGACATCGCCCGCGCCTGCATCAAGGACATCGGTTACGAGCAGGATGAGTTCCACCACGCGACATGTGAGATCACCAATCTGCTGCACCCGCAGTCGGCGCATATCGCCCAAGGCGTCGATGCCGCCGATGGCAAGGAAGAGGGCGCAGGCGATCAGGGCATCATGTTCGGTTTCGCCACCGATGAGACGCCCGAGTTGATGCCCGCGCCGATCCACTACGCCCATGCGATCCTGCGCCGTCTGGCCGAGGTGCGCAAAGACGGGACCGAGCCGACCCTGCGGCCCGATGCGAAAAGCCAACTCTCGGTGCGTTACGAGAACGGCAAACCGGTGGGCGTAAGCTCCATCGTGCTGTCGACCCAGCATGAGAGCGAAAGCCAGACCAGCGCCGATATCCGCGAAATCGTGGAGCCCTATATCCGCGAGGTGCTGCCCGAGGGGTGGATCGACGCCGACACCGTTTGGCATGTGAACCCCACCGGCGTTTTCGTGATCGGCGGGCCGGATGGCGACGCGGGCCTCACGGGCCGAAAGATCATCGTCGACACCTATGGCGGGGCCGCTCCGCATGGCGGCGGTGCGTTCTCGGGCAAAGACCCGACCAAGGTTGACCGTTCGGCGGCCTATGTGGCACGCTATCTGGCGAAAAACGTCGTGGCGGCAGGGCTGGCGAACAAATGCACCATCCAGCTGAGCTATGCGATTGGCGTGAGCGAGCCGCTGTCGATCTATTGCGACACCCATGGCACCGGTGACGTGCATGACGCCGCGATCGAAAAAGCGATCCGCCAGATCATCGACCTGACCCCGCGCGGCATTCGTGAGCATCTGCAGTTGAACAAGCCGATCTACCAGCGCACGGCGGCCTATGGCCACTTTGGCCGCGCGCCCGACGCGGATGGCGGTTTCAGCTGGGAGCGCCGTGATCTTGTCGATCAGTTGAAAGCGGCTGTGTAAGTATTGAGGGGGTGGGCGACAGCGCCCCCCCTTTTCGCGGCGGGGGTCAGCCCCGTTTCGCCTCGACCAAGGCCACGGCGGCGGCCACCGCATCTTCAATCGCCATTTCCGTCGTGTCGATCTGCTTGGCATCCTCGGCAGGTTTCAGCGGTGCTTGGTCCCGGCTCATGTCGCGCAGGTCGCGCTGGCGCACGTCTTCCAACACATCTTCATAGCTGGTCTCGATCCCTTTGCCCGACAGTTCGGCGAAACGGCGCTGTGCGCGCACTTCGGGGCTGGCGGTGATGAAGAGTTTGACCGGCGCGTCGGGGCAGATCACCGTGCCGATGTCGCGCCCGTCGAGCACCGCGCCGCCCGCGCGGGTGGCAAAGCTGCGCTGGAACCGCACAAGGGCGGCACGCACCGCGGGGATCACCGCCACTTTGCTGGCCTCTTGGGCAACCTCGGGGCTGCGCAGAGTAGGGTCTTCCAGATCGACGGGGGCGAGGGTCTGGGCCGCTTCTTCCGGGTCCATCCCGGTGAGGGTCTTGGCCGCGACCGCGCGGTACAAAAGCCCGGTGTCGAGATGCGCAAAACCAAAATGCGCCGCCACCGCCTTGGCCACGGTGCCTTTGCCCGCCGCGGCGGGGCCGTCGATGGCAACGGTGATGCCGTTGGTTTTGTTATCCGTCATCGCAAATTCCTTTTGTTCCGGGCCCGCAGGCCAAGCAGCAGGGCCGCCGTGAAGCAGCCCGCCAGTATCACCCATTTCGCCTTTGTGAACAGGCTCGCCGTAGCGACGGCCTGCGCGGTGATCCGGTCCGGCCCCAATTCGACCAGCCGCCCGATCAGCATGTTTTCGGTGTAATCCGCCCCCAGATACAGCGCCACGGCCAGCGTCAGCCCCAAGCGCAGCCCGCCCACCGACCAGCGCCGGAACCACAGCAGGAGGGCCAGTGCCAAGAGGGCGGGAAAGGCGGTGTCGGCCAGCCGGAACTGGCCCAGATACAGCGCCGTCTGCTCGGGGCTGAGTGCTGACAGATAGGCGCGCGCCCCGGGCAGATCATAGCCCAGAAGCCGCCCGTCCAAGACGCCGATGCCCGCCGCGCGCAGATGTGTCTCGGCAAAGCCCGCAAGGGCTGCAAAGGCCAGTGCAGCGCAAAGGCTGAGCCAGATCAGCCGGTCGCCTGTCACGCAGGCAACCGTTCGACCTGCGCACCCAAGGAGGCCATCAGCGGCTCGAAGATCGGGAAGGAGGTGGCGATGGGTCCGCCGTCATCCACCTGTACCGGCTGTTGCGCGACCATGCCAAGGATCAGGAACGACATGGCGATACGGTGGTCGAGATGGCTCTGACAGGTTGCACCGCCGGGGATATTGCCGTGGCCCAGACCTTTGACGGTCCACCAATCCGGCCCGTCTTCGACCGCGACCCCATTGGCGCGCAGCCCGCTGGCCATGGCCTCAATCCGGTCGCTTTCCTTGACGCGCAGTTCCTTGACGCCGCGCATCACGGTCTCGCCCGTCGCACAGGCTGCCACGACCGAGACCACTGGGTATTCGTCGATCATGCTCGCCGCGCGTTCGGCGGGGACTTCGATGCCCTTGAGGTTGGGCGAGAATTTCGCGCGTAGATCGGCCACAGGCTCGCCGCCTTCGGTGCGTTCGTTTTCATAGGTCAGGTCCGCGCCCATCTCGCGCAGGGTGGTGAACAGCCCCGCTCGCGTGGGGTTCAACCCGATGCCGGGCACCAGCACGTCCGATCCGGGGACGATCAGCGCCGCGCAGACAGGAAAGGCGGCGGAGGAGGGGTCGCGCGGCACGTCGATATGCTGCGGCTTCAACTCGGGCTGGCCGGTCAGGGTGATGACGCGGCCCTCGTCGGTCTCTTCAACCGTGATCTCGGCGCCAAAGCCCGCCAGCATCCGCTCGGTATGGTCGCGGGTGGCCTCGGCCTCGATCACCACGGTTTTGCCGGGGGCATTCAGCCCGGCCAGCAGCACTGCGGATTTGACCTGCGCCGAAGGCACAGGCACGGTGTAGCGCACTGGCACAGGCTCGGCCGCGCCGACCAGCGTCATCGGCAGGCGGCCCCCGGCGCGGCCCACGGTTTGCGTGCCGAACAGCGCCAGCGGGTCAGTCACCCGCGCCATCGGGCGGCTGTTGAGGCTGGCATCGCCCGTGAAGGTGACCGAGATCGGAGAGGTCGCCATCGCCCCCATCAACAGCCGCACGCCGGTGCCGGAATTGCCGCAGTCGATCACATTGTCCGGCTCGGCAAAGCCGCCGACACCCACCCCGTGCACGGAATAGGAGCCGCCGCCGTGGTCGACGACCTCGGCCCCGAAAGCGCGCATGGCTTTGGCGGTGTCGAGCACGTCTTGCCCCTCCAAAAGCCCGGTGATCGTGGTCTCGCCCACGGCCATGGCGCCAAGGATCAGGCTGCGGTGCGAGATCGACTTGTCGCCGGGCACTTCGGCGGTGCCGCTAAGCGGCCCGCAGGCGCGCGATGACATGGGAATGGGGCTGCCGTGACTGGACATGAGGTACCTCTGATCTGCTCAAGGTTCCTATTATCGCAGGCGGGCGGCAGCGTCCATCGCCACGCGTGCGATGGATTGGAAACGGGGTGGTATCAGGCGCAAATACTTAGCGTTTGCGGAAGGTCAGGTAATGCGGGGTGCGCCCTTCGCGCAGCGCCTTTTGCTCATAGCGGGTCGAAATCCAGTCATCCCAAGGCGCGCGCCAATCGTCAGGCCCTTCGGCCAGCCAATCAAACCCATGCTGCGGCACCTGTTCGAGCGTCTGGCGAACGTAGTCCTCGATATCCGTCGCCACGCGGAAGATCGCGCCGGGTTTCAACACGCGGGCCAGCGGCTCCAGATGCTCGGGCGTGACAAAACGGCGGCGGTGGTGGCGGGTTTTCGGCCAAGGATCGGGATAGAGCAGGAACGCCCGGTCGATGGAGGCTTCGGGCAACACGTCGAACATATCGCGCACGTCACCGGGGTGAATGGCAAGATTGTCCACGCCCGCGCGCCGGATTTTGCCCAGCAACATGGCGACGCCGTTGATGTAAGGCTCGCAGCCGATGATGCCTACATCGGGGTTCTGCCCGGCCTGATACACCAGATGCTCACCGCCGCCAAAGCCGATTTCCAGCCAGACCTTGCGCCCGCCAAACAGCGTATCAAGGTCAAGGGGCCTTCGGTCGGGATTGCTCTCCCAATCGACGGCCCCCGGCGACAATGCGTCGAGGTCTTCGTCGATATAGGTCTTTTGCGACTTCTTCAGCGCTTTGCCTTTGAGGCGGCCATAGAAGTTGCGGCGGGGGCGTGTTGTATCACTCATGGCGGCTCATGTAGCGGCCCCGCCGCGCCACCGCAACATTCCTCTGCAAGGCTGGCGGCGAATAGGGGCGGGTTAACCATTTGTTAGGCTCCGTGGGTCTAAATGCCGAGGCAAAGCAGGGGGACGGCTGATGAGCGTGGCAAGGCGCGGAAGCGGTGCAGGCGATAGGGCGAATGGCGCAGCTGAGCCTTTGGCGGCGGCGCGCATCCTGATCGTAGATGACCAGCGCTTTGACCGGATGCGGATCAAACGGCTCTGCGGCGGGCTGGACTTTCCTGTCTCTTTGACAGAGGCGGAGAGCCTCGCCGCCCTCGGCCAGCAGTTGGATGAGGGGGCGTTTGACCTGATCTTGCTGGACTACAACCTGCCCGACGGGGATGGCCTGCGCGGCTTGCAGATGATCCGCGCCCATCCACACAACGGCGGTGTGGCCACGGTGATGGTCACCGGGACGGAGCAGAGTGACGTCGCGATCGAAGCGCTGCGCGGCGGTTGTAGTGACTATATCGCCAAGGATGAGCTTTCGCAAAGCACACTCAGGCGTTCTGCCTTTCACGCGCTTCACAAGACCGCTCTGCAACTGAGCGTGGCCACGCAGGAGCAAAAACGGACTGAGCTGCAAAGCGTTCTACGGCGGTTCACCGAGGAATGCGCGCAGGATATCAAGCCGATGGTGAATGAAAGCATGCGCGCGCTATGCGCCTTGGACCGGTCGAACCCCGCCGCCGTGGCGGAGGCGTTAGGAAAGGTCGACTACACTTTCTTGCGTCTGTGGGAGTTCGTTGAGGATCTTGCCAGCTATCAGGGCAGTGACCTTGCCGAACGCGATCTTGCCGATCCGCCGAAACCCGCGCCGGGGCTGGGCGCGGGCTGGGGCGGGCGAGCGGCGGCTTACCGCGGCAGGGGCCGTGCAGATCGCTAGGAAAAGGTTGCAGCGCCGCGATGGCTCTGATGCATTGTGGTGCCCTCTATCCCCGGGCGCGCTACGGAACCCTCGCCCGGCAGAACCCCGCATATCCCCCGGCCAGCACGCCATAGCCCTTGCAGGAGCGCCAAAATTCGCCTATACGCGCCTTGTCTAAGGGGCGGTTACAGCTTCGGACGCGATATAGCGGGCAGGGTCGGTACTAACCGGCCCTCTTTTGTTTGCGTTCGGCTGCGGGTCAACCGCTGTGCTTTTATGTCGGAGCTTCTCTGACAAGATCGGCACGGTGCCACCACAACGACCAATTGCAACTCCAGACCGGCGGAGACAACCGCGCGGCCAGAAACATTTGATAAGGATACGAAAAGCTACATGACCAAAGCAATGGACGAATTCGAAGCGCTTCTTAACGAGAGCTTTGAAATGGACACGCCCCAAGAGGGCACAGTCGTCAAAGGCAAGGTGATCGCTGTCGAAGCGGGCCAAGCCATCATCGACGTCGGCTACAAAATGGAAGGCCGCGTTGAGCTGAAAGAATTTGCTGATCCCGGCGAATCCCCCAAAATCGAAGTTGGCGACGAAGTCGAAGTTTTCCTTCGCCAAGTCGAAAACGCGCGTGGCGAAGCCGTCATCAGCCGCGAAATGGCCCGCCGTGAGGAAGCCTGGGATCGTCTGGAAAAAGCCTATGCCGCAGAAGAGCGTGTCGAAGGCGCGATCTTTGGCCGTGTCAAAGGTGGCTTCACCGTCGACCTCGGCGGCGCAGTTGCATTCCTGCCCGGCTCCCAAGTCGACGTGCGCCCCGTACGCGACGCAGGCCCGCTCATGGGTCTCAAGCAGCCGTTCCAAATCCTCAAGATGGACCGCCGTCGTGGCAACATCGTTGTATCGCGCCGTGCGATCCTCGAAGAGTCCCGCGCCGAACAGCGTGCCGAAGTCATTGGCAACCTGACCGAAGGTCAGACCGTCGATGGTGTGGTCAAGAACATCACCGAATACGGTGCGTTTGTTGACCTTGGCGGTGTCGACGGCCTGCTGCACGTCACCGACATGGCATGGCGCCGCGTGAACCACCCGTCCGAAATCCTGTCGATTGGCGAGACCATCAAGGTTCAGGTCATCAAGATCAACAAAGAGACCCACCGCATTAGCCTCGGCATGAAGCAGCTGCAGGAAGATCCATGGGATTTGGTTGGCGCGAAATACCCGCTGGGTTCCGTGCACAGCGGCCGCGTGACCAACATCACCGACTACGGCGCATTTGTTGAGCTGGAGCCCGGCGTCGAAGGTCTGGTCCACGTCTCCGAGATGTCCTGGACCAAGAAGAACGTGCACCCCGGCAAGATCGTGTCCACAAGCCAAGAAGTCGAAGTCATGGTTCTGGAAATCGACAGCGCCAAGCGTCGCGTTTCCCTTGGTCTCAAGCAGACCATGCGCAACCCATGGGAAGTCTTTGCTGAGACCCACCCCGAGGGCACTGAAGTCGAAGGCGAAGTCAAGAACATCACCGAATTCGGTCTGTTCGTTGGCCTGCCCGGCGACATCGACGGCATGGTTCACCTCTCCGACCTCAGCTGGGACCAGCGCGGCGAAGAAGCGATCCAAGACTACCGCAAAGGTGACGTGGTTCAGGCCGTTGTCTCCGAAGTGGACGTTGAGAAAGAGCGCATCTCGCTCTCGATCAAGAACGTCGGCGGTGACAAGTTCGCCGAAGCCGTGGGCGGCGTGAAGCGCGGCTCGATCGTGACCGTGACCGTGACCTCCATCGAAGATGGCGGCATCGAAGTCGAATACGAAGGCATGAAGAGCTTCATCCGTCGTTCCGACCTCAGCCGCGACCGTGCCGAACAGCGCCCCGAGCGTTTCTCGGTCGGTGACAAGGTCGACGTGCGCATCACCAACGTTGATGCGAAAGCACACCGTCTGGGCGTTTCCATCAAGGCACGCGAGATCGCGGAAGAGAAAGAGGCGGTACAGCAGTACGGTTCCTCCGACTCCGGCGCGAGCTTGGGCGACATCCTTGGTGCGGCGCTGAAAGGCGACGACGAGTAAGCATATTCCACGTTGAAGATGTGATCTTAGCGAAGGCCCCGCATGGCCACATGTGGGGCCTTTTGCTGTTCAGGGGGCGGGGTCGAATCGCGAAGCGGGTTTTGACCCTTATGCCCAATCCCTACGCGCCGTGGCCTTCAGCGGCGGCAGGCGGCGGAAAAGGGCCGAAATAACAGAGGTTTCGCTGCGAAAAATCTATCGCGGCGTTGGTGGAACACCTTCCCGTGTGGGGCGTTATTTCCTATAGTCGGATAAGACATCAATAAATTCTCGGGGGACGTGCCATGATCCGGTCGGAACTGATCCAGAAGATCGCTGACGACAATCCGCATCTTTATCAACGTGATGTTGAGCGGATCGTAAACACGGTCTTTGATGAGATCACGGGCGCCATGGCGCGTGGGGACCGGGTTGAATTGCGCGGCTTCGGTGCTTTTTCCGTTAAAAAACGCGATGCCCGTGTGGGGCGCAACCCGCGCACCGGTGAGACGGTGAATGTCGAAGAAAAGCATGTACCCTTCTTCAAGACGGGCAAGCTCTTGCGTGACCGGCTGAACGGGAAAAGCTGATGCGTTACATTCGTTATGCCTGCATCGCGCTTTTCGCGATTGCGCTGGTTTCCGTTGCTCTGGCGAACCGGAATATCGTGACACTTCAAGTGCTTCCGACCGAGATTTCAGGTTGGTTTGCCGTGAACCCCTCTATCGAACTGCCGCTCTTTATCGTGATCCTTGGCGGGATCATCGTAGGGCTTTTGGTGGGCTTCGTTTGGGAATGGATCCGCGAACATGGCCACCGGGCCGAACTGGCGCGGCAGGCGCGTGAGCGTCGTCGGTTGGAGCGTGAGGTGATCCGCCTCAAGGAAGAGAAGCATCAGGGCAAGGATGAGGTGCTGGCGCTGCTCGACGAAGCAGGCTAAACCCCACCCATGCCTGAGAACGTTAACGTAAAAATCTGCGGTTTGACCGACCCTGCCGATGTGCCCGCCGCCCTTTTAGCGGGCGCACGCACCTTGGGGTTTGTCTTTTTCGAAAAATCCCCCCGCCATCTGTCGCTGGAGGCCGCGGCGCATATGACCGAGGCAGTGCCTGACGGCATTTGCAAGGTCGCGCTGACCGTCAATGCCGACGATGCGGCGCTAGATGCGTTGCTGGCTGCGGTGCCCTTTTTGGACATGCTACAACTGCACGGCAGCGAAAGCCCTGCGCGGGTGGCCGAGGTCAAGGCGCGCTATGGGCTGCCGGTGATGAAGGCCGTGGGCGTGGCGGATCGCGATGATTTGGCGCTGCTGAACGACTATGTCACAGTCGCGGATCAGCTTTTGGTTGATGCCAAGCCGCCCAAGGATGCGGTGCTGCCGGGGGGCAACGGTTTAGCCTTTGACTGGCGGCTGATCGCTGGGCGGCGCTGGCCCAAGCCTTGGATGCTCGCCGGGGGGCTGAACGCCGAGAATGTGGGGGAGGCGATTGCCCTCACCGGGGCGCGACAGGTTGATGTCTCTTCGGGGGTCGAGAGCGCGCCGGGGGTGAAGAATGCCGAGCGCATTCGCGCCTTCTGCGAAGCGGCGCTGAAGTAAACTCTTCTAGTTCAAAAAAAAGGCCCGGTGGCGATGCCCCGGGCCTTTGTCGTTCTGGTGCCGTAACTGGCGATCAGATCGATTGATCGTAATCGCCGACGCCCGGCTCGGTGCGGATCACCGCATCGATATCGGCGAAGATCGCGCGCATTTCGGCGTCAGATTCGGGGCTTTCGCAGACCACGACCAGGTTCGGCGTGTTGGAGGAGGCCCGCACGAGGCCCCAGCCGCCGTTGTCGAGCATGACGCGTGCGCCGTTGACGGTAATGACCTCGGCAATCGCGCGGCCGCCGATCTTGTCCCCGGCATCGGCCTTGGCGGTGAGCTTCTCCACGATCCGGTCGAGGATGTCGTATTTCTCGGTGTCCGAGGCATAGGGCGACATGGTGGGCGTCGAATAGGTCTGGGGCAGGGCGCGGCGCAGGTCCGACATGGATTTGTCTGGGTTGCGGTCCATCAGCTTGCAGATTTCCACCGCGACGCGCATGCCGCAGTCATAACCCCGGCCAATCGGCTCGGCCAAGAAATAGTGGCCGGACTTTTCGAACCCCGCCAGCGCGCCCAGTTCTTTGACACGGCGTTTCATGTGGCTGTGGCCGGTTTTCCAATAGTCCGCCTTGGCCCCGTGTTTTTGCAGCTCAGGGTCCGAGGCGAAGAGCCCGGTGGATTTCACATCTGCGACGAAAGTGCTGTTTGGGTGCAGTTTGGCCAGATCGCGGGCCATGATGACGCCCATCTTATCGGCGAAGATTTCTTCGCCCTCGTCATCCACCACGCCGCAGCGGTCCCCGTCACCGTCGAAACCGAGCGCCAGATCAGCGCCGGAGGCGCGGACGCTGTCGGCCATGTCGTGCAGCATCTCCATGGCTTCGGGGTTTGGGTTGTAATGGGGGAAGGTGTAGTCGAGCGTGTTGTGGCTATCGACGACCTCGACCCCCAAGCGGCGGAACAGCTCGGGCGCGAAGGCCGACGCGGTGCCATTGCCGGTGGCGCAAACGACTTTCAGTTTGCGGGTCATTTTGAAGTCACCCACAAGGTCATCCAAATAGGCTTCGCGCACGCCGTCGACGAACTCATAAGCCCCGCCCGGACGCCGTTCACCACGGCCATTCAGGACGATGTCGCGCAGCTCGGCCATCTCGTCCGGGCCGTGGGTAAGGGGGCGCTGAAACCCCATTTTGACGCCGGTCCAGCCGTTCGGGTTGTGGCTCGCCGTGACCATGGCAACGGCAGGGGCATCGAGGTGGAACTGGGCGAAATAGGCCATTGGGGAAAGCGCCGGGCCGATATCCTTGACCGTGATCCCGGCCTGCATCAGCCCCAGCATCAGCGCATTTTTGATCGAGAGCGAATAGTCGCGATAGTCATTGCCCACGGCGATGACAGGCTCGATCCCGCGCGCATGCATCTGTGTGCCAAGGCCGAGGCCGAGGGCGGTGATGCCGGGCAGGTTGATGTCGTCGGGGTATTTCCAACGCGCGTCATATTCGCGAAAGCCCGTCGGGGTGATCATCGCATCGCGCAGAAATTCCCAAGTGTTCGGGGTCACGGTGGAGGCCGGTTTACTCACGTCAAATACTCGCTTTTTAAGATAAATTTAGAAAGTCAGCGGATGGCTTTTGGCCAGCGCGTCGAATTGCATCAGCAGGTTGATCAGCCCCGGCATCTGGTCGAGGTAGATCATATTGGGCCCGTCACTAGGCGCGCGGTCGGGGTCTTCGTGGGTTTCCATGAAGATCGCCGCAACGCCAATCGCCGCAGCACCGCGGGCCATGACGGGGGCAAACTCACGCTGGCCGCCCGAAGAGCCGCCCTTGCCGCCGGGCTGGGCCACGGAATGGGTCGCGTCCATCACCACCGGATATCCGGTTTGGGCCATCTGCGGCAGGCTGCGCATGTCGGCGACCAGCGTGTTGTAGCCAAAGGTCGTGCCGCGTTCGGTCAGCAGGATGTTGCGGTTCCCGGTGCTTTCGATCTTATCGACGATGTTCTGCATCTCCCAAGGGGCGAGGAACTGCCCCTTCTTCACGTTCACCGCCTTTCCGGTCTCCCCGGCGGCGAGCAGCAGGTCGGTTTGGCGGCAGAGGAAGGCGGGGATTTGCAGCACGTCGACCACTTCACCGACCTGTGCGCATTGCGCCTCATTATGCACATCCGTTAGCACCGGCACGTCATTGGCGCGGGCCACAGATCGCAGGACTTGCAGCCCCTTTTCGATGCCCAAACCGCGCTTGCCCGAGAGGGAGGTGCGGTTGGCCTTGTCATAGCTGCCCTTGAAGATGAACTGCGCGCCTGCGGCGTCACAGGCCTCTTTCAGAATGCCCGCCACCATCTGCGCGTGGTCTTCGCTCTCCAACTGGCAGGGGCCAGCGATCACGGTGAGGGGACGATCATTGCCGACGGTCAGATTGCCAATGCGCAGCTGGGTCATGAAGTTACCTGTTCTCTTAGAATGGACGCTGTCAGGGACAACATCAGGTAGATGCCTGCAAAGATAAGGAAAGCCAATATCGTGTTTTCGAACTTGCGGGGGTAGGTCGCCTCGTCCGGGGCCACGGGGTTGACCGCCACGGTGAGGTAGCGGACTTGCCGCCCGGCCTCGGTTCGGGCCTGTTCCATTGCGGTTTGCGCGCTTTGCAGCACCATGTCGGCAGAGGCCAGATCGGCCTGCGCAAGCTGTGCGGCGACCGCCTGTTGCGCCAGCGAGTTTTCGCCTTCGTTGGCGGCGGTCATCCGCTCGCGCAGTTTGGTGAGCTGTTCGCGCAGCCGTCGCACATCCCCGCGCGCGCCATCGACCTTGGCTTGGTTCGGGCGCTGGTTGTCGAGCAGGGCGGCGAGTTCGAGTTCCTTTTCGATCAAAAGGGTCTCGTAATTGGTGATCTGCGTGCGGATCGAGGCGATCATCGCCTCGGGGTCGACGTTGTTGTCGACCTGCAGTTTGATCAGCGCCTCCTGCGCCGCGCGGCGGTTCTCCAGCGCGGTTTCATAACCCTCCAGCGCGTCGCGCATCCCGTCTTCGCGCTTTTGCTTGCTCAGGTCATTCACCCGCTCTTCGGCATAGGTGAGCAGACGTTTCGAGAATTCTTCCGAGACCTCGGGATCGGCGGCAATCACCTCCATCCGGATCACGCCTTCGGTCGGGTCGTAGCCGATTTTGACGTTCTTCTTGTAGGTCTTATAGGCTTCTTCGTTGCTGGGATTTTCCGAAAGCCGTTGGATCGCGTCGATCTCAGGGTCGGCGAAATGGGCGCGAAACCCTGCGTCTGCGTCGAGCCGCAGCATCGCGTCTTTCGATTGCAGATAGGCCTGCGTTGCGATGCTGTCGGCGCTATTGGCGAATTGCGTGGGCAGAAGCCCGCCAAAGGGGCTGGAGCCGCCGCCACCTTCGTTCTGAATGATCAGAAACTGGCTTTCGGTGGCATACATCGGTGTGGCGATTTTGTAGAAATAATAGCCGGCGGCGATGGTCGGCAGCATGACGAAAAAGGCCAGCCGGACCAGCAGCATGGCCGCTTTGCGGCGGCGGCGGCGGGTGATGTCGCGCTGAATGTCCGAGATCTCGCGCTGGCGACGTTCGGCGGGGCTGACATCGGTCGAGGGCAGGCCGCGCGGGCCGCGGGGCGTGGTCTGGGGCAGTTGCACCTTCGGGTCGCCCGGCTGACCGCGGGTGGCGGGCAGGCCGCTGTCCGCCGGATCGCCCGACTGCGGCACCACGAGTTCCAGCATGTTGGACCGCTGAAACGGGTCGATCCCCTTGGCCCGCAAAAGGCGCACCGCGTCAAAATCCGAGGTCGGCGCCAGCCCGTGTTTCTGCGCCACCCGCCGCGCCATGCGCAATTGCCGGCCTGTCAGCCCTTCGCGGCGGATCGCGTCGATGTCCTGCTCGGCTGAGACTTCATTGGCGGAAGACACCTCGCCCGAGCGGGCGCTTTCGGAATGGGGGGCTTTGCCGCTGCGGGCGGCATGCTCCAAGGCTTCCTTGCTGTGCGAGGGTTCCACCTCGGTCGCATCGGCGACGGCGCGCAGTTTGGCCTTGCGCGCGGCCTTTTCGGCGTCGGTCTGGCCCGCCTGCGCCTTCTCGGCGCTGCTCGGCGCGGCGCTGCTGCCCGAGGGGGGCGGCGCCTTGCGGATGCGGAATTTTCTAGCCTTGGGTTTCGTAGTCATAGAGCTGTTTCGCTTCTTCCAAGGTATCGAACATATGTAGTTTGCCGTCCAAAAGGACAGCGGCGGAGCGGGCAAATTTCTCAAGCGTATGGGCCTGATGCGAGACGATGATGATCGTCGTGGTCCGCAGCCGTTCTTTCAGAATATCACCCGCCTTGCGGTTGAATTCCACGTCTGTCGTGCCGGGCATGCCTTCGTCAATCAGATAGATATCAAAATCCAGCGCCAACATCAGCGCGAAAGAGAAACGCGCCCGCATCCCGGCAGAATAGGTGCCGAGCGGCTGGTCAAAATATTCCCCCAAACCGCAGAGCCAGCGGCAAAAGCTTTCCACGTAATCAGGGTCAAGCCCATAGAGCCGCGCGATATAGCGGGCGTTCTCCATGGCTGAGACTTTATTGACCACGCCGCCCATAAAACCCAATGGAAACGAGATGTTGCAGCCCCGCCTAATCTCTCCTTCGTCGGGTTTTTCCAGTCCCGCCATCATGTTGATCAGGGTCGTTTTGCCGGTGCCGTTGGGGGCCAGAATGCCCAAGGAGTTGCCAAGCTCCACGCGAAAAGACACCCGGTCAAGAATGACCTTGTGCTGCGATCCCGTCCAAAAGGACTTGGACACATTTTCAAATTCCAGCATTCGCTGCTCCGGTTGGTGCTAAGCGGGGCGTCGCGGCGCCTCTGGTATCAGAGGTATCTTAACCGTTTATTCACGGAATTTGACCACAATATGTCGAAACGCGGGCGTTCGCTGGGGCAGAGTGCCGCGTGGGGCTGTTTGGTGGCGTTAAAACCTGCTGCCCGCAGGACGGGTATCCTGCGGGGGGGGGGGGAGCAAGACGGCAGGGCATATCAGTCTGCGCCCGTGCGGGGGTCAGTGCAACGTGTGGGTGCTCTCGGTCGGGGCCATCTCGCCGATGTAGCTGACGTTCATCAAGGCCGCCTGCGTGCGGTCACCGTCGATGTTTTGCACCGGACCTACCGGCACGGCGCTCATCAGGCCAAGCCGGGTCATCCAGCGGCTGAAGGTGGCGGGCACGATGCCCAGAACATGGCTGGCGCCCATGGCATAGGCGGCACCGGCCATCTGGTTCATCAGCATACGTTGTACGGCAATGCGGCGTTGGGCAGGAACGGCGCTGGTGAGGAACAAGCGGGTGGCTTCCCAGATGTCGTCGCGCACGGGCGCTTTGAAGAACAGCACGTCCTGCGGAATGTCCGGCAGCATCCCCAGTTGCGCATCGCGCAGCATGTAGCTGTATTGCGCGCAGGTCGAGGTGGTGGGCATCAGGCGGACCCCGCCCATGACCTCCCCATATTCATGCAAAACGATCCAGCGTGCGCGGGGCGTGTCGTATTGGTCAAACTCCATCCCATCAACCTGAGGGAGATCCCATTGCTTGTCGTCGATGAAGATTCGGCGCCGCGCCCGGAGGAAGTTAACGAATAATTCCCCGTGCTGATGCATGTTCAAAAATGACAAAGTTGTGGCACGCATATAGGGGTTGGCCCGCGCAAGGGCTTCGGGGCTATAGGGGTCAGTCTCTGTCGATTTGCTGCCAAGCAGCTTTCGCGGAAAGCAATTGTTCTTTACTTCCAACGCCTTAGCGTCCTGTGGGGTCAGTTCGGGAAGAACATCCTGCCAAGATTTTCCACTGAAGCTCCGTCCTTGCAGACTCATGTTGGACCTCAAAAATTCGCTGTAAAAATACCTCTTATCAAGAGGCTAACCTCTAGTTGCATGAAATGGCCATACTTATGTCCCATTTCCGGGTGTAGAAGGGAAGATGATCGCGTCTAACATGTGCTTCGATGCCGAAATGCAACATGTTAAGAGCGTTTGTCGGCAGAATGCCGACATTCGAGCAGCCGACCGAAGAAAACGAGAGCGATGTCGCAGGAAAAAGTAACATACGGCCCGATTCATACGCCGCATCTGGCAGACGCGACAAAGGTGCAGCAGATGCGGGATTATTCCCAAGTCGGCGTTAACCTGTTCTGGCAGCGGCAGATGATCTTTGCGGCGGCCATTTGCCTATCTGCGTTCTACTATGATCTGTGGCTGTCGATCTCGACCGTGATCCTGATCGCGATTTCCGAGACTTTCGACTATCTGCTTTTCCTGCGCATCACGCGTTGGCGCGGACGCAGCCCCCGTTTGGCGCGGCTGTTCATGAACCGCATCTATATTGGCACGGTGCTGAGCGCCGGGGTGATCAGCTATTTCGCCCTTGGGATCGCGCTTCAGCAGGGGGCGACAACGCATTTCCTGCCGCTGTTCTTCCTTTTCGCGGCCGCGCTTTTCGCCTCGATGAACAACCACCATATCCTGCCGGTGCTGATGCTGCGGCTTGCGATCTATGGCGCGACATTCCTCTTCATCCCGATCTGGGACATCGTGCGCACGGGGGCGAGCATCGAATCCGAGCTTTGGACCCAGTTGTTCACCGTGGTCTTCGTCCTCTATTTTATCGTCGATTGCTCTCGCATCTTCCTCAAGATGTACCGCACAAATCTGCGCCAACTTGAAGAGCTGAAGGTCGAGCATGAGAAAACCAAGATCGCGTTCAAGGTGAAGACCGAATTCGTCTCGACCATCAGCCATGAGCTGCGCACGCCGATGACCTCGATCAAAGGGTCGCTCGATATGGCCTGCGCCGGGGTTTTGGGTGAGATGACCCCGCAGATGGAGAAAGTTCTAAAGATCGCGCAGCGCAATTCGGCGCGGCTGACGTCGATCATTAACGAGATTCTCGACCTGCAAAAGTTCGAGGCGGGCAAGATCAGCTTTGATATCGAACCGCTTGAGGTGCAGACCATCATCGAAGACGCGATCGAGCTAAACCAATCCTTTGCAGGCAACCTTGGCGTGACGCTGCGCTATGCCAAACCGTCGGAGCCTGCGGGGATCGCCACGGATGAAAAGCGCCTGCAACAGGTGATGTCCAACCTTCTGTCGAACGCGGCCAAATTCTCGCCCGCCGGGTCGACGGTCAAGGTCACCTCGGTCAACCTTGGCGACAAGGTGCGGATCAGCGTGATCGACGAGGGGATCGGCCTGGCCGAATCCGAGCGCGAAAAGGTTTTTGACGAATTCTCGCAAATCGATTCCTCGGACCAGCGGGCCGTCGGCGGCACCGGGCTGGGGATGAACATCTCGAAACGGATCATCGAAGCCTTGGGCGGGCAGATCGACTATTTCAAGAACGACGGCCCCGGCACGACCTTCTATATCGATATGCCCTTGGGCAATGGTACGGGGAAGGAATTGCCCCATGGGATGGCCGTCAAAGACATGGTGAATGGCGAGGGGCCGATTGGGGATGAACCCTCCGAAAAGCCAGACGGAGAGCGCGCGGCGGCGTAAGTCGCGAGCGCCTCGCTGCCCGGCCTCTCGGCGCGGGCGACATCTGCCCTCACCCCAAAGACAATCTCAAACGGAAAAGGGGGCGGCATTTCTACCGCCCCCGCATTCGGGTCGCCAGTTTGATGCGGTCACGCGACCAACTGCCAGATCACACCCGCAAAGATCGCTCCGACGAAGGCAAAGCCGATGTAGGCGGCGAAAACACGCGGTTTGACCAGGGCCCAGACCGCGATGGCCGCCGGAATGCAGCTTACCCCGCCCGCCACGACAAAGGACATGGCCGCGCCTTGGGTCATCCCTTGCGCCAGCAGCGCGTCGATCAGGGGCACGGCGGCATAGCCATTCAGGTAGGCCGGTGCGCCCACGAATGCGCCCAGAATGATTGGCATGATCCCGGTGCCCCCCAAGACATTGGCGATCCATTCCGCGGGCACATAGGTCAGCATGAGGGCTTCGACCACATAGGCGAGGGCCAGCCATTTGACGAGGAACAGCGCGTTGGTCAGTGCGGTATCGGCAAAGCTCGCCCGGCGGTCGGCCTCTTGCCAGAACTTCCAAACCGGCGCGCCGGAGAACGGTTTGGCCGAAGAACAGCAGCTGCTTTTCGCGGGCTGGGGGCGCAGGGGGTCGTTGAAAATCGGCGTGCGGGACAGGGCCATGACGGTGAAACCCCCGAACATGCCGACGCCAAGCGCCGCGATGGTTTTCGCCAGGGCAAAGTCGAAGCCGAGCGTGCCTGAGGTGATCGCGAACATCGCCGGGTCCATCAGCGGGGAGGCCAGCCAAAAGGCCATCACCGCGCCGAGCGGGGCGCCGACGGCCAGCAGCGCGGCGATGAAGGGGATCACCTCACAACTGCAAAAGGGGGACAAGCCGCCAAGCGCCGCCGCCATCACCACCATCCGCGCCGGGTTGCCCTCAAACGCGCGGGCAAGCAGGCTCTCCGCCCCGCTGGCTTTGAGATAGGCCACGGCCAGCACCGCGAAGGCGATGAAGGGGGCGGTGTGCAAAAGCGCCTCAGACGCGAAGATGACCGTCGGCATGACCTGTGGCGGATCCAGCAGCGCGATCAGCGCCAAGAGCGCCAGCGTGATGCCCCAAGCGCCTTTCAAAAAGGCCAAGCGGTGCAGCGCGGGGAGGGTTTGTGTGGTATCAGCCATGGTTATGCTCCGTGCAGCCTTCGATTGCGTCTGCGCAGCATTCGGTCAGCAGGAAATTCGCCAACGCCTGCACCTCTTCATAGGCGACGGCGGCGCAGATGGTGCTGCGGCCTTGCTTTTCCTGTTTCACCAGACCGGCAGAGGCCAAGAGTTTTAGATGATGTGTCAGGGTCGAGCCGGTCACGCCGGTGCGTTCGCCCAGCGTGCCGATGTTCAGCCCCTCTGATCCGGCGCGCACCAGCGTGCGCAGCACCAGAAGGCGTTGTTCCGATCCAAGCGCCGCAAAGCTGCTGGCGGCGAGGGTGAGGGCGGGGGTTGCGGATTCTTGTTTCATGATTCTAGAAATATCGAAACGTCAGCGCGATGCAAGGTTTATTTCGATAATTGTCGAAGTGATGGCCCGCCGCCCTTTATCTTTTGGCCCTACCGCTTATCTCCTGCTCATGAAGGATATCCGAGATGATCTGGCGGCCTGCCGCCTTTGTGCCGAGCGTTTCGCCGTGACCGCGACCCAGCATCGCCCGCGGCCCATCGTCTGGTTCAAACCCGGCGCGCGGCTGCTGATCGCCAGCCAAGCGCCCGGTAAACGGGTGCATGAGGCGGGCAAGCCGTTCTGGGATATGTCCGGCACCCGCCTGCGCGACTGGCTGGGGCTGGATGAGGCGACATTCTATGACCGCGATAGGGTCGCCATCGTGCCGATGGGCTTTTGCTTTCCGGGCTATGATGCAAAGGGCAGTGACCTGCCACCGCCGCGTATCTGTGCGCAGACTTGGCGCGAACCGGTGCTGGAAATGCTGCCCGATCTGCGGCTCACGGTGTTGATTGGGGCCTATGCGATGAAATATCACCTCCCCGGATTTCGCAATGTGACCGAGGCCGTGGCGGGCTGGCGGGATCATCCGCCGGGGGTCTTTGCCTTGCCTCATCCGTCGTGGCGCAATACCGGATGGTTGAACAAGAATCCCTGGTTCGCGGAAGAGGTCTTGCCCCGTCTGCGCGCCGCCGTGTCCGAGGTGATGAATGACCGACCGCCAAACTGACCCCAAGACCGAGCCGACCCCGCTCGACCAAGCTCATGCTTCGATGACCTCCGCCCCCGACGACGACGCGGCGCGGCTGCGATTTTACGAACGTATCGCGGATGTCGAGCTTTTCATGCTGCTTGAGGATGAGCCGCAGGGCGATCAGATCAGCCCGGTGCTGCTTGATGATAGCTATGTCATGGTCTTCGACCGCGCGGCGCGGCTCTCGGCTCACGTGGGGGAGGCGTCTCCTTACGTGGCGCTCTCGGGCCGTGCGATTGCCGCGATGTTGGAGGGGCAGCCATTGGGCATGGCGGTGAACATCGGTGTGGCCCCGTCCGAGATCCTGCTGCCTGCCGAGGCGATGGACTGGCTGCGCGACACATTGGCCCATGCGCCGGGCGAGGTGGAGGCGGGCATCGACCGCGTGTTCCCGCCGCAGGGCTTGCCCGAGACGCTGATCGCCGCGATTGATGCGAAATTGGCGACGGCCACCGGCATGGCGGCGGGGGCCTTCCTTGTCGGTGTCGAATACAGCGGCGGCGGGCGCGGGCATCTGCTGGCCTTCGTCGGTGCGATCCCCCGCGCGCAAGACGCGCTGGTGCGCGCGGCGTCTGAGGCGCTGACCTTTTCGGGGATCGAGGCGGGGGCGATGGATGTCGGCTTCTTCGGCCCCAATGACGCGGTGGTCGAGAAGCTGGCCCGCATCGGCCTGCGTTTTGACCTGCCGCAGATGGAGCCTTTGCAGAATACGCCCCGGATGGCCCCGGGCAGCGATCCGGCGAAACCGCCGAAACTGCGCTGATCTAGGCCTCAGGCAAAGAAAGAGGCGGGCAGGGCACTCAAGCCCGCCCGCCTTTTTTTGTTTATCCTGACAGTCTTAGCGGCGGCGGTCGCGCCGGGCGCTCATCGGTTGGAAGGCGACGCCGACATGGGCCTCGCAATAGGGTTTGCCCTGCTGCACGGGCAGGCCGCAGAACCAGAAATCATCGGTCGCCGGGTCGCCCACGGGCCATTTGCAGGTGCGTTCTGTCAGTTCCATCAGGCCGATTTTTTTGGCCTTCTTCTCCACTTCGCTGACCTTGGCGAGCGCCTCTGGGCTGATCTCATTGGCCGAAGGCTGCGGCGGCAGGGGCTGGCCTGCGGGGATGATCTGCTTGCGTGCGGGCAGGTTGGGCTTGGGTGCCGGGGCTGCGGCGGGCTCTTCGGCTTCGGGCGCGGGGGCGGCCTCGGCCTCCGGCGCGGCTTTGGCGGCGGGCTTCGTCTTGGCCTCGGCCTTGGGGGCTGCGGGCTTGGCCTTGGGCTCCGGCTTGGCAGTCGCCGCCGCCGCGGCGGCGGGCGCGCCCGCGGTGCGGTTCGACAGGCCCAGACGGTGCACCTTGCCGATCACGGCGTTGCGCGTCACCCCACCCAGTTCCTTCGCGATCTGGCTGGCGGACTGGCCTTCGCCCCACATCTTTTTCAGTGTCTCTACGCGCTCATCAGTCCAGGACATACGGGGTTCCCCAGTTAAAAAGCGGCCCCCTAGCCCGGACCGCTTTGTCAGTGTATTGGCCCCCATTTTATCTTCTGGGGCCGCAGGTGCAAGCGCCGATGCCCCCCTCGGGGGCGGCGCAAGGCGATTGGGGCTTTACGTGGGGGATGAAGGGCGGCTATGCAAGAGCCATGATCAAATCTGCCGCATATTCCATCCGACGACGCTTCGTCCGATAACATGGTGCCCCCCCTTGGGGCGGCGTGATGGCCTGATCTCTCAGCCTGCGTGCTGCATCCTTTCAAAAACAAGCAAATCCCATTGACCCTGCGCCAGCCCCATGCCCTTTTACCGGCGTGACACGGCCCTCTTTCAAGGACAAACAGATGATCCCTTCCGTTCTGCCAACCTATAATCGCGCTCCTTTGACCTTCGTCAAAGGCGAAGGCACTTGGCTGATCGAGGCGGATGGGCGACGTTTTCTTGATCTGGGCGCGGGGATCGCGGTGAACGCGCTTGGCCATGCGCATCCGGCGCTGGTGAAGGCGCTGACCGATCAGGCGCAGGCGCTATGGCATACGTCGAACCTCTACCACATTCCGCAGCAAGAGGCGTTGGCCGACCGGCTGGTGGCCGAGACCTTTGCCGACACCGCCTTCTTTTGCAATTCGGGGACCGAGGCCTGCGAATTGGCTGTGAAGATGGCGCGCAAGTATTTTTACGAGGCAGGCCAGCCTGAGCGGGTCGAGATCATCGCCTTTAACGGGGCCTTTCACGGCCGCTCTTCTGCCGGGATCGCGGCGGCGGGGTCTGAGAAGATGACCAAAGGCTTCGGCCCGCAACTGCCGGGTTTCGTGCATCTCGACCTTGGCGACAGCGCCGCACTTGAGGCTGCCATCACCGACAAGACCGCCGCCATCATGGTTGAGCCGGTGCAGGGCGAGGGCGGTATTCGCGCCGTGCCGGATGCCGAGTTGCAGCAGATGCGCGCGCTTTGCGACGCCCACGGGCTCTTGCTGATCTGCGATGAGGTGCAATGCGGCGTCGGCCGGACCGGACGGCTTTTTGCCCATGAATGGGCAGGGGTAACTCCCGACATCATGATGGTGGCCAAGGGCATCGGCGGGGGCTTTCCGCTCGGCGCCGTGTTGGCCACGGAGAGGGCCGCATCGGGCATGACCGCAGGCACCCACGGGTCGACCTATGGCGGCAACCCGCTGGGCTGCGCCGTGGGCTGCGCTGTGCTGGATGTGGTCGCCGATGCCGCCTTTCTGGCCGAGGTGAATCGCAAATCGGGGCTGCTGCGTCAGCGTCTCGAAGGGCTGGTGGCTGAGCATCCGGAGGTCTTTGAGGAGGTGCGCGGCGCGGGGCTGATGCTGGGCCTGAAATGCAAGGTGGCGAATGCCGATGTGGTCGCCTCGGGCTATGCCCATGAGCTGATCACCGTGCCCGCCGCCGACAATGTGATCCGCCTGCTGCCGCCGCTGACCATTTCCGACGATGAGATTGCCGAGGCGGTGACCCGGCTCGACGCCATCGCGCGTGACCTGACCCCGGCCTGAGCGCCATTCACCCCAAAACATTCCTCGGGCTTTCAAGGCCGTGGCCTTGGACCCCGCAAGACAGAGACGACAGATGAACCATTTCCTCGATATCCACCAAACCGACCCCGCCGATCTGCGGCAGATCATCGACAATGCCGCCGCCATGAAAGCCGCGCGCAATGGCCGCCCGCGCGGCGCGCCGGATGATGACCAGCCGTTGAAGGATCACATGGTCGCGCTGATCTTTGAGAAACCCTCGACCCGGACGCGTGTCTCTTTCGACGTGGGCGTGCGGCAGATGGGTGGGCAGACCATGGTGCTTTCGGGCGCCGATATGCAGCTCGGCCATGGTGAGACCATCGCCGACACCGCCCGCGTGCTGTCGCGCTATGTCGATATGATCATGATCCGCACTTTCGAAGAGCAGACCCTGCTGGAGATGGCGGAATATGCCTCCGTTCCGGTGATCAACGGGCTGACCAACCGCACGCATCCCTGTCAGATCATGGCCGACATTCAGACCTTTGAGGAACACCGAGGCCCGATCAAAGGGCGCAAGGTGGTCTGGTCGGGCGACGGCAACAACGTCTTTGCCAGTTTCGCCCATGCGGCCAAGCAGTTCGACTTCGACCTTGTCTTCACGGGGCCTGAGCCGCTCGACCCCGAGCGCGCGCTCGACGGGCTTTATACGACCGAGCGCGACCCCCAGAAGGCCGTGGAGGGTGCCGATCTGGTGGTCACCGATACTTGGGTCAGCATGCATGATCCGCAATCGGCGCGCGAGCGGCGGCACAACCAGTTGCGCGGCTATCAGGTCAACGATGCGCTGATGGCGCTGGCCAAGCCCGACGCGCTCTTCATGCATTGCCTGCCTGCGCACCGCGATGACGAGGCGACAAGCTCGGTCATGGATGGGCCGCATTCGGTGATCTTTGACGAGGCCGAGAACCGTCTGCACGCGCAGAAAGCTGTCATGCGCTGGTGTCTGGGCGCATGAGCGACGACCCCCGCATCGTTGTTGCGGGCGCGGGGGCGGTGGGCTGCTTTGTCGGCGGGCTGCTGGCCGGGGCGGGCCATGCCGTGACCCTGCTGGCGCGGCCCCGCATTCAGGCTGAAATCCGCACCCATGGGCTGACCCTGACGGATTTCGGCGGCATGGCGCGCTACCTCTCGCCGGATGATCTGAACCTTGCCGGGGGTGAGACCTGCCTGCGCGATGCCGATATCGTGCTGGTCACGGTCAAATCGCGCGACACCGAAGACATGGCCCGGCTGATCGCCCGCCACAGCGCGCCCGGCGTGCAGGTCATCAGCCTGCAAAACGGCATGGGCAACCGCGCGGCCTTGGCCGAGCAACTGCCGCAGCATGATCTGCGCGCGGGGCTGGTGCCGTTCAACGTCGTGGCCATGGGGCAGGGCTGCTACCACCGGGCAAGCTCGGGCGATCTGGTGATCGAGGCGGGCCCGGCTGATCTGGCCGCGCGCCTGTCGCTGCCGGACCTAAAGGTAGAGGAACGCGCCGATATCACCGCCCTGCAATGGGGCAAGTTCCTGATGAACCTCAACAATGCCCTGAACGCTTTAAGCGGTCTGCCGTTGCAAGCGCAGTTGCAGGATCGGGCGTGGCGGCGTCTGATGGCCGATCAATGGGCCGAGGCGCTGGCGGTTCTGCGCGCCGACAAGATCCGGCCCGCCATGACCACGCCGATCCCGGCGCGGCTGGTCCCGACGTTCTTGCGCCTGCCGACGCCGATTTTTACCCGCGTCGCCGCCACCATGTTGCAGATCGACCCGCAGGCGCGGACCTCGATGGCGCAAGACCTCGCCGCGCGCCGCCCGACCGAGATCGACGCGCTCCAAGGCGAGGTGCAGCGCCGCGCAAGGGTGCTTGGCCGCGCGACGCCGGTGACGGATATGGTGCTGCGGGTGATGGGCTGGGCAGAGCTTGCGGATGAAGGGCTGCCGCATCTGCCGGTCACCGCCCTTCGGGCCGAAATGGCGGCAGGGCAGGACCGGCAAGAGGGGTGAGGCGCCCCCGCGCCTGACCTTAGTTCACAAAGGCGTTCAGCACCCAAAAGACGATGCCAGAGAGCAGCGCCGCTGCGGGCACGGTGATCACCCAAGCCGCGACGATCGTCATGAAATGCGAGCGGCGCACCAGCTTGCGGCGGCGGCGCTCTTCCTTGGCGATGCGCTTGACCTCACCGGTCTTGGCCCCGATCCGGCGCAGGCGCCGTTCCATATGCCATTCACGGTAAAAGCCCACGCCAAAGACCCCGCCCACGGCGATATGGGTCGAAGACACGGGCAGGCCGAGCCAGCTTGCCACGATCACCGTGATCGCCGCCGAAAGCGCCACGCAATAGGCGCGCATCGGGTTCAGCTTGGTGATCTGGCTGCCGACCATGCGGATCAGTTTCGGCCCGAACAGGAACAGACCGAAGGAGATGCCGAAGGCCCCGATGATCATCACCCATGTGGGGATGCTCACCTTATCCTCGAAACCGCCGAACTCGGTCGCATGGACGATCGCCGCCAGCGGGCCGACCGCATTGGCCACGTCATTGGCCCCATGGGCAAAGCTGAGAAGCGCGGCGGAGAGGACCAGCGGCAGGCCAAAGAGCGTTTTGACCGAACGGTTGCGGTTCTCCATCCCTTCCGAGGCGCGGCGGATCAGCGGGGCGGAAATGGCATAGACCACAAGCCCCGTCACAAGCCCGATGATCAGGGCGACCGGCATATCGATGCTGATGATCTTTTTCAGCCCCTTGAGCGCCAGATAGGCGGCAAAGACACCGGCCATCAGCCCCACCAGCACCGGCACCCAAGTGCGCGAGGCGGCGATTTTGTCGTCTTGGTAGAGGATGCGCGCCTTGATGAAGGCCAAGAACATCGCCGCCACCGCACCGCCCAGCACGGGCGAGATCACCCAGCTTGCGGCGATCATGCTCATCGAGCTCCAGTTCACCGCGCCAAGGCCCGCTGCTGCGATGCCCGCGCCCATGACGCCGCCGACGACCGAATGGGTGGTCGAGACCGGCGCGCCGACCCATGTGGCAAGGTTGACCCAGAGCGCGGAAGAGACCAGCGCGGCCATCATCGCCCAGATGAAGATGCGCGTGTCCGCGACACTCGCCGGGTCGATGATGCCCTTGGAAATGGTCGAGACGACATCGCCCCCCGCCAGCAAGGCCCCGGCGGATTCGCACAAGGCCGCGATGACGATGGCGCCGCCCATGGTCAGCGCATTGGCGCCGACGGCGGGGCCCATGTTGTTGGCCACGTCATTCGCGCCGATGTTCACCGCCATATAGGCGCCAAAGACCGCCGCGGCGATCACGACAAAGCTGGAGGGCTGTTGCCCGAAGATTACCGC
This sequence comes from Sulfitobacter sp. 1A10359, assembly GCF_043558145.1. Lineage (NCBI taxonomy): Bacteria > Pseudomonadati > Pseudomonadota > Alphaproteobacteria > Rhodobacterales > Roseobacteraceae > Sulfitobacter > Sulfitobacter sp. 1A10359. Next base: position 27,310 of record NZ_JBIFGB010000009.1, on the reverse strand, counting down.
CGCAACGGCACCTGCCACCACGATAAAGGCCAGCGCGATGCCCGGCGCCACGAGGGGGCGGGCGACATAGGTCGCGGCCAGTTCGACTTGCGAAATACGGTTGAGGTCCTTGTCCAGTGTCTTCCACTGGCTGCCCTGCGGTTCCGTTGCCATTCCTGTATGATCTCCGATCCTAACGTTCAGCGGGGGGTGACATAAGGCTACCGAGGGCGCAAGTCACCCTGTCACAAAATTGTAACATCCCGAAACGGGCAGGGGCGGCAATGGGGCAGGGGGGAAATGGCACCGGACAGCGGCCCGGCGCCGAAGGGGCTTAATGGAAGGCAGATAAGATTGCTTTAAGATCAGGCTCATCCACGAGTTCCGATGCCTCTTGCGGGGTGAACCACGCGCGTTTGCGCATGCCCGCTTCGGGGTATTCCTCGCTCAGATCGCGGACGCGGGTGAGGTAGACCTGTGTGGTCACGGGCACGGTCAAACCTTCGCCGAGACCCTTGTCATAGTCGAAAATGCCCATCGGATCGGATTCGATATCCGCATTGGTCACCCCGGCCTCTTCCCATGCTTCCTGCAAGGCGGCCCCGGCACCGTCCAACCCGTCGATCGGCCAGCCCTTGGGCAAAATCCAGCGGCCCGTATCGCGGCTGGTGATCAGCAGGACCTTTTTGCCCGCCTCGGTGTCGCGGTAGCACAGGGCGGCAACCTGCACACGGCGGGGACGTTTGAAAATAGGAAGGACCATATCCTCCCATGCGCGTCTAAATACTTGTGTCATTACAGAACTATGCCTCGGTCGGGTGTTTTTCTTGTTATCCGCACATTATATAGTCTTCCCGAACGCAAATCAAACTGCGGCCCGCCGGATAGGTGGGCTTGGCAGTATGACAGGCTAGAAATGAGGCATGATCGTTATGGCAACTGGCACGCAGGCGGACGGGGGCGCGGCACAGGGCGCAGGCGCCGATATCGGGGTATACGGTCTGGGGACCATGGGCTCGGCACTGGCGCTGAACTTGGCCGACAATGGATTTACCGTGGCGGTCAGTAACCGAGAGGCCGATTGGATCGCGCCGTTCCTTGACGAGGCCGGACCGCTGGCCGAGCGCCTGATCGGGACGGAGCGGCTTGAGGATTTCGTTGCCGCCATCGCCCGCCCGCGCAGCATTCTTTTCATGATCCCCTCCGGCGCGCCGGTCGATGCGATGATCGAGGCGATCAAACCGCTGCTGGATGAGGGCGACACTTTGATCGACGGCGGCAACGCCGATTTCCACGACACCCGCCGCCGCAGTGCCGAACTCGAAGGCACGGGGCTGCATTTCGTCGGCATGGGCGTGTCGGGTGGCGAGGCCGGGGCGCGCAATGGCCCGTCGATGATGGTCGGCGGCAGCGCGCATTCTTGGACCCAGTTCAAACCGATGGCCGAGAAGATTGCCGCGCAATTCGAGGGCACGCCTTGCGTGGCGCATCTCGGCCCCGACGGAGCGGGGCATTTTGTCAAAACGGTGCATAACGGCATCGAATATGCCGACATGCAGATGATCGCCGAAGTCTACGGCCTGCTGCGCGATGCGGGCGGGCAGGGCGCGGTGGAAATTGGCAATCTCTTTGCCGACTGGCGCAAGGGGCCGCTGAACTCCTATCTGATCGAAGTCTCGGCCGCGGCGCTTTTGTCGGTCGATACCCAGACCGGCACGCCGATGGTCGATGTGATCCGCGATCAGGCCGGGCAAAAGGGCACCGGGCGCTGGACCTTGATCGAAGCGCTCAAGATGGGGCAATCGGCCAATACCATCGAAGCCGCCGTCGGCGCGCGCGGTTGGTCGAGCGAGAAGTCTGTGCGCGAAATGGCCGAGCCGCTGTTGCCCGAAGGCGTGCAGGACGCGCCGCTGCCCGAAGAGGCGGATCTGGAAATGGCGCTTTTGGCGGGGCGGATCATCGGCCACGCGCAGGGCTTTCGCATCCTGTCGGCGGCGTCGGAGGAGTTTGACTGGTCGCTCGACATGGCGCGGATCTCCGAGATTTGGCGCGCGGGTTGCATCATCCGTTCGGCGTTGTTGGACGAGTTTGCCGATGCCTTCCGGGGCGAATTGCCCGGTGGACATCTGATCCTCGCCCCCGCCATGCGCAAACGCTTGGAAGAGAGCATTCCGGCGCTGCGCCGGGTGGTGGCGGCGGGCGCATTGCTCGGTGTTGCGTTGCCCGCGCTGTCGGCGGCGCTGGCGTGGTATGACAGCATGCGCCGGGCGCGCGGCACGGCGAATATGATCCAAGCGCAGCGGGATTTCTTCGGTGCGCATGGGTTTGAGCGGATCAGCGAAGAGGGAAAATTCCACGGGACGTGGACGCCTCTGCCGTAAGAGGGCTTATAGGTCCGGAAACAAGCCAAAGGCGCCGGACCATCGCCTGCCCGCCCGGTCGGGGAGGCGATTTCGCCAGGGGCGGTGTCCTCTAGGTAACGCGCTCCTGGGCTGCACGATAAAGTGGCACGAACCGACTGAAGCATCGCCACCCCCCGGGCAGCTGATGTTCCTCGTCACGCCTTAGCGAACGGGTCCACCGGATAGCTCACATGCGCCAAATATAACCCCTGCGGCGGGCAGACCGGCCCGCAGGCGGCACGGTCCTTTGCCGCGAGTGCTGCACCCATATCCGCCACGCTCCAAGACCCCGCGCCGACACGCTCGAGCGAACCGACGAAACTGCGCACCTGATTGTGCAGGAAGGACCGCGCGCGCACGTCGAAATGATACTCCGTCCCGGCCATGGTCTCGACCTGCGAAACCTGTAACCGGTCGAGTGTTTTCACCGGGCTTTCCGCCTGACAAACGGTCGAGCGGAAGGTGGTGAAATCATGTTTGCCCACCAAAAGATCCGCCGCCGCCTGCATGGCTGCGACATCTAGGCGGTGTTTGATCTGCCAGACCAGCCCCGCTTGATGCACCGCCGGGGCACGGCGGCTGAGAATGCGGAAGTGATAGCGCCGCTCAAGCGCCGAAAAGCGGGCGTGAAAATCCTCGGGCGCCAGCACGCAATCGGTGATCGCGATGGGCTGCGGCTTGAGGTGATAGTTCAGCGCCTCGCCGAGCCGGAAGGGCGACCAATCGCGGGACATGTCGCAATGCGCAACCTGCGCCAGCCCATGCACCCCGGTATCGGTGCGCCCGGCGGCGGCGATGGTGTGGTCACCGGGTTCCAGCTTGGCCAAAGCGGCCTCGATCGCGCCTTGCACTGTGGACTGGTCAACCTGACGCTGCCACCCGTTGAAGGGCGCGCCGTGGTATTCGATTTTCAGGGCATATCTGGGCATGACCGGGGCCTTAGCGCGGGCGGGCGCTTCTGGCAATCCCTGCCTGCCGACCCTATGTTGAGGCCAAAGAAAGAAGGACGGGCGCAGCTTTGGGTATCACAGGCATTGCCGACGGGATTTGGCGGCAGTTTGAGAATGTCACCGACACGGTGGGCGAGACGTTTTTCGAGCCGGTAATCCGGCTTGGGGTCACGGGGCTTGCGCGTTCGGGCAAGACGGTTTTCATCACCTCGCTGGTGGCCAACCTGCTGGACCGGGGGCGGATGCCGGGGCTGCTCGCGGCCTCTGAGGGGCGGATCGAAGCGGCGTTTCTGCAGCCCCAGCCCGACGATACCGTGCCCCGGTTCGAGTATGAGACCCACCTTGCCGCGCTGACCGGAAAGACGCCCCATTGGCCCGAAAGCACGCGGGCGATTTCGGAACTGCGGCTCTCGCTCAAGGTGCGGCCCAATGGGTTGCTGGCGGGCTTCCAAGGGCCGCGCACCTTGCATCTGGATATCGTGGATTACCCCGGCGAATGGCTGCTAGATCTGGCGCTGATGGATGTCACCTATGCCGAATGGTCGGCGCAGGTGATCGAACGGATCGCAAGCCGGGAGGAGGCGGCAGGCTACCGCGCGCTGGCTGAGCGGACCGATCCCCATGCCGAGTTGGAGGAGACCACCGCCCGCAGGCTTGCCGACAGCTTTGCCGACTATCTGCAAACCGCCCGTGCTAATGGCTATTCCGACTGCACGCCGGGGCGCTTCCTGCTGCCCGGTGACCTTGCAGGCTCACCGGTGCTGACCTTCGCGCCGCTGCCGGGATCGGAAGGCGCGCCGCGCAAGTCGCTGATCCGCGAGATGGCGCGGCGGTTCGAGGCCTATAAGAAACAGGTGGTGCAGCCCTTCTTCCGCGATCACTTTTCGCGGATCGATCGGCAGGTGGTGCTGGTTGACGCGCTTGGCGCGATCCACCAAGGGCCGCAGGCGGTCGAGGACCTGCGCGGCGCGATGGCCGATATTCTGGGCGCCTTCCGGCCGGGGACGAACAACTTTCTGACGACGCTGCTGCGGGGCAAACGGGTCGAGAAAATCCTTTTTGCCGCGACCAAGGCCGACCATCTGCACCACAGCCAGCATCCCCGGCTGAGCGGTATCATGCAGGCGCTGATCCGCGAGGCGCGGGACCGGGCGCAATATGCGGGCGCGGGCACGCGGGCCATGGCCATCGCCAGCCTGCGCGCCACGACCGAAGACGTGATGACCCATGGGGGAGAGCCGCTCGACGTGGTGCGCGGCACGCTTTTGAACGAGGATGAGACGCGCGGGCGGCAGGCGGCATTCTATCCCGGTGAACTGCCCGAAGACCCGGCCCATCTGCTGACCCCCGCACGGCAGGGCGCGCAGGAATGGCTGGGGGCGGATTATCAGATCATGCGCTTTGCCCCTGCGGTGTTGGACCTGCGCCCCGGCGATGGGCCGCCGCATATCCGGCTCGACCGTGCGGCGGAATTCCTGATTGGGGACCGGCTGTGAGTGCGGTTGTGACAGGCCCCGCCACCCTGCGCCCGGCGCAGCCCCTCGACGCAGGCGCCGTGGGCGGCATCATGAGCGATTTCGCCCGAAACACAGCGTGGTTGCCCCGCATTCATACCGGTGCCGAGGATATCGCCCATGCCGATGCGATGATCGCCCGGGGCTGGATCACGGTGGCCGAGCGGGAGGGCCGCGTGGCTGGTTTCGCGGCCTGCGAGGGCGGCGCATTGGACGCACTATTTGTGGCGCAATCGGCGCGGGGGCAGGGCATCGGCTCGGCCCTTCTGTGCGCGTTAAAGACGCGGCATAAGTCGCTGACCTGCTGGACCTTTCAGGCCAATGCGCGGGCCATCGCCTTCTACCGCCAACACGGGTTTGCCGAGACCGCGCGCAGCGATGGCAGCGCCAATGACGAAGGGCTGCCCGATTTGACATTGCACTGGCAAAGGGAGGCCGCCTGATGGCCCGCGGACCGATCCTGTTCGACCTTGAGGAAGACGCCAAGCCGCAGCCCTCGGTCGCCGATGCGCCGGCGGTGCCCGAGTTGGACGTCGAGGCTCCGCCGCCCAAGGGCCAAGCGATGCAGATCGCCGCCCGGCTTGCCGCGCGCAAACCGTCGCGCTTGGTGCGGCTGTTCTGGGCGCTGGCGGGGGCATTGGTCACGGCGCTGGTGTCGATCGCGGCTTGGACTTTTGTCACCGACCTGATGGCGCGCTACCCGCTGCTGGGCTGGGCGATGACGCTGCTGATCGGGGCGTTTTTGCTGGTCCTGCTGCTGCTGTCGCTGCGCGAAATGGCGGCTTTCGGGCGGCTGGCGCGGCTTGACGGGCTGCGCCATGATGCGGGCGAGGCGTTGGCGCAGGGGGATCTGACCGCCGCGCGCAGCGTCACGGACCGGCTTGAGGCGCTCTACAAGCACCGTGAGGATACCCGCTGGGGCCGCGACCGGCTGACGGAGCTGCGCGGCGATCAATTCGATGCCGAAGCGCTTTTGGGGCTGGCGGAGAGTGAGGTTCTGGCCCCGCTAGACCGTGCCGCCACCCGCGAGGTCGAGGCCGCCGCCCGGCAGGTCGCCGCCGTGACCGCGCTGGTGCCTCTGGCGCTGGCCGATGTCGCCGCGGCCCTTAGCAGCAACCTGCGCATGATCCGACGCATCGCCGAAATCTACGGCGGGCGCTCGGGCTTTTTCGGCTCATGGCGGCTGACCCGCGCGGTGCTGTTGCATTTGGTGGCGACGGGGGCCGTGGCCGTGGGGGATGATCTGATCGAGCCGCTCTTGGGCGGGTCCATCGTCGCCAAGCTGAGCCGCCGTTTCGGCGAGGGGCTGGTGAACGGGGCGCTGACCGCGCGCGTTGGCGTGGCCGCGATCGAGGTGTGCCGCCCGTTGCCCTTTGCCCGCGAGAAACGCCCCGGCGTGCGGGGCATCATCAAACGCGCGCTGACCGGGGTGCTCGGCGAGGGTTAACCGATCACGCTGCCTCAACCGCTTCGCGCACCGCGCGCAACGGGTGCTGGATCAGGCCGGGCCAAGGCGAGACCTGCAACCCGGGGGCATAGCCCCATCGCGCGCCCTCGGCCGCATGTGCCTTCGTCATCTGTGTGGCCCCGGCGTGGGTTTGATTTCCATCCGCAATGCCCTCGGGCAATGCCGCCTCGGGCAGATCGGTGAAACGCGCGATCCGGCGCAGGGCGCGGGAGGCGTCGGCAACGATATCCTCATAACGCAGAACCATCACCGCATGCAGATAGGGCAGGTCATCCAGCATCTGCACCTGTGCCGCGATCCAATGGTCGATCAACGCCTGCGCTGGCGCATGGACCCATGACGCGACCGAGGCGGCAACGGCCTCGGGGTGGCGCAGGACGACGATGAATTGCGACATGGGAAAGAGTTGCTGCATCAACCGCATGCGGGTCAGGTTCACCGGTGATTTTTCAACCCGCCAACGCAGGTCCGGGGCAAACCACGGCGCCCAGTCCTGCGCCAGCCGGGTCTTCGTCTCCAAACTGTTGAGCGGATGCGCCTCGGTCAGATGTTCCTCAGGGTTGGTCGCGAAATGCATGGGCCGCCCGGATTGCGCCGTATGGGGAATGGCCCCTTGCAGGTAGACCCCCTCATTCTCGGGCGCCGCCGATCCGGTGATGCCACCCGCGCCGGGCAGGGCATTGGCCAAGCGGTTGACCAGCGAGGTGCCTGAGCGGTGCAGCCCGCCGATGAACAGGTAGCGCGGGGGGATTTCTGAGGGCATCACGACGGCTCTGATTGGGGGAGAGAGAGGCGGGGTTCAATGGCAGGCAGCTAGGACGTCCAACCGCGCTGTCCAGCGATGTATGCATTAACATTTGTTATCGGAACGGATGGGCTGTGAGGGGGGTCACCCCTCCATAAGGAGACCCATTCATGTTCATTTGTCACATTGCCCTCGGGGGCTGCCTCACGGCGCCGTCTGTCAACTATGGCGTGACCGAAGATACCGGCGGTCACATCGCCTATATCTTGGGGGCGGCCCGCGCGCAGGCGGCGCGGGGCGATGTGGATGCGGTGCAGATCGTGACCCGTGCTTTCGATGAACCAAGCCTTGGGGCCGTGCACGCCCAGACCGAGCAGCAGGTCAGCCGCAGCCTGTCGATCCGGCGGCTTTGGACGGCGGAGCGGGGGTATCTGAGCAAAGAAAACCTCGCCGCGGAAATTCCCGCGCTGGTGGAGGCGTTCCTCGACGATCTGGCGCAGGCCAAACGGCTGCCGGATGTGATCCACGCGCATTTCGCCGACGCGGCGCAACTGGCGCTGGCGGCGCGGGCGCGGTTCGGCATTCCGGTGATCTATACCCCCCATTCGCTGGCCCTGAGCAAGTCAGGGGCAGAGGTGGATGCCGCCCGTGTCGCGGCAGAGCGGCGCGCGCTGTTGGAGGCGGATGCGGTAGTGCTGTCTTCGCGCGATGAGGCCGAGGTGCAGGTCGCGGCCTATGGGGCGGATGCGCAGGCGCGGGTGCACCGGGTCTCTCCGGGCGTATCGCTGCGCCGCCCGGCTGAGGCCGGGGCGGGCCGTGCGCTCTTGGCCGGTCAGTTGAGCGACCCCGACCGCCCCACGCTGCTCGCCGTGGCGCGCCCCGTGGCCCGCAAGAACCTTGCGACCTTGGCGCGGGTCTATGCGCAAAGCCCCGCTTTGCAGGCGCGGGCGAACCTTGTGATCCTCGCCGGCCAGCATGGCGATGCGCTGCAGGCGAATGCAGAGGCCCGCGCGGAGCTGATCCGCCTGCGGGAGACGTTAGAAGTGCCGGAACTGCGCGGAAAAGTGGCGCTGCCGCCGAGCCATACGCAGGGCGATGTGGCGGCCCTCTATGACCGCGCGGCGCAGACCGGTGGGGTTTTTGTTAACCTCGCACTGCATGAGCCCTTTGGCCTGACCATGTTGGAGGCGGCATCGCATGGCCTGCCGGTGGTGGCCACGCGCGAAGGCGGCCCTGCCGATATCGTGGCGGACCTTGGCCATGGTCTCTGTGTGCCGCCCTGCGATGGCGCGGCCATTGAGGCGGCGCTGTTGAAGCTGTTGGACGATCGCGCATTCTGGACTGAGGCATCGGAAGCCGGGCGTGCCAATGTTGGGCGCTACGACTGGTCGAAATGGGCCGAAGAGGTGCAGCACATCTGCGAAGATATCCGCCACGCCGCGCCCGTGACGACGCCTGCGCCTGTCCTGCTGGCCAGCGATATCGACAACACGCTGACGGGCTGTGCGCCATCCGCCGCCCTGTTCAACGCATGGATCGCCCGGGACCGACCGCTTTTTGCCGTGGCCACGGGGCGCAGCCTGCCGGAAGCACGCCGCATCCTGCGCGATTGGAACCTGCCCAGCCCGCGCGTCTTTATCACCTCTGTTGGGACCGAGGTCTATCTGCCCGATGCCGAGGGGCGGCTGTGTCTGGATGAGCGTTTCGCCCAAAAGCTTGACGCCGGATGGGACCGGGCCCGGGTGGAGCGGGCGCTGAAGGACTTCGGCTTTAACTGGCAAGCGCCGGTTGAGCAGCGGCGGTGGAAGCTCAGCGGTTTTGGTGACATGCGCACCGCGCGCCGGTTGGAGCGGCATCTGGCGCGGCGCGGTGCTGCGGCGCAGATTGTGGCCTCGCATGGGCGGCTGATCGATGTTCTGCCCTTGGCGGCGGGCAAGGGGCCTGCCGTCTGTGCCGCCGCGCGGCGGTTGGGCATGCCGATGGACCGGGTTGTCGTGGCCGGGGACAGTGGCAATGATTTCGACATGTTGCAGGCGGTGGAGGATGGTCCGGGCCGGGGCATCTTGGTGGGCAATGCGATGGACGGGCTGCGCGAACGTCTGAGCGGCAAACGGCTCTACCACGCCCGCGCGGCCCATGCGGCTGGGGTCTTGGAGGGGTTGGAGACTTTCGGCTTTGCCCTCAACGCGATGGAGCCGCCGGTGAAGATGGTGGCGCAATGACGCGGCCCATCGGTTACTTCGTCCACCATCAGGGGCGCGGCCATGCGGAACGCTGTGCTGCGGTCGTCAACGCGCTGCCCGAGAGCCAGCCGGTGACCGTTTTCTGCGCGAAACCGGATATTTTCCCCGCCTTCACCCGGGCGGTGGAAGTCATCACCCTGCCATCGCTATTCGAGGCGACGGGGGCCGAGGACATCAACGACACCACCAGCGCGCCGGATACGGTGCATTGCGCACCGCTTGGCTGGCCCGGCATCCGGCAGGCCATGGCGCAACTGGCCGCTTGGTTCGCCAGCGCCAATCCGGTGCTGATGATCAGCGATGTCTCGGCAGAGGTGGCGCAGCTTGCGCGGATCTGTTCGGTGCCGCATGTGAAGGTGCTGCAACACGGTCAACGCGGTGATCCGGGGCATCAGGCGGCCTATGACGGGGCGGTCGGGTTGCTTTGTCCCGCCGCCATGGCGCTGGCGCAGCCGGATTGGCCCGCGCGGCATATGGAAAAAACGCATTTCGCCGGCGGCTTGGGCGTCGATGTAAAACGCCCCGATCCGGCGCGGCGCGCGATGTTGCGCGAAAGGCTTGGCGTCGGGCCAGAGCAGCGCATGGTGCTGGTCATGTCGGGCGGGGGCGGCACGGGTTTCGCCTCCGCCCCCTTCGGCATCGCGGCGCGGGCGATGCCCGAGACGGCTTTCATCACCATCGGGCGCATGGCGCGCGATTGGCATGCGACCGAGCCTGCCAACCTGCGCCATCACGGCTGGGTTGATAACGCGGCGGATTATCTGGCGGCGGCGGATATGGTCGTGGCCTCGACCGGGAACACCACCTGCCACCAGATCCTAGCGGCAGAGACACCATGGCTCGCCGTGCCGGAGTGGCGCTATTTCGACGAACAGGTCGAAAAGGCCGAGGCGCTAGCGCGGGCGGGGGCGGCGCATCACCTGCCGCATTTCCCGTCTTCCGTCGCGGCATGGCGCCGCGCGATTCAAGACACCTTCGATGCCCATGACCCCGCCCTGCAACGTGCCTTGGTCAATGAGGATGCCGCCACAGAGACGGCCAATTGGCTGATCGGCCTGACCGAGCAGCTGCTATCAGAAACACCCGAAGATACCGGAGACTTACATGACGTCGTTCACCCCATCCGTGCCTGAGAATACCACAGTTAGCGCGCTGACGCTCGCGCGGGGGCGGGCGGCGCATCTGCGCAATGTGATCCTTGGCCTGACCCGTCAGACCCGGCAGCCGGATGAGCTGGTGATCGGGGTCATGCAGGACACGCTTTACGACGACCTGCCGCAGACCGATTTCCCGATCCGGCAGGTTCAGGTGACGGGCAGCGAATTGCCCCTCTCACGCGCGCGCAATACCGTCGCGGCAGAGGCCAAAGGCGACTGTCTGGTCTTTCTCGACGTGGATTGCATTCCGGCGCCGGAGCTGATCGCCGATTATATGGGCTATGCGGTGCCGGGCAACGGGCTGATCATGGGCGAGGTCAACTACCTCCCGGCGGGAACCGCCACCGAAGGTTGGGATTATCCCAAACTGGAAGCCGTCGCCGTGCGCCATTCCGACCGTCAGGGGCCGCCTGCCGAGGGGCTGAAACGCTGCAACGATTACCGCTGTTTCTGGTCGCTCAACTTTGCCATCCACCGCGAAGATTGGGACCGCTCCGGCGGCTTTGACGAGCGTTTCACCGGCTACGGGGGGGAGGATACCGACTTTGGCCGAGAGTTGGACGAACGCGGCGTGCCGATCCACTGGGCGAAGGGCGCGAAGGTCTTTCACCAGCATCACCCGCATTGCATGCCGCCGATCCACCACATCCCGTCGATCCTGCGCAATACCGAGATTTTCGCCGATAAATGGGGCCATCGCACCATGAACCACTGGCTCACCGCCTTTCGCCTGATGGGGCTGGTGGGGAGCGACGGCGACGCGCTGGTGCAGTTGCGCGAGCCGGATGCGGATGACTTCGCGCTCTGCGAGCAGCAGTCGGACCAGCCTTACGCCAATACCGCTCGGGTGTTGCGTTATCTGCGCGGCGAAGAGCGGATCGCGGCGGAATGACCCTGCGCACCGCCATCGTCGGCCATATTCGCCACCCCATCGCCGCCCCCTTCAAGGGCGGCATGGAGGCTTTTACCCACGGTCTTGCCCGGATCTTGGCCGAACGCGGGCATGAGGTGACCCTATTGGCCAGCGAGGACAGCGCGGCGAGCCTGCCGGCGGGGGTGAAGCTGCTGCCGATCTGTGACGCGCATTATGACGCGCGTTTTCCGTGGCATGATTTTCACGGGACCGACGCGCTGAACGACCACCTCGACGCCTGCTATGCCCGCGCCGCGCGGCTCTTGCTGGAGGGTGGCTTTGACGTGGTGCACAACAACGCGCTGCACCGCTTCCTGCCGCGCCTGTCGCGGGCGGAGCGGCTGCCGATGGTGACCTCGCTGCATATCCCGCCGTTCAAAGTGCTGCGGGGCGCGCTGATGGATGGGGCGGCGCCATGGCATCTGTCCTCTGTCGTCTCGGCCCGGCAACGCGGCATCTGGTGGCCCGAGGGCGCGCCCGACACGGCGCATGTGGTGCACAACGGGATTGACCTTGACGAATGGCCACAAGGCGGGCCGGGAGATGGCAGCGCCGTTTGGGCGGGGCGGATCACCCCGACCAAGGGCACCCATCTGGCGGCAGAGGCGGCGCAGATCGCAGGGGTGCCCCTGCGCATCTACGGGGTGGTCGAGCATCAGGACTACTTTAACGATATGGTAAGACCGCATCTTTATGGCGATGTGGCCTATGTCGGGCATCTGGAAACGGCGGCGCTTGGGGCGGCCTATGGGCGGGCCTCGGTGGCGCTCTTCACCCCACAGTGGGAGGAACCTTTTGGCCTCGCCGCGGTGGAGGCGATGGCGACGGGCCTGCCTGTTGCCGCAACCCCGCATGGCGCAGTTGAGGAGGTGCTTGGCGAGGCAGGTGTCATCGCGGCGGAAGATAGCGCAGTTGCCTTGGCGCGGGCCTTGCTACAGGCGCGCGATATCCCCGCCAAGGTGCCCCGCGCCCGTGTGGCACGGCTCTTTGATGCGCAGGCGATGGTGACGAAGTTCGAACGGCTCTATCACGCGGCCCGGGCGCAGAGGGATGTCGCGCTGCCGCGTAAAACCTATCCGGCGATTGCTTTGCAGGTGGAAGGTGCGCCGCAGCCTCTGGCAGAGGCGGGTTAAAGCGCCGCTTCGGCTTGGGGCATATAGAGGTAGGCAGGCTCGAACTGGCCGACCTTATGCAGCCCCGCGCGGTCGTTAATCAGAAGTTTGCCGCCCGTCACAGCACAGCAGCCATGTTCGCGCAGCTCACGCAGGGTGCGGCTGACATGGACCGAGGTGAGGCCGGTGGCATCGGCGATATCGGTCTGGCGCAGGCTGAAGGGCAGGCTCTGACGCTCCATCCCATGGGCGGCGGTCATGCGGGCATCGAATTCGCTCAGGAAATTCGCTACCCGCGCCAGCGCGCGCATGGCGCTGTTGCGCATCACCCAATGGCGGTGGATGGAGGCATCGACCAAGGTCATCAACCAGAGTTTCCGGGCCATCTCAACATCGCCATTGAGCAATTCGCGCAGCGGCTCATGCGAGATGATGGCGACATGGGTATCGGTCAGCGATATCACATCATGGTCGAGTTGCTTTAGCGGGAAGGCGTGCAGATCGACAAACTCGCCGGGGAATTGGAGGGCGACGAAGGTGCTGCGGGCACGCTGTCCGCGCGGCACGCTGCGGGCGATCAACCCATCGAGCAGCAACAGGCTGTGATCCAGAAAATCCCCCCTGCGACTGATCACGGTTCCGGGCGTGAAACGCTCGTGCTGGGTCATCAGCGGGGCAAGCTTGGCCCATTGCGCGCCGCTTAGATGGTCGACCATGCCTGACGGTTTTACGGCCATATCGTGATAAAAGGTGTCTTTGATGGTCACACGCAGGTCTTTCTGCCCATTAGAATTGTCGCGGGTTCCCCAAAACGGAGCCCGCGGAAATAAAGCTTTGTCGAATACCTTATGATGCTGTTTTCGCCGAAAAATTCAAGCGAAGGCCGGGGATCATAAAAAATGTTAAGTCCGGCGGGCGGCGACTCTGGCGGTGTTTTCAGCCCGATTGTCGCGCGTCTTCCGGGGCTTGTCGGGGCAGGGGGGGCTGTTTATAAGCGGGCCCATGACACGCCTCACCGCGATCATTATTCGAATTATATTCCCGGCGCTCTGAGCAATTGAGACGCCGGGCCGAGGTGCTTGAGCCATTCGCACCGACCGAGATTGAATAACCCCCCAAATGCCTAAAGGACGCCCCCCATGTGCGCCGAGACCCCCGACTACAAAGCCACGCTGAACCTGCCCAAGACCGATTTCCCCATGCGCGCCGGATTGCCCAAGCGCGAGCCCGGCTGGCTGGAGCGTTGGGAAAAGATCGGCGTCTATGACCGCCTGCGCGAGAAAGAGGGGCGGGAGCCTTTCACCCTGCATGACGGCCCGCCCTACGCCAACGGCAACCTGCACATCGGCCACGCGCTGAACAAGACGATCAAGGACATGATCGTCCGCTCCCACCAGATGATGGGCTATGACGCGCGCTACATCCCCGGTTGGGATTGCCACGGCCTGCCGATCGAGTGGAAGATCGAAGAGCAGTACCGCAAGAAGGGCCGCGACAAGGATCAGGTGCCGATCAACGAGTTCCGCGCCGAATGCCGCGACTTTGCCGCCAAATGGGTCGACGTGCAGCGCGAGGAATTCAAGCGGCTTGGCATCACCGGCAACTGGGAAAATCCCTATCTGACCATGGATTTCCATGCCGAGCGGGTGATCGCCGAGGAATTCATGAAGTTCCTGATGAACGGTACGCTCTATCAGGGCTCCAAGCCCGTGATGTGGTCGCCTGTCGAGAAGACGGCGCTGGCCGAGGCCGAGGTCGAGTATCACGACAAGGAAAGCTTCACCGTCTGGGTCAAGTTCAAAGTCGTGGGCACCGACAGCGAGTTGGATGGCGCCAAGGTGGTGATCTGGACCACCACGCCTTGGACCATGCCCTCGAACAAGGCCGTGGTTTACGGCGAGGGCATCTCCTATGGCCTTTACGAGGTCACCGGCACGCCTGACGAATGCTGGGCCAATGTCGGCGACCGCTACCTTCTGGCCGATGATCTGGCCGCCGACGTGCTGGGCCGGGCGCGGCTGGAAGATGGCATGTGGCGCCGGGTGCGCGGCGTGAGCAATGACGAGCTGGCCAAGGTCTCGCTCCAGCACCCCTTCGCGGGGGCCGAGGGCGCAAACGGCGAATGGGACGACCTGCGCGATTTCCGCGCCGCCGATTTCGTGACCTCGGACGAGGGCACGGGCTTCGTGCACTGCGCACCCTCTCACGGTCTGGAGGAATACGAGCTCTACCGCGATCTCGGCATGCTGCCGCAGGTCATCACCTACAACGTCATGGAAGATGGCCGCTTCCGCGACGATCTGCCCTTCTTCGGTGGCAAGGCGATCCTCAAGCCGAACGGCAAGGAGGGCAACGCCAACAGCGCCATCATCGACAAGCTCGTGGAGGTCGGCGGCCTGCTGGCGCGCGGCAAGATCAAGCACAGCTATCCGCACAGCTGGCGCTCCAAGGCGCCGGTGATCTACCGCAACACGCCGCAGTGGTTTGCTGCCATCGACAAGGAGGTCGGTGACGGTCTGGACCAGAACGGCAAGACCATCCGTGAGCGCGCGCTCACTTGCATCGACAAGGTCAATTGGGTGCCGAAATCCGGCCGCAACCGTCTCTATTCGATGATGGAGGCGCGGCCCGACTGGGTGCTGAGCCGCCAGCGCGCCTGGGGCGTGCCGCTGACCTGCTTCGTGCGCAAGGGCGTGGCGCCCACGGACGAGAACTTCCTACTACGCAACGACGCGGTGAACCAGCGCATCGTCGAGGCTTTCGAGGCCGAAGGCGCGGATGCCTGGTATGCCGAAGGCGCCAAGGAGCGTTTCCTTCAGGGCATCGTCGATCCGGCGGAATTCGATCAGGTGACCGACATCCTCGACGTTTGGTTCGACAGCGGCTCGACCCATGCCTTCACCCTGCGCGACCGCGAGGACGGCACCGAGGATGGCATCGCCGATGTCTACATGGAGGGCACCGACCAGCACCGCGGCTGGTTCCATTCCTCGCTGCTGCAATCCGTCGGCACCACGGGCCGCGCGCCCTATCGCAACGTGGTGACCCACGGCTTCACGCTGGACGCCAAGGGCATGAAGATGTCCAAGTCCATCGGCAACACCATCGTGCCCGAGAAGATCGTGCAGCAGTATGGCGCCGATATCCTGCGGCTCTGGGTGGCGCAGACCGATTACACCGCCGACCAGCGCATCGGGGATGAGATCCTCAAGGGCGTCGCCGACAGCTATCGTCGCTTGCGCAACACCATGCGCTACATGCTGGGCGCGCTGAGTGACTTTTCCGAGGCGGACCGGGTGGATCCGGCGGAGATGCCGGAACTGGAGCAGTGGGTGCTTCACCGGGTGGCGGAACTCGACAAGGTCGTGCGCGACGGTTTCGCGCGTTTCGACTTCCAAGGCGTGTTTCAGGCGGTGTTCACCTTTGCCACAGTCGATCTCTCGGCCTTTTACTTCGACATCCGCAAGGATGCGCTTTACTGCGACGGCGACACCCTGCGCCGCCGCGCCGCGCGGACGGTGCTGGATATCCTCTTCCACCGTCTGACCACTTGGCTGGCCCCGGTGCTGGTCTTCACCATGGAAGAAGTCTGGCTGGAGCGCTTCCCGGGCGACGACTCCTCGGTGCATCTGGTCGATATGCCCGAGACGCCCGAAGCATGGTTGAACCCGGAACTGGCGGCGAAATGGGCCAAGGTCCGCGCCGCGCGCCGGGTGGTGACCGCAGCGCTTGAGGTGCAGCGGACCGAGAAGGTGATCGGCGCCTCGCTCGAGGCGGCCCCCGTGGTACATGTCGACGACGTGGCGCAGCGCGAGGCGCTGGAGAGCGTGTCCTTCGAGGATGTCAGCATCACCTCAGACATCACTGTGACCGGCGATCCGGCACCTGCGGAGGCTTTCCGCATGCCGGAGACCGATGGCGTGGCCGTGGTGTTCGAAAAGGCCGAAGGCGCGAAATGCGAGCGCTGCTGGAAGGTGCTGCCGGATGTCGGCACGCATGAATATCCCGGCGTCTGCGGGCGCTGTGATGAGGCGGTGCGCGAGGCGCTGGCGGAAGCCTGAGGCTTTCTAAGAGACTGATAAAACGGGCGTCGGGAAAACCGGCGCCCGTTTTTCTTTGTCAGGTCGCCAAAGCCCCGCCCGTGGGAACCACGGGCAACGCCCTCCCTCCCCCCGGAGGGCGATTTTGCAGCGTTTGCGCAATTCGCACCTTTAGCGTCTCTTGCAAGTCCACACCCGCAAGATAGGGCGTATCGCCCCCCAGGGAGGGCGATCCCCTCAGCGCTCTTTCGCAGGCGTGAATTCTGGCGCAGAGTAGGGCGATGAAACAGGCCTCTCTCTCCACGCCCTTCGGCGATCTAATCGTCACTGAAAAAGACGGCGCGATCACGGCGCTCGGCTGGGGGCTGGCGGCGGGGCAAGACCGCTCGGAGGTGCTCGACACCGCTCTAAGGCAGATTAACGAATACGCCACAGGCCAACGTCAGCACTTTGACCTGCCGCTGCGCGTCACCGGTAGTGACTTCCAGCGTGCGGTCTGTGCTGCCATCGCGGCCGTTCCCTTCGGCCACACCCGCACCTACGGCGAGATCGCTCGTGACCTCGGCGTGCCAGCGCAGGCCGTGGGTGGGGCCTGCGGCGGCAATCCGATCCCGATCCTCGTCCCCTGCCACCGCGTCATGGGCGCCAAGGGGCTCACTGGCTTCAGCGGCGCGGGCGGGGTCGAGACCAAGGTCGCCCTGCTGCGCCATGAAGGCGCGGCGGGGCTGTTGATTTGAGGAGCTAAGGCGGGTTCAGTCGTCGCCCGAAGGGATCAATTGCTGCGCGGCACCGGCGCAGATCAGGTAGACCGAGGTGATCACCAGACCCCAATGCGCCCAGCTTTCGGGGTGGAAGTTCACCCAAGCGGACCAGCCTGCAAAGAAGGTCCATGCCAGCGCCATGGGCAGCGTCGCGGGACGCCAACGCTCGGTCCGGACGGGGTGGACGAATTTGATCGGCAGAAACATCGCTGCGGCAAGGATCGTGACCACGATCAGGCTGATCCACCACTCGGGCTGCAAGGCAAAGAGCACCAGCACCAGCATGTTCCAGCAGCCGGGGAAACCTTTAAAGGAATTATCCTTTGTTTTCATTCGCGTGTCAGAGAAATACATGACACTGGCGAAGGTGATGATAATGATCATCGCCCAACCGCTCCAGCCGTCCATCAGCCCCGAGGTAAAGAGCGCGAAGGCCGGGATGAAGACATAAGTCAGATAATCGATGATCAGATCCATCAAGACGCCATCAAACTCGGGCGCGTTGGTCTTCACGTCATATTTGCGCGCCAGCGGCCCGTCGATGCCATCGACGAAAAAGGCGATCACCAGCCATAGAAACATGAGGTCCCATTTCTCTTCCACGGCGGCAAGCATGGCGAGCATCGCCAGCACTGCTCCGGTGGCAGTGAAAAGGTGAACGAAAAGGGCGCGCATCTGTATGGTCATGCGTCTGCATCGCAAATCCATCGAGGGGATGCAAAGGAAACTCTGGCCCGAGCGGCAAAAACCAGCGTAGCAAAGGCGGCGCAGGGGCGGGGCGGTTGACGCGATCGGCGGCGGGCGCAGGAAATATGACCAAGTCCCGCGCTTCGGGTTGACGGCTACCGCGATTCCCCTTAAAGCCAGCGAACCAATTCAGGGTCGGCTCTGCGCGGCCCCCACGTTATGTGTGTTTCCGGATCGCTGGAAGGACACAACAGCAAAAGGATGAACCCATGTCGCGCCGTTGCGAATTGACCGGAAAAGGCCCGATGACGGGCAACAACGTAAGCCACGCCAACAACCGTACACGCCGTCGGTTCCTGCCGAACCTCAACGACGTGTCGTTGCAGTCCGAAGCACTGGGCCGCGCGTTCAAGCTGCGCATCTCTGCCGCAGCCCTGCGCAGCGTTGACCACCGTGGTGGTCTGGACAAGTTCCTGGCAAAAGCCAAAGACGTTGAACTGTCCGACAACGCGCTGAAAATCAAAAAGGCCATCGCGAAATCCAGCGCGACTGCCGATGTGCTGAGCTAAGGCTTACCGCATAGAGATTGGGGCCTCGATCCGAAAGGATCGGGGCCTTTTTCGTTTTGGTCTTAGGAATTTGTTAGGGTTTCCGGCCTATCAGGGGCTAGGGCCGTGGCGGCTCGGGGTAATTTTCTTGCGCAGGGGCATGTTTTTATTCGGGAAACCTTAGACAGGCGCGCTAATTGATCTTCCGACAATTGTTGTTCTGGCCATGCTACCTGCCGAGCGGGGTTCAGACAGTGCATCAAGATCGGAGACTCCATGACCGACCCCACACCCGGCACGTCCAGTTCCACTACGCCACCCGATACGAATGAGATTGAGACTGATTTCGAGGTCGGCCAAGACAATATCGACGGATCCCTCGGCCCGTTGGGTTTTGACATTCATAACCCGGTCTTCATGGTCTCGGGCCTGACGGCGGTGGCCTTTGTGCTGCTGACCATGCTCTTCCCGGATCAGGCCGGGGTGGTCTTCCTCGCCGTTCGCGATTTCGCCACGACCAAGCTGGATTGGCTGTTCATGATCATCGTGAACGTCTTCGTTCTGTTCTGCATCGCGCTGATCTTCATGCCGATTTCGAAGGTCAGGCTCGGCGGGCAAGAGGCCGTGCCGGAATACTCCTATCTGGCGTGGTTCGCCATGCTTTTTGCCGCGGGCATGGGGATTGGCCTGTTGTTCTTCGGTGTGCTCGAACCGGTGTACCATATGAACGTCTCCGGCCCGCTGGGGGTGCCCCTGCCGATTGCCGAGGATGGGTCGATCATCCCCGAGAATGTGGAGGCTGCCCGCGCCATGGGTCTTGCGGCGACCTTTTATCACTGGGGGCTGCACGGTTGGGCGGTCTATGCGATCATGGCGCTGGCCTTGGCGCTCTTCACCTATAACAAGGGGCTGCCCTTTTCGATCCGGTCGTGCTTCTACCCGCTGCTGGGTGATCGGGTCTGGGGCTGGCCGGGGCATATCATTGATATTCTGGCGGTTTTCGCGACGCTCTTTGGTCTTGCCACATCGCTTGGCCTTGGTGCGCAGCAGGCCAATGCGGGGTTCAACTTCGCCTTCGGGCTCGAGATTTCGACCAATGTGCAGGTGATCATCATTCTCTTGGTGACCGCCGTGGCGCTGGTGTCGGTCTGGCGCGGGCTGGACGGCGGGGTGAAGGTCCTGTCGGAGGTGAACATGATCGTGGCGGTCCTATTCTTCCTCTTCGTGCTTTTCGTCGGCCCGACGCTGGTGGGGCTCGACGGGTTCTGGACCGGTCTGTTGGCCTATACGCAAGAGATCATCCCGCTCTCCAATCCCTTCGGTCGGGAGGATGATTCCTACCGCGAAGGCTGGACCGCGTTCTATTGGGCGTGGTGGGTCTCTTGGGCGCCTTTCGTGGGCATGTTTATCGCGCGGGTCTCGCGCGGGCGCACGGTGCGGGAGTTCATCATCTGCGTGTTGTTGATCCCGTCGCTGATCATCTTCATCTGGATGGGCGTCTTTGGCGGCATCGCGATTGACCAGATCCTTGCCAGCCCTGAGACATCGCTGGTCAAGGCCAATGTGATCGACAGCTATTCGCCGGAACTCTCGCTGTTCGGGATGCTGAATGAGCTTCCCTTTACCAAGATCGCCTCGACCATCGCGATCCTTCTGGCGCTGGTGTTTTTCGTCACTTCCTCGGATTCGGGGTCGCTGGTTGTCGATACGATCACGGCGGGGGGCAAGATTGACGCCCCGGTGCCGCAGCGCATCTTCTGGTGCATCGTCGAAGGGTTGATCGCCATCGTGCTGCTGATCGGCGGCGGGTTGTCGGCGCTGCAGGCCGGGGTCACCGCGACGGGGGTGCCTTTTGCGATCCTGATGCTGTTGATGTGTTACACGATCTACAAAGGGTTGCGCAGCGAACCGCGCTGACGGCCCGTGGCGCGCCGGTGACTAGCGGCGCGCCTCAAGCACTTCGGCCACCCATTCCGGCACTGTCTGGCTGGCGGGCCCGATGCGATGTTCGGCGAACTGATTGCCCACGGCAGAGCGTTCGAGATTGAACTCAATCGTATGCGCCCCGGCACGGCGGGCCTCGGCGACGAAACCGGCAGCGGGGTAGACATTGCCCGATGTGCCGATGGCGACAAAGATATCCGCCTCGGCCAGATGATCGAAAAGCGCGTCCATCTCATAGGGCATTTCGCCGAACCAGACGATATCGGGCCGCGCGGCGGGGGCACCGCAGGCGGGGCAGGGATCGCCCGGTGCCATGACCATGGGCGCGGGCCAGCGGTGATCGCAAGCGGCGCAGAGCGCGCCTTTGAGCGCGCCATGCATATGCATGACCTGCTGCGACCCGCCCTGTTCGTGCAGATCGTCGACGTTTTGGGTAATCACCACCACCTCGCCGTGCAACTCGGCCTCCAGCCGGGCAAGGGCGCGGTGCGCAGCGTTGGGGGCCACTTCGGCGGCCTGCGCGCGGCGGGCGTTGTAGAAGTCGACCACCAGTTTGGGGTTGCGGGCGAAACCTTCGGGCGTCGCCACGTCTTCGACCCGGTGCTGCGCCCAGAGGCCATCTGAGGCGCGGAAGGTCTCAAGCCCGCTTTCGGCAGAGATGCCCGCGCCGGTGAGGATCACGATCTTGGTCATGGGGCATTATTCTCCGATAGGGTCCATGTCTTCAAGCAGGTGAAAGCCGTCGGCCAGCCAGGGCAATTGCGCGATGGCGGGGGCGATCATATGGGTCTGCATCAACTGCCGCAGGGTCTGGGCGATGTCGCGCGGCACGGGGCCGGA
This sequence comes from Sulfitobacter sp. 1A10359, assembly GCF_043558145.1. Taxonomy (NCBI): domain Bacteria; kingdom Pseudomonadati; phylum Pseudomonadota; class Alphaproteobacteria; order Rhodobacterales; family Roseobacteraceae; genus Sulfitobacter; species Sulfitobacter sp. 1A10359. The sequence continues at coordinate 6,007 of NZ_JBIFGB010000009.1, read as the reverse complement.
CCATTCCGCGCCCGCGAAGAGAGAGATGGTGCGCGCAGGCGGTTGGGCCTGTGCCGCCGCGGGCAGGGGGTGCGCGGCGAGGCGGTCGTGAAAACGGGCGGCGCGCATGTATCCCAAGGGCGTGGTCATCGCCCAGCCGATGCCGCGGGCCACCATGGCCATCAGGGCCAGATGGCTGCCAATCTCGAAACGGGCGGGCAGGTTGTGTCTCTCTGATGCAAGATGCGCCTCGATCTGCCGCGCGATCAACTGATCGGCGGCATAGCGCAGGAAGGGCAGATCGGTGGCGCCGCGCAGCAGGGCGTCGGGATCGGCAGAGGTGCCCGCGGGGGTGACGAGGATAAACGGATCGCGGGCCAGCGGATATTCCAGAACCCCCGCCATCGGTTCGTCGATCTGCGCCGAGAGTGCCATATGCAGGCTTTTGTCGCGCAGTGCCCCGGCCAATTCATTGCTGCCCGCGGTGATCATCCGAAAGCGGCAGCCGGTCAGGCTGTCGCCAAGGATCGTGGCAAGGCGCGGGGTCAGGTCATCGTCGAAATCGTCGATCACGCCGAGGTTCAGCGCCTCCAGATGGGCCAAATCCATCACCGTGACTTCGCTCTGCGCTTGGCGCAATTCGCTGAGCGCCTGTTCGGCCCGGCGCAGGAACATCTGCCCGGCTGGGGTCAATCGCATGGGGCGGCGGGTGTGGTCGACCAGTTCCGCGCCGATGGCCGCTTCGAGGTTGCGCATCTGCTGGCTGACGGCGGGCTGGCTGAGCCCCGTGGCCTCGGCCGCCTGCGCCACCGACCCGCTCCGCGCCAGCGCCTCAAACACTTCGATGCCCCGCAGGGTGATGCCCTTGTTCAGCATATGGTCCCATCTCTTTCGGATCTTGTGAAACCCCGCGCGGGTCAGGTCAAGCCTTTGCCCAAGCGAGCGGCAGCCTCTCGGGCGGTTCCACGAAAGCGGTGCTGCCGGTCTTGAAGCCATCGGTAAAGCTGCGCAGACTGCGCGGAAACTAGGAGCCATTCAAATGAAGATCGCCACAGCCGCCTATCCGCTCGATGTTCTGACATCATGGGCGCAATACGAAGACAAACTGGCCCATTGGGTCGCCGAGGCGGCAGTGCAGGGGGCGGAACTGCTGGTTTTTCCTGAATATGCGGCGATGGAACTGGCGACGCTCGACGGGGCCGAGGTGGCGGGCGATTTGGAACGGTCGCTCTTTGCGGTGTCGGACAAGCTTGAGGAGGCGGAACGGCTGCATGTGAAACTCGCCGCCGAGCATAACGTGCATATCGTGGCCGGCTCAGGCCCCGCAGCGACTGAGAGCCGCCCGGTCAACCGTGCCCGGCTGATCACGCCCACGGGGCAGATCGGCGTGCAGGACAAGCAGATCATGACCCGTTTCGAGCGCGAGGAATGGGGTGTGATCGGGGGCAATGCGCTTCAGGTCTTTGACACGGCCATTGGCAAGATCGGGATTCTCATCTGCTATGACAGCGAGTTTCCCCTGCTGGGCCGTGCGCTGGCGGAATGTGATGTGATCTGCGTGCCCAGTGTGACCGAAACGCTCGCGGGCTATTGGCGGGTGCGCATCGGCTCCATGGCGCGGGCGCTTGAGAATCAGTGCATCACCGCCATGTCCTCGGTCGTAGGCAAGGCCGATTGGTCCGAGGCTTTGGGGCAATCCTATGGCGCGGGCGGGATTTTCTGCCCCCCGGATCGCGGCTTCCCGCCCACGGGGATTTTGGGCATGCGCGAGGTTAACGCCCCCGGCTGGACCGTGGCGGACGCCGATTTGGCGCAGGTCGCCGAGGTGCGCGCGGATGGCATCGTGCTTAACCGAAGGGACTGGCAAGACCAGATTGGCCGCGACGGAAAGGCGATAAACGTCGCTTTGCGCTGAATCCCCCTTGAAAAAGCGCAAAAATGCGCCCATTTAAGCCTGCGCCCTCGTTTTGGAGGGTTTTGTGCTCAAGGAGAGACCATGGCCAAGGAAGATACGCTCGAATTTCCCGGTGTCGTGAAGGAACTCCTGCCTAACGCGACGTTTCGGGTCGAGCTGGAAAACGGCCATGAGATCATCGCGCATACGGCAGGCAAGATGCGGAAAAACCGCATCCGTGTTCTGGCTGGCGACAAGGTTCAGGTGGAAATGACACCCTATGATTTGACCAAGGGTCGGATCAACTATCGCTTCAAGTAAGCGGCACCGCGTTCGCGCGTTGCGCGGCGCAGGCGGGGCCGTGCGCGGCCCCGACCGGGCCGCCGGCCTCAGGCAAAGAGGCCCATAAGATGCAATTCATTCTTGGATCAGGATCGCCGCGCCGGTTGGAGCTTTTGGCCCAGATCGGCGTGACCCCCGATGCCATTCGCGCCCCCGACATCGACGAGACCCCCCATAAGGCCGAGCTGCCGCGCCCCTATTGCGCCCGAATGGCGCGCGAGAAAGTGGCGGCGGTGCCCGCGGGGGCGGAGGATATCGTGCTTTGCGCCGATACCACCGTGGCGCTTGGCCGGCGCATCCTCGGCAAGCCCGAGGATGAGGCCGAGGCCGAAGCCTTTTTGCGGCTGATGTCGGGCCGTCGGCATAAGGTGGTCACCGCCGTCGCCGTGAAGCGCGGCGAAAAGCTCTGGCAGCGTGATGTGCAGAGCAATGTGAAGATGAAATCTCTGTCCGAGCCCGAAATTCGCCGTTACCTCGCCACCGGCGATTGGCGCGGCAAGGCGGGCGGCTATGGTATCCAAGGCCCCGCGGGCGCGCTGATCCCATGGATTAGCGGCTCATTCACTGCAATCGTCGGCCTGCCATTGGCCGAGGCTGCGAACCTGCTGCAAGCCGCAGGTTACCCATTTGACGGAAGGACGCCATGAAGGGCCGTACGATTATTCTCGACCATCTCGGTGATATCGAGGCCGCCGCCCTGATGGTGGACGGCAAGCTGGATGATTTTCTGATCGACAGTGACGGGCCGCGCGTCGGCACCGTTTACCGCGCGATTGCGGATCGTCCGGTGAAGGGGCAGGGGGGCATGTTCCTCAAGACCCCCGATGGCCCGGCGTTCCTGCGTCAGATCAAGGGGCTGGCCCCGGGTCAGACGATTCTCGTGCAGGTCTCGGGCCATGCCGAGCCGGGCAAGGCGATCCCGGTGACCAATAAGCTGCTCTTTAAGTCGCGCTATGCCATCGTGACGCCGGATGCGCCGGGGCTGAACATCTCGCGCAGCATCAAGGACGAGGAAGAGCGCGACCGGCTGCTCGAAATCGCCCATGAGGTGGCGGGCGGGGCCGATCTGGGCTTGATCCTGCGGTCCTCCTGCGCCGGTGCCGATGCGGAGGATATCGCCGAGGATATCGCCAATATGCTCAGCTTGGCGGATACCGTGGCCAATGATGACGCGCAACAGATGGAGGTGCTGAGCGAAGGCGATGGCCCGCATCTGCTCGCTTGGCGCGATTGGACCGCGCCCGCCGAGGTGGTGACCGAGGTCGGTGGTTTTGACGACCACGGCGTTCTGGAAGAGCTCGACCGCGTGGCCTCGGCGCAGGTGCCGCTCGGCGGCGGCGCGTCGATCTTTGTGGAGCCGACACGTGCGCTGGTTGCGGTCGATGTGAACACCGGCAACGATGCCTCGCTCGCCGCCGGGGTGAAGGCCAATATGGCCTGTGCCAAAGCGCTGCCGCGTGCCCTGCGTCTGCGCGGGTTGGGCGGGCAGATCACGCTCGACCTTGCGCCCATGCCCAAGAAGGACCGCCGGACGTTTGAAAGCGCCCTGCGCGCCGCTTTCCGCGCCGACGATGTGGATACGACGCTGGTCGGCTGGACGCCTCTGGGCCATTACGAGCTGCAACGCAAACGCGCCCGCCCGGTGCTGGCGGAGGTGCTGACAGGGGCAGGCCAATGAGCTGCCCGATCTGCAAAGCCGAAACCGTCAAGGCGCATCGCCCCTTCTGCTCGCGCCGCTGCGCCGACATCGATCTGGGCCGCTGGTTCAACGGCAGCTACGCCGTCCCCTCGCGCGACCCCGAAGACGTGGAAGCCGCCATCGACGCCGCCGAAGCGCCACAAGACCGCCCCGCAAAGCCCCATTAACACAGTAAAATTCGCGTTTTTTGAAAAGAAGTGGGTTTCAGGGCAAAATGGGGCTGGACACCCCGCGCCACAGGTCCTAGAACCCGCTCACCCGACCTTGAAAGAGGTGACCCGTGCCCGGGTAGCTCAGGGGTAGAGCAGTGGATTGAAAATCCTCGTGTCGGTGGTTCGATTCCGCCCCCGGGCACCATTTAACTCTCCAGATATTACTGATTGGCCCAATAAAATAAGGGACTTTGGCCTATTTCTGCCGTTGCAGAGGCCTGGTTTGCTACAGGAATTGCTACAGTAGGCGCTACGGTTACCAAGTCTTCTATAGCGAGGAATGGGAGGCTTTTTGGTCGCCTCTCGAAGTGGAACTGCTAAGTAGTCATTTGCAAGGACCTTCCAAGGGGGAGGGGCGTTCGGCCAGGCGGCCGGGCAAGAACCATTGCGGATCCGTCTGAAAGTCCGCGTAGATCCCGTGGTATCTGCACTGACCTCTGCGGTCCGGGGCAGATTTGGCTCGGCTGGTAGGGGCCCAAGAAAAAAGGGCCTCAACCTTCAGTGTACGAACGACAAAACCCCTTTGACCGCGGTCTGACCCCTCATGTGACTGTAGTTGTGTCACGCCTGTGACATCTTCAGTAAGTCTTTTGTGGCAGGCTTGAGTTGTATGTTCTCGGCCGTCTTTCGGAACGGCCAAGTAATGCTGCATTGCCTAATCTGGCGACACAGGTGTGCCAATCAGGTATATTCGCCGCGGAGGTCCGCAGCGATCCGTTCCCCTTCCAGCATGTTCTGGACCGCCGCTAACCGCGCGGCGAGATCCCTCAGACGGCTACGCAGGTCGATAGCCGCGAGACCGTAGGGAGCCACGACTCTCTCTTCGCTCGGTGGATTGATGTCCCATTCCTCGGCTGGGATGTAATGAACCGTCGTCGCAGCCAGGATGACCGGTTCGAGGCGCTCAGACAGCTCTTTCACAGCAAGATGTTCGCCCTTCTTGAAGATGGTGAGGCCTTCAATCCTGTCTCTCAACGCCAGCACATCGGCGAGCAGCAGTCCATCGAGCGCCGCGGTTACGTCAGCCCGGGTTATCGCGTCCAGCGTCTTAGCCGTGGTGTCGAGGGCAGCTTCGATTTGCGAGGTAAGGTTGTCCTGCAGCATAGGGGTCTCGTTCATTTTAGTTCCTCTTAGTGTTCGCCGGAGAAAGACTGATCCGCACAGGCCTCTTCGAAGGCCTGTCGGAGTTCATTCGCCAGTAAGGAGATTTCTTCGACCTGCGGTGATGCGGGGTCGAGTGCTGCGTAATAGGCAGCTTCGGGGCGGAGCGGATCATGCACATGTGCCAGAGTGAGAAGATCTTGGAGAGCGGACACTTCGCGACCGGCGCGACCGTGCAACGAGTTTTCGGTCCAGAGCGTCTCGAACAGACACTGAATCCGTTTAAGCCAGGGCCGCCCGCCCAGTAGGAGGGCCGCGTTCTGAAGAGCCTCGGCATTTTCTTGGATAAAATGGTGAACGCACGTAGGTCTGGTGGGGATATCGAACATCTTGTCTCCTCGGATAATGTCCTCAGCGGAGCGCCTCGGACGACAAGAGCCGGAGCTTCTGCATGCGGAAGAAGCTGTTCGACTGCCTCCCGGAAGTTGGGGGAACTCAAGGATCTGATACGAGCTCCCTAATCTTCGGTGTTGGCAAAGAAGACATTGGCCAAAAGCTTTAGAACCGAAGGGCTACATTGCAAATTTTTAAAATTTTTTCTGCAATTGTCTGAAAAATTATGATTTTTTGATCATAAGTTAGCAAGTATAGGTGTGAACCAGTTTTGGTTCCTGAAGACTACAAACTATCAGGGGTTGCGCGGTGTTGATTGTCACTGAGAACTGACCCGGTAGCCCCATAAATTGTCACTGAGAATTGACCCATGTGAACACACTTCCC
>NZ_JBIFGB010000008.1:0-121979 GCF_043558145.1 Sulfitobacter sp. 1A10359 | reverse complement strand
CATAAACCACGACGCATAACTGAGGGTGGGTCAAATCTCGGTGAAAATACCGGGTCAGTTCTCAGTGACAATCAACACTCACATGCGCTTGGCGACTTCTTCCAACATGACTTCGCTCGCCCCGCCGCCGATGGCCTGCACACGGGCATCGCGTGACATGCGTTCCACCGGTGTTTCGCGCATATAACCCATGCCGCCGTGAAACTGGACGCAGTCATAAAGCACGCTGTTCACCAGTTCGCCGCAATAGGCTTTGACCATTGAGACCTCTTTCACGCAGTCACCGCCCGCGGCATCCAGACCGGCGGCGTGATAGACCAGCTGACGTCCTGCCGCGATCCGCGTCTGACAGTCGGCCAGCCGTTGGCGCACGGCCTGCTTGTCCCACAGAACGCCGCCAAAGGCCCTGCGCTGCTTGACGTAATCCACGGTCATGTCCAGCGCGGTTTGCGCTTCGGCACAGGCCATCGCACCCAGGACGATGCGTTCGTTCTGGAAGTTCTTCATCACCGAATAGAAGCCGCGGTTGACCTCGCCCAGAACGTTTTCGGCCGGGATGCGGACATCTTCGAAGATCAGTTCGGCAGTGTCCGAGCACAGCCAGCCGGTCTTGTTCAACGCCCGTCCGACCGAAAAGCCCGGCGTGCCTTTTTCGACCGCAAACATGGTGATCCCGCGCGACCCCTTGGCATCGGGATCGGTCTTGGCGCCGACAAAGTAGAGATCGCCATGCACGCCGTTGGTGATGAACATCTTGGTGCCGTTCAGCACCCAATCCGACCCGTCCCGCACCGCGCGGGTGCGCATGCCGGCCACGTCCGAGCCCGCGCCCGGCTCGGTCACGGCGACGGCGGTGATCATTTCGCCAGAGGTGATCGACGGCATCCACCGCGCCTTCTGTTCGGGCGTGCCGGCGTTTTCCAGATGCGGCGAGGCCATGTCGGTGTGGACCAGAACCGTGGCCGAGAATCCGCCGAAGGTGGATCGCCCGACCTCTTCGGCCAAAACCACGCTGGACATCACGTCCAGCCCCGCGCCGCCATACTGTTCGTCATAGCGCATCCCCAGAACGCCGAGATCACCCATCCGGCGCAGCACGTCGCGGGGCACCATGCCCTCCTCCTCCCAGGGCTCGGCCTTGGCGGTCACCTCGGTTTCGATGAACCGGCGCAGCTGGTCGCGGATCAAGTTGAGGTCTTCGTTGAACGGGCCGGAGGCCGCGGTGATGTTGTCTTGTCTGGTCATGTGTTTTCCTCTGGATCGAGTTTGATAAGTGGGGCGTGCCCGGCAACCGTGTCGCCCGGTGCACAATAGATTTCCGTCACTACGCCCGCGACCGGCGCGGGCAGGCTTTGCAACAGCTTCATGGCCTCAAGCACCACAAGCGTGTCACCGGCTTTAACGCGGTCGCCGCGTGCGACACGCACCTCGGCAACGGCGCCGGGCATGGGTGCGGACAACAGGTCAGCGACGCCAGACCCGCCGGTGGCACGTTGCAGATGCTGGTCTTCCAGCGTGCGCAGGTCTGTCGCGGTCATTCCGGCAGGGGTTTGCAGGTGCACCCGCCAGTGACCCGGCGCGCGCGAGACATAGGCGGTGCGCGAAAACGGAACCCCGTCGATGCGTCCGCTCAGACGGCATCCTGTTAAGGCGGCACTCTCGACCGCGATGGTCTGGCCGTCCAGTTGTACGGCTGTCAACACCGACCCGGAGCCGTTTACGCGGATCGGGTCGTCTTTGGTCGTCTCCCAATAGGATGCTGCACCGGGCCACCCCGCAGGGGCCGTGAGCCGCCATGACCCCAGGCTTTCCCAGGGCGACGCGCCCGCCGGGGCGAGATGCAGATGCAGCGCCATCGCGGCAAGGGCCATGTCCCGGGGATCAGCGGACGGTTCAGTCCAGCCGCCTGGAAACATCTCGGGCAGGCCTGAGGTATGGTGCCGGAACGCCTCAAAATCCGGGTGTGTCAGCAACGCGCGCTGATAGGCCAGGTTCAGACCGACGCCACCGACTGCAAAGGCATCCATTGCGACAACCGCCCGGCGGATCGCACCGGCCCGATCCGGCGCGTGGACGATCAGCTTGGCAATCATCGAATCGTAATGGTGGCTGACGACCGAGCCTGCCTCGACCCCGGTATCGAGCCGCACGCCGGCGGGCGGAGCCCAAAGGCTGATCTCGCCCGTTTCGGGGCGGAAATTCTCGGCCGGGTTTTCGGCGGCGATGCGGATTTCAATGGCGTGCCCGTCAAACTGCACATCGCCTTGCGTCAGCGCCAGCGGCTCGCCCCGCGCGATGCGCAACTGCCATTCGACCAGATCGATGCCGGTGATCGCCTCGGTCACGGGGTGTTCCACCTGCAACCGGGTATTCATTTCCAGAAAGTAGTATTCACCGCGCCCGGGGTCATAGAGGTATTCCACCGTCCCGGCGGAGCGATAGCCGATCGCCTGCGCCAACCGCACCGCTGCCGCACGCATGCGGTCGCGCACAGCCTCGGGAAGATCGGCGGCGGGGGCTTCTTCGATCAGCTTTTGGTGGTTGCGTTGCAGCGAACAATCGCGGTCGCCCAGATGCAGCACGGTGCCGTGAGTGTCGCCCAGAACCTGCACTTCGACGTGGCGGGCACGGGGTGCATAGCGTTCGAGGAACACCGCCGGATCGTCGAAGGCGCTCTGCGCTTCGGCCCGGGCAGATGCAATCGCTTCGGGTGCGTCGCCCGGATCGGAGACCAGCCGCATCCCGCGTCCGCCGCCGCCGGCGCTGGCCTTGACCAGAAAGGGGGTGCCTAGCGCCTCGGCCTCTTGCAGCAGGCGCGCGTCGGACTGATCCTCGCCTCGATAGCCGGGCAGGACGGGCACGCCTGCGGCTTCGGCGGCAGCCTTGGCCTCGATCTTGGAGCCCATCCGCGCGATAGCGTCGGGTTCCGGCCCGATGAACACAAGGCCCGCCGCCTCGACCGCCGCCGCGAAACCGGCATTCTCAGACAGAAAACCATAGCCCGGGTGCACCGCACACGCGCCCGTCGCCCGCGCGGCCTCAAGGATGGCCTCGACGTTCAAATAACTGTCCGACGGGGCGGCCCCACCGATGCAGACGGCATGATCGGCCTCGGCCACGAAGGGCGCGTCGCGGTCCGCGTCCGAAAACACCGCTACGTTTTCCAGCCCCAGTTTGCGGCACCCGCGCTGGATGCGCCGGGCAATCTCGCCCCGGTTGGCGATCAGAACGCGGGTGAAGCTCATTTCACCCGCCATGACGGAACGCCCTTGTTGATGAAACTGTTGATGCCTTCGATACCTTCCTCAGTCTCCCACGCATCGGCCAGCCGGTCGGCGGTGTAGATCATGTTGGTCTCCAGATCGTGGGACGCGACATAGGCGATCAGCGCCTTGGTATCGGCCACGGCACCCGGCGCGGCCTGAAGGTGATCATGCACCACCCGGTTCACCGTGGCGTCCAGGTCGCCCGGCGCGACAACCTCGGTCAACAGACCGATCCGCTCGGCGCGGGCCGTGTCGAACAACGCCCCCGACAGCATGGTTTCACGCGAATGCACCTTGCCGATGCGGGCCACCACATAAGGCGATATATTCGCGGGCAGAAGGCCCAGTTTTACCTCGGTCAGACCGAAGCGCGCGCCTTCGGCGCCGATGGTGTAGTCGCAGACGGAGATCATGCCGACACCGCCACCGTAAGCCGGGCCGTTGATCCTCCCGATCAAGGGTTTGGGCAGCGTGTCAAGACGGCGCAACAGCCGCGCCAGCGTGGCGCTTTGTGCGACCCTTTCACTACGGGTTTTCTCGACATTAGAGGCGAACCAGTTGAAATCGCCGCCCGCGCAGAAGCTCTTGCCCGCGCCGGTCAGGACCACAATACGCACATCGTCATCTGCAGCCAGCTTTTCGGCGGCATCGTATAGCTCTGCGATCAATTCGCCATTCAGCGCATTGTGTTTGTCGGGGCGGTTGAGCGTCAGCGTGGCGACGCCACGCGCATCGGTTTCGATAAGGATCGTGTTGTAGGTATTGGTCAACTTGAAGCCTCACATTCTGAATACAGGCGTATGGCGACCGGCTTCGGGCACCGATGTCACGATGGCCAGACACAGGCCAAGGATATCGCGGGTTTGCGCGGGTTCGATCAGCCCGTCATCCCAAAGCCGCGAGGTGGCATAATAGGGATCGGACTGTTCACCGTACTGGGCCCGAACCTGCTCCTCGATCAGCTTCATGTCGGCCTCCATCTTGCCCGGGTCGCCCCCTTTCTGGCGGCGCAGTTCCAGCATCACATTTGTGGCGATGTCGGCAGACATGGTGGCCAGTTCCGCCGTGGGCCAGGCAAAGAGAAAATTCGGGGCGAAACCACGTCCGCACATGCCGTAGTTGCCTGCCCCGTATGAGCCGCCCAAGAGGACCGACAGGCGCGGCACCTTGGCAACCGACATGGCATAGACCAGCTTGGCGCTGTCTTTGGCAATGCCGCCGCGCTCGGCTTCGGTGCCGACCATGAAGCCCGAGATGTTGTGGAGGAACAAAAGCGGGATGTTGCGTTGATCGCACATCGACACGAATTGCGCGCCCTTGAGCGAACTGTCGGACACAAGCGCCCCATTATTTGCGAGAATGCCCACTCGATAGCCGTGAATCCGCGCGGTGCCGCAGACCAGCGTCTCACCCCATCCGGGCTTGAATTCGCGGAATTCGCCGGCGTCGATCATGCGCAGCAGAACCTCGCGCATGTCATAGGGCTGTTTGCGATCGGCGCTGATGACGCCAAGCAGTTCCTCTGGGTTGCGCGCCGGCGGCGCGCAGGTTGCATCGGGACCCATCGGGCGCGACAGGCCCAGTTCGGATACGATGTCGCGCATCAGAGCAAGCGCATGATACTCGTCCTCGGCCAGATGGTCAGACACACCGGAGACGCGCGAATGCATCTCGGCCCCCCCCAATGTTTCTCCATCAACCTCTTCGTTGATCGCCACCTTGACGATCGAGGGGCCGCCCAGATGGATGCGTGCGTTGCCGCGTACCATGATGACTTCGTCCGACAGGGCCGGGATATAGGCCCCACCGGCCGTGCAGCCTCCAAAGACCGCCGAGATCTGCGGCAGGCCGCTCGCGGACATGTTGGTTTGACGATAAAAGGAATTGCCGAAATGGCGGGCATCGGGGAAAACCCGGTCCTGCTCTGGCAGATAGGCACCGCCGCAATCCACCAGATAGAGGCAGGGCAGCCGGTTCTCGGCTGCGATTTCCTGGGCGCGGATGTGTTTCTGCACGGTTTCGTGATAGAAAGACCCACCCTTCACTGTCGCATCGTTGGCGATCACAACGCAGGGCAGCCCGTGGACGATCCCGATACCGGTCACGATCCCCGCACCGGGCACCTCGCCCCCGTATTGACCGTAGGCGGCAAGCGACGACAGCTCAAGAAACGCAGTGCCCGGATCCACCAGCAGGTCGATCCGTTCGCGGACCAACAGCTTGCCGCGCTTGCGATGCCGCGCGACCATATCGGGGCGGCCGCCAGCCGTTGCTTCGGCGATCCGCGCACGCAGCGTTTCGACGCGCTCGCTTTGTGCGGCGTGGTTGCGGGTGTAGGTCTCTGATGCGGTCAGCACCGCTGTTTCAAGACGTGCCATGAAGTCAGGTATCCTGTCTTTGGAGTATCCCGTTGAGGAACACATCGGCATAGGTGCGTGACAACGCATCGGCGCTACCGCGGTCCGGGTCGAACCAATCGAGCGTGGCGTTCAATGTACCGATCAGCATCAGGCGCAGGCGACGGATATCGACGTCTTGCTTCAGCGTGCCATCTTTCTTAAGCTGGGACAGAAGACTGTCCCACTCTGCCTCATAGGCCCTGCGCGTGGGCAAGTTGGCATCCCGGACGGATTGCGGCACCTGCCCGAAAATACGCACATTCGCCGATGTATAATCGCTCACATCAATAAGCGCGCGCAGATGCGCCCGGATCGCGGCGCGCAGTACCGTTTCGCCGTCGGCATCGGCCCGCAGGTCGGTGACGGCGTCTCTCATGCTCTCGTGAACGACTCGAATCCCTGCATCAAGAACGGCCGCGACGATCTCGTCCTTGGAACCGAAATGATAATATATGCTACCCGCCTTGATCCCGGCGGCCTCGGCAATTTTTCGGAGCGAAACGGACCCGTAGCCTTGTTCGCGGAAAAGCCGCGCGGCAATGTCCAGCACCCCATCCCGTCCAACCGCGCTGCGCGATGTCTCGTTGATTTTGATTGCCGTGTTTTGTGCCATATACTTTCGTATCGCCCCAACGCCTAACTAACGCCTGTTAGGTTAATAACGCAAATGAGTAAATCGTCGTGATCGTGCCAGACTAGAGTTTGCGGAAAATTCCGCATTGGCGACCGCCAAGAGGCCGCCCAGACATTAATGTGCTTGCCCGGACCCCGTCATCGGGTCCGGGCAAATGCCTTAGATCACGAAACCGCCACCGCAGATGACGTGCTGGCCTGAAATGAAGTTCGATTCCGGCGCACAGAACAGATAGACGGCACCGGCAGCTTCTTCCGGAGTGCCGACCCGGCCCAGCGGGATCATGCGCTCCATCTGGGACAGGAGATCGGGATTCACGCCGACCTTGATCTCTTTTTCTTCGACCTTGATCGTGCTGTCGCCATCCGCGCTGCCTTCGGTCAAGCGGGTGCGAATCGGGCCGAAGGCGACGGCGTTGACGTTGACCTTATAGCGGCCCCATTCCTTGGCCATCGTCCGGGTGACCCCTAGGATACCGGCCTTTGCGGCGGAATAGTTGATCTGGCCAGCATTGCCGCCGGTCCCTGCGATGGACGAGATGTTGACCACCTTGCGGAACACCTCTTGCCCGGCGGCGGCCTCTTCCTTGGCCTTGGCGCTGATCACCGGCTGGGCAGCGCGCAGGATCTTGAAAGGTGCCGTCAGGTGGACGTCGATGATCGCCTGCCACTGTTCGTCGGACATCTTCTGAACGACGCTATCCCAAGTGTAGCCTGCGTTGTTCACGATGATGTCTAACCCGCCAAAGCTGTCCACGCCGGTCTTGATGAACCGTTCGGCAAAACCGTCTTCGGTGACGCTGCCGGCACAGACCACGGCCTCAGCTCCCATTGCGCGCACCGCCTCGGCGGTTTCATTGGCCGGATCCGCATCCAGATCGTTGATCACCAGCCGGGCCCCTTCCGAGGCCAGTTTGAGAGCGATTTCGCGGCCAATGCCCCGGCCCGAGCCCGAGACCAGCGCCACGCGCCCGTCGAGTTTTCCAGTCATATTGATTCCTCCCGAAAGGCGCTATCAGGCTTTTTCATAAAGCGTGGTGACGCAGGCCCCGCCGAGGCCCAGATTGTGCTGAAGCGCCAGACGTGCGCCATCAACCTGGCGCGCATCTGCCTGGCCGCGAAGCTGCTGAACGAGCTCGGTACATTGCGCTAGGCCGGTCGCCCCAAGCGGATGGCCTTTGGACAAAAGACCGCCCGACGGGTTGGTCACGTATTTTCCGCCGTAGGTGTTGTCGCCATCATCAACGAATTTCGCCGCTTCGCCGCGACCGCAAAGGCCAAGCGCCTCATAGGTGATAAGCTCGTTGTGGGCGAAACAGTCGTGCAGTTCGACCACATCCACGTCCTCGGGCCCGATGCCCGCGTCCTCGTAAACCTGATCGGCGGCGCGCTTGGCCATCGAAAAGCCGACCACTTCGCGCATGTCATGGGCTTCGAAAGTTTCCGGTCCGTCTGTTGTCATGGCCTGCGCCGCGATCCGAACGGAACTGTCCAATCCGTGCTTGTCGGCGAATTCCTTGGAACAAATGATCGCCGCCGCCGCGCCACAGGTTGGCGGACAGGCCATGAGCTTGGTCATGACGCCGGGCCAGACGACCTGGGCGGCCATGACATCTTCCGCCGTCACCTCCTGCCGGAACAGGGCAACCGGATTCTTCGCAGCATGTCGGCTGGCCTTGGCGCGGATCTTGGCGAAGGTCTCGACGGGTGTGCCGAACTCGTCCATATGCGCCTTGCCCGCACCGCCAAAGTACCGCAGTGCCAGCGGGATTTCGGAACGGCCAACCAGATCGTCGGTTTCACTGTCGAATGCCGCAAACGGGCTGACCCGGTCATGGAACATCGCACCGATTGCGCCGGGCTGCATCTGTTCGAACCCAAGTGCCAGAGCACATTCGACCGCGCCGCTTTCAACTGCCTGCCTGGCCAGGAACAGGGCGGACGATCCGGTCGAGCAGTTGTTGTTCACATTCAGAACCGGGATGCCTGTCATTCCGACATGGTACAGGGCGCGCTGACCGCAGGTGCTGTCGCCATAGACATAGCCAACATAGGCCTGTTGGACTTTATCATAATCCAACCCCGCGTCTGCCAGAGCGGACCGGGTCGCAGCGGTCGCCATCACATCGTAGCTTTCGGATTTTCCCGGCTTCTGGAACGGGACCATCCCAACGCCTGCAACATAGGCTTTGTCTGTCATTTCTCTCTCTCCCAAGTTCGGTCAGGCCACCCTAATCGGTCCGCCAGCCTATTTTCTACCATTTGTTAGATTTTAAATCCCAACCTTGGGAAGTGTCAATATCGCCAAGCTGTGACGTAGGGAGCTTGCGCTATTTTCTAACTTGTGTTTGTTTTCGGGCCACACGCCCTGATCGGCGGCACAATTGAGGGATTCTGGTCCCGGCGCAACCGCTGACAAGCGTTTAGCACTCAGCTTACGAAAGGTGGTCGGAATGGCATACTGTTATGAGTTCAAGGGTTTTATACCCGTCGTGCCCGAGGATACATATGTCCACCCCCAGGCCGTTCTGATCGGAAATGTCATCTTGGGTCATGGATGCTACATCGGCCCCGGAGCAAGCTTGCGGGGCGATTTCGGCAGGATCGTGATCGGGGATGGAGCCAATGTTCAGGACAATTGCATCATCCATTCCTTTCCCGGCCGCGACGCCGTGGTGGAAAGCGACGGCCACATCGGCCATGGCGCGATCCTGCACGGTTGCACAGTGGGCCGGAACGCTCTGGTCGGAATGAATTCCGTCATTATGGATGGTGTAGAGCTTGGGGCGGAATCGATTGTCGGCGCGCAGGCGTTTGTGCGTGGCGAAACCGTGATTCCGCCGCGTTCGATGGTGGTGGGATCGCCGGCAAAGGTGATCCGCGAGGTCAGCGAGAAAGAAATCGCGTGGAAAACGCGCGGCACCGCGGAATACCAGCAACTTGCGCGCGACTGTCTGGCCGGATTGACGCCGGTCGAGCCGCTGAAGGCGGTCGAGGCAAACCGGCCCGGCATGGCGGCCTCTGACGTCGTCTCCATTCAGGAGGCGCGGCGGACATCGTCCTGACCGGTCCGGGAACCGGACCGGTCAGGACTACTTCAGATTCCGAAAGCACCAGATGGAAGCGCCTTGACGCGGAACGGCACTCCCCGACCCGGTGTGCCGTCCCTCAAGCCTTTACAGACGGAAGATCCCGTAGTGCGGATCGTCGATCGGTGCATTGAGCGAGGCAGAAATCGACATGCCAAGCGCGTTGCGTGTGTCCGCCGGATCGAGGATGCCGTCGTCCCACAATTCCGAGGTCGAGGTATAAGCCTCGACATCGCGCTTGTATTTTTCCAGCACCGGTTCGCGGATCGCGGCGATTTCTTCTTCGGTCAGCTCTTTGCCTTCGCGCTGAAGCTGCCGAATCTTGACGTCCGCCATGGTATTTGCGGCCTGATCCGCCCCCATCACGCCGATCTCGGCCTGGGGCCACATGAACAGCGTGCGCGCGTCCCAGGCCCGTCCGCACATCCCGTAGTTGCCGGCCCCGTAAGACGCATTGGCGATCACGGTAAACTTCGGCACGACCGAGCCGCCCTGCGCCATCAGCATCTTGGCGCCATCCTTGGCGATGCCTCGTTCTTCGTATTCGCGGCCCACCATATAGCCGGTGATGTTCTGGAAAAAGACCAGAGGCGTGCGGTTCTGGTTGCACAACTGCATGAAATGCGCTGCCTTGAGCGAACTGTCGTTGAACAGCACCCCGTTGTTGGCAAGGATGCCGACCTTGTAACCCCAGATATGGGCAAAGCCGCAAACCATCGTGGTGCCATAGTCGGGCTGGTATTCGTGAAAGCGCGAGCCATCGACGATCCGCGCCAGAACCTCGCGCATATCAAACTGGGTTTTCCGGTCCTTGGGGATGATCCCATAAAGCTCCTTGGGGTCGTAGTATGGCTCTTCAAAAGCGGCGGTTTCGATGATCGTTTTCGGGGTGCGCATCCATTGGCTGACAATCTCGCGCGCCAGTGAAAAGGCGTGTTGTTCGGTCGCGGCGCGATAGTCGCCGGTGCCCGATACCGAGGTGTGCATGACCGCGCCGCCAAGCTCCTGAACACCGACCTCTTCGCCGGTAGCCGCCTTGACCAGCGGGGGACCGCCAAGGAAAATCGCGCCTGTGCCTTCGATGATGATGTTGTAGTCGCTCAGCGTCGGCACATAGGCACCGCCAGCCGTGCAGTGTCCGCCGACCACGGCAATCTGCGGGATATTGGCCTGGCTCAGCTTGACCTGGTTGCGGAACACCCGCCCGCCCAGATACCGGTCGGGAAACACCCCGTGCTGCAGCGGCAGGAAACCGCCCGCGCTGTCGCAGATATGGATGACCGGCAGACGGTTTTCCAGCGCGACATCCAGAAGACGCACGACCTTTTTCACGGTATGCGGATACCAGGCACCGCCCTTGACGCTGGCATCATTGGCATGAATGGCGACCTCGCGGCCTTGCACGATGCCGATCCCCGTAACCACGCCTGCGCCGGGCACCACCCCGTCATATTCACGACAGGCCGCCAGGGTTGAAAATTCCAAAAACGGAGTGCCGGGGTCCAGCAGCAGTTTCAACCGCTCGCGCACGCCCAGTTTGTTCTGGCGGGCGAGGCGGTCGATATCGCGTTGCGGACGTTCGAAACGCGCCGCGTGCTGGCGAGCGTGGAATTCCTTCAGCCGTTCAGACATGGCGGCGAAATTTGCCTTGTAGTCGGCGGCATTGGTGTCGATCTGACTTTCAATTCTGCGCATGGTCACTCCTCCTCCGGAGCCAATTGGGCCAGGATGTCTTTCAGACCAAAACTGTCGCCTTCGGCGAATGGCATTTCGGCAACGACCCCGTCGCGCGGCGCCGTCAGTGTGGTTTCCAACTTCATGCTTTCGATCACCAGAAGTGGCTGGCCTTCTTCAACCGCATCGCCGGGTTTAACCGCAACTGACACCACGACACCCGGCATGGGCGCCACCAATCGGTCGTCGCTCGCGCCACCGTCGCTTCCGGCCAGGCGTTCGGCGGGATCAACCCGCCCGACTTCGTAGGTTCGCCCGTCCATGTGCACAAAAGTTGCTTCCGGCCCCACGGCCAGTCGCAATTCGCGCACAACACCCTTGGCCCGCAGCTTGTAACCGCCCGGCAGACCCGTCGGATCCAATTGGCAGGCAACAGCGCCAGTGGGGGTGTTGAGCACGAACCGGCTGCCATCATGACCCAGCCAGCAATCAGTCTCTTCTCCGTCGATCTGAAAAATCCGTTGCATCAGTTTCTCCACCCACCCATCTTGCGGTACATTTCCGGTATCTGCATTACGTCACTCACCAGGCGCTCGTCCGATAGGGCCGCCGCCGCTATCAGCAAGTCAGAGACATCTTCGCCCGGCGCGGTTAGCGTTTCGGATTGTTCAGCCAGGAAGCCAGTTGAAACGTCACCAGAGGCGAAATCCGGATGTGCAAGGATTGCATCCAGGTAACCGGTGTTGGTCGTTACCCCGAGAATCACATAGCTTTGCACCGCGCTCCGGGCACGGGCGATGGCCTGCGCGCGATCCGGGCCATGCACGATCAGCTTGGACAACATCGGGTCGAAGTCGGTCGTTACCTTGCCGCCATCCAGAATGCCGCTGTCTACGCGGATCCCCTCGCCCTGGGGTTCGTCCAGCAGCAGGATATTGCCGA
Source organism: Sulfitobacter sp. 1A10359 (assembly GCF_043558145.1). Lineage (NCBI taxonomy): Bacteria > Pseudomonadati > Pseudomonadota > Alphaproteobacteria > Rhodobacterales > Roseobacteraceae > Sulfitobacter > Sulfitobacter sp. 1A10359. The sequence goes on along the minus strand of NZ_JBIFGB010000008.1, from coordinate 109,976 downwards.
TCGCGGGGCGAAAATCGGCGGTCGCATCCTCGGCACAGATGCGCAGTTCGATCGAGTGTCCGGTTTGGGGAATATCCGCCTGCACGGCGCTCAGCCCGTCGCCCGCCGCGACACGCAGCTGCTCGGCAACCAGATCAAAGCCGGTTACCATCTCGGTCACCGGATGTTCGACCTGAAGGCGGGTGTTCATTTCCAGGAAATAAAAGGCCCCATCCTGTGCATAGATGAATTCGACAGTCCCTGCCCCGCGGTATTTGACGGCGCGGGCAATTCCGGCAGCGGTCTCGCAGATCTCATCCCGTTGCTCGGGGGTCAGCGCCGGTGACGGCGTTTCCTCGATAATCTTCTGGAACCGGCGCTGGATCGAACATTCACGTTCCCAGAAATGGACCACGTTGCCCTGTCCGTCGCCCATCACCTGCACCTCGATATGGCGCGGGCGTTCGATATAGCGTTCGACGAAAAGCCGCCCGTCGCCGAAATATCGTTCGCCTTCGCGGCGCGCGGTTTCGATTTCGGTCTCCAGCGTGCTGTCCTCGCGTACGACGCGCATGCCCTTGCCGCCACCGCCGGCCGAGGGCTTGATGAGCAGCGGATAGCCAACGGCGCGGGCGCGTTCGACAAAGCTCGCCGGATCATCATCCTCGATGGCCGAGGGGGCGACGGGAAACCCGCGTTCCTCGACGAAGGCGCGGGCGCGGACCTTGTCCCCCATCAGGTCGATGACCTCGGACGTCGGGCCGACAAAGGTCACTCCGGCTTTTTCCAGCGCCGCGACAAAACCGGCATTCTCTGACAGAAAGCCATAGCCGGGATGAACCGCGTCCGCGCCGATCCCTTTGGCGGCTTCGACGATCTGAGGAATATCGAGATAGGCGGCCACGGGCGTCGGGCCGTCGATCATCACGACCTCATCTGCGATCAGATGCGCCGGCCCCTCTTGCTCGGCGACATGACGCAACACGGCAGTCGCAAGCCCGCGGGCCTTAGCGGTGCGCAACACGCGCGCCGCGATCTCGCCCCGATTGGCGACCAGGAGTTTCGAAATGGTCATGGTGTCGTCCTCTTAGTTCCGGGCCGCGGCATTCAGTCCGTCACGTGCGGCCAGATCGGCTGGCACGGGAATTTCGATATCAAGCAGCATCTGCGCGAACCCTTTGCCCTGCGGGTCTATGCGGACCGAGGCGATGCCGCCACCGCCAAGCGATTCATGCAACAGGAAATTCAGCGAATGGCTTCCAGGCAAGTCGAACCGTTCTACCCTGCCGTCGCAGACATGGGCGAAATAGTCCTTCACCACCTCTTCGCTGAGAGCCGAGCGGATATATGGTAGGTAGTCCGGCTTGCGCGCGAGGATGCCGATATTGGCGATGTCCCCCTTGTCGCCCGAGCGGCCCCAGGCCAAATCGACGAGGCGGACCTTGACAACGTCCGGACCGGGCTCGCGGCTATCTGCGGGCGGTGCGGCAGGCGGATCAAGGTGGACTGGCGTAGTGGCCACGCTCACGGGCACATCCTTGCCGTCGACCTCGACCGCGACGGGGGTTTCGGCCTTGCTCTGAAGGAAGGAAAATAGACGGACCACCGGCTGCACCTTTGGCCGTCCGGCGAAGAACCCGGTCAGACCCTGCGCGGTCGAAATCGCCATCGGTGCGATTTCGCCGGCAAAGATGTTCAGCGCGGCGCGATCGTCATGGACCGCGCCGATCTTGAGCACCACCTCGCGGGTCCGGGCGCGCGCATTTGCGCCGTAGGCCGCCTCGGCCCCCAGCACCTCGACGCTGACCTGCCGGAAATCTCCCATGTTGCGGTCGCGGAAAATCCGGCGACAGCGGGTCAGGATCGCCTCGGCCACACGTTCGGCCTTGGCGGGTGCGTCAATCGCGGCCAGTGTCAGGGTAGAGACCGCGCGCCAGCCATCGGCATGGGTCGCCGACACCTTGTAGCTGTCGGTGCGCCCAAGCCCCCTGCCGCCCTTGACCAGCACCCGGTCGGGTCCGACCTGTTCCAGGGTGACCCCGGACCAGTCGCAGATCACGTCGGGCAACAGGTAGGCGCGCGGGTCCCCGATTTCATAGAGCATCTGCTCTCCGACTGACCCGGGCACGACCAGCCCGCCGGTGTCAGGCGTCTTGGTCATGATGAAACTGCCGTCTTCGGACACCTCGACGATGGGCATGCCCATATTGTCCCAACCCGGCACGTCCTGCCAGTCGGTGAAGTTGCCGCCGGTTCCCTGGGGGCCGCATTCGATCAGGTGGCCGGCCAGCGATCCCTGGCTGAGCTTGTCCCAGTCATCGTCGCCCCAACCGTATTCATGCATCAGGGGACCAAGCGCGACCGCGCTGTCGGCGCAGCGTCCGGTGATCACGATGTCGGCCCCGGCATCCAGCGCGGCAGCGATGGGGCGGGCACCCAGATAGGCATTCATGCTCCAGATATCATCTGGAAATGCGACACCCGAGAACATTTCCGTCTGACCGTTTTTGCGAATTTCATCGGCCCTGGGCAACAGGTCATCGCCTAGCACGACTCCGACGGACAGATCGATCCCGGCCTGGGCGGCGGCTTTGGCAAGCGCATCGCTGCAGCCACGCGGGTTCACGCCCCCTGCATTGGCAACGACCTTGATCCCTTTTGCCTTGATATCCGACAACCAGGGTGCCAGCGCCTTGACGAAGTCCGGCGCATAGCCCGACTCGGGCGCTTTGGCGCGGGCCCGCGCCATCAGCGACATTGTCACCTCTGCCAGATAGTCAAACACCAGATAGTCGATCTCGCCCTTTGAGACCAGTTGACCGATCGCTTCCGGCGTATCGCCCCAGAAACCCGACGCGCATCCGATGCGCAGCTTTCGTTCCGACATATTCCTCTCCTCCCCGTTTGATCAGCGGCCCGTCCATTCGGGTTTGCGCTTCTCAATAAAGGCATCAAAGCCTTCGCGCGCGTCTTCGGTCTGCGCCACACGCGGTAACAGTGTTTCTGCAAACCGCATCTGCTGCGGATAGGTCATGTCCTCCATCGCGTGACAGGCGTATTTTCCCAGCCGGATCGCGCTCGGCGACTGCGCGGCGATCTGGGCAACCAGTTCTGCAACCTTGTCGTCCAGCCCCGCGGCATCGGTCACATAGTTGACCAGATTGAACTGCAGGGCTTCCTCGGCCGTCAGAGGAACGCCGGTGATGAACATCTCCATCAGCCTCCGCCGGGGCAGCACGCGCATCATGGGTGGCACGATCGTCATGGGAAACAGACCCACCTTCACTTCCGGCGTTCCGATGCGAGCATGATCCGCCATCACAGCCAGATCGCAGGCACAGATGATGCCCGCTCCTGCCCCCATAGCGACGCCATTGATGCGCGCGATCGTTGGCTTTCGGCACGCCTGTATCGTCTCGAACAACCTTCCGGCAAAATGATCCGGGTCCGCCGGATCCTGAACAAACGGGCCGCCATCCGCCCCCGCCTTGATGTCGCCCCCGGCACAGAAGGCGCGCTCGCCCTCGCCGGTCAGAACGATCACGCGGCAATCGCTGTCCCTCTCGGCAGCACATATGGCGACCATGATCCCGTCTGCGACCTCACGGTTGAGGGCATTTCGATTGTCAGGACGTCGAATCGTGATACGCACTTCTTTGCCGAGCGCCTGCGATTGAACAACGCTCTCAGTCATTTCCGAAGCTCCCCCCCCCTCTGTATTGCAGGACACCGCGCTTTCTTACGTCAGGTCGTCAAAAGCTTGGCTTGATCTATTTTCTAACATATGTTTGATTTTGGTCAACACGGCGGACGACATTTTTCGGGAGGATGATATGACCACTCAAAGTGAGGCCATCTCGGCTGATCTGGAAGCCATCAGGGCGAACTATTCTTTGACTGATGAGCAACGGCAGATCGTCGATCACGTGGATCGGGTGTCGCGCGAGGTGCTACACCCACTGCAAGCGCGTATGGATGACGAGGAATGGTGGCCCGATGATCTGTTCAAGCAGATGGGCGAGCTGGGCCTGCTGGGGATTACCGCACCCGAAGAGCTTGGCGGATCGGGACAGAACGAGTTCACCCAGGCGCTGGTGTCCGAGGTGATTTCGAAGTGGAATCCGGCTGTGGGCCTCTCACACGGGGCGCATGACAACCTGTGCCTGAATAACCTGCTGCGCAATGGATCCGAAGAGCATGTGAAGAAATACGTGCCGGGCCTTTGCTCGGGCGAGCTGGTTGGTGCTTTGGGCCTGACCGAACCGGGTGCGGGATCCGATGCGCTCGGATCCATGGCCACAACTGCCCGCCGCGACGGTGATGATTATGTCATCAACGGCTCGAAGATTTACATCACCAACGGCCCCATTGCCGATGTGATCCTGCTTTATGCCAAAACCGACAAGTCGAAGGGCGCCAAGGGCATTTCTGCTTTCATCATCGAGACGGACAATCCCGGTTTCAAGGTGGCGCAAAAGCTTGACAAGATGGGCTTTCGCGGCTCGCCAACCGGAGAACTGGTGTTTGAGGATTGCCGCGTACCCGCATCCGCCATGGTTGGACCGGAAAACACCGGCGTTTCGGTGGTAATGAGCGGGTTGGATCTGGAGCGTGCTATGGTTGCCTCAGTCTGCGTTGGCATGGCCGAACGCGCCCTGGAACTAGGGCTGGAATACGCCAAGATTCGCGAACAATTCGGCAAACCGATTGCAAGTTTCCAGATGATGCAGTCGAAACTGGCCGAGATCTACACCGAGGTCGAAACCGCGCGCGCATTCGGTTATCGGGCACTGGCCGCCTGTACGGGCCTACCAAAAGGGGCCGGGGGCCGTGGCGAAATCCACAAACTGACCGCGGCGGCCTGTCTTTACGCAGGCGAGGCATTCAACAAGGCGGTGACCGAAGCCTGTCATATTCATGGTGGCTCTGGCTACATGCAGGACACCGAGATCAACCGGCTGTTCCGCGCCAACAAATTGTTGGAGATCGGCGCGGGAACAAGCGAAGTCCGCAAGATCATCATTGCCGAAGAACTTTTGCGCGCCTGAGGGGGACGAGACAATGAACAAGCAACTGCGCAACGACACCGCTCTGCCAACACATTTCATGACGGACGAACAGCAGGCCCTGGCCGATCAGGCCGGCAAGTTCTTCATGTCCGAATTCCACCATCTGAATGCGGAAATGGACGATACTGATGACCTGCCGTCTTCGGTTTTCCCCAAGCTGGGCGAAATGGGCTACCTGGGACTGAACGTGCCGACGGAATTCGGCGGTGCCGGGCTCGATTTTACCTCGGCCTGTATCATCACCGAGGAAATGTCGCGCGCCTCGGCGGCCATCGGACTGACCCATGTGGCGCACGACAACCTCTGCGTCAATAATATCTATCGCAACGCCAATGACGAGTTGCGCCGAAAATACCTGCCAGGTCTGTGCGACGGCACGCTGGTGGGTGCCCTGGGTCTGACCGAACCCGGCGCGGGGTCTGATGCGCTTGGCTCGATGCGGACCACGGCCAAAAAGGATGGCGACGACTACATCCTGAACGGCGCCAAGATCTACATCACCAATGGGCCGATTGCCGATCTGGTGCTGGTCTATGCCAAGACATCGCCCGAAAAAGGGGCCAAGGGCATTTCCGCCTTTATCGTGGAAACCGACACGCCCGGTTTCAAGGTGGCGCAGAAGCTGAACAAGATGGGATTCCGGGGCTCGCCGACGGGCGAACTGGTATTCGAAGATTGCCGTGTTCCGGCCAGAAACATGGTCGGCAAGCTGGATGGCGGGGTTGCCGTTACCATGTCCGGACTTGATCTGGAACGTGCCATCGTCTGTTTCAACGCTCTGGGCATTGCGCAGCGGGCGCTGGATATTTCCATCGATTACGCCAAGACACGCCAGCAATTCGGCAAACCGATCGCCAGTTTTCAGATGGTTCAGGCGATGCTGGCCGACATGTATACGCAGATCGAGGCCGCGCGGAGCCTGTCCTTGCGCACCGCTGCCATGTGTGAAGGCCTCGAAGAGGGCGAAGGCGGGCGCGGCGAAATACACAAGCTCACCGCTGCGGCGATCTACAAGGCCGCTGAGGCGACATCCTTCGTGCTGGACAAAGCTGTCCAGATTCACGGCGGCTCGGGTTACATGCGTGATACAGAAGTGAACCGGCTATACCGGACCGGTCGCGTGCTTGAGGTCGGCGCAGGCACCCAGGAGGTTCGCAAACTCATCATCTCTGGCGAATTGCTGAAGAACTAGGGGCGGAACATGAGCGAAGCGAAATCAAGGCGTTACGCGTCGGATCTCATGGCGGGTCAAGTTGCCCTGGTCACGGGGTCCGGATCTGGAATGGGCCGGGCGACGGCGATCGAAATGGCCGCTTGCGGGGCAAGGCTTGCGCTGTTCGCGCGCCGCGAAGAGCCGCTGGAAGAGACCGCCGAAATGATCCGGGCGGCGGGGGGCGAGGCCTTTGTCGTGCCCGGAGACACCCGCGACGAAGACAGTATCGAAGCTGCGATGGGGCGGATCAAGGACCACTATGGGCAGTTGGATGTTTTGGTGAACAATGCCGGCGGCCAGTATATCGCGGCCGCCCGCGATATCACCAACAAGGGCTTCGAAGCCGTGATCCGCAACAACCTGATCGGATCTTGGCAGATGACCCGGGCAGCGGCGGATCACTTCATGTACGACAATGGTGGATCGGTTGTGTTTGTCACCGCCATCTCTGCGCGCACCGCGCTTACCGGCTTTACACACACCGTCGCCGCCCGCGCCGGTGTGACGGGCATGATGAAAACGCTGGCCGCCGAATGGGGCGAGTACGGCATCCGGCTGAACTGTGTCGCGCCGGGCACGATCAAGACCGATGCGCTTGGCCGCTATCCGATTCCGCCGGAACAGTGGAAAAAGCTGAACCGCTCGGTGCTAAACCGGATGGGGGCGGCCGAGGACATCGCAGGCACGATCATTTTCCTGGCCTCGAAACTTGGCGGTTTCATCACCGGAGAAGACATTTATGTAGACGGCGGTGAAACCTTGCATATGGGTCATGACGCGCGGGACATGATCAACCCCGCGATGTTCGAGAAACGCGAACGGGGAGATGGCAAGAATGAATAAACAGCCCGTCCTTCTGGAGATTTCCGACAGGATCGCTACGGTTACGCTGAACGACCCCGAGCGGCGCAACCCGGTCACCGGCAACGACATGATCGCTGCCCTTCTGGAGACCTTCGCCAAGGTGCAGGCCGATCCTCAGGTCAGCGTGATGATCCTGACCGGGGCCGACCCGGCCTTTTGTGCAGGCGGGGACATCAAGGAGATGAACGATCCCGACAGCGTGTTCCGCAAGGAGCCGCTGGCGGCGGCGCAGAGTTATGTTGATGGGGTGCAGCGGCTGCCGCTTGCGCTCTACAACATGGATATTCCGACGATCGCCGCAGTCAACGGCCCGGCGGTGGGCGCGGGGTGCGACCTGACCATGATGTGCGACATGCGCATCGCGTCAGAAAAAGCAAGGTTCGGCGAGGTGTTTCTGAATCTCGGAATCATTCCGGGCGATGCGGGCAGCTGGTTCCTGTTGCGTCGTCTGGGCCACCAGAAGGCCGCCGATCTGACCTTCTCGGGGCGCATGGTCGAGGCCAAGGAAGCGCTGGAGCTTGGTATGGTGCTTGAACTTGTGCCTCATGAAAAATTGATGGAACGGGCCCGTGAACGGGCCGCTGTCATCGCCGCGAAACCGCCGCGCGCGGTGCGGGTCGCCAAGCGTCTGATGCGCAATGCCGAACGGATGGACCTGCCGGATTTCCTGAATTCCGCGGCGGCCTATCAGGCGCTCATGCATCAGACCGAAGACCACCACGAGGCGGTTGCTGCGTTCGTCGAAAAACGAAAACCCAATTTCACGGGGCGTTAAAGGAAAGATCGCATGTCAGACATCACCCAAAAGAAGATGGAGCAAATCGCGCAGATGTGGAATGCGCGCGGCAAGGGTCTGATAACGCATATGGCGCTTGAGATCGAAGAGGTCTCGACGGAAGGTGTTCGGGTTCGGATGCCGTTCAATCCGGACTTTTGCGTCGATGCGGAACAATCGCTGCTCCACGGTGGTATCCTGACGGCACTTCTGGACAGTGTCTTTGGACTGGCGAACTTTGTTGCCATCGAAGGCGTCAGTACCATGGCCACTCTTGACCTCAGAGTTGATTACCTGCGCCCGGCCCGTTCGCGCGCGGATGTCATCGTTCAAGCGCATTGTTTTCGCAAGACCCGCCACATCGCCTTCAATTCCGGCAGCGTCTGGTTCGCGGGCCATGAGGATGCTGAAATAGCTAGGGGAACCGCCTCGTTTGCATTGACGCGCGGCGAAACCAGCCTGTTTGACGCAATGACAAAAGGAAAAACCTCGTGATGGACGTGCAAACTGTCAATGCCAATGTATCCCGGGTGCCGTTCTTCCGATTTCTCAACTTTGAGGTCAGAAGTCTAGACAGTCTCCATGCTGAGGCGGAAATGACCTTTGATGACCGCCATATCGGTAACCCGATCATGGAGTACTACCATGGCGGCATAATCGCGAGTTTTATGGAGGCCACTGCCGCCATCGCGGTACAGCCCGATTTCGCCGACGTTCCGGCCAAGCCGATCAACCTGACCGTCGATTACCTCAGACCCGGTGTGAAGGGACCGCTTTTTGCGCGCGCTAACGTCACGCGCAAAGGCAAGCGGATGGCAAGCGTCAGCGTGCTCAGCTGGCAGACGGATCGGGAAAAGGCGGTTGCCGAAGGGCTGTATCACTTCCTTCTGGTCTGACCGGGGCAACCGCTTTCAGGGCTACCTTGTCCTGTGGACGGGGTCGCTTCCCGGTTACAAATGCCTTCCAATAGCAGATTGATGAGCATGCTGGAGAATTCAGGCAGTGATAGATATCCTTCCACTCCTGCCTTGTTCGGGTCGAACCATTCCACCGTCCAGTTTAAGGCACCCAACATCACTTGGCGCAAGGGGACGATCTTGATATCCGACCGTATGGCACCGTCGTCCTGAGCTTCACGGAGTATCCGATCCCAGAGTTTTCCATACTCATGGCGAATACCCCTGTGCCTCTCCCTGAAATGATTGGGGAGCATTCCATAGCTTCTGATATTCGCCGAGGTGAATTCACTTGCCTTGAAGAGGAAATCCAGGTGCGCCCAGATTGCAGTCGCTATCTTGGCGTGATGATCGTACGGGGCATCGAATTTCCGAACGGCGGCGGCTTCGACACCTGATAGCAAGTCCCTCAGTCCGGCGTTTAGAACTTCGTCAACGATCGCTTCTTTGGAGTTGAAATGGTAATAGACGCTGCCCGCTTTCATGTCCGCTTCTTCCGCGATCTTTCTCAGCGTGGTCGCCTTGTAGCCATTGTCCCTCAGAACGCGCGCTGCGGCCTTTAGAATTTCTGCACGGGTCTTAGCCGCCTTGCTGTCGGGATCCGGGGTTTTGGCGGTAGTGGCGGGGCACAGCTTCAAGCCTTCGGTATCCGCCTTGCGATGTGGACACATTCCGTCAAGTATCAGCTTACTCATTCGTTCCGCGAGTATGCGCACCGGATACGAGTCGACATCGTACCATTCTACGGTCCAGTTCATGGCACTCAGGATGAACTGGCGGATCACAGCAGTGGATATGTCGCTTCGAAGGTGGTCGGCGCGTTTGGCGTCATTCAGGAATTTGCCCCAGGCACCCGCATATGATGCACGCAATTCGCGATGCGGGGCGCGTGTTTCGTCCGACAACATCGGATAGTTCCGAATATTGGCTGACGTAAAGTCGCTGTCGGTCAATAGGTAGGCAAGGTGTGTTTCAATCAGCAGTCCGAAAGTCTTGCGAAAATCCTCCGAACTTGTCGGTGCCGACCGAACGATTTCACTGACCGCCTGATATAGTTGACGGACGCCAAGATCGAGAACTTCGCTCAGAATCTGGTCCTTGGATTGAAAATGATAATAAATGCTGCCGGCCTCAATGCCAGCTTCCTGCGCGATGTCGCGCATAGTCGTTGCGTGATAGCCTTCATACCGAAAAAGTCGCGCAGCCGCCGAAAGGATACCCTCACGTGTCCTCTCAGACTTGCTCAAGTCTTCGCTCAGTGTCCTGGGGGGGTCAGTCTTGTGTACCATTTCATTTCGATACTTGCGGGACACGAGACTGTCCATTGCATTAAATCTAACAAATGTTAGAATAATCCAAGGAACGTTCCGAATCAAGTTCTTGACAAAGGTTTATCGGAAGAGGAGGACCTCCATGCGAGGGTTGAGTGGAAAACGGGTCATTGTGACCGGCGGTGGAAGCGGCATTGGCCGCGCAGTTTGCGAACGGTTCGGCGAAGAGGGCGCCGAAGTTGCCGTTTTCGATCTGAACAAGGATGGGGCGGAGGAAACTGTCCGACTGATCACCGAGGCTGGCGGGAAGGCGCAGGCCTTCAAGGTAGATATCACCGACCGTAGTCAAGTCGACACGGCGGTGGCCGAGTTCGAATCCGGCGGCCCGATTGATGTGCTGGTGAACAACGCCGGCTGGGACGTCAGCAGAATGTTTCTCGACACCGATGCCGATCTTTGGAAAAAGGTTATCGACATCAATCTTTACGGCCCGCTCAACATGCATCACGCGGTGCTTCCGGGCATGGTCAAGAGCGGCGGCGGTCGCGTGGTTAACATCGCCTCTGACGCTGGTCGTGTCGGGTCATCCGGCGAGGCGGTTTATTCAGCCTGCAAGGGCGGCATCATTTCGTTCACGAAGACCGTGGCGCGCGAGCTGGCGCGCAAAGGTATACAATTGAATGCGGTCGCCCCGGGACCGACCGACACACCTCTGTTCGCTCAATTTGCCGAGGGCGAGGCAGGTCAAAAGATCGCCGAAGGTCTCAAGCGGGCGATTCCGATGAAGCGCCTGGCGCAGCCGACGGATTACCCTGGCATCATCTGCTTCCTGTCGTCGGACGACGCAGGGTTCATTACCGGCCAGGTGATTTCGGTTTCGGGCGGCTTGTCCATGCACGGTTGAAGCCATGACAGCAGCGCCGGACACCAGGCGTTGCTGCCAAACCGTGCCAAAAGAGTTACCTCCCCGACTGGCCGCGCCTTTTGTGCGGCCCTTTTTCATTCTAGAAAGGTTGCGAATGTTTCAGCCAGGCTCTGACATCCAGCGGACAAGCACTCTGACCGCATTTCTGACGGGCTGCGGCATTGACAGTTACGAGGAACTCGTCCGCCGTTCGAATGAAGACCCAGACTGGTTCTGGGGCCGGATCATTGACCATGCCGGGATACGGTTCGCGCGGCCCTACAGCCGGTTGCGAGATATCTCCGAAGGGCCCGAATCGATCCGGTGGGCCGTCGGGAGTACTTTGAATCTGACGGAAACCTGTCTTGACGCCCGAATTGTCGATGGCTTGGGCGACAAGGTCGCAATCGACTGGGTCGGCGAAGACGGAAGCCGCCGCCGCTGGACCTATTCCGACCTTACCGCCGAAGCCTCCCGCGTTGCCTCGGCCCTTGCCACGCGCGGTGTAAGGCCCGGTCAGGCGGTGGGCATCTATATGCCGATGATCCCCGAAATCGAGGCCGCGCTTCTGGGGATTGCCCGGCTGGGCGCGGTTGCGGTGCCGCTGTTTTCCGGTTTTGCGCCTCATGCCATCGTATCGCGCCTGAACGACGCGGATGCCGTGGCGGTGCTGACAGCGGATGCCACACCCCGGCGAGGCAAGCCGGTCTGGATGGAGGCGAGCCTCGCCCAGGCTTTGACCGACGTGCCATCGGTTCATACCGTGATCAGCCTGCGACGGTTCGGCGGTGCGGTAGCCGATCCCGCCCGCGATCTGGACTGGAGCGAAACCGTGGGCCGCGCCAGTCCGGAGCTTGCCGCCGTTCCGGTCAAGGCCGAAGCCACCTTTCTGATCGCCTATACGTCAGGCACCACCGGACGGCCCAAGGGCGTCGTGCATACCCATCTGGGCGTGCAGGCCAAGGCCACGGCCGATTTCCTGCTTTGCCTCGACATGAAACGGGATGACCGGCACCTCTGGATGACCGACATGGGGTGGGTCATGGGACCGCTTACCCTTTTGTCGGTGCTCTTGTCCGGTTCGACTCTGGTGCTGGCCGAGGGCGCACCATCAATGCCCGGCGATCCCTTCAGGCTGTTGCGTCTTGCGTCCGAGATGGAGGTCACGCATCTCGGCGTGGCCCCGACCCTGGTACGGCAGTTCATGACGCAGGATACTGAATCTTTGTCGGGCTACGACTTGTCGTCCCTGCGCATCGTCGCCTCGACCGGCGAGCCCTGGACCGAGGATGCCTGGCTCTGGCAGCTCGATCATATCTGTCGCCGCCGCGCCGTGCCGCTGAACATCTCGGGCGGGACCGAGCTTTTTGGCGCGATCCTGACCTCGACCGTGCTGCACGAGCTCAAGCCCGGCGGATTTTCGGCCCAGGCCCTGGGTGTCGGGGCCAAGGTTCTGCGCCAGGACGGCAGCGAAGCCGCACCGGGCGAGGTCGGCGAACTGGTCGTGACCCAGCCGCCTCTGGGTCTGACCCCGGCCATCTGGGGGGACCGCGATCGCTACCTTGAAACCTACTGGTCCACCTTCCCCGGCCTCTGGCGGCACGGCGACTGGGTGCGCTGCGATCCGGACGGGACATGGTATATCCTGGGCCGGTCGGACGACACGCTGAACATCGCCGGCAAACGCATCGGCCCGCCCGAGATCGAGGCGGCCCTGACCGAAACCGGAGAGGTGGTGGACGCCGCTGCCATCGCGGCACCTGATGACATCAAGGGCGTGGCCGTCGTCTGCGTCTGCGTGGCGGCCCCAAATGTGTCGCCGGACGCGGAGCTCGTGAACCGGCTCAAGGATCGTGTCGGAGAGATCGTCTCGAAGCCCTTCCGCCCGCGCGAGATCCACTTTGTCGAAGCGCTGCCCAAGACCCGCAGCATGAAAACCATGCGCCGTGTCGTGCGTGCCGCCTTTCTCGGTGAAGATCCGGGCGATCTGTCGTCGATCAGCAACCCGGAAACCATTCAGCCCATCGCAGACCTGCAAAAGGAAAAGTCATGATCACTGTTTTCGGAGCCACGGGCACGACTGGCGCGCCCCTCGTCGATACGCTTCTGGCAAAAGGCGCGTCCGTGCGCGCTGTCACCAGCGCCCCCTCCAAGTTAGATGCGCTAAGGGCCAAAGGATGCGAGGCGGTCGCAGCGGATTTCACGGACCCTGCCGCGCTGGCGCGGGCCTGTGACGGGGCAGAAAAGATATACCTGGTCACGCCTGCCCATCTGAACATGCGCCAGTGGAAGGCGAACGTGATCGAGGCGGCCAAGGCCGCGGGCGTGCGCCATATCGTTGTGGCCACGGGGCTTGGCGCGTCGCCCAAGGCGGGGCTGACCTTTGGAAAGTGGCATTCCGAAACCCAGGAGCTGCTGAAGCAAAGCGGCCTTGACTGGACCTTTGTCCAGCCGACCTATTTCATGCAGAACCTGCTGTGGCAGGCCGGCAACATTGCAAAGGACGCCGTGTACTATGACGATCTGGGCGGCCCCGTGGCCTGGATCGACGCCCGCGACATCGCGGATGTCGCCGCCGAGGCGCTGACCGCTCCGGGTTACGAAGGCAAGGCTCTTGGCCTGACCGGGCCCGAAGCTCTTGCAGGGGATGACATCGCGGCCCTTCTGTCCGGGGTGACGGGACGAACAGTGTCGTGCGTGTCCCTGTCGGCCGAAAATGCCAAGGCGGGCATGGTGGCTGGCGGAATGCAGGACGAGGTCGCCAGAGCCATGGTCGAATTGGCTTCCATCGCGCCCAAGGGCTACCTTGCCGGCATCGAGACCACGGTCAGTGATGTGATGGGACGCCCGGCGCGCCGATTTGCCGATTTCGTCGCCGAGAACCGGGATGCTTTCGTCAAGTAACCTGATGGAGCCGCCGCGTTATCTCGAACTGGCTCCGCCTGAGGAAGCGGCCAAACAGATCGACCATTTGTTCGTGTTCCGCGATACCGGTGTGCTGAGCGGTGGTGGACACGGGCGGTTCGCAACCGACCTCTTTACCCTTTCGGTAACGCGCTACGACAGCGGCGGCGGGCGCGTATCGCTGGCAGAACCGCGCCCCTATTTTTCGCCCCGCCCAAGGCCATTCCTGGGTGTCGTGGCCGGGCTGCGACTGTCGTCACGACCGCAGCGATTTCCCGACTCCAAAGGGCTGGACATGCTGGCCTCAGAACTGGCCCGGGTTCAGAACGGGGACGATGACCTGCCTGCGCTCATCGCGGTGCTTGACGGCCTTGCGAGAGACCTGCGCTTTGCCGCACCAACCGGAGCTTACAGCGACCGGACCAAACGTCGAAAGGTGCGGGCGGAAACCGGCGTGTCGCGGCGGCGGCTTGCGACCTTGCGACGCTTTCGCCGGGCTCTCGGGCAGCTTGCGTCAAAGACCCTGCTGCTGAGCGATCTGGCGCTGGACGCCGGATACTACGATCAATCTCACTTGTCCGCCGCTTGCCGGATCTTCGCCGGCAAACCGCCCGGCGCGTTGCGCGCTCTGTCTATTCCGCGTCGTTTTGACCTTTCGCTACAAGATACGCGCCTCAAAGACCGCCTAAGATTGGTCATTGACGAATGAAATCGAAGAGGAAGACCCGCCATGACACAATTCAAACCGAAAAACCCCGACTATGACGCACGCGTGCGCAACAGTTTCGATCGCCAGAAGGTGATGAACACGTTGGGGATCAGCATTGCCGAGTTGTTACCCGGCCGCATCGTTCTGGAAATGGCACATCAGGTTGCACTGACCCAGCAGCATGGGTTTTTGCATGCCGGAATCCTGTCGACAGCGCTGGACAGCGCCTGCGGATACGCGGCCTTTTCGCTGATGCCAGCGGACGCGGCAGTGTTGACGGCCGAATTCAAGATCAACCTACTCAACCCGGCGGACGGCGAACGGTTTCGCTTCGTCGCTGACGTGGTGAAACCAGGCAGGACGCTGACCATATGCGAGGCGCGTGCCTATGCCGTGAAGAGCCAGGATGAAAAGCTCGTCGCAACGATGACCGGAACGCTCATGGCGCTGATCGGGCGGGCGGGGGTCGCGGACTGAGCGCAACCCGGCCGCAGCACATCCGATCCGGGCGGCCGGGCCGATTATTCAGACAGCTGGATCAGCTGTTCCAGCGGCTCGCGACCTCGGCCAACCGTTTCCCGTAGGCGCGCGCGGTATCCAGATCGCCGCCAGCAGGTTCAGACCTGCCAAGCGGTAATGTTAGCCTTTAGCAGTGCGGTCGCCGATTATTCCTGCTCCGTATAGCACTCGGGATCATGTTCCTGGCGCACAGCCTGTTTCTCAAGCTCTTCATTTTCACACTTCCCGGAACGGCGCAGTTCTTCATTTCGATCGGGCTGCCCGGCTGGTTTGCTTATATGGTCTTTGCAGTCGAGGCGATTGCCGGTGCCCTTTTGGTCCTCGGCGTACAGGCTCGGTGGGTCGCGTCGGCGACCGTGCCCATCCTGGCCGGTGCGACCTGGGCTCACTCCGGAAACGGCTGGATGTTCGGATACGAGAACGGCGGGTGGGAATACCCGGCCTATCTGACGCTGCTTGCCATCGTGCAAGGGCTTCTGGGCGACGGCCGTTTCGCCCTCAGCCCTTCCTTCGCGCCCGGTAACGTGCAGATGGCGGGAGAGACAACATGAGCCTCCACCTCATTAGCCATGCGCTCTGCCCATATGTGCAGCGCGCGGCGATCTCGCTCACTGAGAAAGGTGTCACGTTCGAGAGAACTGACATCGATCTTTCGAACAAGCCCGACTGGTTTCTTGCCATATCTCCGCTGGGCAAGACGCCTGTCCTGGTTGTGGACGGGACGCCGATTTTCGAATCTGCGGTTATCCTCGAATATCTTGAGGATACACAACCCCACGCGCTTCATCCGCACGACGCTCTCGATCGCGCCCGCCACCGTGCCTGGATTGAATTTGGATCTGCTGTCTTGAACGACATTGCGGGGTTCTACTCGGCGCCGAACGAGAAAGCGTTGGAAGAAAAAGTGGCGGCGCTCCGCGCAAAGTTCCTTCGGCTGGACGCGGAGCTTGGGGAGGGACCATGGTTCGATGGCCACCGGTTCAGCCTCGTCGATGTCGTATTCGGCCCGGTCTTCCGCTATTTCGACGTTTTTGACACCATCGGAGAGTTTGGCGTCTTCACAGGGCTTGCCCGTGTAAGGGCCTGGCGACATGAACTGGAGCGTCGGGTTTCTGTGAAGAATGCCGTCAGTGAAGATTACCCGACCCTTCTGCGTGACTTCATCAGACGGCGCAATTCTTACCTGTCCCAGATCATGCAGACAGGAGGGCCGAAGAAGACAGTTACACAGGTGCGATCGGCTGACCGCTGATCACTTGATATCGTTTTGTCGGGCCGCAGTACAGAACCGGACGTTTGAGGTCGCTTGGCGAATGTCCGCTTTGTCCCGCACATCGGATAGTCGCCGACTTTCCCTTGAAGGCCCGCAGCAGCCCCAACCGGCAATTGCCGGCAGTCCATGCCCGTCGGTGCGATGCGCCGGGTTACTGCTGCCCCCACAGCGCAACCGGGAACAAACCACCGATCGCACTGATGAATGGCTCAGGGATCTACGAATCCTCCTGAGCTCAAACACCCGGAAAACCCTAGCCGTGTAGTCCGACAGAGGGCTGCGCTTCAATCGCGGGTCAATCTATCCCAGATGGTGGATCACTTTCAGGGGGTTACTCCAAAGGGCGGGGATAAGAAGCTCGTGGCAACGAGGATAAGAACGCTTTTATCGCTATTGGGGCGAACTGGCGTGGCTGGCTGACGATCGGGTCAGAGCGAAAATTAATCTGCGAGCCGGGCTTCGAGGATATGCCGCTGGATCTTGCCGCTGGTCGATCTGGGAAAATCCTCGAACGCGATGAAGCGAATTTCGCGTGGTCGCTTATAGCCAGCGAGGCTTTCGCGGCACAAGTTCAGCAGCGCCTCGGCATCCGGCCCGTCATCGTCACAGGCGACAAAGGCCACCGGGCTTTCCCCCCATTTCGCGTCGAAGGCCCTTACCACGGCGGCATCGATCACATCGGGATGAGAAAGAAGCACACGTTCGATTTCCGCCGGATAGACGTTTTCACCTCCGGTCTTGATCAGGTATTTCGCCCGATCCACAAAGTCGACGGTGCCGTCCGCATTGCGCCGGAACAGATCGCCCATGTGGAAAAAGCCGTTGCGAAAGTCACGGGCATTGGTGTCGTCGGCGTTCCAGTACCCGGAAAACAGCGTCGGACCCCGAAGCGCCATTTCGCCCGGCGTTCCATCGGGGACTTCGCGGTCGTCGGGATCGACCAGCCGCACCTCGCAAAAGGCGCTGATGCGCTTGGACAGCCGGTCCGGGGTCACACCCGGCGCGATCAGATCGGCGGTTCCCGGCGGCAGGCCGGTTTCGGTCGCCCCGAAGGAATTCAGATAGGGCGTGTCCAGAAGACCGGTCAGTTCCGCGATCTGATGCGGCGGCACCAGATCAGCCATTGCGCCGCAAACCTTGATCCCCTTCAGCGGCAAAGGGTTGGCGTGCCGTTCGTTAATAAAAGCCTCCAGTGCCCCGGGCATCATCACGAACCAGCCGATCCTGTGGCGTGACAGCGCCTCGTTGATGACGGCGGGCTGCAGCCCGTCCACCATCACCACGGTCCCGCCCCGCAGGATCGTTGCCAGCGCATGATCGGTGGAGGCCATGTGGAACATCGGCGCCCAGGCGATGAACCCGTCGCCGGGATCCAGCGCCAGCTGGGCCGCAAAAACCATGGATCGGGCGATATGCGCGCGGTGGCTGATATGCGCCCCCTTGGGCAGGCCCGTGGTCCCCGAGGTATAGAGGATCGTCAGACCGGCCTCGGGGTCGTCAACCATGGTTCCGGTGCGCGGGTCCGGCTCGACCCCGGCAATGGCCGTTTCCAGGTCTGGCCCGACGGTTAGACAGGGTGTCGACGCGACGGCGCGGTAAGCTTCTGAAAGTTCCGGTTCGACAACCGCGAGAACCGGCTCGACCAGATCGATGCAGTGCCGCAGTTCATCGGGGGCAAGCCGCCAGTTCAGACAGGCGACGATCGCGCCGATTCCCGCTGCTGCAAGTTCGACCTCCAGGTATTCTGAGCGGTTATGCGACAGGATCGCGATCCTGTCTCCGGGCGCCACGCCTCGTGCCAGAAATACAGCCGCCAGACGATCGACCCGCTCCAGCAGTTCTGCATAGGTCAGTTTTCTGCTGCCGTCCTCGATGGCGAGGGCGCGGGCGCAGTCATGTGCGCGGGTTCGAAAGATCGAATACAGATCAGCGCGCCCCGCGCGGATGACGTCGGTCAGCATAGTTTCCCCCTTGCCCGAGCCTCGGTTCAGAGATCCTGCGCCAGGCGCACGCCCTCATCAATGGCGCGCAGCGCATCCAGTTCGGCGGCCTCCTTTGCCCCGCCGATCATCGTAACCGGGACGCCGCGCGCTACAACCTCTTTGGCCAGGGCCCGTTCCGGTTCCTGACCGGTGCACAGCACAATTGTATCGGCTGCGATGACCGTCGGGTTTCCGTCCGCGACGATGTGCAGCCCCGCATCGTCGATATGTTCATAGGTCACCCCGCCCATTGCCTCGACCCCATGTTTGCGCAGCGCGTTGCGCAGGATCCACCCTGTCGAAACACCAAGCCCCGCGCCCGGTTTAGCGGTCTTGCGCTGCAGCATGACGACCTTGCGGCGCGACGGCTTCGGTGCCAGAGGGTCGCCCGCCAGGGCACCCGAGGAGACAAACTCGGGGTCCACTCCCCAGGTTTCGCAAAAGACGTCGGAATTCGCGGTCTCGGCGGGTTTGGTCACTAGGAACTCGGCCACATCATGACCGATGCCCCCCGCCCCCATCACCACGACACGGTCGCCCGCCTCGCGGTCACCGGACAGAATTTCGGCGTAGGTCGCGACGCTGGGATGGTCGATACCCGGCAGGTCGGGAATGCGCGGCGTGACCCCGGTGGCGATGACCACATGGTCAAATCCCTCAAGATCGCTCGCCTCTGCCCGCTGTCCCAGACGCTGCGTGACCCCGTGTTTCTGCATCTGACCGGCATAATACCGCAGGGTTTCGTCGAATTCGTCCTTGCCTGGTGCGGCGCGGGCCAGATTCAGCTGACCGCCCAATTTGTCCTGCGCTTCGAACAGGGTGACATCGTGGCCCAGCCGTGCCGCCTCGGCGGCTGTGGCCATGCCCGCGGCACCACCGCCAACGACGGCCACTTTCTTTGGCGTGTCGGTTGGCGTATCCCGGAATTCCGTTTCACGCCCGGCCCTTGGATTGACCAGACATCCGACCGGCCGGTCCGAAAAAATGAAATCCAGGCAGGCCTGGTTGCAGGCAATGCAGGTGTTGATCTCGTCTGCGCGGCCCTCGCGCGTCTTTTTCACGAAATGCGGATCGGCCAGAAACGGGCGCGCCATCGAGATCATGTCCGCATCGCCAGAGGCAAGTATGTCTTCTGCAAGCTGGGGTGTATTGATCCGGTTCGAGGCGACTACCGGGATCGACACCGCCGCTTTGACGTTGGCTGCCGCCTTGCGCCAGGCACCGCGCGGCACCGGGTAGGCGATCGTCGGCACGCGGGCCTCATGCCAGCCGATGCCGGTGTTCAGGATATCCGCACCCGCAGCCTCGATCTTGCGGGCCAGTGCGGCAATTTCTTCGGCGGGCGCGCCGCCCTCGATCAGATCGGCCGCCGAAATCCGGTAGATGACCAGAAAGTCGGGGCCGCAACGTTCGCGCACCGCGCGCACGATCTCGACCGGGAATCGGTGGCGGTTCGCGGCGCTGCCGCCCCAGTCGTCTTGGCGCTTGTTGGTGTGGGTGACGGTGAATTCGTTGATCAGGTATCCCTCGGACCCCATGATCTCGACGCCATCAAAGCCTGCGGCCAGCGCATTGGCGGCCGCTACGGCAAAATCCTCGATGGTACGGAGAATGTCGGCTTCGGTCATTTCACGCGGGATGAAACGGTTGATCGGGGCGCGGATCGGCGACGGGGCCACACACCCTTCGATCTTGGCATAGCGCCCGGCGTGGAGGAGTTGCGCGCAGACCAGGCTGCCTTCGGCCTGCACCGCCTCGCAGATCGGGCGCAGGTCAAGCGCTTCTTCCGGGTCATCGATTCTCGGACCTTCTGGATCGAATATGCCCTCGGCATTGGGCGAAAACCCGCCGGTGACCAGAATCGCCGCCTCCCCCCGCGCACGCTCGGCGTAAAACGCGATCTGTTTGGCTATGCCGTCAGGCTCGGTTTCCAACCGCGTGTGCATCGACCCCATGATGACACGATTTCGCAATGTATGCTGGCCTGCGCGGATGGGCGAGAGCATGGTTTCAAAGCTTCCATCTGGTCTATTTTTCACTTTGGTTCTCCTCCTCAAAACTGCACTTGATCTACATTCTAACATTTGTTAGATTTTTGGAAAGAAGATTTTCGCTCATGGGGAGGAGCACCGATGCAATTCCAGCCTACAGACGATCAGAAGGCGTTTCGCGAGACCGCAAAGCGCTTCGCAACTGAAAGGCTTGCGCCCACATATCAAGAACGCGCCAGCGGCCATACATTCGACCGTGCGCTGATCAAGGAGATGGGCGCACTGGGGCTGATCGGGGCCGATCTGCCCGAGGAATTCGGGGGTCTCGGCGAAAGCTCTGTCACGTCAGGGCTGATCGTCGAAGAGATCGCCTATGCCGATTTCAACGCAAGTTACGTGCAGCTTCTGGGCTCTCTCATGGGCGGAATGGTTGCCAAACATGCCTCCAAGGACATCGCGTCGGAATGGGTGCCCAAGGTTGTTTCGGGTGATGCGGTCATTGGCCTGGGCCTGACAGAGCCGCGCGGCGGTTCGGATGCGGCGAACCTGATTCTGAGGGCCGAGAAATCCGGCAACGGCTGGCGGCTGAACGGTGAAAAGACATCCATGAGTTTTGCCAGTCAGGCGGATGCGGCGGTCGTCTTTGCCCGTACCGGCGATCCTGATGGCGGCTCACGCGGGGTCAGCGCCTTTTTCGTCGATCTGAACCAGGAAGGCATCAAGCGCACCCATTTTGACGACATCGGCACCAAGCCTGTCGGGCGCGGCTCGGTTTTCTTTGACGATGTTTTCGTGCCGGCTGAAAACATGATGGCGGAACAGGACCATGCCTTTGGCACGATCATGGCGGGCTTCGACTATTCCCGCGCACTGATCGGGCTGGAGTGCCTGGGGGCCGCGCAAGCGTCGGTGGATGAAACCTGGGCCTACGTTCAGGAGCGCGAGGCATTCGGAGCCCCGATCGTGCAGTATCAGGGTGTCAGCTTTCCCTTGGCCGAGGCCGAGACCCAACTGACCATGATGCGCCAGCTTTGCTATTACACGTTGGACCTGCGCGACCGTGGCCTGCCCCACACCTCTCAGGCCGCCATGTGCAAATGGTACCTGCCCAAAACCGCCTGCGAGATCCTGCACCAGTGCCTGATCCTGCACGGACATTACGGCTACACCACCGACCTGCCCCACCACCAGCGCTACAACGATGTGCTCGGCTTGCAGATCGGTGACGGCACCGCGCAGATCCAGAAGCTGGTGATCGCCCGCGAGAAGGTCGGTCGCATGGCGCTGCAGTATGACAAGAAGGCGAAGGGAGCCTCGAAATGAGCGACCCCATCCTCGTCACTTCCGAGGGCAACACCGGCATCATCGAACTGGCCCGCCCCGAGAAATTCAATTGCCTGTCACTTGAGGTGCATGAGCGTATTTCTGTCGCGCGTGCGGAATTCGAGGCGAACCCCGCTATTCGGGCGATCCTCATCCGGGCGCAGGGCAAGCACTTTTGCACCGGTGCCGATCTGGTGGAAGTGAAAGGTAAATTGAACGATCCCGCCGCGCTGGACCATTTCATCGCCTTTGGCATGAACAACCTGCGTGCGCTCGAAACCTCCTCCCTCCCTGTCGTGGTGGCAGTGCAGGGGTTGTGTCTGGCCGGCGGGATCGAACTGATGCTGGCATGCGATGTGTGTTTCGCGGCCGAAAGCGCCCAGTTTGGCGATCAGCACGCGCAATTCGGGCTGATTCCCGGTTGGGGTGGCTCGCAGCGGTTGACACGGTTGATGGGGCAGCGCAGGGCGCTCGACCTGATGTTCTCGGCCCGCTGGCTCAAGTCGGACGAGGCCAAAGAGGCCGGATTGGTCAACTACATCGTGCCGGATGCGGACCTGCACAAGTCTGCGCTGGAATACTGCGAGAAAATCGCCACCCGTTCACGTCCCGGCATCGCCGAGATGAAGCGGTTGGCGCGCGAAGGCGCGGACCTTGGTATCGACCAGCAGATGCGGCTTGAGCGCGATGCCGCCGTGCGCGCACTGCCCAGCGATGACGTGGCCGAGGGCCTCGATGCATTCGAGAACCGGCGCGCCCCCGAATTCAAGGCTTGAGGACGAAGCATGGATTTCATTTTGAACGACGAACAACGCCAGATTTACGACTATGGCGGCCAGCTGGCGCAGAAGTTCGACAACGATTACTGGCTGAGACACGCACGCAAGCACGAGTTTCCGCACGAAATGTTCCGCCAGATCGCCGATGACGGCTTCCTCGGCATCATGGTGCCCGAGGAATATGGCGGCGCGGGCCTTGGTATGACCGAAATGGCCCTGTTCATGGAGGGCACCGCCAATCACGGCATTCCTCTTTTGATGATGGTGGTCGGGCCGACCATGTCGCTGGCCCATATCGCCAGCCACGGGAGCGAGTTCCACAAGAAAGAACTGCTGCCGGCTGCCTGCCGCGGTGATATCCAGTTCTGTTTCGCGATCACCGAACCGGGGGCCGGGTCTAACACGATGAAGGCCACTACGCTGGCCAAGCGTCGAGGCAACCGGTTCAGCCTGTCGGGCGAAAAGACCTTCATCACCGGGGCCGAAGTGGCCGACTACTGCCTCGTGGTGGCGCGGACCAAACCGCATACCGAGGTCAGCCGCAAGACCGACGGCTTTACCCTGTTCGCCGTGGATCTGAAGAAAAAAGGCGTCGACAAGCAGCGGGTGAAGATCTCGATCCCCCTGCCCGAGGAGCAGTGGACACTGTTCTTCGACGATGTGGATCTCGGCCCCGAGGATGTGGTCGGCGAGGTGGACGAAGGGTTCTCGATCCTGTTCGACAGCCTCAACCCCGAGCGTATCATCCTGGCCGCCTTGTGCTGCGGCATCGGCCGGTTCGCCCTGAACAAGGGCGTGGCCTATGCCTCCGAGCGCAATGTGTTCGGCCAACCCATCGGTGCGCACCAGGGCGTGCAGCATCCGATGGCCAAGGCGCACACAGCGGTCGAGATGGCCAGTCTGATGACCCGGCGCGCGGCATGGGAGTTCGACAACAAGCTGCCTGCCGGTGCGTCGTCGAACATGGCGAAATATGCCGCCGCCGAAGCCGGGATCGAAGCGGTCGACGCGGCGCTTCAGGCGCATGGTGGATCGGGCTTTACCGAAGATACGGGACTTTACGAAATGTACCCGCTGGTCCGCCTGCTGCGCACAGCGCCGGTGAACCGCGAACTGTGCCTGAGCTTTATCGGCGAAAAGGTCATGGGCCTGCCACGATCCTATTGATCGCCACGGCTTGGAACGGAGAACGACATGCAATTTGGAATGCGCTTCCGGCGGGAGGATGCCGCCGACAAGGTAAATGATCGCTTCTGGCACGCGATCGAGGGCACGCCGCTCGACGAGGTGCGCCGTATTCAGGAAGAGCGGCTGCGTGACCAGATGGCCTATCTCAAGTCGAATTCGACCTTCTATCAGGAAAAGTTCGCCGACGCCGGTGTCGATTTCGACGAGATTCGCAGCATCGAAGACCTGCAGAAGCTGCCTTACACCTACAAGACCGAGATCCGCGAAAGCCTTGCTGCGGAACCGCCCTTCGGCAAGCACCGCGCGGCACCAATGTCGGACATCATCCAGATGCAGGCCTCGTCGGGCACCACCGGCAGCCCCTCGTATGTGGCCCTGACCGAATCCGACGCCGAAATGTGGCACGAGATGACGGCGCGCTGCTTCTTCGCCAACGGGGTGCGACCGGGCGATATGGTGTTGCACGCGTTTTCGCTGGCCAAGGGCTTTGTCGGCGGCATCCCGGTGATGCAGGGATTGCAGTACATGGGCACGATCGATGTGCCGGTGGGGGCGGATGGCGGTGCAGAACGTCTGCTGCGCGCCTGCGCAGACACGCGGCCGCGTTGCGTGGTCGGCGCTCCGAACTTTGTTCTGCACCTGGCCGAAAAGGCTCCCGAGGTGCTGGGATGCAAGGCCAGCGAACTGGGTATCGAGCGCGTGATCGTCGGCGGCGAACCCGGCGGCGGCATTCCCGCAATTCGGGCAAAGATCGAAAAGGCCTGGGGTGCGAAATGCACCGAGATGCTGGGCGGCACCGATCTGGGCGTGACATACTGGGCCGAGTGCGACGCCCAGTCGGGTATGCACATGGTCAACATGGACTATATCATCACCGAATTGCTCGACCCCGAAAGCGGCGAAATCATCCCCTGGGAAAAAGGTGCCGAGGGCGAGATGGTCTATACCGCGCTCGGCCGCCAGGCGAGCCCGCTCGTGCGGTTCCGGTCAGGCGATTATATCGAAGTGATCGATACCGAATGCTCCTGCGGCCGCACCGGGCCGAAGATCCGCTGTACCGGCCGGACCGACGACATGCTGATCGTCCGGGGGGCCAATGTCTTCCCGTCGGCGATCAACAGCGTCATTACCGAAATGGTGCCGGACACCAATGGCGTCATGCGCATCGTGGCCGATTTCGAGGGCCACACCACGCAGGGCGCGCTGACGGTGATTGTCGAACGCGGCCCCAATCGCGATCCGGCCGATGACGTCACCCTCAAAAAGAAAATCGAGCAGCGCCTGCGCGAATCCTTGGTCTTCAAGGCCGACGTTCACCTGGTTGCGGCCGACACTTTCGAAAAACCTGGCGCCGCCAAGGTCGCCTTCGTTCTCAGGAAATATCCAGACCTGCCATGACTAGAATGAAATCCCTTCTCGACACCGCGTCGGACGACTTCCGCGCCAACGACGTGTCTTACCGCGAAAAGGTCGATGAACTACATGCCCTCCGGCTCTTACAGCGCGTCGGCGGCCCCGAAATGGCGCGCAAACGTCATGTGGACAAAGGCAAAATCCTGCCGCGCGAACGGATCGAACGACTGATCGACCCGGGCACACCATTTCTGGAACTCGGCGAGTTGGCCGGACTGAATATGCACAAGGGAGTTCCACCCGGCGCCGGCATCATCACCGGTATTGGCGTGATCGAAGGCCGTCAGTGCATGATCATCGCCAATGATGCCACCGTAAAGGGCGGCACCTATTTCGGGATCACCTGCCGCAAACACGTCCGGGCACAGAAAATTGCCTGGAAAAACCGCCTGCCCGTCATCACCCTCGTGGACTCCGGCGGTGCCTTCCTGCCCGACCAGGCCAACCTTTTCCCCGACGAAGGCCAGTTCGGCTCCATCTTTCACCAACAGATCGGCATGTCTGGCGATGGTGTGCCGCAAATCGCCGTGGTCATGGGGCCCTGCACCGCGGGTGGTGCCTATATCCCCGCGCTCTGTGACGAAGTGGTGATCGTGCGCGGTCAGGGCTTTATGTATCTAGGCGGACCGGAATTGACCTTTGCCGCAACCGGCGAAAAGGTCGAAGCCGAAGAACTGGGTGGCGGCAAGATGCATTCGTCCGTCTCCGGTGTGACAGACCATTTGGCCGAAGATGACGCCCACGCTCTGGCCATCACGCGCGAAATTGTCAGCCATCTTGGCGAAAAACCCCAACCCCGCAAGACGCCCGAAACGCCCCGTGCGCCCGCCTACCCGGTCGAAGAGATTTATGGACTCATCAGCCGCGACCCCAAGGTGCCGACCGACAACCGCGAAATCGTGGCTCGGTTGGTCGATGAGAGCGATTTTCACGAATTCAAACCGCTTTATGGCGACACGATCATGACCGGCTGGGGCCGCATCCACGGCCACGAGGTCGGTATTCTCGCAAATACAGGCGTGCTTTTCGTCGAAGCCGCACTGAAGGCCACGCATTTCATCAATCTCTGCGTCCAGCGTGATATTCCGCTGCTGTTCCTGGCCGATGTGAACGGCTTCATGGTGGGCCGCGAGGTCGAGCAGATGGGCATTGCCAAGGCTGGCGCCAAGATGATCACGGCCATGTCTTCGGCCCGGGTGCCGAAATTCACCATTATCACCGGCGGCTCCTATGGGGCGGGATACCTGGCCATGCTGGGCCGCCCGTTCCAGCCGGACGCAATGTTTGCCTGGCCGACGGGACGGTCGGCGATCATGGGGCCGGAACAGGCCGCCAGCGTGCTGGCTCAGGTCCGCGCGCAGATCAACGAACGCGAAGGCAAAAGCTGGACCCCCGAGGAGGAGGAAGCCTTCAAGGCACCGATCCGCAAGGAATACGAAGATTTTCAGGGAGCCTATAATTTTGCTTCCAACCTTTGGATCGACAGCGTGATCGAGCCCTGTGAGACCCGTGATGTCATGGCGCTGATGCTGGATGTGACATCGCGCAGACCCAAGGTCGATACCAAATTCGGCGTGTTCAGGATGTGAGGAGCGAACCGTGAAAATCAAGACGCTTCTGATCGCCAACCGCGGCGAAATTGCCTGCCGGATCGCGCGCACTGCGCGGGCCAGCGGTATCATTCCCGTCGGCGTGCATTCGCAGGCCGACGCCAATGCCCTGCATGTCCGCGAGATTGGCAAATCTGTCTGTATCGGCGCCGGACCTGCATCCGAGAGCTATCTGAAAATCGACGCGGTGATTGCCGCTGCGCAATCAGTGGGCGCGGATGCGATCCATCCCGGTTATGGCTTTCTGGCCGAAAACCCCGATTTTGCTCGTTCGGTCGAAGCCGCCGGCATGATCTTCATGGGGCCGACGCCTGAAACGCTTGAACGTTTCGGCGACAAGGCCAGCGCCAAAGAGGCCGCCGTGGCGGCCAGCGTCCCGGTGATTTCGGGCGCCGAAGGTGCGCGGTCCGATCCCGAGCAGATTGCCGAGGAGGTGCGCCAAATGGGCCTGCCGGTGCTGCTCAAGGCGGTCGGCGGCGGTGGTGGGCGCGGACAACGGCTCGTCACTGACGAAACCACGCTGGTCGAGGACATCGAAGGCGCGCTGCGCGAAGCAAAATCCACCTTCGGCTCCGAAGGGCTGCTGTTGGAGCGTTTCCTGCCCGAGGCGCGCCATGTTGAAGTGCAGATCGCAGGTGACGGCAAAGGCCATGTGGTGCATCTGTTCGAACGCGATTGCACGCTTCAGCGCCGCCACCAGAAGGTCATCGAGGAAGCCCCGGCCTGGGGTCTGCCCCGAACGCTTCTGGACGACATCGCACGCGACGCGGTGCGCTTGGGCGAAACGCTGGACTATCGCGGGCTGGGCACGGTCGAATTTCTGGTCGCGGGTGGCGAGTATTTCTTCCTTGAGGTGAACCCGCGCATTCAGGTGGAACATCCCGTCACCGAAGCGATCACCGGGCTGGACCTTGTCGCGCTTCACCTGCGGATTGCCGAAGGCGCGGGCCTTGGACTGGTGCAGGACGATCTGACGATCAACGGCCACGCGGTCGAGGCGCGGCTTTACGCCGAAGATCCGGCGATGCAATTCGCCCCGTCGACGGGCACGCTCTCCACGCTCAGCCTGCCATCGGGCCTGCGCATCGACAGCGGCGTCGAAGAAGGCGATGCCGTCACGCCCTACTACGACCCGATGATCGCCAAGCTGATCGTGCACGCGCCCGACCGGGAAACCGCATTGGCACGTCTGGCCACGGCGCTTGATCATGTCGCGGTCGAAGGTGTCGAGACCAATCGCGCCTTTCTAACGGCGCTGGCGCGAAACCATGAATTCGAACGGATGCAGGTGCATACCCGCTGGATCGACGGCAGGCTGGATGAGCTGACACAGGCACCCGGCCTGACCCGCCCCGATCTGTGGAAGGCGACCGCTGCCATTCTCTTCGTGACCCAGTCGCGCAGCGACACAAACGCCAATCCCTGGACCAACCGTGATGCCTTTACCGGCTGGCGGCTTGGACTGGGCGGCGATGCGATTGAAGCGGGGCAGCGCGTGACGCTTACCGATTCTGACGAGGTATCCGAAGAACTGCGCGTCAGTCCTGTCAAACCGGGTGCCAAGTACACCATCCATTCGGAGAAAGGCGAGGCGCTGATACTGTCGGCACGTGAACTGACCCCGGGCCGTTGGCGTGTCGGCGAAGGCGACACCGTCCATCTGATCGACGCGCGCCTGCACGCGGGCGTGATCGAACTGGATACGCCCGAAGGCCGCCTGGTATTTCGGCCCGCCGCGCCCCTTGCCTTTGCCGGCGACAATGCCGCGGCGGATCGCGCCGTGACCTCTCCGCTGACCGGCATGATTGTCGAAATCAAGGTCTCCGATGGTCAGAGCGTGGCCGAAGGCGACGTGGTCGCGGTCATGGAATCCATGAAACTCGAAATCTCGATCCGGGCGGCCGCGGCCGGGATCGCCAGCAATATATCCGTCTCGAATGGGGACATGGTCGATCGCGGCCAGGTCATCGCCGAGATCCTGCCATCCGAGGAGTGATGAAATGAGCGACTTTCCCAAATTCGTAGAATTTCGTGAAGAAGGCCCGCGTGAGGGTTTTCAGATCGAAAAGAAGATTTACCCGATCGAAGAGCGGATCGAACTGATCGACATGCTCAGCGAAACCGGCTTGAAACGCATTCAGGTCGGCAGCTTTGTCAGCCCGAAATACGTTCCTCAGATGGCGGACACCGGCGAGTTGTTCCAGCGTATCAAGCGCAAACCGGGCGTGAACTACACATCGCTGTGGCTGAACGACAAAGGGTTTCGCAAGGCCCTGACCGCGCATGAGGTCGATATCGACCCGCGTCTGCTGTTCTATCCTTCCGAAGCATTCGCCCAATCGAACAACAATTGTTCCTCGGCCGAGATGCGGGAAAAACAACGTGACTGGGTCCGTCTTTACAAGGAAGAGGGATATACCGTCGACGCGGCCTATGTGATGACCGCCTTCGGCTGCAACCTCGAGGGCCCCATCCCCCAAGAACGCATCTTGGACGATTTCCGCTTTATCCTTCAGCTATGCGAAGAAGAGAACATCCCCGTGCCGATCCTCGTGGTCGCCGACACCATGGGTTGGGGAAACCCCGAGGCGGTCAAACGGATGATCGGCGCCCTGCGCGAATTGGCGCCCGAGGCGCGCATCGGTATGCACATCCATGACACACGTGGGCTGGGGATCGCCAACGTTTATGCGGCCCTGTCGATGGGCGTGGACATGTTCGAAAGCTCCGTCGCCGGTCTTGGCGGCTGTCCTTTCGCGGGCCACGGCCACGCGCGCGCCGCAGGAAATGTCTGCACCGAGGATTCAGTGTTCCTGTGTCACGAGCTCGGCATCGAAACCGGCATTGATCTGGACAAGCTGATCGCAGCGGCGGTCAAAGCAGAAGAGATCATCGGTGTGCCGCTCATGGGCCGGGTCATGCACACCGGCGGGTTGGACAAATACCGCAAGTCACGCTGAGGGAGCAAGAAGATGACAAAAGCACTTGACGGAAAGGTCGTTCTGGTCACCGGGGCCGGCGGTGGGATCGGGCGTGATATCGCCTTGATGGCAGCCGCAGAAGGCGCCGCCGTGGTGGTCAATGATCTGGGCGCATCCCTGAAAGGCACCGGTCAGACAGAAACTGCGGCGCAGAAAGTCGTCGAAGAGATCAAGGCGGCGGGCGGCGATGCGATCGCCGATGGCGGCAACGTCACCGATCCGGACGCCGCGCGCGCGATGATCGAGGCGGGTGTCAAGGAATTCGGCCGCATCGACGCGGTGGTGAACAACGCCGGCATCCTGCGCGACGGGTTCTTCCACAAAATGACCTACGAGGATTTCGACGCGGTGGTGAAGGTCCATCTCTATGGCGCCTTCAACACCAGCCGCGCGGCGGCCGATTATTTCCGCGAGCAAGAGGGCGGTGCTCTGGTGCACATGACCTCGACCTCGGGGCTGATCGGCAATCTGGCGCAGGCGAATTATTCGGCGGCAAAGCTGGGCATCGCGGCCTTCTCGAAATCGGTAGCGCTCGACCTGAAACGCTGGAACGTGCGGTCAAACTGCATCGCGCCCTTCGCCTGGAGCCGGATGATCTCGTCTATCAAGACAGACACCCCGGAACAGGTGGCACGGGTCGAAAAGATCAAGGAGATGACACCGGCCAAGGTTGCACCGATGGCCTGTTTCCTGATGAGCGACCGCGCGGCTGACGTGTCAGGACAAATCTTTGCGGTTCGCAAGAACGAGATCTTCCTGTTCAACCAGCCCCGCCCGGTGCGGTCGGTTCATTCCGATGATGGCTGGACCGCCGATGAAATCGCCGAGCGCGCCATTCCCGCGCTCAAATCACAGTTCACGCCGCTCGAAGTTTCGGCGGATGTCTTTTCGTGGGATCCGGTTTGATGGGAAAACGCAAAGAAAAAATCAGCTCCGACATTGCCTGGAGCACCTCTGACAAGATCAGCGTGCGTGGGCTCGATCTGCCCAACGAGATCCTGGGCCACATGAACCTCGGCGATCTGGCGTTTCTGCAGTTGACGGGTCGCAAGGCCACGCCCGAGGAAAGCCGCGTCTTTAACGCTATCGTCATTACCTTGGTCGAACATGGTATCACGCCCTCGGCCCTGGCGGCGCGGATGACCTATATGGGGGCGCCGGAATCGCTTCAGGCGGCTGTGGCGGCTGGCTTGTGCGGGCTGGGCACCGTCTTTGTCGGTTCTATGGAGGGTGCCTCGAAGATGCTTTACGAGGCACTGCCACAGGACAAGTTGGGCACCGGTGTCGATCTGGATGCGCTGGCCGTCGAGACGGTGGAAAAATTCCGCGCCCGCAAGATGATCGTGCCGGGGCTGGGCCATCCGGTGCACAAGCCGGTCGATCCGCGCACACCTCGCCTGTTCCAGATCGCTGCCGAGAACGGCAAGTCCGGTGAATACATCGAGTTGATCCAGAAAATTCAGGCCGTTGCCGAAGAAAAATCGGGTAAGATGCTGCCGATCAACGCCACCGGGGCGATCGGAGCGATCTGCTGTGAATTTGGCTTCCCCTGGAAGATCGTGCGGGGCTTTGGCGTCATGGCACGCGCCATCGGTCTGGTCGGTCATATCCTCGAAGAGAGCGAAAACCCGATTTCCTATGAGCTTTGGCAGCGTGCCGAGCAGGAAATTCTTGAAACGTCGGGTCCGGGAGCGAAGTAACCGATGCAGACGTCAGCCCCAGACACTCACACCGATCTGCGCGACGCCTTGCGCGCACTTTGCGCGCAGTTTCCGCCAGAGTATCATCGCAAGTTCGGCGAAGACGAAACCTACCCCGAGGAATTCGTCGATGCGCTGACCCGCGAGGGCTGGCTTGCCGCGATGATCCCAGAGGAATACGGTGGCTCGGGTCTGGGGTTGACCGAAGCCTCGATCATCATGGAGGAGGTGAACCGCTGCGGCGGAAACGCGGGCCATTGCCACGGGCAGATGTATAACATGGGCACGCTGCTGCGGCATGGTTCGGATGAGCAAAAGCAGAAATACCTGCCCGGCATCGCCAGCGGCGCGTTGCGCCTGCAATCCATGGCCGTGACCGAACCGACAACCGGGACCGACACCACCAAACTGAAGACCACCGCGGTCAAGAAAGGTGACCGGTATGAGATCAATGGCCAGAAGGTCTGGATCAGCCGTATCCAGCATTCCGACCTGATGATCCTGCTGGCACGCACCACGCCGCTGAGCGAGGTCAAGAAAAAGTCGCAGGGCCTGTCGATCTTTATGGTCGATCTGAAAGAGGCTATCGGCAACGGGATGGAGGTCCGCCCCATCGCCAATATGCCCGGCCACGAAACCAATGAAGTGTTTTTCGACAACCTGGAAATCCCCGCCGAGAACCTGATCGGCACCGAGGGGCGCGGGTTTTACCATATTCTTGACGGGTTGAACGCCGAACGGACCCTGATTGCGGCGGAATGTATCGGTGATGGATACTGGTTCGTCGACAAAGCCCGCGCCTATGCCGGTGACCGCGTGGTCTTTGACCGTCCCATCGGCCAGAACCAAGGCGTGCAATTCCCTATCGCCAGGTCTTATGTGAACATCGAGGCCGCCAATCTGATGCGCTTTGAAGCCTGCAGGCGGTTCGATGCTGGGCTGGATTGCGGAGCACAGGCGAATATGGCTAAGCTGCTGGCTTCGGAGGCCAGCTGGGAAGCGGCCAATGCCTGCATTCAGACCCATGGCGGCTTCGGTTTCGCACGGGAATACGATGTCGAGCGCAAGTTCCGCGAGGCGCGCCTCTATCAGGTCGCCCCGATCTCGACCAACCTGATCCTGTCATATGTCGGAGAACATATCCTCGGCATGCCAAGATCGTTCTGAAGGCTAGGATTATGGGTGAGATCGACCTTGACGCGCTGGCGCCCTGGCTGGGACGCACCGAGACTAAGGAAGATGTTCTGACGCACGGGCTGATCGACAAATTCCGCGCCACGCTCGGTCCGCATCTTTGGGATGGAGCGGGCGATGTCCCGCTGGGAATTCATTGGTGCCTTGCCCTTGATACCGTGCCAGCGACCGCCCTGTCAGAAGACGGCCATGCCGCGAGGGGTGGATTTCTGCCCCCTGTTCCGCTGCCCGCCCGCATGTGGGCTGGCGGCGATGTTACGCATATCGCGCCGCTGAAAATCGGCGAAACCATCACCCGACGCTCTTCGATCAGGGATATTGTGGCCAAGCAGGGCCGTAGTGGACCATTGGTCTTTGTGACCGTCGAACATGAGTATCTGAGTGGCAACCGGCTTTGTATCCGGGAGCAGCAAACGATCGTTTATCGTGAGATTTCCGCCCCCCGCACGGGCGAGAGCGCACCTGACGCGGGTGACCCCACCACGCTCAGATCGACCCTGACACCGGATCCTGTTCTGCTGTTTAGCTATTCGGCGCTGACGTTCAATGCCCATCGCATTCACTATGACCACATCTACGCCACCGAAACCGAAGCCTATTCCGGGCTTGTTGTCCATGGCCCCTTGCAAGCCACGCTACTTCTGAATCTGGCGGCGGATGCGTTGAAAACATCGCCTCACCGGTTTTCTTTTCGCGGACTCGCGCCACTCACCCTGCCCTGCGAATTGCAACTGCACAATGAAGAGACCGGCACCTCCGGGACAGTCTGGTGTCAGGATCAAAACGGTCTTCGAAGCTTTTCCGCAGAGTACGCGGCTGTCTGATCGTTTTTCTTCGGTAGCGAATTCAATTGTTGACCAAATTTTCTAACATCTGTTAGGAATGGCGGAGAAACTTGGTAAATAAACCAGGCAAACCTCTGAATTTAGAGGTGGGAGGAGGAACAATGCGAGGAAAACTCGTAACCAACGAAAAACCGTGCGGTCAGGCTATGCGCGCCTCCATGAGGTGTGGGGCAAAAGCACGGGCCGCAACATGACCACGAATAACGGGCACGTATCCTCACCGCTTGCGGTGCGTGGTGCAACTTTGAAATTTGGCGGTGTGACCGCGCTCGACGATGTGAGCATTTCTGTGGCCGACGATGAATTGCTTGCAATTATCGGACCGAACGGAGCCGGAAAAACATCACTTCTGAACGTGACTGCGGGCTTCTACCGTCCGCAGAAGGGCCGTGTCGAATTGTCCGGGCAGGACGTGACCGGCCTGCGTGTTGACCAGATCGCCCGGCGCGGTCTGGCGCGGACGTTTCAGGGCACCCATCTTTTTGCCGGGCAGACGGTGGTGGAAAACATTATGATCGGCCGCCACATGCTGATGAAATCGAATGTAGTCCAGGCCTTTTTCCAGTTCGGTCCCGTGATGCGCGAGGAATCGGAACATCGTGAAGCCGCAGAGGAGATCATCGATTTTCTCGAGATCGAGGCAATCCGCAACCGGCCCGTGGGCACGTTGGGGTATGGGTTGCGCAAGCGTGTCGATCTGGGCCGTGCATTGGCGCAGGAACCGTCGATCCTGCTGATGGATGAACCGATGGCCGGCATGAACTCGGAGGAAAAAGAAGACCTGGCGCGCTTCATTCTCGATGTGCGCGAGGCGCGCAAGATTCCGGTAGTTCTGGTGGAGCACGACATGGGCGTCGTGATGGACCTTGCCGACCGGATCGTGGTGCTGGATTTCGGGCGGGTCATCGCCGAAGGCACCCCGGAAGAAATCCAGAAGGACCCGGCTGTCATAAAGGCATATCTGGGGTAGCGGCATGGTCAAACAACGGACAGCAATGGTCTTTTCGGACCCAGCAGTGACACATAGCGAAACCCTGCCGCAGGTTTTGCTCGCGCGAGCGACATCCACACCGACCAACCTCGCCGAACGGCACAAGCGCCTGGGCATCTGGCGTGAATTCACCTGGGCCGATGTTCTTGACAGGGTTCGCGCCCTGGCTCTCGGGTTGGAGAACCTGGGCTTGTCGGCTGGCGAATCCGTCATGATGATTGGCGAAAACGAACCCGAACATTTCTGGGCTGAATACGCCGTCCAGTCGTTAGGCGGCAAAGTCCTGTCTGTCTATCCGGATCAAAACGCTGAAGAGATTCTGTATCTGGCCGAAGACTCGCAAACGCGGATTTTTCTGGCGCAGGATCAGGAGCAGGTCGATAAATGCATCGAGATTGCGGGCAAGTACTCGGGCGCCCTGGCGGTCGTTTACTGGGACGATTCCGGTCTGTGGGGCTATGATCATCCCCTGTTGCATTCGTTTGAAAGTGTGAGCGCGGCAGGGCGTCAGATCCACGCCAAGGAACCCGCCAGATTTGAAGAACACGTAAAACGTGGACGGGCGGACGATACCGCCTTGCTGTCCTATACCTCGGGTACCACGGGAAAACCCAAGGGCGTTGTCATCAGCCATCGCTACCTGTTCGACAATTGCTCGCGGGTGATGGGGGCAATCGAAATCGCGCCGGGCACCGAATACCTGACCTACATTTCGCCGGCCTGGGTCACGGAACAGATTTTCGGCCTGTCGATCGGTTTGATCGCGCCCATGGTCGTCAATTTCCCCGAAGGCCCTGAAGACGTACTGACCAACATTCGCGAACTGGCGGTCGACGCACTGGTGTTCAGCCCGCGCCAGTGGGAAAATCTCGCCTCCATCGTTCAGGCCCGGATGCTGGGGGCGGGCAAAATCCGCAATGCGATGTACAACTGGGGCATGAAGGTCGGCCACGACGTTTATGTGGAACGGCTGGAGGGGCGTAGCCCCAGCCTTGCCGCACGCCTGCAGCTTCCCTTTGCCGAAGCTCTGGTGCTGCATCACCTGCGCGACAATCTTGGCCTTGGTAAGGCCAAAAACGCAATGAGCGGCGGCGCCCTGATGGCACCTGACGTCTTTCGTATGTTCCACGCGATGGGGGTTAAGCTGCGCAACGTGTATGGCGCGACCGAAATCGGCCTTCTGACCGCGCATGTCGGCGAAAGCTATCAGCTGGAAACCAGCGGCAGCTGGATGCAAAGCAACACGAACTACGGCGAACCGCTGGAATACAGGGTCTCGGACGAAGGGGAGCTTCAGGTGCGTGGCGGATCGGGCTTCGGTGGCTATCACGGCAAGCCCGAAAAGACCGCAGAGGAATTGACCGAAGACGGTTGGTACAAGACCGGTGACGCGGTGTCGATGACCGACGACGGCGAGCTTTTGTTCTTTGACCGTGTCAAGGATATGCGCCGCCTGGCAAATGGGCACAGCTATCCGCCGCAATTCATCGAAACGCGGTTGCGGTATAGCCCCTTCATCAAGGATCTCATGACCTTGGGCGACGAAACCCGGAGCTTCGTCAGCGCGCTTATCAATATCGATATGGAAGTTCTCGGGCGTTGGGCGGAAGAGAACAAGATCAGCTTTTCGACCTACACCGATCTCTCGCAGAAACCCGAAGTTCTGGACCTTATCAAAGGCGAAGTGGCGCGCATCAATGCGCTCCTGCCCGAAGGCTCGCGCGTGGCACGTTTTGCGAATTTTCCCAAGGAACTCGACCCGGATGAAGGCGAGTTGACCCGCAGCCGAAAGCTTCGCCGGGCCTTTCTGGAGGAACGGTATGCCAAGCTCGTCGAGGCGATCTATGCTGGCGATGACGAGACAGATCTCGAAATCGCTGTGACCTATCAGGACGGCCGTCAAGGCGTTCTCAAGACCACGGTTCGCGTGTCGGATGTTGAAAACGCATCGAAGGCTGCCAAGCGGCAGTCCAAATCTTAAAGGAGGTCGGCGACAATGGTCTATTTCATCAATGACATCATTACCGGGGCTTTGATCGGCCTTCTGTATTCGCTGGTGGCCATGGGCTTTGTTGTGATTTACCGCGCCAGCAAGGTGTTCAACTTCGCGCAGGGCGAGCTTGTGATCATCGGCGGGTTCATCGTCTGGTTCACAACGATGCAAGCGGGGCTTAGCCTTTGGTTGTCGATACCCCTTTCGCTGGTTCTGGCCGGGCTGGTCGGGTACGCAATCGAACGGATTTTCCTGACAAAGCTGATCGGTGAATCGGTTTTCTCGATGGTCATGGTCACCGTCGGCCTTTTGATCCTGCTGCGCGGTTTGGTGCTGCTTGTGTTCGGTCCCGCGGTAAGACCCTTCCCGATCATTTTTCCGCTGAAACCCTTGTTCCTCGGCGATATGTTGATCCCGATGAACCTCCTGATAGGTGGGATCATCACCATTGTCGCGGCCGTCGGCCTGTCGTGGTTCTTCAACCGGACCCGGTCCGGCCTCCGTATGACCGCTGTGGCGGAGGACCACGTCGTAGCTTCCTCGATGGGCATTTCGGTGAAAGGCTCGATTGCCGTTGCCTGGGTTCTCGGGGCAATCCTGTCCACAATTGGTGCGATGATCTTTCTCAGCGGCAAATCGCTGACCTTCCTGGCCTCGGATATCGGGTTCGCGGCCCTGCCGGTGGCGCTCTTTGCCGGGCTGGAATCCATCGGCGGGCTTATCTTGGCAGGAATAATCATCGGCATCGCGCAGAGCTTGACCACCAACTACCTTGATCCGTTGATCGGTGGCTCGCTCGGCAGTGTCGTTCCATATATCATAATGCTTGCCATTCTGCTGATCCGGCCGACCGGCCTGTTCGGCTGGCGCACAATCGAACGGGTGTAATCCATGGATCCTTCTGGCGTATTCCCGACAAGCTATCGCAGTGACAGACGTTTGATCCGAACGCGCTGGCAGTTTCTGGCCCTCGTCGTATTCATGGCTCTACTGCTGTTGGCGCCTTACCTGGTGAGCAGCCGTATCATCGCTATCCTGAATATGATGATGATCAGCGCCGTCATCGCCGTCGGGCTTCAGATCTGCACCGGCTATGCGGGCCAGATCAACCTGGGTCAGGCGGCGTTCATGGGGGTCGGCGCCTATACGGCCTCGATACTGGCCTCGAAGACCGGCCTTACGTTTCTGCTGACCATTCCTCTGGCCGGGCTCTCGGCTGCGCTGTTCGGCTTTCTCTTTGGCTTGACCGCGGCGCGGATCAAGGGGTTCTATCTGGCACTGACCACGATTGCAGCTCAGTTCCTGTTCCACTTTGCCGTATTGAACCTGCCGTCAACCTGGCTGGGTGGGTCGAACGGTATCACCGTGCCCCCGGCCGAGCTTTTCGGGCTGCGATTTGTCAGCGAATCTTCGCAGTTCTATCTGAATTTCGCCGTGACCGCGATCATGGTGGCGGGCGCGTTCGGGATCGTTCGGTCACGCTTCGGCCGTGCCTTCGTGGCGGTCAGGGATGATGACGTGGCCGCGGGTATAATGGGGATCAATGTCGCGGCCACAAAGGCAAATGCCTTCCTGATCGGCGCTTTCTATGCGGGCGTCGGCGGGGCGCTTTGGGCCTATCTGATCCGCTTCGTGGGGGTAGACCAGTTCACCCTGTTTCACTCGATCTTCTTCGTCGCGATGATCATCGTCGGCGGGATGGGTTCAATCGTGGGGGCCCTGATCGGCGTCTTCATTATCCGCATCATCCAGGAAATTATCGCGACGGTCGGCCCCAATATCGCCGACTCGGTATCATTCCTTGGCGGTGACATCGTGTTCGCTGGCATGAATGTCGTTCTTGGCGGCGTGATCGCATTGTTTATGATCCTCGAACCCAAGGGGCTGATGCACCGCTGGAACATCCTGAAGTCGTCATACCGTATCTGGCCGTTTCCTTACTGAGAAATAGAGCGGCTCTAAACCTGGGAGGAAGAATATGACTTACCAATCGAATCGAGGTCTTCGCGGCTTACTGGCAGCGGCTGCCTTGGCGGCCGCGGCGACCATGCCTTTGAAGGCGCAGGCCGAAGAGACCTATAATCTCGCCCTGCTGTCGGACTTTTCCGGCCCTTATGCTGACATCATGCCCATCCTGGCAGGCGGACGCGAAGCTGTGTTCACCTGGTGGAATGAAACCCGCGGCAAGGAACTTGGCGTCACGCTGAACTACAAAAACTACGAAACCCGCTATGACGCGGCACAGGTGGCAAGTCTCTGGCCCGGGATCAAATCGGAACTGGACCCGATTGCGGTTGTCGGCCTCGGCGGGCCTGACGTCGCGGCCCTTTCCGAACGCCTGCCGGAAGACAAAATCCCGATGTTCATGGCCACAGCGGCCTACGGTTTTGCCTGGCAACCGGATGCCTGGATTTTCAACCCACGCCCGACCTATTCGCACGAAAGTGTCGGCTTTCTGAACTGGATGCGTGAACAGCGCGGAGGAGACGAACCGCTCAAGGTTGCGATCCTCGCCTCCGAAGCATCGCCTGCCTATGTCGACATGGCAAAGGGCCTTGAACTCTATGCCGAAGAGCACCCCGAGGAGATCGACCTCGTCGAGGTCATCTATACCGAAGTTCAACCCACCGATCTGACGGGGCAAATGCGCCGCGTTGTACGAGCCGGGGCCGAGGCGCTGGTAATCCAAACTAACACCTCTATCGTGGTTGCCGCGAAACGTGGGCTGCAGGCCAACGGGGCGAACATCCCGATCATGATGAGTTCGCATAACGGGCTTCCAGCCTCGGGTGGCGCGCTTGGCGGGCTTGAGCAAATGGAGGGGGACTTTGAAGCCTACGGCATGGCGATTGCGGCCGATGAGGACACTCCCGCGCGACAATTCTACGAGACATTGGTTGCCGATTACGGACTCGAAGCACCTTGGAACGTCGTGACCGCAATGGGCGTATCTCAGGGTCTCTATACCGTGACCGTGATCGATCACGCGATCGAGGCGAACGGCGCCGAGGGCCTGACCGGAGAGATGGTACGTGAGGCGCTTTTTGCCAAACCGATCACCACCGAAGAAACCCATGGGTTCCTGCCGACCTTGTCCTTTACGCCAGAAGCACCGTTCCCATTGGAAGGCCTCAAAGTGAATGTGGGCACCGTCAAAGATGGGAAAATCACCATCGCGGCAACGGGTGTCGACGTTCCGCAAGTTGAGAAATGGTGAATTAATCCGGGCGCCGCAGTCGCGGCGCCCGTTCTGATCCTTAGCCCCGGGCAATATGACCATGCTGGAACTCAACAACGTAGAGGTGACATATTCCGACGTCATCCTGGCGCTCAAAGGCGTGTCCATGACAGTCCGTGCGGGACAATGTGTTGCTCTGCTCGGTGGCAATGGCGCAGGAAAAAGCACGACGCTTAAAGCCATCTCGGGAACGCTCAAATCCGAGGATGGAACCGTTTCGGCGGGGTCCATCGTTCTGGACGGAACTCCCATTCAGAACATGGAAGCCTCGGAAGTCGTGAAGAACGGTCTCATCCATGTGATGGAAGGGCGGCGCGTTTTGCGGCATCTGACGTCAGAGCAAAACCTGATCGTCGGCGGGCACATGGTGCCCAACTCCGCCGAGCTGAAAAAGCGCCTGGACCATGTTTACACCTTGATGCCCCGGCTTGCGGACCTGCGCAACCGCACCTCTGGCTTCATGTCTGGTGGCGAACAACAACTGCTGCTGATCGGCCGGGCCATGATGGCCAGCCCCAAGATCATCGCGATCGACGAACCGTCGTTGGGATTGGCCCCGATGATGATCCGGGATGTTTATGAAGTGCTCAAGCAGCTCAAGTCAGAAGGCACGACCTTCTTCCTGGTCGAACAAAACAGCGCCGCGGCGCTATCGATCGCCGACTATGCCTATGTGATGGAGAACGGCCGGATCGTGATGGACGGCCCTGCCGACAAGCTTGCTGACAACGAGGACATCAAGGAATTCTATCTCGGCGTCACCGCATCGGGCGAGCGCAAAAGCTATCGAGATATCAAACACTATCGCCGCCGGAAGAGATGGCTGGGATAGAAAGGAACGAAGATGAGTAACCTGCTTTCCATCAAAGGTCGTACCGCATTTGTAACCGGAGCGGGGCAAGGCGTTGGTCGGCAAGCCGCGCTTTATCTGGCGGAACACGGAGCCGGTGCCATCGTTGTCAACGATTTTCACGCCGAACGGGCCGAAAGCGTTGCCGCGGAAGTGGAGGCAGCGGGTGCAAAGGCTCTGCCACTCGCCTTCGACGTCTCGGATTTCGACGCGGTTGGCGCGGCGTTTGCCGAAACGCAGACCACATTTGGCGGCGTGGATATTCTGGTCAACAATGCGGGCAACGCCGGGCCGACATCGCGGCTCGACGATCTGGTCCCTTTTTGGGAATCCGATCCCGACGAATGGCGCCGCTGGATGGCCACCAATTTCGATGGGGTGCTGAACTGCACCCGTCACGCCATGCCGTTGATGGTTAACAGTGGCTATGGGCGCATTGTGACCGTCATTTCCGACGCCGGCCGTGTCGGTGAACCGCATCTGGCGGTTTATTCCGGGGCCAAGGCCGGTGCGGCCGGCTTCATGCGGGCAATTGCAAAGGCCGGCGGCCGGTTCGGGATCACCGCGAATTGCGTCGCCTTGGGGGGCACAAGAACTCCGGCTGTCGCCGACCTGATCCCGGATGCAGAGACCGAGAAGCGGGCATTGTCGCAGTACGTGATCCGCCGTCTGGGCGAGCCGGAAGACCCCGCCGGAATGATCCTGTTCCTCTGCTCGGATGCTGCCAGCTGGATCACCGGTCAAACCTATCCGGTGAATGGCGGGTATTCTTTTGCCTGCTAGAGCCGCCATCGGACGGCTGCCGCCTCTAGTTGGAGCTGTCCGAAAAAACGCTGTCATTATCTGCCCCGAGCTCGGGGGGCAGATCCGGTATCGCGGTTTCGAAACCATCGAATTTCAACGGCTGGACAATAAAAGTCTCGGCCTTGCCGCCGTCATGCGTAATCTTGCGCAGCAGCTGGCGCGCACGCACATGGGGGTCGTCCAACGTTTCGACCAGGGAATTGACCGGACCCCATGGCACCCCCGCCTTATCCAGAAGGTCGCCCCATTCGGCGCGCGTCTTGTTGACCAAAATCGCCGCGATTTCTTCGCGCAGCGCGGCCTTGCGGGCGACACGGTCGCGGCCTGTCAACGGCGCAAGATCCGCCCTGTTGATCACATCGCAGAACGGTTTCCAGAACCAGTCCTCATGCGCGATGGACAAGGTCAAGAGCTTGCCGTCTTTGCAGGTGAACACGCCATAGCCCGGCTCGGCGATAAATTCGCCCAGCGGTGTTCCATTGGCGGCGGGAACGAGGAATGCGGTCAACATCGAAACCACCGCATCCGACATGGACACGTCCACGTAACGCCCCTGCCCTGTGCGCTGGCTCGACACCACCGCCGACAGGATTGCGATCGCCGCGAACAACGCCGCGCCAACATCCGCAAGGGGGATCGGCGGCACAGGGCCGGGCTGCTTTGCATCGGCCTGATCGGCCAGCAAACCGCCAACCCCTTCATAGCTCAGGTCATGGCCAGCCCTGTCACGATAGGGGCCGTCCTGCCCGTAACCCGAAATCGATACATAAACCAGCCGCGAGTTGACACGACGCATGTCCTCGAAACCGGCACCCAAGGCCGCAAGCTTGCCAGGGCGGAACCCTTCGACGATGACATCCGATTCCTTGGCCAGTTCGCGAAACCGTGCCAGCCCCTCGGCCGATTTCAGATCCAACGCAACGCTGCGCTTGCCTCGGTTCAGTGCCCGGAACAAGGGCGGAAATTGCCGGGCCGGATCGCCGACACCCGGTCGTTCGATCATGATCACCTCGGCTCCCATGTCGGACAACAGCATTGTGGCATAGGGACCGGGAAACTGTTCGGCAAGGCTGAGAATTTTCAGGCCGGCCAGGGGTGTAGTGCTCATATCAATCTCCAGCTCTTTTGTTTTCCACGTGCGGGTCCGCCCGAGTGCAGCGCAAATCGCCGCAAAAGACAAGGCGAAAAACCAATAATATGTATAATTATCAGGAGCTTAGCATGAGTGAAGCAAAGCAGACGCTATTCGTTGAGCGGGTCGAAAAAACTGAATGGATTACCTTCCAGCGCACCGAACAGCTCAACGCAATGTCAACGCAGATGCTGCGCGAGATGGCGGCAGCACTGGAATCGGCGCTGGCCGACGATGGGGTGCGTACAATTGTCCTGACCGGCTCTGGCCGGGCATTCTGCGCCGGTGCCGATCTGAAAGAAGTTGCTGGCGCCAAACATGCACCAGGCGAGCCGGATCTTCTGGATCTTGTCGATCACACGTTTGGGCTGATGCGACATGGCCCGAAACCGGTGATCGCCGCAGTGAACGGGCTGGCGATGGCGGGCGGTTTGGAAATGGTGATGGCCTGCGATCTGGTCTTTGCCGCCGAAAGCGCGCAACTGGGCGACGCACATTCCAACTTTGGCGTCTTTCCCGGGGCCGGCGGTGCGGCGATCCTGCCGCGTAGGATTGGCCTGAACCGCGCGAAATACCTGCTGTTCTCGGGCGAGAACGTTTCGGCACGGGACATGATGGACTGGGGACTGGTGAACAAGGTCGTCGCGGACGAAGACCTGCGACAAGCGGTGCAGGCCTTTACCGACAGGCTGGCAGAAAAAAGCCCGGCGGTCTTACGCCGCATGAAGACGGTTGCCAATCGGTCGCTGGACGTGGACGAAACCGCCGCGCTTTCCGAAGAGATGCTGAACCTGCGCGCGCACATGCGATCCTGGGACATGCACGAGGGTCTGTCGGCGTTCAATGAAAAACGAAAACCGCAGTTTCGCGGATACTAGGTCAGGAGGACAAACGATGCAGGACATTTACATCGTTGGCGTCGGGATGACGCCGTTCGGAAAGTTCCGGGACAAAACCATCAAGGACATGACCGGCGAGGCCGTCGCCGCCGCGCTTTCCGATGCCCGAGTGACGGCAGATCGTATCGACGGCGCATTCTTCTCGAACGCGGTGCAGGGCCACATGGAGGGCCAGCACATGATCCGCGGCGAAATCGCGCTGCGTGAAATGGGCATTCAGGGCATTCCGGTGGTGAATGTCGAAAACGCCTGCGCCAGCGCCTCGACCGGGTTCAAACTGGCAGTCGATTTCCTCAAGGCCGGCAATGGCGACTGCTGTCTCGCCGTGGGCGCCGAAAAGATGTATTCTGACGACCGTGCGTTGATGTTTTCGGCCTTCGACAGCGGCTGGGACGTCAGCAACAGCGAAGAGGTCGCGCAACGGCTGGCCGATCTGGGTGCAGGGGTCGAGGAACCCGAAGGATCGAAATCGCCCAAGCCCTACAGCGTGTTCATGGATGTCTACGCAGGCTTCGCCCGGCTGCACATGAAGACCTTTGGCACAACTCAGGAACAGTTCGCCGCCGTCGCCGCCAAGAACCATGCGCATTCCGTGCATAATCCACTGGCGCAATACCGAGAAGCCATGAGCGTCGATCAGGTATTGGCCGCGCCGCCGATCACCTATCCGCTGACCCTGCCGATGTGCGCCCCGATCTCGGACGGGGCCGCTGCGGCCGTTTTATGCACCGGCGAGGGGATAAAACGTCTGGGCCTAGATCCCGCGCGCGCGATCAAGGTCAAGGCCGCGATCCTGCGCTCGGGCACCGATCGTCCGCCGGAAGATTACAAGAACCACCTGACCCGGCTTGCCGCGCTTGAGGCCTATGAACAGGCCGGGATCGGCCCCGAGGATATATCGGTGGCCGAAGTGCATGACGCCACGGCCGTGGGCGAAGTGATCCAGATCGAGAACCTCGGATTTGTCGAATTCGGCGAGGGCGGTCCCGCCAGTCTGCGCGGCGAGACAAAGATCGGCGGACGCATTCCGGTGAACCCCTCGGGCGGGTTGGAATCCAAGGGCCAC
This sequence comes from Sulfitobacter sp. 1A10359, assembly GCF_043558145.1. Lineage (NCBI taxonomy): Bacteria > Pseudomonadati > Pseudomonadota > Alphaproteobacteria > Rhodobacterales > Roseobacteraceae > Sulfitobacter > Sulfitobacter sp. 1A10359. Next base: position 65,561 of record NZ_JBIFGB010000008.1, on the reverse strand, counting down.
CCGGTCGGTGCCACAGGGATAGGGCAGGTTTTCGAACTGGTCACGCAACTGCGCGGCGAAGCTGGCGCGCGCCAGGTCGAAGGGGCAAAGAATGCCATCGCCGAAAACGGCGGGGGGTTGCACGGGGTAGAAGAAGCGGCCGCCTGCGTCATCATTCTGGGCCGTTGAAACAAGGAGACGAACCATGGAAAACGTGATCGCCGCCGCTCAGGCAATCTATACAGATGAGCAACGCATGTTGCTGGAAAACTTCCGCAAGATGGCCGAGGCAGAGTTCGCGCCGCTGGCCGAGAAATACGAGAACCTCGGCCACCCCCCCGATGCGAAAACCCTGAAGTCCCTGTTCGCCAAGGTCGAGGAATTCGGGCTGATCAGCGGCCTGATCCCCGAAGAGGAAGGCGGTGCCGGAATCGACCGCATGACCTATGGCATCCTATACGAGGAACTGGCCCGGATATGGGCCGATCTGGCAATCGCGGTGCTGATTCAGGGTCATGCCGTGTTCGCGGTCAACCTCTTGGGAAATGTGGCGCAGAAAGAGGCCTATCTGAAGCCGCTCCTGCGCAGCGAACGGATCTGTGCCACCTGTATTTCCGAACCAGAGGTCGGTTCGAACGTACGCGAGGTCAAGACACGTGCGGACCGAGAGGGCGATAAGATTTTCGTCACTGGCCAGAAGCTCTGGATTTCCAATGGGGCCCAGTCGGATTTCGCCATCGTTGTCTGCAATCTGGACGACGGTATTTCCATGGTCATCGTCGACCGCGACACCGGCAACTATGAGAGCCGCGAATTGCGCAAGATGGGACTTGTCGGTGCATCGACCTGTGAATTGTTTTTCGACCGGGCGGAAACCACCGCCGAGCATGTTCTGGGTAATGCAGGCGGCGGCCTGTTCCAGACGTTGAAACTGTTTGAGAGCGCGCGTGTGTTTGTTGGCCTGACCAGCATCGGCATTGGTCAGGCGGCATTGGAATGTGCGGTCAAATATGCCCAGGAACGCGAGCAGCATGGCAAGCCGATTGGCGGGCACCAGTTGATTCAAGGCTACCTGGCCGACATGGCCACGCACCTGGATGCCGCGCGCCTGTTGTGCCAGCGCGGGCTGCAACTTCTGGACCTGGGCGTGCGCTGTGACACCCAGACCTCGATGGCGAAATGGTATGCAACCGAAATGGCCGTCGAAATCGCCGGCAAAGCGGTGCAGATCCACGGCGGCAACGGCATCACCAAAGAGTTCGACGTTGAACGGCACTTCCGCAATGCAAAGGTCATGCCGATTCCCGATGGCACCACCGAAATCCAAAAACTGGTCATCGGGCGCAACCTGACCGGGCTTAACGCGTTCTGAAATCGTGACTCTAAGAATTGCGGCCGGGGATTCCCGGTCGCCTTATCGTAGGCCCCCGGTCCGGGGGGGGCGGCCAACGGATCATGCCCCAACCGGCGCTGCGGGACGCGTTTGATCAATGCCTGTCCCGCGTCAGTGGCAAAAAACTCACGGTTCAGGTCGGTTTCGATATAACCGGGGCAGATGGCATTCACCCGGATGCCATGCCGCGCCCATTCAAGCGCCAGAGACCGGGTCAGTTGAATCAGCCCTTCCTTGGACGCGGCATAGGCGGACACATGGCTGGCCACCCGTGTGCCCAGAAACGAGGCGACATTGACGATACAGCCCCCGCGTCCGGCATCAATCATCGCTTTGGCGGCGATACGTGCGACATGAAATGCGCCCTTGAGATTTGTGTCTATGATCGCGTCGATTTCGGCCGGCCCGTGTTCCAATGCGGGAAGAGATGCCGTCGTTCCGGCATTGTTGATGACAGTGTCAAAGACCCGTCCCTTCAGCGCGGCTTCCACCGACTTCGGGTCCGCCACGTCCATCTCTATCACATCGGCCTGCCCCCCTTCCGCCGCTATCTTTGCGGAAAGCTCAGACAAGCGGGCGACGCGGCGGGCGGCCAATGTGACGTCGACATCCTGCCCCGCCAGCAGTTCGGCGAAATGCTCGCCCAATCCCGAAGATCTGGCGGACGACTATCAATTCATCCCGGGCCAGTACGTCACGCTGCGCCGTGCCGATGATATCGATGGTGTGCGGCGATGCTATTCGGTCAGCTCCGGCCGAGACGATGGCGAGTTGCGCGTTCTGGTCAAGCTGCTGGAAGGCGGAGCGTTTTCCTCTTTCGTTCATAGCGAACTGCCACCGGGCACCGAACTTGATGTCATGACGCCCGAAGGCACATTCGGATCAAAGATACGACAAGGCGGACCACGCACCTATCTCGCCCTGGCCCCGGGCAGTGGAACTACTCCAATCATTTCGATCATCCGCTCGGTGCTTGCCACCGAGGCCGGGGCCAACTTCATCCTTTTTTACGGCAGTCGAACGCTAAGTTCCATCATCTTCCGCGACGAATTGAACGATCTCAAGGATACCTATCCCGGACGGTTCTCTCTTTTTCATACACTGACGCGCGAAGGCACCGATTCCCCACTATTCTCGGGCCGGCTTGATGCGGAAAAGCTGCGCAAGTTCTCCGGTGCCCTGTTCGCTCCGGCAGAAATAGAAGATGCTTTTCTTTGCGGCCCCGCCGAGATGATTCAGGAACTCAAGACCGCGCTCCGCGACCTAGGCGTTGAAGAGAACCGTTTTCATGACGAGCTGTTCGCTCCCGCCGATGCTGACAATACCGCCACCGTCACGCTTGCGCCGCTTACGGCGGAAGCCGCCACTGGAGAAGGAGTTCAGGTCACGGCGATCCATGATGGCACCGCCCGCAGCTTTGTGATGACACCTGATCAGGAAAGCGTGGTCTCCGCCGCCGCAGCAGGTATCGAACTACCCTATTGCTGCAAGGGCGCAATGTGTTCCACCTGCCGCGCCAAAGTTATCGAAGGCGAGGCAGAGATGACGCTGAACTATGCTTTGGAGCCTTGGTAGTTGAAGGAGAACTTTGTCCTGACCTGCCAGGCCCGTCCGAAAACCAAAAAACTGACAGTCGATTTCGACCACGTTTGACCTGTGCCGCTTTCCGCGACACCCCACGGGCGCGCGGGGCCGGGATCCCCAAGACCTTCGCCAAGTTGAAAGTCTTGGGTCCACGAAAACCCGCGTGCCAGTGTCGGCTAAAAGGTCGGATTCAGGCAAAGCGCACAGAACCCGATCTCAGCGGTCTTTTTGGTTGACGATCAGTTCTGCATTTTCGGGTAGTTCCGAAACAATGTTCACCTCGTCAGCACGAATTCGTGCATGCAGTTTGAAGGTATCAGCGGCGGCTGCTTCTGCGGCGGAAGCGTCGGCACCGTCTTCCAGCACAAGCGAGAGGCGGATCATGTCGCGATCGTTCTCGCGCGTTACCACGGCCTGCGCGGCCTTTGCGCCCGGCGTGCCGATGACAACTTCTTCAACCACGCGCGGATAAACGAAAATCTCGCGCACTTTGACCGCTGCCCCGACCCGTCCCTGCAATGCTGAAATCCGGCTGACGGTGCCATCCGCGTTGCTTTCCAGGGCAAAGGCGCTGTCGCCGGTGCCGAACCGGATCATCGGCCAGGTGGCATCGCGCGCGGTCACGACAACCTCGCCAGGTTCGCCATGAGCGACCTGTTCGCCGCTGACCGGATCGCAGATCTGCACCACGCGGTCGGGATGAACCAGGTAGCCTTCGCCGCCATCCTCATAGGCGACAAGGCCCAGATCGGCGGTGGCATAGGCGGCCCAGGTGGACACGCCGTATTCGGCCTCGATCCGGCGGCGCTTGGCCATCCAGTCGCCCATCTCACCGCCGAGGAAGGCTGTCTTCACCTTCCATGCGTCGCGGCCATAGGTTTCGATCACCTTGTCCGCCAGCGTCAGGAAAAACGCGGTCGAAGCGCAGATCGAAGTCACGCCGGTTTCGGCGATGATCTGTGCCTGAAGCTCCGTATTGCCGACGCCTCCGGGGATCACCGTGGCGCCTGCGGCCTGTGCCGCTTCGTCGAACAAAAGCCCCGCGGGCACCAGATGATACATCCAGGTGTTCAGGATGATATCCCCCGGCCCCACGCCTGCCGCCTTGAACAACCGGTCAAGGCCGTGGCCGCCACCGTCCGAAAGGGCCGGTTCGAAAATCGGGCCGGGGGACACGTAGATCCGCCCGACATCCTTCAGATCCGAGGCCAGGAACCCGCCAAAGGGCGGGTTCTCGCGCTGGATCTTCAGAAGCTCTTCTTTTTTCATCACTGGAAGACGCGAGAGGTCCGCCACCGATGTGACAGCTGCCGGATCGAATCCGGCAGCCGTAAATCGCGATTTCAGGCCAGGAGCTTTTTCGGCCGCAGCGGCATAGGCTTGAGCTATATCTTTGTAGATATCATCAGACATTTCCATGCCTCCTCGTCCAATCGGGCGTTAAAGCGGGCAGTCCTTACGGAAGTTCGGCGCGCGCTTCTCGCGGTGCGACAACACACCTTCCTTGACGTCCTCGCTCATGAAGCCAAGCATCTCCAGCGCGGTCGACGCATCAAAGATCGGCCCGGCCTGGCGCAGCCAGTTGTTCAGCGAATACTTGGTCCAGCGAATCGCGCTTTGCGAGCCGTTGGCCAGTTCGACGGCTGTATCCAGCGCGATCTGCTGCAGCTCGTCATCCTCGACGCACATTGATACCAGACCGATACGCTCGGCCTCTTCGCCCGACACCGGCTTGCAGGTCATCAGATAGTATTTCGCCTTGGCCATCGAGGTCAGCAGCGGCCAGATAATCGCCGCGACGTCACCGGCGGCAACACCAAGGCGGGGATGACCATCGACAATCTTGGCCTTCTTTCCGGCGATCGAGATGTCGGCCAGGATGGCAACCACAAGGCCTGCGCCGGCCGCAGGGCCATTGATCGCGGAAATGATCGGCTTGTTGCAGTTGATGATGTTATAGACGAGATCCTTGGCTTCTTTCCACGTCTTCATGATCTCGTGCGAATTGCCAATCATGTTTTCGATCAGGCTGAAATCACCCCCGGCGGAAAATGCCTTGCCCGCACCGGTCACGATGACCGAATTGATGTCTGGGTCACGGTCGATATCGATCCACATGTCCGTCATCTGAGTGTGGGTTTCGGCATCGACCGAGTTGAATGTCTCGGGCCGGTCGAACGTGATGCGCAGGACGCGATCCGCCGGGTAGTCAAATTTCAGTTTATCGTATTTTGCATAACGATCCGACATGGTTCTATTTCCTCCGTGGGGTATTGAGTCAGCCAGGCAGTCCCAGGACGGCCTTGGACAGGATGTTTCTTTGGATTTCGTTCGATCCACCGTAGATCGTGGTAGGTCTGGCCTTGTAGAAACTCGCCAGAACATCGACACTTACGTTGCCGACCTGAAGCGGCCCGATGGAGCCGCCATCGGGACCGGCTGCTTCGATCATCAGCTCGGTGATGCGCTGGAAGCATTCAGTCACCCAAATCTTCAGCATGGACACATCCGCACCGAGCGTCTCGCCACGTTTGAGCTGATCTGCAAAACGGGCATAAAGCGCGGCATGATCTTCCACATCCAGTGCCGCCTGGGCAAAGCGGTCACGGAACACCGGATCGTCAAACGCGCCACGGCCACGGGCAAAGCTTTCAAGCTGTCCCAGAGCGTTCTGGGCCAGACTTGGCGAACCGATGAAAATGCGTTCGAAGCTCAAGAGAGCCTTGGCCATCGTCCAACCCTTGTTCAGCTCGCCCACGAGGTTCTCGCGGGGCGTCCGTGCATTGTCAAAGAAGACCTCGCAAAACTCGGTCTCGCCCGACAGGGTCGTGATGGTGCGCACCTCGACTCCGGGTTGATCCATCGGAGCGAGCAGGAAACTGATGCCCTGCTGTTTCTTCGGCGCATCGGGATCGGAGCGCACCAGCATGAAAATATGCGTGGCGTCATGCGCCATCGTGGTCCAGATCTTCTGTCCGTTGATGACAAAGTCGTCGCCGTCAATCTCTGCGCGTGTGCGCAGGTTCGCCAGATCGGACCCGGCGCCGGGTTCCGAATAGCCCTGACACCAGATATCTTCGCAACTCAGGATACGCGGCAGCCAGTAATCTTTTTGTTCCTGGGTGCCGAATTTGATGATCAGCGGCCCGACCATCTGCACGCCCATGTCGCGGCCGCGATTGACGCCCCAGCGCTGCTGCTCTTCGTAAAAGATCAGCAACTTGGCGGCGTTCAGCCCCATACCGCCGAATTCAGCGGGCCAGGCTGGCGCGACCCAGCCCTTGGCGTGAAGCTTGCGGTGCCAATGTTCGATCTCGGCGAACTTCGGTCGGTGCGGCAGGTGACGCAGCTCCTCGGGATATTCCGCCTCGAAGAACTGGCGCACTTCTTTGCGGAACTCTGCATCGGTCATAGCGTTCCAGTCGGTCATTGTGCTGCCCCCTCTGCTTCGCGTGCCTCGAACCATATCCGCCTGTGATAGGCATCGTCGCCCAACCAGGCCGACAGCACCAGCGCCCGGTTCAGGTAGAGCCCGATATCGAACTCATCCGTGTACCCGACGGCCCCGTGCAGCTGGATGGCGTCGCGGGTGATTTTCTTGGCGGCCGTGACGGCGCGCGCTTTGGCGCGGCTGGCAATCGGGGCCCGAACCTTCGGATCGGTTTCGATGTCCATCTGCGCAAGCGCCTCCCGCACTCCGGCCTGCGCGACCTCGCACATCACGTTGAGGTCGACGGCACGGTGCTGGATGACCTGGAATGATCCGATCGGCTTGTCGAACTGCTCCCGCGTCTTGATGTAGTCGAGCGTGATCTCGAAGGCGCGCTCGCTCAGGCCGACAAGCTCGGCCGCGGCAAGCGCCGTTGCATCGGCGACAGCCTCGGCCAGTGCAGTGAGAACCGCACCGCTGCTGGCCAATTCCGCGGCCGGAGTTCCCGAAAACGAAAGCTCGCCCAGAGAGCTGCCATCCGCCTGCGTCCGCTTGTCGATGACAAGCCCCTGCGCGTCTGCCTCAGCCAGAACCAGAACCGGACCATCATCCTGTTCGGCCACGACAAGGAACCCGTGCGAACCGATCGCACCGACGACCCAGGCCTTGCTACCGGTCAGCTTTCCGTCCGCGTATCGGCAGGTCGCATCGGCAGGCGCCCCGTCGGGGCCGCGTTCCTGCCAGGCAACCGCCAATGAAATTTCGCCGCCGATGAGCTGTGCCATCTTCGGATGATCCGGACAAAGGCGGCGCAGAAGGCCGAGGCTCAGACCGATCGTCGACACGACCGGTTCCGGGGCAATCACACGGCCGACTTCCTCGGCGATGACACCCCCGGCGGCTAGGCCCATGCCAAGCCCGCCCTGATCTTCGGGCACCGCCACGCCGAAAACACCGGCCTCGGCCAGTTCCCGGACCATCTCCGGATCGAAACCGCCCCCGGCATCACGGAGTTGTCGGGCTCTGTCACTTCCGCCCGCCCGTTCAAACAACGTGCGCACGCTCTCGCGCAACAGGCGAAGGTCTTCTTGTTCGCTGGAAAGGATATCAGTTTGTGTCATTTTGTTTTCGCTGGATCATCACGGGGGTGTCGGTCGAAAAAACGACCTCGCCCTCGGGGTTTCTGGCGCTGAGCGTATAGTGCAAAACACCTCTGTCGGGCTTGCTTTTTGACGGTGTGACCGAGTTGACCGTCAGTTCGACATCAAGGGGTTCGTTCGGGTGCACAGGCCGCAGCCAGCGCAAATTGTCAAAGCCCATGCCGCCGATATTGGCAACATCGACCATCATCTCGGTCATGACCGGCTTGAACACCTCAAGCATGGTCTGAAAGCCCGAGGCGATCAGGCTGCCATGTATGGCGGTTGCATAGTCTTCATCGGTGTGCAGCCGCTGCGGATCCCATTCCTTGGCAAAGGCCTTTATTGAATCCGCGCTCATCGGAGCGCTGCGAAAGCGATAGACTTGGCCCGGCGAGAAGTCTTCCAGATACCTCAAGAGGCACCCTCCTTTGCGAAACCGTCATCGTATCCGCTCGCATCCTTGGATATTCGGATGCGGTTGAATTCTTCCAGCTTCGGATAGGTTTGCTTGAACGCCACCAGGAACTCACCCATCGGCGCGTCGAAATAGAGACCACGGTCGTTCACATATTCCATGTGCCGGTGATTCTGTTCGTCGAACTCATGAAAGAGCGCGTCGTGATAGCCGTCGAAGACCAGGGGTTTGACCCCGAATCTTTCACACAGTTCCATGTTGAATGCAGGTGTCACCTTGTAGGCCTCATTCCCCAACCACAGCTGAACATAGCCGTGGTAGATAAAGAGATCGGTCCCCATCAACTCCTGCAACTTGGGTGTATTCAGGTGGTTGCGCACATCCGCGAACCCCAGAGCGGCAGGGATACCCACAGCACGCAAACAAGCCGCCAGAAGAATTGCCTTGGGAACGCAAAACGCCGCTTCCGCCCCAGCGATACGGCTGGCACGGTAAGAGTCCTCATCCAGCGCAAAACAATAGGGATCATAGCGAATATCGTCGCGCACCGCTTCGAACAGGCGGATCGCCTTATCTCGATTGGTTGCGCCCACAGGAAGATCACGCAAAGCCGATGTCACGAAACCCTGCACTTCCAAGCTATCGCTTTCCACAAAGCGCGATGGCATGACATAACGCTCAGCTTCAGTCGGCAGGTCATCGTCAGACTTGTCCATTGGACCCTCCTTTTTTCTAACAATTGTTAGATTACCGATTCAAAACCTGCCCGTCAACGGGATTTACTCTGTCTTTGGTTGGTCCAAGCCATAACGCGTATTGTCTTCGCCCAGAGTGGCTGCAACTCCGACCGAATTTCCGGAAGAACGGAACTCCGGGGCAATTGGCAGCGGCAAAGCGGGCGCGTCCCGGCCGGAGATTTTTACGGTCCGCCCGAACACGTCACGCGCTTTGAAATGCGGGCCACGCGCCGCCTCGGCGGGCGTCTTCACGACCGAACAGCAGCAATCTGCCGCAGCCAGCAAAGGCTCCCAATGGGTCGAGGGGTGTTCCCTCAGACGACGTGCAACCTCTGCGGCACAGGCATTTGGATCGGACCAGTCATCGCGAAGGGCCACCGGCAAACCAATGACATCGCAGAACGACTGCCAGAACTTTTCTTCCAACGCGCCGACGGCGATCTGACGCCCGTCCGCAGCCGTATAAAGCCGATAACGGGCCAGGCCACCCGTCAGACGGCTGCAACCGCTTTCGATGTTCTGCCCGGCAATCACACCTTCGGCATGGGCCCAATAGGCAAAGGCGAACGCCCCCTCGGCCATTGCGATATCCAGATGCATCCCCTGCCCGCTTGCCTGCCGCGCAATCAGGGCCAGCAGGATATTCATCACCGCAGGATAGGTTCCGCCTCCGATATCGGCGACCAGCCCGAACGGGGCTGTTGGCTGGTCATCCGGTCCGCGACTGAGCGACAGGATACCCGCATCACCGACGTAGTTGAGATCGTGGCCGGCGGCGCTGGCCTTTGGTCCGGTCTGGCCATAGCCGGTGATCGAACAATAGATGAGACCGGGATTGATCTTTCGCAACGCTTCATAACCAAGCCCCAGCCGGTCCATCACGCCGGGACGAAACTGCTCTACCAGAACATCGGCCTTCTCGATCAAAGGGCGCAGACGTTCCACTGCGCCCCTTGACTTGAGGTCGATGGCCACCGATCGCTTGCCGTGGTTCAACACGGCAAATCCGATGCTCTCTCCGTCGATCCTGGGCTCGGTTTGGCGCGCGTCCTCGCCGACTCCGGGCCGTTCGAACTTGATCACTTCGGCGCCGGCCTCGGACAGCATGAGCGTCGCCATCGGACCGGGAAGAAGGGTGCTGAAATCCAGCACCAGGATATCCTTGAGAGGTTGAGCCATCTTCATTGCCTCAGGCGAAGCGCGCTGCGCCGTTGTTCAGAACAACCACGTCGCGTGCAGGAATAGACGCTCGAAACCGGACCTCGCCGTCCTCTTCCCAGATTTCGAACCGCACGGTTTCGCCGGGATAGACCGGAGCCGAGAACCGAACATCCAGACCGACAAGCCGGGCAGAATCATAGTCAAGCAACGTCTTTAGAATCGCCCGGGCCGCCAGCCCATAGGTCGCCAGACCATGCAGGATCGGGCGGTCGAACCCGACAGAACGGGCCACATCCGGGTCAGCGTGAAGCGGATTGAAATCACCGCTGAGACGATAAATAAGGGCTTGGCGGGGCAGGGTATCGATATCACATATGTGATCAGGCGCCCGGTCAGGTAGCACTGCGGGTGCCGGACCTGCCTGGTTCTCACCGCCGAACCCCCCATCACCGCGACAGAAAGCCGACATCGCCACGCGCGCCAGTTTTTCACCGCTGTCCGCGTCGATAATATCACGGCTTTGGTAAATGACGGCTCCCTTGCCCTCGCCCTTGTCGGCGATGAAGTCGATCTTGCTGCGGCCGACAATCCGGCCATGTGTCGGCAGCGGCTTGTAGATGTCGAGCCACTGTTCTCCGTGCAGCACTTTTTGCCAGTTTACGCCGGTCTTGGGATCGCGCAGCCAGAAGCCGGGATACCCCAAAATGACCGCCATCGAGGGAACTGCCTTGAGCCCGTCCTCATAGACATAGGCCAGCTCCTTTTTGTCGGTCGGATCCTCGCCGAACCCAAGGCCGAGTGCATACAGGATGGTATCCCGCTCGGTCAGCGTCTGTTCGATTTCCTCAAAGTCCCAGTTCGACAGTGCCTCGAAATCCAATGGCATTTACTTTCCTCCCTTAGTTGCCGTCAGAGCGTGTTTTGCGATCCAAGTATCGCCGTGACCTGGCTGGACAGCACACCGCCGTTGCCATGCGCCAGCGCCAGGTCGATATCCTTCGACTGAATGCCCGGCGCGTCGCCACGGATCTGACGAGCAGCCTCGATCACTGTGAAGATGCCGTACATCCCGGGGTGCACGCAGGACAGGCCGCCGCCATTCGTGTTCACCGGCAAGACGCCGCCAGGCGCGATGCGTCCGCCCTCGACAAAGGCCCCTCCCTCGCCCTTGGCGCAGAACCCAAGATCTTCGAGAAACAAAATCGTGTTGATGGTGAAGGCATCATAGAGCTCGACCGCCTGGATATCCGCAGGGGTCACTCCGGCCGCCGCAAAGGCGCGCGCGCCCGAGTCGCGGGCCGCGGTCACGGTGAAATCCTTCATCTGGGAAATCTGCCGGTGCGAGCTTGCCGTCGCACTGCCCAGCACATAGACAGGCACCTTGGGGAAATCCCGTGCGCGGTCCGCGCGGACCATCACGATCGCGCCACCGCCGTCGGTGACAAGACAACAGTCGCGCACGGTCAATGGATCGCCCACCATGCGCGCGCCCAACACGTCTTCTCGGGTCAGCGGGCCGCGCTCGAACGCTTCGGGGTTGTGTTGTGCCCATGCCCGCGCAGCAACGGCCACGTCGGCCAGCTGCTCTCGGGTGGTGCCATATTCATGCATGTGCCGGGCTGCGGCCATCGCATAGGCCGAGATCGGATAGCGCGGATTATATGGCGCCTCGTAGGCCGGCGGACGTGAAGCGGTCACGAGTCTGCCCGATGCGGTGCGCTGGTTGGAGCCATAGACGATAAGAGCGACATCACACAGACCGGCATCAAGCGCCATGGTCGCGGACGTCAGGTAGTTTACGAAGGACGAACCGCCCGACATCGTGCCATCAATGAAACGGGGCTGGATGCCCAGATACTCCGCCGCCATAAGCGCCGGCATGCTGTCTTCCATCATGGTGCAGAACAGCCCGTCGACGTCGGACAGTTTCAGCCCGGCATCGCCAAGCGCCGCAAGCGCAGATTGCGCCATGACATCATAGGCCGTCAGGCCATGGGCTTCTCCGAAACCGGCATGACCGGTTCCCACGATGGCGGATTTCCCCCGAAGTTCTGTGGTCATGACTTATACCTCCGACGGCTTGAAGAGCACGGCCGGAACACCCTCGGCCTCGCCCACGAAAGCGGTTACAGCCATGTCGATGGCGACCTCACCCGGTGCAATGTCTTCGACCCGGCTCATCATTCGAACGCCCTCTTGAAGCTCGACCATGCACACGTTGTAGTCGCCACCGCGGTTTTGGCTGCGGCGCACGACGGTTGTGGTGTAGACCCGTCCCTTGCCGGTGGCCTGCTTCCACGAAATCGCGGCGCCATGACAATGTGGACACAGGACTCGCGGGAAAAAGTGATAGGCCCCGCAGTCGTCGCACTTGGGCAGCAGGATCTCTCCCTCTGCCAGCGCGCGTTGGAAAAGCTGGTCTGGTCCTTTGGCATCCTGCATAGGCGTTCTCCTTCAAGCGACCCAGTCTTTGTTCAAGCGTATTGATAATCTTTCTAACAATTGTTAGATTTAGTCAACCTTTCAGGATCAATTGAGAGAAACTCATGTCAGGTTCAGACTTAGCCCCCCTTTCCGGCAAACTCGTCGTTGCGCTGGAACAGGCAGTCGCTGCGCCTTTTTGCTCCTCGCGGCTGGCCGACGCCGGCGCGCGCGTGATCAAGATCGAACGCAAGGGCGCAGGCGATTTCGCCCGCGCCTACGATACCGCCGCCAACGGTGAAAGCGCCTATTTCACATGGCTGAACCGAGGCAAAGAATCGGTCGCCTTGGACATTAAAGCCGACGAAGACCGTGAAATCCTGCTCAGGATGCTGGAAAACGCAGATGTGTTTATTCAGAACCTGCTGCCGGGCGCGCTGGCCAAGCTGGGGCTCGATTCCGCGAGTCTGCGAGAGAGCTTCCCGCGTCTAGTGACCTGCGACATCACCGGATATGGCGAAGACGGCCCGATGCGCAACGCCAAGGCCTATGACCTTCTGGTGCAATGCGAGAGCGGTCTGGCATCAGTGACCGGTACACCCGACGGACCAGGACGGGTGGGCGTGTCGGTCTGCGATATCGCCACCGGTATGACAGCCCATGCTGGAATCTGCGAAGCACTTGTCGGGCGTGATCGCACCGGCAAGGGCAGCGGCGTTTCCGTGGCAATGTTTGATGTGATGGCCGACTGGATGTCGGTTCCACTGCTGTATCACGATTACCTTGGCAAGCCGACACCTCGTGTCGGACTGAACCACACGGTCATTTGCCCGTACGGGGCCTATGAATGCAAGGACGGTCAGCTTGTCGTCATTACCGTGCAACACAACGGCGAATGGCAACGGTTCTGTGAACACATACTGGGCGATGCGGCTTTGGCAACCGACCCCCGGTTCCATGACAACACGTCGCGAATTGAAAACAAACCCGCGCTCGAAGTTCTCATCAAGGACGTGTTCGCCTCGCATGACCGCGCCGAGATGCTGAAGCGGCTTGACGCTGCGGGCATTGCCTCGGGCGCGGTGAACGACGTGGCGACCCTGTCCGGTCACCCCCAGCTTGACCGGTCCGTAATTCGCACGCCTTCCGGTGAAATCAACGTCCCGACCCCCCCGATCCGGCGCAGCCTCGGCGAAACGGCACTGGGCCCCTGCCCGGCCTTCGATGCGCAAGGCAAGGCCCTTCGCGCCGAGTTCGGCCGTTGTTCATAAAAAACGGTAGGCAACTAAGTGGACAATCAAATGACCGATGAGAACAATCCGGCGATCCTTCAAGACGTGAAGATCGTCGATCTGACTTCTGTAGTTTTCGGACCTTTGGCGACGCAGATGCTGGGCGATCTGGGGGCCGATGTGATCAAGGTGGAAGGCCCCGAGGGCGATCTTCTTCGCCAGGTCCAGCCATCGCGCAACAAGCTGATGGGGGCCGCTTTTCTGGGGACCAACCGTAACAAGCGCAGTGTCGTACTCGACCTCAAAACACAAACCGGTCTCGATCAGTTGCGCAAACTGCTCATCGATGCCGATGTGATGATTTCGAGCATCCGGCCTGCGGCGCTTGCCAGATTGTCTTTGGATCCCGAAACCCTGCGCCAGGAAAACCCGAACCTGATCACGGTATCCGCCACCGGTTTCGGACAGGACGGGCCCTATGCCGCCAAGCCAGCATTCGACGATTCCGTCCAGTCGGTGTCGGGATTGGCCAGCCTGGCAACCTTGCGCGACCCCGAGGCACCGCCCGCTTATGCCCCGACAATTCTGGCCGACAAGCTTGGCGGCGTGACCGCCGCCTATGCCGTGATGGGCGCCCTGTTCCACCGCGAGCGTACGGGACAGGCCCAGCATGTCGAAGTTCCGATGTTTGAGACGCTGGCCGCCTTCCTGCTGGCCGAACACATGGATGGCGCCACCTTCGAGGAGACTCCGCAGGATTTCGGCTATGCCCGCATGCTGGTTCCGCACCGGCGTCCGGTTCAGACCGCAGATGGCTACATCACCATTCTGCCCTACACCAACGTGCAATGGGCGCGGTTCTTTCAGGCGGTCGGGCGCGACGACATGATCGACCATGTCTGGGTCACTGACATGGATGCCCGAAGCCGCAACATCGGCGCAGTATACGATATGGTGGCGCAGATTGCGCTGACCCGGACCACAGATGAGTGGCTTGACCTCATGGAGCAGGCCGACATACCCGCCATGCCAGTGCGCAACCTGTCAGATTTGCCGAACGATCCCCATCTTGCCGCAACCGGGTTCTTTCAACGGATTGATCACCCGACCGAAGGTGCGATCTGGACGACACGCCCGCCGGCTCGCTTTTCGGCGACCCCTGCGCGACATGATCATCGCCCGGCCCCGCGACTTGGGGAACACAGCGACGAAATTCTGGGACCGGGCAGGGAATAGCCCCACCCGGCACCGGACGGATCAAACATCCATCGAGCGTGCGATCAGTTCCTTCATGATCTCGTTGGTGCCGCCATAGATCATCTGGACCCTGCTGTCGGCATAAAGTCGCGCGATGGGGTATTCCATCATGAAACCGTAACCGCCGTGCAGTTGCAGGCATTCATGCATGACCTCGTTCTGCGTCTGGCTGCCCCACCATTTCGCCATCGAAGCCGTGGCCGCATCAAGTTCGCCCGCTTCAAGACGCGCGAGCCCGTCATTTACGAAAGAACGTAGCAATTCGGCCTTGGTTTTGCATTCCGCCAGTTTGAAGCGTGTATTCTGGAAGTCCATGATCCGGCTTCCAAATGCCTTGCGGTCCTGAACATATTTCACCGTTTCATCGATCGCAAAATCAATAAAACCGAGCGCGGTAATGCCGATCATCAGCCGCTCCCAAGGCAGCTGCTTCATCAGCTGGTAGAACCCCTGCCCCTCTTCCGGACCAAGCAGGTTCGCCGTGGGCACGCGCACATCCTCGAAGAACAGCTCAGCAGTATCCGAACCTTTCATACCCAGTTTCTTCAGGTTCCGTCCCCGGCGAAAGCCCTCGGCGCCCTCGGTTTCCAGAACGATCAACGAAACGCCCTTGGCGCCGGCGTTGCGATCGGTCTTTGCCACGATAACAACGAGATCCGCCGTGTGCCCGTTTGTGATAAAGATCTTCGAACCGTTGATCTTGTAGTGGTTGCCATCCTTTTCCGCATAGGTTTGTACGTTCTGGAGGTCAGAGCCCGTTCCAGGCTCGGTCATGGCAATCGCCGCAACGCTGTCGCCGCTGACCAGTTTCGGCAACCACTTTTTCTTCTGTTCCTCACTGCCATATGCGTTGAGATAATGGATTACGATGGACTGAATCCCATAGCCCCAACCCGTATCACCGGTGCGCCCCTGCTCGTAGACGGTAATCGCGTCGAACCCGATGCCGCCACCGAAACCACCATATTCTTCGGCAATCGAGCCACCCATGACACCCTGCTGACCGACTGTTTTCCAGAAGTCGCGGTCAACAATTCCCTGCTCCGCCCATTTTTCAATCTTCGGAGCCATCTCTGCATCGAAAAGCCTGCGTGTACTATCGGCGAACATCTTGTGTTCATCCACTGCCCAACTCGGGGAGTTCTTGATCAGAGACATGTTTTATTCCTATCGAGTCATGCTTGCATTGAGGAAATCTAACAAGTGTTTTTTTTCTCGACAATGAACCCGAGCCGTTCTGACGGAGCGTCACACGGCTTCGGACCGTGCGCATCCGGATTTTTCCAATCAACGCGCCGCCCATTCGGCTCGTACAAAAAGGCCCGACAAAACAGGCGGGCCTTTTTGTAATTTTTGCAATGGACTTACAGCTTGTCGGTCAGTTCAGGCACAGCTTCGAACAGGTCGGCGACCAGACCGTAATCGGCCACCTGGAAGATCGGGGCCTCTTCGTCCTTGTTGATCGCGACGATGATCTTGCTGTCCTTCATGCCCGCAAGGTGCTGGATCGCACCCGAGATGCCGACGGCAATATACAGGTCAGGCGCGACCACCTTGCCGGTCTGGCCAACCTGCCAGTCGTTCGGTGCAAAGCCCGAGTCGACGGCGGCGCGGGATGCGCCAACGGCGGCGCCCAGCTTGTCGGCCAGTTTCTCGATCAGCGCGAAATCGTCTTCCGAGCCGACGCCACGGCCGCCCGACACCACGATACCGGCCGAGGTCAGTTCGGGACGGTCGCTTTCGGCGACCTTGTCTTCGACCCATTCCGACAGGCCCGAAGCGGAGGCCCCGCCCACGGTTTCCACGGCGGCCGAGCCACCGGTGCCGGCCGCGTCGAAGCTGGCGGTGCGGAAGGACACGACCTTTTTCGCGTCGCCCGATTTCACCGTCTGGATCGCGTTACCTGCATAGATCGGGCGCTCGAACGTGTCGGCATCGACCACGCCCGAGACGTCGGTCAGCATCATCACGTCCAGCAGCGCGGCCACGCGGGGCAGCACGTTCTTGGCGTCGGTGGTGGCGGGCGCCACGATGTGATCGTAATCGCCTGCCAGCGACACGATCAGGTCGGCGGTCGATTCCGCCAGGCGATGACCCAGCGCGGGGTCTTCGGCGACCAGCACCTTGGCCACGCCATCAATTGTCGCGGCTTCTTTCGCGGCGTCGGCGGCGGATGCGCCGGCGCACAGAACCGTCACGTCGCCCAGGGCCTTGGACGCGGTGACCGCCTTTGCGGTCGCGTCCATCGACAGTTCACCATTGTTGACTTCGGCAAGAAGAAGAACAGCCATCACACCGCCCCCTTTTCCTTGAGTTTCGCAACCAGCTCGTCGACCGAGCCAACCATTTCACCGGCGGCGCGTTCGGCCGGCTCGGACGTCTTGACCACGGTCAGGCGCGGGGTGACGTCGACGCCGTAATCGGCGGCGGTCTTTTCATCCAGCGGCTTTTTCTTGGCCTTCATGATGTTGGGCAGCGACGCATAGCGCGGTTCGTTCAGGCGCAGGTCGACGGAAACGACGGTCGGCATCTTGACCTTGATGGTCTGCAGGCCGCCATCGACCTCGCGGGTGACGACGGCGCTGTCGCCATCGATGCCCACTTCCGAGGCAAAGGTCGCCTGGCTCCAACCGAGGATCGCCGACAGCATCTGGCCGGTGGCATTCATGTCGTTGTCGATCGCCTGCTTGCCGCAGAGAACCAGACCGGGCTGTTCCTCTTCCACGACCTTGGCAAGGATCTTGGCCACTGCCAGCGGCTCGATATCCTGGTGCACGTCATCCGCTGCGACGACCAGGATGGCGCGGTCGGCGCCCATGGCCAGTGCGGTGCGCAGGGTTTCCTGCGCCTGTTTGACGCCGATGGATACCGCGACGACCTCTTCGGCTTTTCCCGCCTCTTTCAGGCGGATCGCCTCTTCAACGGCGATTTCGTCGAACGGGTTCATCGACATCTTAACGTTGGCGAGATCGACACCGCTGCCATCCGCCTTGACGCGGACCTTCACGTTGTAGTCGATCACGCGTTTCACAGGCACGAGTACCTTCATTGGCGTGGGCTCCTTGAGTTTTGCGATAAGGTTTCAACCGAGCTAACGGTCTTTGAATTCTGGAGTTCTTTTTTCCGAGAACGCTTTCATCGCCTCGGGAAAGTCATGCGCGCACAGCAAAACGCTTTGGGCATCGCGCTCGATATCCAGCGCCTCGAGATAGCTGCACTCGGCTGCGGCGCGCATCACACGCTTGGCGGTCTGAACGCCAAACATCGGGTGCGTTGCAATCTCGCGGGCAATTTCCAACGCCCGTACCTCGACCTGGTTGGCCGGCACGCATTCTTCGACAACGCGCAGGTCCCTAGCGGTGCGTCCGTCGATCTCGCGGCCCGTGAGCACCAGCATCCGCGCCACCCCCGCACCGGCACGCTGTTGAAGCAGCCAGCTTGATCCCGTGTCAGGACAGCCGCCGACGCGCGCAAAAACTTCGCACAGCCGGGCATCTTCGGCAGCAACGACAATGTCCGCCGACAAGGCCAGGCTTAAACCCGCGCCAAAAGCCACGCCGCATACCGCGGAAATCAGAGGTTTGCGAAACAGATAGGCCGCGCGTCCGCCATCGTGAACCAGCTCCACCATTTCCGATGTCGCCTTTGCGCCTTTCGCGATCTCAGACTGAAACCCGACAAGATCGCCGCCGCTGCTGAAATGATCGCCACCGGTCATAACAACGACACGGATCGTAGCGTCCCGTTCGGCTTCGCGCAGGAGCGCCACTAGTTCTTCGACGAACCCGATGCTGTAAGGGTTGCGTTTTGTCGGCTGAAGAAACCGCAGGATTCCGACAGGGCCATCCCTGTCCAGGCGAATAAGCTCAGTCATTCAAGCCTCCATCAGGTCCCGGTCCAGACGGGTGCTCGCTTTTCAGCAAAGGCCTTTGGGCCTTCAATCGCGTCGTTGCTGGCGTAAACCACCTCGTGCAGGCGCTTGCCCTCTTCCAGACCACCGGCACAGCCAAGATCCATGGTTGCGCGAACACTGCCTTTCGCGGCAACAACCGACAGCGGGGCCGCGCTGGCAATGCGTTTGGCAAGGTCGAAGGCCCGTGCGCGGACAGCATCGGGAGTGTCTTCGATATAGTTGGTGAACCCGTATTCGTGCAGGCGCTCGATCGGCATCAAGTCGCCGGTCAGAACTATTTCCATAAGGATGGGCTGCGGCAGCATGGACAATGCTGGCGATGCCCAAGGCGATCCACGACCGATCTTTACTTCGGTGATACCGACCTTGGTCCCCTTGAGACCGACCCGCAGATCGCAATTCAAAGTCAGCATCATTCCGCCCGCCATCAGCGACCCCGTCATCGCCGCGATGATCGGTTTCTTGCAGGCGCGCATTGTCTCGTGAAACGGGTCGCGCATCTTGGTCAGAATATCGACGCCCTCGTCGCGTGCGATTTTTGTGGCTTCCTTCAGATCCAGTCCGGCGCTGAACACGCCACAATCGGCCGAAGTCAGAATGGCCACACGAACGCTGTCATCCGCCTCGATCTTTTCCCAAGCATCGGTCAGCCCGTTCGTAGCCGCCACGGAAAGTGCGTTTTTGCGTTCGGGCCGGTTAATACAGACGGTTGCAATTCCGTCTTCGATCTTCACGTCAATGGGGCTCATGATACCTGCTTCGCTTTCTCGGGACAATCTAACTGCGGAAAGCTTCCCCGCGACGTGTCTGCCGCGGGGAAGCCCAGTCTTATTCGACGGTGAAAGTCGCCGAGCTGTGCTTGATGACATCCCAAACAACGTCGAGATAGTCGGCGCTCCAGTCGGTCAGCGGAACCCAGGTTTCGCCATTCCACTGTTCGACCCGGGTCTTGCCACCACCTCCGTGGTCTTTGTCGGTCACTGTAACCGGGGCCATGATGCCGTTTCCATCGAAGTTCTCGATCGATTCAAAGGCATTCTTCATGGTTTCCGGTGTGATCGGCCAACCGTTTTCGGTAATCGCAATACGCGCAGCTTCGAAACCGGCCGAGTAGATCGCCATGCCCGTATTGTAGTACACGTCGCGCACGAGGCTCTCGGGTCCGCTGCCCTTGCCATTGGCATAGTAGGTGTCCAGCATCGTCTTGACGATCGGAACTTCCTGGCCACCGGCCACGTTCGTCCCGCGCAGGATGCCTTTCGCCTCTTCCGCGCCGATATTGGCGATATCGACTTCGTTCAGCCAGTTCACCGACAGATAGCGGTCGATCGGGAAACGGTTGCGGCGCATTTCCTTCGAGGCGACCACATGTCCGCCCGCCAGTAGCCAGCTGATCACATAGTCGGGCTTGTCGCGGCGGATTTTGCTCCATGCGCCGGCTTGATCCGACCCGGGAAGCGGTACGGGATACAGCTCCAACTCGAACCCTTCCTTTTCGGAAAGCGTTTTCAGGATCTCGATCGGTTCCTGGCCAAAGGGATAATCCAGATAGATGAACCCGATCTTCGCCTTGCTCAAGTCACCGCCCATCTGACCCTTGATGAAGGCAACGTCATTTGCCGCCTGCTGCCAGTACGTCGGACCGACCGGGAAAACCCATTCGAACACTTCGCCGTCCACCGCGTCACCGCGGCCAACGAAAGACTGCATCAGTACGTTACCGTCCTTCATGGCACGCGGCAAAACCGCGTTCGTGACCGGCGTGGACAGAAAATTGAAAAGGAAAACGCCTTCGCGCTTGAGCTGCTCATAGCATTCCACGCCACGCTGCGGTTCGTTGCCGTGATCGCGAATGATGACTTCAACCGGATGCCCTTCAATACCACCGTTTTCGTTGGTGTACATCGCGAGATCCTGCGCGGCCTGGGCCACCTGCGGCGAAATGAACGTGTAGGATTTACTGAGGTCGAAGCAGAGTCCGAAGCGGATCGGCTCCTTGTCCTGCGCTGAGGCCACAGTCGCGCTTGCAGCCAGCGCAGTAGCAAGGACCACTGCCTTAATGTGCTGTTTGACTTTCATGTTTTCTCTCTCCCGTTTCTAGGGTTTAGGGCGATGATACCGTTTCGTAAGCGCCGCTGCCGCCCTGCGTAGCGTCACCCTTCCTGCTACCTGTCTTTCACTGCTCGTATTTTGAGGAACTTTCTTTCACCACGTCCCACACGACGTCCGTGTACTCAGAGATCCAGTCGGTTTGCGGCACCCAAGTCTCCCCGTCCCACATCTCGATCCGGGTCTTACCGCCGCCGCCATGATCTTCGGCCGTCACCGTAATGGGGGCCATCAGCCCGTTCGCGTCGTATCCCTCAAGAGATTCCAGTCCGGCTTTGTAGGACTCCGCGGTTATCGGAAGGCCTTCCTGTTCTGCCGCCCTGCGCGCGGCTTCGAACATGATTGAATACATCGCCAGACCGGTGTTGTAGAAAACGTCCTGCGTCTTCTCGATCGGGCCGGACCCCTCGCCCTTGTCATAAAGCTCGGACATGATTTCCTGATACAGGGCAATATCCTGACCGCCCACGACATTGGTACCGCGCTTGATACCCTTGGCGGCCTCTTCACCGATGTTGGCGATATCGACTTCGTTCAACCAGTTGACCGAGATGTACTTGTCCATCGGAATGCGATTGCGCTGCATCTCCTTCGACGCAACCACATGCGCACCGCCCAACATCCAGACGATTACATGATCGGGCTTGTCGCGGCGCACCTTGGACCACACACCGGCCTGGTCACTGCCCGGAAGCGGCACGGGGTACAGCTCAAGCTCGAAACCCTCTTTTTCGGACAAGGTTTCCAGGATCTCGATCGGCTCCTGTCCGAAAGGGTAATCGAAATACACAAACCCCACCTTCACGTCCGACAAGTCGCCATCATGCAATTGCTTTATGTAGGCAACATCATTGGCCGCCTGTCCCCAATAGGTCGGTCCGACCGGATAGACCCATTCGAAAACGGTGCCGTCAACGGCATCGCCTCGGCCGACAAGCGACTGCATCAGGATACGCCCGTCTTCCATGGCCCGCGGCAGGATAGCCAGAGAGACCGGAGTGGACAGGGTATCGAAGACGAATACACCCTCGCGGCTGAGCTTGGAGTAGCACTCGATTCCGCGCTGCGGTTCGTTCCCGTGGTCACGCACGATGACTTCGACCGGTTCCCCACCGATGCCGCCCTTCATGTTGATGAGCTTGGCAAGGTCCATCGCGGCCTGCGAAACCTGCGGCGTGGCAAAGGTATAGGCCTTGCTGAGATCGTAGCAGATGCCGATCTTGAATGGCTCAGCCAGCGTCTGGGTGCCAAACATTGCTCCGCCGAACATTGATAATACGGCCAACGCTTTGGTAAGTTTCTTCATTTGTTCCTCCCTGAACAACTTCTGATTAGTACCTCAACTCAACCAACGTTTGCGTCGGCTGTAGTGCTTGACGTTGTGAAAATCGGTCTCTCCGCCGCCTAGATAGAACTCCTGAATGTCGGAGTTAGATTTGAGCGCCTCGGCGGTGCCGTGCATAACAACGCGGCCGTTTTCGATAAGGTACCCTTGCGAAACGATTTCCAGAGCCGCCAAGGCGTTCTGTTCCACCAGCAGGACGGACAGGCCCTCATCCTTATTGATCTTTTGCAAGATGCCGAAGATTTCCTCGACCAGGAACGGAGCAAGCCCGAGACTTGGTTCATCAAGCATCAACAGCTTCGGCTGGGTCACGAGGGCCCGCCCAATGGCAAGCATCTGTTGCTCACCACCCGACAAATAGCCTGCTTGCGAATTCTTGCGTTCGGCAAGCCGCGGAAAATATCCGTAGATCTTGTCCTTTTCCGCATTCAGCGTTGATCGGGACATTCCGCGCGGCGCGGCGGCGGTCAGGTTCTCGTCGGGGGTCAGGTGTTCGAAGACTCGTCGCCCTTCGATGACATGACAGATGCCCATCTCGACGCGTTTTTGCGCGAGCGCTTCGGTAATGTCCGCTCCCTGGAACGTTATCTCACCTCGGCTGATGCGTCCGCGCTCAGCCTTCAAAAGACCGCTGATCGCTTTCAACGTGGTGCTTTTCCCCGCTCCGTTCGATCCCAAGAGTGCGATCATCCCGCCTGTAGGAACCTGAACCGAAACACCTTTGATCGCCAGCATTACATTGTCGTACAGCACCTCGACACTGTTCATGGACAGAATGTTCTGGGCTTCAACTTTCTCTTGCATCGTCAATTCCCTTATTTCTTGAACTGATCGAAGGGCCAGACCATCAGGTAGTCTCTGATGTTGCCGTAGAGTTTTCCCAAACCGAGTGGTTCGATCAGAAGGATAATGACGATCAGTGCGCCATAGACTGCGTTCGGGATGTGAGCGAGCGTTTCAACGTTGATCTGCATGCCAATCCATTCACTCAGCGTGACGACGAGACCGTTCACGATACCCGGAACAAGAAGGATCAGGGCAACCCCAAAATAGGATCCGATGATGCTGCCAAGACCTCCAACGATCACCATCGCAAGAACCTGGATCGAAACGGCAACCGAGAATTGCTCGGGTGCGGCGAGAAAGAAAAAGGTGGCAACAAGCAACGCACCGCTGACGCCCGCGATGAACGACGAAGTCGCGAATGCGAGAATTTTGTAGTAGAAACTGTTCACACCCAGGATCGCGGCGGCAAAATCTTTTTCACGGACAGCGACCAAAGCGCGACCGAGTCCAGTACGCTTGAGATTAAGCATGAAGATCGTCACCAAGACACACCAGCCGAAGGCGACATAGTAGAAGCCAGTATCAGTGGTAATCTCTTGCCCGAGCAGCGCCAATGTCGGTGACTGGAGCGACGCGTGTGAGCCCCCCGAGATCGCCGGAGAGTGGGTCAGAACCCAGTCCATCACAAATTGCATCGCAAGAGTGGTAAGGGCGAGGTACAGTCCCTTGACCCGCAAAGCGGCAAAAGCAAACAGGCTGCCGATCACGGATGACGTCAACCCGCCGATGATCAGCGCGAATTCCCACGGCACCCCGAAACGCGCGGCATGGATCGCCGAATAGGCGCCGACCGCCATGACCGCGGCATAGCCCAGGTGAAGCTGCCCCGCCCAACCTGTCACCAGGTTCAGCCCCAAAGCGGCGGCCGTCCAGATCAGCCAGGGAAGCAAGTAGCTGTTCAGGTAAAGCGACGGAATGATGAACGGCGCGGCAAGACCGATCAGAAAGATGAATGCTGTCAGATTTCTGTCGGCAGGCACCTTGAAGATACGGCTGTCCGAAACGTAGTCGGCGTGATGGACGCCAGAAAGTCTGTAAAACATCCCTTACACCCTTTCGATGTCGTGACGACCAAATAGCCCGTGCGGACGGATCATGACCGTAAGAATGAGCACGGCGGCGACGATAAGCTCACGGCTTCCGCCTCCGACAAGCGGATCGAGGAAATCAGCGCCAACGTTTTCGACGACGCCCAGGATGATGCCCGCGATCACGGCGCCAAGGATACTGTCGAGACCACCGAGAACGGCAACGGTCAGACCCTTGAGCAGCAACAGCGACAGCGCCTGATCGACACCCTGAATTCCGCCCCAGATAACGCCCGCGGCGACAGCAACAACAGATGCCAGCGCCCAGGACAGGCCAACTCCGCGTTCAACCGAGATGCCGACCGACCACGAAGCCATGTAATCATCCGCGATCGCCCGCAACTTGATCCCGGTCCGGGTTCGGAAAAACAGCATGAATGCGACAAACAAGGCGAGCGCAACACCGGCACCAACCAGATGGATGCGGCTGATGAAGATGTCGTCCAAAAACAGTGGATCATAGCTGACGCCCAATTCCATCGAACGTGACGTCCCGCCCCAAATCGCAAGCGTTGTACCCCGCAGGAAAATGTCGAGGCCGAGTGTCAGCATCAAGATCATGACAACCGGCCGACCTGCGAGACGGCGCAAAGCAACACGCTCAATGCCGAACCCAAGGCCGAACATGACAACCGCAGCCAGAGGGATGGCCAGCCACAAGGGTAAACCCACGTCGCGTGCCAGCGCCAAGACCACATAGGCCCCGACCATGGTCAACCCGCCCTGCGCCAGATTGGGCACCGAAGATGCCTTGTAAATCAGCACAAGGCCGATGGCGAATAGCGAGTACAGCAGACCCGTCAAGGCTCCGTTGATCGCAAGCTCTGATAGAAAGACCCAGTCCATTTATACCTCCCTGATGGGAAGGCTTCTTTCGACCTTCCCTACTTCCCCGGTCTCGTAAGTCACCTGCGCGCTTACATGGACCTCTTTTGAACCGTCGTAGAGCGCCGCGATCACGTCAGCATAGCGTTCCTGAACGACCTTGCGCCGTAGTTTTCGTGTCCGTGTGATTTCACCATCGTCCGGGTCGAATTCTTTCGGCAGACTGACAAAGCGTTGCAGGCGCAATGGTTCGGTGACGGCCTTGTTGACCCGTTGGAAGGCCTCGCGAAGCAACGTCGCGACCTCTTCACGCTGAGAAAGATCGGCATATGACACGTAAGGTACGCCGTTCACTTCGGCCCAGTGCCCCACGGCCTCGAAATCCACGCAGACCATCGCCGTCAGTTCCTTCAGCCCGGCGCCGATTACGGCAGCATCCTTAATATAAGGGCTGAATTTCAACCGGTTCTCGATGTAGTTTGGCACAAACCGCTCGCCTCCGGCCGTATGCATGACCTCGGAGACGCGCCCCAGAACAACCAAGTGTCCATCTTCCTCCAAATACCCGGCATCACCTGTATGCAGCCACCCGCCCTCAAGGGCTTCGGCGGTCGCTTCGGGTTTGTTGAAGTACCCTTCGAATACGCTGTCCGAGCGTACCAGGATCTCCCCGTCCTCGGCGATGGTCACCTCGACGCCGGGCGCGGGTTTGCCGACGGTATGAAGGCGCACTTCACCCGGAGACTGAATTGCATTGATCGCGCTGTTTTCGGTTTGGCCATAGAGTTGGCGCAATTTGATTCCCAAGGATCGGTAGAAAACAAAGGTGTCTTCGCCGATCGCTTCGCCGCCGGTGAACGCGTTCTTGAGGCGGCTCATTCCGAACTGGTCCTTGATCGGTCCGAAAATGATTGCCTCGCCCAAAAGTCGGCCCAAAGGCTCCAATATACCACCGCTTTTTCCGTTCAGCTTGCGTGTCTCAGCGGCGATGGCCCGATCCATGAAAAAATGGTACAGCCATTTCTTTAAAGGGGACGAATTTTCGATACCCACCTGGATTGTCGTCAGCATCTGGTCCCAGCTTCTCGGAGCCGCCAGATAGAAGGTCGGAGCGATCTCGCGCATGTCGCGCACGACCGTTTCCTGGCGCTCAGGCACATTCACGGTGAAACGCCAAAGGAGTGCCGCGGCAACGGTTATGGCGTAGTCTCCCACCCAGGCCATCGGCAAGTACGCGAGGATCTCCTCATTTTCGTCGAAGGCACCCGCCGCATGTCCATTCCGAGCAGCAGCAAGAACGTTCTTCTGACTCAGTACGATGCCCTTCGGCGCGCCCGTCGTTCCGGAGGAGTGCAGAAAAATGGCCGGATCTTCCGGCTTCGCACGACTAAGCAGTTCCTCACGCAGGCCCGGGGTTTCGTTCAGATCGTGCTGACCAACTTCGATCAGGTGATCCCAGGACAACAGCCCTTCAACCTCGTAGAAGCCAAGACCGCGCGCTTCATCATAAATGATGTGGTCGATGCCCTCGGCGCCCGCGTCCTTCAGTTCCAGGATCTTGTCAACCTGTTCCTGATCTTCCGCAATGGCCGCGACGATCTCGACTTCGCCAAGAAAGTGCCTTAGTTCCTCAAGAGTTGCGCCCGGATAAGCGGGCATGGCGTAGGCACCAAGCAACGAAACAGCCAGCATGCCGCCATAGAGCCGCGCACGGTTATCGCCCAGAACAAGCACTGCTTTGCCAGGCTTCACGCCGATTTTTTCAAGCCCAGCCGCACAGGCCACCACCTCTTGGGCGTATTCCGCCCAGGTGGTTTCTTTCCATATCCCACGCTCTTTTTCGCGACGGGCGATATCCTTTCCGTGGAGCGACGCGTTCTTCGCCAGAAGTGCACCAATCGTTTCGCCGCCTGAAGACCGGTTCTTCGTAAAATCAGTCATGCGACCCTCCGATATATGCCTCGATGACCCGCGGGTCCTTCACAACCTCCTTGGGGATGCCACTGGCGATCATTTCACCGTAGTTCAGTGCCAGCATCCGATCACAAATGCCGGTGATGACATCCATATGGTGTTCGATCAGCAGAACGCTGACGCCGCGTTCGGCACGGGCATCCAGAATGAAACGGGACATATACCCTTTCTCTTCCTGGTTCATGCCGGCCATCGGTTCATCGAGAATCAGCATCTGTGGCTCGGCCACCAATGCCCGCGCCAGCTCGACCCGCTTTTTCAACCCGATCGGAAGACCATCGACCAACTCATGCCGAATGCTCTCGAGCTGTAGAAACTCGATCACCTCCTCGACGATTTTACGGTTCTCGATTTCTTCACGCTGTGCTGCCCACCAATATAGCGCCGTACGCAAAACGCCTGGGCTCATGTGGATGTGCCGCCCGAGCAGGATGTTGTCCAGAACGCTCATCCCGTTGAACAGGGCAAGATTTTGGAACGTTCTGGCAACGCCGAGCTTGGCAACCTTGTGAGGCGCCGTACCCGTAATGTCGTTTCCTGCCAGCCGGACCCTGCCCTCGTTTGGCGGGTAAAATCCGGTAATTGCGTTTGTTAGCGTTGTCTTGCCGCTGCCATTCGGACCGACAAGTCCAAAGATTTCCCCTTGTCGAATAACGAGGTCAACACCGGTGACAGCGACGATGCCGCCGAACCGTCGTTCGACCCCGCTGCACTCCAGTATCGCCCCATCATCGGCTCCGATTGCTGTGTTAATCCTTGTCGTCATCTAGATATCATTGTCCCCCTAAGGTTCACGGCCAACATCAGGTAATCCGGAAGTAGTCCGGCCGCCCCGTTGGCCATGGATCCCCCCACAATTGCTGCCCACCGTCGATGTTCAGAACTTCTCCGGTTACGAATTTCCCTGAATTCGCCGCCATATAGACAACCCCTTCAGCGACATCCCATTCGTCCCCGGCGTGCCGCATCGGGTTGGAGTCCTGAAAGGTCGCAGAACCCTCCGGAGGGTAGTTCCCGAAACCGTTGCTTTCGCAGCAACCCGGCGCCACGCAGTTCACTCGGATACCGTGCGGGGCCCACTCCACCGCAACCGACTTGGACAGGTAAACTACCCCTGCCCGGGCCGCACAGGTATGCGCGATGCCGGGCATGCCGCGCCAGATATCGGCCACGATGTTGACGATGGAGCCCGATTGCTTGTTGGCAACCCAGTGGCGCGCCGTGGATTGCATCATCCACCACGTGCCGTTCAGGTTGGTGTCTATGACCGCATTCCAGCCCTTTGGACTAAACTCCAACGCTGCTTGCGGAAACTGACCCCCAGCATTGTTCACCAATACGTCAATCGCCCCGAACTCCTGGTTCGTCTTGGCGACAAAATCCTCGACCTGCTCAGGCTCCCGGATGGTCATAGGCACAGCGAAAACTTCGCCCCCGAAACTTTCAAGAAACTCCTTGGCCAAAGCCAGTTTCTCTTCGTTGCGTCCATTGATCGCCAGATTGGCCCCGAGCCTTGCGAACAAGGTCGCAATTGCCAGCCCCAATCCGCCTCCGGCCCCGGTCACCACAACGACTTTGCCGGTGAATAAACCGCTTGCGTAAACGGTTGCACGTTTTGATAGGTCCTCCCTCGAAGACCCAAACTGCGTCTTATTCATGACGCCTCCTCCCATTCCCCATTAGGGGCAGCTGCCAGTAATCTAACGGGCGTTAGAAAATTGGTCAAGACAACTTTTCCCACCAGCCCCGCCCGTTATCTCCGATCAGTAAGACTTTGGAAGTCCAAGGGCTTTTTCTGCTATGAACGACAGAAGCATCTGCGGTGTCACCGGTACGATGCGGAACAGCAGAGCTTCACGTACCAGTCGCTCCACGTGATATTCCTTAGCATATCCGAATCCGCCAAACGTAATTTGCGCGGCTTCGGTCGCCTCGACCGCGGCGTCGGCGGCCAAAAGCTTGGCGGCGTTCGCCTCGACGCCGCAGGGTTCTCCCGCATCGTAGAGGGCTGCAGCGTGCATCACCATGAGATTGGCAGATTCCACTCGCGCCCAGGCTTTGGCGAGTGGATGCTGAACACCCTGATTTTGGCCGATCGGGCGGTCAAAAATCACACGTTCGTTTGCATAATGCGCCGCTCGCGCCAGTGCGTTGCGCGCAATACCGATGCATTCACCGGCCACCAGGATGCGTTCGGGATTCAACCCGTGCAAAATTTGCCTAAAGCCTTTGCCCTCCTCCCCGATCAGGTCCTCAGCCGGAATCGGCAATCCGTCGATGAAGACTTCGTTCGAATCGACAGCCTTTCGACCCATCTTTTCGATCTCTCGCACGTCAACGAAATTTCGGTCGAGATCTGTATAGAACAGGCTCAGCCCTTCGGTCGGGCTGCTCACATCCTCAAGCCGCGTTGTTCTGGCCAGAAGCAACATCTTGTCTGCCACCTGCGCGGTAGAAATCCAGACTTTTTGTCCGTGCACGACATATCTGTCCCCCCGCCGCACCGCCATGGTCTTCAGCTTTGTGGTATCCAGCCCCGTCGTCGGTTCGGTCACGGCGAAACAGGCCTTTTCATCGCCTGCTATTAGAGGGCCAAGCATACGCGCGCGCTGCTCATCGGTCCCAAACTTCACCACCGGGTTGAGCCCGAAAATGTTCATGTGGATGGCCGAGGCTCCGCTTGCGCCGGCCCCCGACTCGGCGATTGCCTGCATCATTATGGTCGCCTCGGTGATCCCCAGACCAGCGCCGCCGACAGCTTCTGGCATGGCGATACCCAGCCAGGCGCCATCGGCCATTGCCCTGTGCAGTTCATGGGGAAAACCACCGTTGCGATCCCGATCCAGCCAATAGTCGTCGTCGAACCTTGCGCAAATCCGCAGAACCTGGTCGCGAATCTCTTGTTGGTCGGCGGTCAATCGAAATGTCATAGCGCGCGCCCTCTTTCCAATCTTACGAGCCCAGCCTCACATAGGGCAGCGATCCGCTCATCGTCAAAACCAAGATCACGCAGAATGCTTTGGCTGTCTGCGCCAGGCGGTCGTCCCAGCCAACGAAGCTGACCGGGCGTCGCGCTGAGATGAGGGACCGGACCAATGACCTGAGTCTGTTCGCCAGCGACCGACACGATATCCCCGCGATGGCGTATCTGCTCGTTCGTCGCGATTTCCTCGACACTCAACACACGCGAGGCAACGGCATCATGGCGGGCGAATACCGCCTCCACTTCCTTAGCCGTGTGCTGCGTGACGAAATCATTGATCGCGTCAAAGACCACCGTCATGTGCTGCGACATCTCGCCGAGTGTCGCAAACCGCGGATCATCGGCAAGGGCGTCCCCGCCGACTGCCCGCAACAGTCGGTGCGCGGTTTCCGCGCTCCCTGCGGAAACGGTCAGCCACACCCCATCGGACGTTCGGAACATCCCCCCCGGAGCAAAGTCCATCGGCTGGCGCAGCCCATTGCGCCGCGGCGAGAGGTTCGCGCCCGTCAATGCGGGAACAGGATAGTCCATCAACCGAAGCAACGCCTCGAACACCGCAAGATCGACGACCTGACCGCGTGCAATGCCCTTTTCGCGAGCAAATAGCGCGATCATGATTCCCAAAGCGCCCATCAGCCCTGTCGTGCTGTCGGCCGCCGGAAAGCCGGGGTGCATCGGCGGCCCGTCGGGAAAACCGGTCAGATGCGCTAATCCACTCATGGCCTCCGCAGCACGCCCAAACGCTGGCACGTCGCGCATCGGACCGTCCTGTCCGTAACCTGAAACCCGCAAGACAACCAAGTCCGGGTTCCAATCGTGCAAGACGTCTGGCCCAACACCGGCACGTTCCAGCACACCCGGTCGGAAATTTTCGATCAGCACGTCGGCATCTTCGACCAACTTTCGCAGGATGTCCCGGCCCTCGTCGGACTTCCAGTCCAGGCCTAGTGTTTTCTTGTTACGGCCCAAAGTCTTCCACCAGACGCCCACCCCATCCTCTGCCTTGGGTCCAAGGTCGCGCATCATATCCGTCCGGTTGGGGGCTTCGATCTTGATGACATCTGCACCAAAATCCGAGAGTAAAGCTGCCGCAAGTGGTCCGGCAATTACGTGACCAAGTTCTATAATCTTCAGTTGATCAAGGGGTCCAGACATCTGCACTTTCGACTTTGCTAATTTTCTAATGGTTGTTCGATTCCTAGCAAAGGCGAAGTCGGACCTCAAGATTCAAAGGTAATCACTTCCCCAAAAACGTAACCGCCCGGTTGTTACCGCGGATCAGTTTATCGGCGTCCAGTTCCATGAAAGCAGTTCGTTGAGCGGGTTGGTCATGTGATTGTGGATGCGGTCGAGGATTTCGGCCAGCCAGGCTTGCCGATCGTGGCCGTTCATCTTGGCTGTCTCGACAAGGGAGATCGCCCGGGACAGCGTTTCGCCACCGCTGTCGGAGCCTGCAAAAAGTCAGTTTTTTCGCCCGATGCTGATCGGGCGCATGACGCGCTCGGCGGTGGTGTCGTCGATGCCGACGCGGCCATCTCCAAGGAAGAGCTCGAATGACGGCCAGCAGCTGAGACCATAGCGGAAGGCCTTCGCGAGACCGTCCTTGCCGGGAATGCGTAGCAGTTGGGCCTCGGTCCATGCCTTGAAGGCCTAGACCATGGAGCGGGAGTGCGCCTGGCGTGCTGCCAGCCGCAGTTTCGCTGTCTTTTTTGCCCACCCGAACTATGGCCTGCCGTGCGTTCTTTCAGGCCTGTGGGACGAAGCGCTCGTCTTTGGCGGCACCGAAGTGGCTCCGACATTCGGCGGTTTTCTCGAAGGCGCGCTTGAGGCGACGGAACATGCCTACACCGTCCTTAAGACGGGTCGAGGGCGCTCAGAGAAACGCTTATAACTGCATCTGCGTTCAGGCTGTCGCTGGGGAACCTGAAGGAGCGTTTTCTTGTTTAGGCGGCTTGATCAAGAAGAACAGCGCATACAATACCGGCACCGCGACCAGTGTCAGGATCGAGGCGAACGCGAGGCCACCCATGATTGTGACAGCCATCGATGCGAAGAAGGCGTCTGATATGAGCGGAGTCATACCGAAAATCGTTGTGCCCGCAGCCAGCACGACGGGCCTCAAACGGCTGACCGAGCCATCGATTACCGCCTGATAGTCCTCGACACCTTCGGCGCGTTGCTGATCGATTTCTTCCACCAGCACAATGGCATTCTTCATCAGCATCCCGGAAAGGGACAAGAAGCCGAGAAGCGCCGTGAACGTGAACGGTAGCCCAGTGAACAGCAGACCAAGAACCATCCCCGTGACCGACATCGGAACCACGAGCCACAGGATCAGTGGCTGGCGCACTTTGTTGAACATCAGGATCGAAATTGTCAGCATTACCAGAAAGCCCAAGGGAAGCTGTTTGCCGAGACTTGCCTGCGCTTCTCCCGCGCTTTCGAACTCGCCACCCCATTCCATCGTGTAGCCTTCGGGAAGCCGAATGGCTTCGATATCAGAGCGGACACTGCGAAAGGCCTCATCTGCTGTCAGGTCGCCGCCTGCACCGCCGAGGACCGTTATCGTACGCTCACGGTCGCGGCGGTGGATAAGGGCCTCGACGAGGCGGGGCTCAAAGCCGGAGACGAGGTTGGCCATCGGCACATAGCCATTTGCACCCGGCGACCAGACGGAGAGATCGCGCAAACGATCCAGCCCGTCGCGCTCGACCTCGGGAAGCCGCAGATACATAGGGATTTCGGCATCGCCTTCGCGCAGGGTGCCGACCCGCAGGCCCGAGGTCCCGTATTGCACGGTGTCGGAAATCGATCCGCGAGTCGCACCGGCCAACCGCATGCGAGCCTCGTCGACGATGGGTTCGACGAGAATTTCGCGCTGTCGCCAGTCTGTGCGCGGGTTTGTGATCGTGCCGGTCTCGTCGAAGATCGCAAGCGCGTTATCCGATAGCTGCCGGAGGACTACCGGATCGGGTCCCGAAAAGCGAACGGCGACATCGGCCCCGGCAGGCGGACCGAAGACGATCTCCTCGACGCGGATAAGAGCATTGGGGAATTGCGCCGGCAGTTCGCGATTGAGACGCGCCGCAACATCGGGGATGAGTGTGGCATCGGTCGCACGCACGATCAGCTGACCGTAGCTCGCATCGGCCTGCTCAGGGTTGTAGGTCAGCATGAAGC
This sequence comes from Sulfitobacter sp. 1A10359, assembly GCF_043558145.1. NCBI lineage: Bacteria > Pseudomonadati > Pseudomonadota > Alphaproteobacteria > Rhodobacterales > Roseobacteraceae > Sulfitobacter > Sulfitobacter sp. 1A10359. The sequence continues at coordinate 32,547 of NZ_JBIFGB010000008.1, read as the reverse complement.
GGCTGGCCCCTCGCCCGACAAGCGTTGTAACGTCCGTCACTATCTCCTCGCCTAAGATGATCGCCTCGAGCCGGGCCATTTCTTCATTCGTGGCTCGAATGTCCGTGCCCTGTGGCATCTGGAATTCGACGTAGAATATCGGGGTGTTCGACGCCGGAAAGAAAGCCTGCTTGACTTGGCCGAAGGCCATGACCGACCAGACCGTGATTCCGACGACCGTCAGGACTACGAGCACGCGGGCGCGCAGCGCCATCCAGAGGAAACCGCGATAAGCCGAATAGACTAAGCCGCGATAGGGGTCCTTGGAGGTGTCTCTTGGCGCCTTCAGAAGGAGCTTCCCAAGATAGGGTGTAACGGTTACGGCGAGGATCCAGCTCATCAGCAACGAAATCGCGATAACCGCGAAAAGCGAGAACAGGAATTCTCCGGTGGCGTCTGGCGATAGCCCAATGCCCGAAAACGCCATGATCCCGATCACGGTGGCCCCAAGCAGGGGAAACCCTGTCGCGGTCTCTGTATCGGCGGCGGCGTCTTCGGCGGACTTGCCCCGCGCCATGCCAATCAGCATGCCTTCGGCGATCACGATGGCATTGTCGACCAGCATGCCCATGGCGATGATCAAAGCCCCGAGACTGATCCGTTCCATCTCGATGCCGAAGACAGACATGAAAAACAGTGTGGAAAAAACCGTGAGGCCCAGCGTGGCACCCACGACCAAACCCGCGCGCCAACCCATGGTCAGCATCAGCGCCCCGATGACGATGGCCACGGATTGACCGAGGCCGACGAGGAAGCTCGAGACCGCTTCGTCGACGACCTTATGCTGTTCATAGATCGGTACGATCTCGACGCCGTCCGGCAATTCGGTCTTCAGCTGGTCCAGCCGTGCCTCGACCGATCTGCCGACCTCGACAACGTTGCGGTCCACGAGCGCCGAGACCCCGAGGGTGAAGGCCCGCGTGCCATTGTGACGCACGATCTGGCTCGGCCGCTCTGTCTCCTCTCGGACCACGCGAGCGATGTCGTAGAGCGCAATCTGCCCGACCTCTCCGGGGGCGCCGAGCCGCAGCGCCTCTATGCCCTCGACGCTGACATAACCCGGCGGAACGGACACGCCCAGCCGAGACAGCCCTTCGCTGATCTCGCCGTTGGAGAAAACCTGGTTTTCGTCGGCGATGATACCGAGGATCTGGTCCGGTGGCAGGCCCAGTTCGGTCAGGCGCGCCGAAGGGATCGAAATGATGATCTCCTCTTCAGCCAGCCCCTGAACCTCGATCTTGGCCACCCCGTCGACGGTGACAAGGTCGCGCCGCAGTTTAGTCGCGAGGTCTCGCTGTTCCGAGGCGCTCAACCCATCGGCCCTCACAGCGTAGAACATGCCGTAGACGTCGCCGAAATCGTCATTGATGATCGGAGACTGCGCACCGGAGGGAAGCTCTCCTTCGATGTCGCGGATACGGCGGCGCATCTCGTCCCAGACCTGCGGAATCTCGTCGGGCCCATAGGTCATCTCGATCTCGACCGTGATCTGGGCCATGCCCGGCATGGATTTCGATTCCACCCGGTCGAGCTGCTTCATCTGTTGGAGTGCGCTTTCCACGACATCGGTGACTTCCTCTTCCACCTCCATCGCCGTCGCGCCCGGATAGGGCACGAAAACGAGCGCCGTCTTGAGCGTGAAACTCGGGTCTTCGAGGCGTCCGACCGTGTTCAGCCCCCACAAACCGCCGAGAAGGCAAAAGATAATTGCCAGCCAAACGGCGACCGGACGTCGGATGCTTGCGCGGGAAATACTCATTGTCATGGTTTCGGTTTTCCGGTCCAGGATCGTTCAGAGGCCGCGAACCGCGACTGTTTCGTTTTCCTTCAGGCGCCACCACCCGCCGGACACAACCAGTTCGTCTCCGGAGAGCCCCTCAAGCACGACGATTTCGTCGTCGTTCGGCAGCCCCAGGCGGATCGTCTTACGGGACACCCGGCCGGTCCCCTCGTCATACAGCCAGATGGACGGCTCGCTCCGGCTCGTCGTGTCGATCGCCGAGACCGGGACGACTACCAACCGCGATTGCGCACCCTCCGCGGCGGCGGCTACGCGCACATTCGCCGTCATTCCGGGCAGCAATCTCGGGTCGATGGCGCCCTCGATTGCAAACTCGACGTCATAGGTTTGGGCTGTGGGGTCTGCATCGGTCACGAATTTCCGCAGATACAGAGTTGCGTCATATCCCGGCACGGCGGGGAAAGAGGCGGTTACCCTGAATGCATCGGGCTGGGCCCGTGCCATCGCGGCGAGTTCCTCGGGCAGCGAAATCCGCACCCGCATTTCACTGATGTCCTGCAACCTGGCAATCGGAGCCGCAGGGGTGACGTTCGAAAACTCCTCCAGAAAGATGCGCGCGACAATGGCGTCGAAGGGCGCGGTGATCGTGGCTTGAGCCAAGCGTCGCTCCGCTTCACGCAGGGCGACTTCTGCCTGAGCAAGCTGCGCGCGGTTCGTTTCAAGTCGGGCGTCGGTCGCCACCCCCCTCTCGGTCAGACTCAACGCACGATCGTATTCGGATTTTGCGAGGTCGAAAGAGGCCTGCGCCCGATCCACGGCCAATTCGAAATCGACTGGGTCGAGCGCGGCAATTAAATCGCCTTTCTCGACCCGAGTCCCAGCATCTACCGCGAGGTCGGAAAGCTGACCCGAAACCTGAAAGGCAATATCCACGGTCCGGGCGGGCTCCACGCGGCCTGCCAGGCTGCGCGCCCTATCGCTATCGCGAAGCTCGGCACGCGATACTTCGACCGTGACCGGTTGGGCCATGTCTTGCTCGGCGCTCCCTTGCGCATCGGCACCGGAAACCTCATCCGTAGTCTGCGCGAAGACCTTGGATGCGATGTCCGGGTTGAATTGCACGAGAAGGACAATGGCGAGAAGAAGGGCGACCAATCCAGCGGCACCTCCTCGGAAGTATCTGGTTCTATTCAAGCTCATTTATCATGTCCTTCAATCTGTCGATGGCGGCGTCTTGCTGATCGTCGTCACCATCCGCGAGGCGAAGAAGCCTCTGGAAACGAAGACCCTGGATCGCCAAAAAAAGAACCATCGCCGCAGTGTCGTCCTGCGCGTCCGAACGGATGCGCTCGACATCACGGGACAGCTCTCTTCTCAGCGGGTCCAGAAGATTCGGATCCGACGCCGAAACCGCGAGAATAGCCATCGAAAGGTCATCATCGGTGCTTACGGCTTGCAGAACTGTCTCGAGATGACCGCGCAGGGTGCGGGAACTGTGCCCTTCCGGGACCGACGCCAGACGTTCGCGGTGCTCCGCGAGCATTTCGTCGAGCAGCCCGGCCAGAAGCGCTTTCTTGGTGGGGAAGTTGTACAACACCCCACCCTTGCTGAGGCCGGATTCCCGAGCGACGGCGTCGATCGTGATCTTTCCCGCGCCTTCTCGCAGCGCAATCGCCCGCGCAGCGCCGAGAATCTTCGGCGAGGCGTTCTTCGGTTGCTTTTCCACTTGTGCAGTCACCCTGTACCGTCCGGTCGGTTAAGTCATTGGGCGAGCTAATGCGCTGCCCCGTATTTGGCAAGCGAGCTCAATCTGAAAATTTGTCTCTGTGGCCGCTACCGTAAAGTCGCAGGAATGCAGCGACCGCTTCGCGCGCATGTTGCTCGCGGTGGACAGCTCGTTTCACTGCGAGAAGGCGCGGCATAAGTAGCCCCGAAACGCAAAGGTGTATGAAGTGATCGGACGCGCGCCGGACGTCATCGACATCGAGCGCGCCTTCGCGCGTAAGGCGCTCCAGAATCCGACCGACGAGTTCGCGGGCAGGTTTCGGGCCTGCGCGAAAATAAACCTCACCCACTTCGGGCAGTGCCTCGGAGGCGCCAACGCACGTTCGCAGGAGACGGATGTAGGTGTCGTCCAAGGTGAGGTCGACCATGCGAAGGGCGAGTTCTTCCAACTGGGCGCGCGGCTCCAAAGACGCGATCAAGGGCCGGAGGATTTCGTCCGCAAGCCGACCGCATTCGGATTCAACCACGCTCAGGAACAGTTGCTCCTTGGTCGGGTAATACGAATACATGGTTGCCTTCGACACTTTTCCTTCAGCGGCAATTGCATCGACCGTGGCTCCTTCGTAACCGCATCGGAAGAAAACCTCGCGCGCACCAATCATGACGTCGGCCATTTTTCTCACGGGCATCTCGTTCTCTCTATCCCAGGCAGGACTAGGCGGTTACAAGCTTTACTGTACCGTCTAGTGAGTATAGTAGATAGAAGTTGATTTAGCAGCAAAGCGTAAAGCTGTGCGGATCTACCCCACCAAGCGCCGCTTGGCGGCTTTTTCTAGCGCCGTTTTCAATTCGTCATGAGCTTCGGGTCTGATTCTGCCTGAGTTGTTCTCGGGCGCGGGATTATCCCGCGAACAGGAGGGGTACCGTCATTCTGCCGCGCTTGCGGTCCCGACAAAGGCACCCTCGGCCTCCCAGCGGCGTGCGATCGAGCCAAGCTTGTCCAGCACGCCGCGCAGTTCCGCGCCGCGCTCAGTCAGCCCGTAGGTGACAGCGGGTGGGATGGTCATGGCCTGCTCGCGCCATACAACGCCAGCATGTTCCAGCATTCTCAGCCTCTCGGTCAGGACCCGGGTGGAAATGCCGGGCACCAAACGCTTGAGCGCGCCGAAACGCTGCGGTCCCTGCTCGGACAGAACCCAGAGTATATAGATCGTCCAAGGGCCTGTGATGACACGCAGAAGCGCCTCCATCGGGCATGAGGGGGGCTGGACGCTCTTCATCGTGGATTATCCTCGCGGTTAAAGTAATCTAGTTACTTTTAAGTGCCTACTTTCACGAACGATGCAAGACACCTAAAGGTACTTAGAGCGGAAACTGCGGCTGAACAAGCCCTTGCAAACAGGGAGTGCGGTGATGAGTGACAACGTGGCAAAGTATGTCTACTGGATCGCGACCGGCCTTGTGGCGCTGGTCTATCTGGGTGCGGCGACTTTCTACATCTCATCCCACGATATGGTCGCGGGCATGTATCGCGAGGTGTTGAGCTATCCCACATACATCATCTGGCCGCTCGCGATTTTGAAGATTGTCGGCGCGGTGGTGATTCTCTGGCGCCCTTCGGCGATGCTGGCGGACTGGGCTTACGCGGCGATGTTCTGGCATCTGGTGTTGGCGTTCGGGGCGCATGTGGGCGCGGGCGATCCAGGCTGGCCACCGGCTCTTGCGACCTGGGTGCTCCTGATCGCCTCGTGGATGACAGCCAATCGCGTGCGTGCGGTAAAGTCGGCATATGCGCCGACGTTTCCGACAGAGACGAATTAATCCGATGCGGAGTTGCCACGGCGCTGGCCATCCACCCTCGGGCTTGGGGTTCAAAAGGACGACAGAATGACCGAAAGGCAGCCGACAGTGTTTGTTCCCCATGGAGGCGGCCCTTGCTTCTTCATGGACTGGAACCCGCCTGACACCTGGGACAGGCACCGCAGATTCCTTGAGGCTTTGCCTGCGAGCCTGCCGGCAAAGCCCAAGGCGCTTCTCGTGATCTCAGGCCATTGGGAGGAACGGGTGTTTACCGTGCAGACCAACTCCGCGCCGCCGCTGCTGTTCGACTATCAGGGGTTTCCCCCCCATACTTATCAGCTGACCTGGCCCGCGCTAGGCGATCCTACGCTGGCGGCCCGTGCAAGCGAGCTATTGAATGGCGCGGGTTTTGAAACCCGGGCCGACGCTACGCGTGGCTTCGATCATGGGGTGTTTGTTCCGCTAAAGGTGGCTTTGCCTGAGGCCGACATACCTACCGTCCAACTGAGCCTGCGCGACGATCTCGACGCTGAGGCGCATCTTGCTGCTGGTCGCGCGTTGGCGCCCTTGCGAGACGAAGGTGTTCTGATCATCGGGTCCGGCAACACCTATCACAACATGGGCAAGATGATGCGGGCGATGAGGGGCGGACCCGATGGCCCGGTGAACGGCGGCGACTTCGACCGATGGCTCACGGGTGCGGTGACCCATGAAGACCCCGGGGCGCGCCGCGCCATGCTGGCTGCTTGGGATCGGGCACCCGGCGCACGCGACGCCAATCCGCGCGAGGAACATCTAATTCCATTGCACGTCGTGGCCGGCGCCGCGCTTGCGGATCGGGGGGAAAAGACCCTCGAGGATCACGTATTGGGCGCGGTCGAAAGCGCGTTCAGATTTGGATAGGACCAGATATGTGCTTCGAACTTCCCTTGCGGCAGGGTCCGCGCCCCGAAACCACCGAGTGCGCCCCGCATGAGCAAGTGTCGCAGAACTCCTCGGCCGAGATTCACGCATTGTTCAAGCAGAAGGCCTTCGCCCTGCCCTTCGTCGAGCGTTGCCGATCGGGTATTTCGGTCCCCGGCGCCGAGGCATTAGTCCTGCCGCGGCCGCATGCCTGCGGCCCGCGCGAAGCCTTCATGATCGGACGCGAATTTGCGCATGTGCATCCCGCCTATGACGGTTCGTCGCACATGATGCTGCCGCTGGCGGCGGTTGAGGAACTCATCGCGAAGGGATGGGGCGAACAGCACCCGATGGCCTCGGCCGGATACATCCCGGCCAATGCGATCATGGCCTTTGCTCCACGCGATGAGGCAGAGGTCGATGTGATGATCAAAATCCTGACCACAAGCTGGGGTTTCGCGCGCGGCAAGCTGGCGAATCCCGCCCCCACCCAAATCCACGATTGATCGCAAGCGCGCTTGCAGAAACATCAAGATAAGAGAGATACCATGTCCAACATCCAGAACGGCCCCTTCATCGTGACCGGCGCGTCCGGACAACTTGGCCGGCAGGTGGTCGACCTGCTGGTTCAGGCAGGTGCCGGGCCGGTCATCGCGATCTCGCGCACTCCCGACAAGCTTGCCGATCTGGCGGGAAAAAGAGTCGAGGCGCGCGAGGGCGATTTCAACGACCCGGCTTCTCTTGAAGCAGCCTTCGCGGGCGGCAAGCGTCTCCTCATCATCTCCACCGACGATCTGGAGCCGGGCAAGCGGCTCGCAGCTCATTCCAATGCGATTGCTGCGGCCAAGACGGTAGGTATCGACCACATCGTCTATACCTCCTTCGCAGGCCCAGTCGCGGAAAGTCCAATCGGATTCGCTCAAGACCACGAAGGGACCGAGAAGCTGATCACGGAAAGTGGGGCGGATCATACGATCCTGCGCAACAATATGTACACCGACTTTCTGTTGATGGGCGGCCAGCAGAGCGTCGCCATGGGCACGCATTTCTCCGCCGCAGCAGATGGCAAGACCGGATATGTGACACGCGCGGATTGCGCCCGTGCCGCAGCCGCGGCGCTAATGAAAGCTACGGGAAGGGAGACCCTCGATATCACCGGGCCGGAGACGGTCAGCCAGGCCGAGGTCGCGGCGATCTTGTCCGAAATTGCGGGTAAGGAAATCCCCTATGTCGCCCTGCCCGCCGAGGATCTGGTGCAGGCGATGATCGCAAATGGACTGCCGGAGTTCATGGCGAGGGTCTTTGCCTCCTTCGACGAAGCAATCGCGCAGGGCTATCTCGATGTGGCCAGCGGCGATCTCGAATCGCTCACCGGCAAGCCCGGACAGTCGGTGGCCGATTTCCTGGCCGCTAACCGCGCGGCGCTTCTTCAGGCGCCGCAGGAACAATAATGCTGGAAAATGTCATGAGGCTTTACAACGCGAACTTCTCACCGAATGCGCTGCGTGTACGGGCGGTGGCGCACGAACTGGGCGTGGAACTCGAAATCGTCGAGGTCGACATCCGTGCCGGGGACAACCGCGCGGCGGAATTTCTTGCCCGCAATTCAAATGCAAAGGTGCCTGTTTTGGAGGACGGGAATTTCGTGCTCTGGGAGTCCCGGGCGATCTGTGCCTATCTGGCCGGGATCCGGCCCGAGGCAGGGCTCTATCCTGATGGCCTCAAGACGCGGGCCCTCGTCGATCAGTGGGCCTGGTGGCAAGCCATCCACCTAGGCCCGGCGATGCAGAAGTTGTCCTTTGAGCTGTTCCTCAAAGAGAAATTCGGCATGGGCGATCCTGATCCTACTGTGGTCGAAGCGGAACGGAAAGCCACCGATCAGTTCCTTGCCGTTCTGGAAACCGGACTCGACGATAAGGATTGGATTGCAGGCGCACTCAGCCTTGCCGACTTCTATCTGGCGACCACATTCATGTATCGCGACCAAGCGGGGATTTCGCTGGACGAATTCCCCAGAATCGCGGGCTGGATCGGCCGGCTTGAAGCGCGTGACAGCTGGCAGAAGGCCGTAGCACCGCTTCTTGCGCTCTTCGCCTGACATCGCGCTCGCCGCGATGATTGAACGATCTGCATCACGTCCGGCGATCGGCGCGCTATCAGATTTAGACATGAGCAGGAAGCGTCGCATGACAGAAATTAGCCGCAGACAGCCGCGACAACCAACCTGACAAGAGTTCCTCCGGAAGCAATGCGGCGGTTTTGGGATGTAGATGCTGTGTCTCATCCCGATCTTTAGAGTTTTCGCGCGGAGTGTATTCATCAGGTCCGATAACTCAGCATCCGTCGCGCCAATTGAGCACGTGCCGTTCGTCCAAGACAAAGACTGATCTCACGGCCTCCGCGAGCGGGATGCCGAGCACAGTGTAACCGTGCAGGACAGCTATGCGGGTGTCACTGTTCCCTTAATTCTTGGACGCTGATGTATGTGACCGTTCAGAACCGCGGGGTCATGCTGCCCTGAGCAAGGGTGGTGTAGGACTTATGAAGCTCGCAATGTTGCCCGCAATAGGCTGCTTCGGGGCTTCATATTTCGTTCGTTCACTCAAACCGCTGTCGTTCCCAGGAACAAGAAAAAACCAGACCGCCGGAGCGGTCTGGCCGTTGGCTTAGGCGGCGTCTTTGGGGCCCCAAGGGATGACAGCCTGCAGGGACAGATCGTCCTGGTTTGCGGCCTTGCCGAGGTTGGCGTTGAAGCCGTGGTCGCGGATGGTCAGCGTGTAGTAGTCGGCGCCGGTCTCCTTGTTCTGCTTCTTCCAGATGCCGCCGCACTCGACCAGCTTGCCGCGCGGGGAGCGGCCGAGGACGCGGTGCGTGGGGGCCATCGGGTTCGTGCTCGCGACGGGTTCGACCGTGATGTCGAGGTCGAAGGTCAGGGTCGAGATGGAGCCGACGCCCTTGGCGGTTTCGATGTCGGTGCTGGTGAATTTAATGCAGTTCGTGGTCATTGCTCTTCTCCTTGTTTGCATTGCAATGATGGTCACCTTGCAGCTGGCCAAGGCCCGGCCACACCGAAGGCGAAGCGTAGCGGAGAGGGGCAGGCGCCGGTCTTTTTGGCGCGCGAGGAATGACCCGTAGGGTCAGGGGAAAAAGATCGGCGACAACCTTTGTGGACGGGACGACAGCTGCGACCAGCATGTCATGCAGAGCAACACATCGGGAGAAGTGCGGTGGCCGCGAAGGACACCCAGGTGAACAGCCGATGAAACTGCCGGGGGCGGTGTCCTTTCTGCCCTCTCACCCCGAGCCGCAGCCGGACGGGTTCGCGCTTTGCCGAGCCTTGCCTAACGTGGCGCGACCGCTTGCCCGTGGTAAGTTGGTCGAGTGAGGTGCCATCTGGCTGAGCGATTTCAAGCAGACCGCCGTGGCATCTGCACCGGGCGCGGGTCATCCCGATTTCGGACCAACCCTCTTCGGCATCCCAATAGTTTGCGATTTTTTACATCGCGTCCAACACCGACCCTCTGCCAGCTTTGGCCAGAGCGATCCGGCGGTTGTCGAAACTCCTTTGCGGTCAATGATGGCAGAACAGCATGTCCGGCAAAGCGAGGACTAACACCGGCTGACACGGGAAAAACGAGACTATTGAAGCGACCCGCCCCGCCCCAGCGACCGTTACCGAATGGCCGAGATGAAGCGTTGCCACGACCATGCGACGGCTGGTCGGGCTGGCTCCGGAGGAGACGGCACGGCCAGCGGTACGTCGCAGGGAGAGGCAGCGTTTCAGCTCGGGGAGGGCGGCTGCATGCAGCCGACCGAGTAGGGCGCGGTCCTGACCAAAGGGCAGGATGATTTATGGACAACAAGCACCCACGAATTCCGTTCGCCGATTTGATGAAACTAACCCCGACTCGGAATGTAACAGATACGACCTTTGGCCTTCTTCAGCCATCCGAGTTGTCGTGCGCGTAGCTGCCATATCGCGTAGGACGCCCGTAATGCGGGCCAATGAGCCGAAAGGTCTCGATTGGCGACTCGTGATCGATGGTGTTCTCTGGAAGAGGCTATTCCGCACAGGCATCGGGAAGGATTCCTGCAACCGAGAGCAGTAGGAAGCTGCCATGAACCCGCTCATATTGCCACTGACCTACTCTCACCACGTTAATTAAACCCGCTTATCTTAGCCTACCCACTATTTAAGCGAAGCCCGTATTGCTTAAATAAAAGAGGGGCATCATAGTGAGCTATGACCGATTCAGACCCCAACCAACGCCTTGGCCGCTTTGTCGAAACCCCCGTTGCAGGAGAGACGGTCCGCGCCTTCGTACCACCTCCCCTGCCTCCAGTCCCAACAATCGACGTACTGGGGCTTCTCGACCGACTCAGCCTCGCGGAGCGCGCCTTAGGGCGGCTGGATGGCATCACGATGCTTCTGCCGCGCCAGGAACTGTTCCTCTATATGTATGTCCGCAAGGAGGCCGTACTTTCCTCACAGATCGAAGGAACGCAATCGACGCTGACAGACCTGCTGCGTTTCGAGACCGAAGCACAGGCGGGCCAGCCAATCGATGACATCCGCGAGGTCTCGAACTACGTCGATGCCATGATGTACGGGTTGGAGCGCCTCGAAGACTTGCCACTGTCCCTGAGGCTAATCCGCGAGATGCATGCGCGTTTGCTGCAAAGCGGACGTGGCGGCACCAAGGACCCCGGGGAGTTTAGGCGCTCCCAGAACTGGATCGGAGGGACACGTCCCGGTAATGCGCTGTACGTTCCACCCCCCGTCACGGAACTGGACAATTGCCTCGGCGCGTTTGAACGCTTCATGCACGACGACCAGTCCCGCCTTCCTGCTCTCATCAAGGCAGGACTGCTGCACGTCCAGTTTGAAACCATCCACCCTTTTCTCGACGGCAATGGCCGCATCGGCAGGTTGCTGGTAACATTGTACCTCTGCGTCAATGGGGTGCTGCAAAAGCCTCTCCTCTATCTGAGCTTGTTTCTTAAGACGCATCGCGCTGATTACTATCGCCTGCTCCAGGAGGTTCGTGAGCATGGTCAGTGGGAGGCTTGGCTTGACTTCTTCCTCGCTGGCGTGGCGGATACGGCAAACCAGGCATTTGATGCCGCCACGCGGATTGTTGACCTGTTTAAGGAGGATCGCGAGCGCATTTCAGCGCAAAGCGATCGCGCCGGTTCGTCACTGCGTATCCATGAACTGTTCCAGCAGCACCCCTTCCTGACCGCGAACCAACTGGTCGAGTACACCGGTCTGTCGGCTCCGACGGTGAACGCGGCCCTCGCCGACCTCCAACGCTTCGGAATTCTTGAGGAGATTACTGGGAGGAAGCGGGGGCGTGTTTTCAGCTATCGCGCCTATCTGACCATCCTCAGCGAGGGTACCGATCCGCTACCCACCACTGCCTAGAGAAAGGTGCGATGACAATTGCCATTCGACCATGAATGTCAATCGTGGCTGGGTTGCTCCCCTACAAGTTCGGGCAATGGCTCGGCGTGCCCATGACTCTCAAACTCGTTCCAATAGATCATGGCGAACTCTGCCACGGCTGGGCGTGGTCCATCGATGATGAGGACGCACTCGCCGAACAGGTTGCACGTATAGTTCTCGGCCAATATCGCCACGTCGCCAAGATCCTGAGCGGTGCGGGGGTGCCGGGACCTGCTGCCAATGCCGAGCAGGCGACTGCAGCGATCAAACAACTGACGTTGGCGGAGGGTGACGATCCTTGGCACCGTGATGGCTGGCTGTTCCAGGCGATATCGTGGATCGCCGCGCACCAGCAGCCTGCCGCTTCGCTCACCCGGATGCCTCATATTCGCAAGGCCGATGTCGCGTTTCCCTTAAATCTGAGACGAGACGCTTTCGGCATTGAGTTTTGCCTTTAATTGCGAGATTCGGCTGTCATGGGGCCTTTGCTTCTCGCGTGCCTTTGCGCGATGTGATCGACCGCGGCTAGCAATCGATGCTCCTTCTCGAAGGCGCGCAAGAGAGCAACCTTGGCAAAGTCGTCTATGGCGGAGCTGACGATGGCTGCCTTAGCCAAGGATGAGATCGCGCGGCGGCGATTGCGGCAAGGCACAACAGCCTCACTTCCGGTCTGTGGCTCTGAAGAGCGAACAAGGGCTCCCCGTGGCAGCCCTTAAGTGACATGGCAAAGGTGACTGCGCGCATTGCGCGCCGAAGTTGCCTGGGGCCTTGCGATCGCGCGGCGCATTCAAGCATCCCTGCCCCGCGGCGCGCTCGGTATATCAGTTTGTCGGATATTGGTTCGTCACCGGCTTTGCCGAGGGTCTGCACAAGTCTCGTCCCGCAAACCCGACAGTCGAATGCCCAGGCCCGCCTCCAATGCCTGAGCGAAAGGCCCTCTCGGGAGCATTGCAGACAATGCTGGAATGGCATCTGGGCCGTCAGCGATGCTTCTCGTGGCGTCATTGCCGGAAAGGTCAAAGATCGCACGACATCTGGGGCGACCCGTGCGGCATTGGCAATCTTCTCTGCCGCAGCCGCGTCGATGCTGAAGTCCAAGGCGGTGCCATGCGTGGTATCGATTTCGATATGAGCCAGCAGTTCCGCGTCATTACAGTAGTTGGCCGCAGCCAACCGAGACAACCAACCTGACAACAACTCGTCTGGAAGCGGTGCGACAGTCTTTGGCAGCGGTCGCAGCGTCACACGCCGGTCTTCTCGAGCCGCCGATGGGCGTTCGCATGGCGCGACCAAACCGGCGTCCATTTTGCGATTGCGTCATCGGTGATGCATTCCTCACCGGTGACAATGGCCTCGATGGAAAGATCCTTGACTAGGGCGAAAATGCGCGAGGTCACCCCACCGGTCAGTGCAAGTATCTGCTTGAGCGACTTGACCTTCAGATTGGATTTTTTGTTGAGGGGCATTGCCGCGATGAGTGTCTGGATCATATCCGAGAACTCGGCATCATCGCGCCAGTTTGGCAGGTGATGTTCGTCCAGCCGCCTGGCAAGTTGGATATCACCACGGATGGCATCGACAGCCTCGCTGACCCCGAGGCAGACCAGCGACACTTCGAGTTCATTGCTGAGATACCGCAGAACATTGAGAAAGCGTCGCTGTTCGCGGTGGGTCCCGGCCAAAAGGTTGTGAACCTCGTCGATCATGATCATCCGCAGGCCAAGGTCACGCAGTAGCGCGATGACACGGACTTCGAGGGAAGCCACATTTTGAGCGCGGGCGCTCAGTGCCGTCGCCGGGGCGCCAACGGCGGCCAGGATATGCAGGTAAAACCGCCGTTCATCAGGTGCGGGCGGCGCTTGCAACAGCAGAAGCGGTGTGCGGGTGATGCCTGATGCCGGATCGTATTCTGGTGCGTACTTGCGCGACAGGTTTCGGGCAATCATCGTCTTTCCAATCCCGGAGGCGCCATGCACAAGAAGCCCAGGCATACGGGTTTGTCGTGGCGCTTCGATCATGCCCTGCAAGCGGTCCAACACCTGTTCCGCCCGTGGAAAGCCGATCCAGATATCCGATTGAATGAGGGCGATCCGGCCGTCTTCTTCAGTTGTCCCTGCCCTCAATTCACCATCTCTCCACCTTGAACAATGGGCGCGATGTATCACCCGTATCGATCGCGCGCAGCCCTTCGGTTGACGAGACGGCCGAGTTGGCGCTCTCCAATGTCCCTTTTCTTTCACGGGATCGGCGTTCGGCCTTCGTCAGGCCCCGGCTTTCAGTCTCGATCTGGCGTTGCTGGCGGATCAGCTCAGCCAGAACCAGCTCATTGGACCCGGACTTGCCAAGGGCCCGAGCCCTCCTCATGGCTTCGCGATATTCCCAGAGTGGCACGGGCGGAATTTCCAGATTTCTGTACCGCGCCTCAACAAATCGGCCATCGTCCAGTTCGACCCAGATCATTGAGATATCACGAGGATCGTAGCGAACGACCACCTTTCCATCCCCGCGCCCGATGTGGCCTGCAAGGGCATCGGACCAGTACCGTATCTGGAACAGATGGATGCCGTCACGCCTGATCTTGCGCAGTTCGCTCGGCAGGAAACTCACCTGAAAGGCTTCGATATCAAATGGGATATCGCCCGTCATTTGTTCTGAGAGCGCCTCCCATTTGGCAACGGGCGTGCAGCCAAGACTTGAATGAATGCTGTTGTTGTAACGGCAGATTTCCAAAGCAAACCAACGATCGAATTCGCTCAACGTCATCGTGGCCATGCCTTCGGCATCATAGTCGCCCTTGGTCGTGACCGAGGATTGCGTTGTGCCCGGCAGGAGGTGAACCGCCCCCATCATCGTCCCGATCAAACGTTCGATGTGACCTCCGAAGTGAGGACTTCCCGGCGGTCGATAGACCAGATCGATCCCCCATTCCGCACAGGCCGACCGAAAGGCCCGCGACCGGAAATCGCGGCCATTGTCGACATGGACACTCTGCGGTTTGCCTTGTGCGGGCCAAGGAATATTGCACGCCAATTCCGTCAGAAGTTGCGCCTTGGGGGCAACCGCCTGTGTCAGGCAAAGCGCCACAGACAGACGCGAAGGAGCCTCAAGAGAAGTGTAGTATCCGGTTACCATCCGCGTTGCGATGTCGATCGACAGCGTGACCCAAGGCCGGCCAATTGCTTGGCGCTCAAAACTGTCGACAAGAATAATGTCTGCGGGCGTATGGTCGATTTGCACGATTTCCAGAGGATGATTTGCCTTGTTTTCACCCGTGACCGGCGCAAACTTCTGGCGGGCCGCCTTTGCGCCCTCTCGTGCCTTCGCAACTTTGCGGGCATTCATTGCATCCAGACGACGCTGAACCGTCCGCCGCGTCGGTGGCTGCAGGCCCTGTTGCCAGCACGCGCTGCGGATTTCTGTCACGACGCGCGACAGGCTCGAACGCTCCCGGCGCAAAAAATAACGGCGAAGGTGCTCTTCGATCACCGCTTCGACTTTGCTGGATATCAAGATCGTCCCGGTCGGGCGGCCCCGTTTCCGCGGCGTCAGAGCGCTGGTGCGCCCACCCTCTTCCGCCAACCGCTTTACCCAACGCCAGACCGTCGCCCTGCTGACACCAAGCTCCCAAACGGCGTCATTGATGCCACTTTCCAGACTGCCAGTCCCTTTGAGAAAGGCCTGAACAAGGGGACGCAGCACCGCGGCCCTGCGCGCTTCTTCAGCACCAACGGCAACGTAGTCTTCGCCATCATCATCCATCGATATTTGCCGCAAATGTCTGTGAACCCTGTCTCAGGTTTAAGAGCAAAAATATCGGAATTAAAGGCAAAATCTCATATTTAAGGGCAAAGCACAGCTGTTGATTTCGTTGGATTTCTCATCTCACAATTAAGGGCTACGCGACACCACCCTTTGGCGACATCGATGAACGTAAGCATTGGCGATAAGCGCTCCTCCCTCAATGAACCGAGAAGGTCCCTGTCGCTGGATCTGATCACAACGGTCTAGTCCTTGATCCGCCACATCCTGAATCGTCCTTGTTGCGTCACTTCTCGGATCAGGCCTCTCTCTTCCATCCAGGCGAGGTTCCTTTGAACCGCCGCGCGACTTGCGCCTGTTAATGCCTCCGCCATCGGGGCTGACACCAAAGGCCATTCTGTCAACGCCGAACGAAGAGCCGCCGGAGTTCGCCCCGAAAGCTGAGACATGACTCCTTCCGCCCGAGCACTCCATGTCTCGGCATCGTCTAGATGCCGCATCGCCGTTAGAATTGCGCTGTTCATCCCATCCAACCAGCGGGTCAAGCGTTCGGGTGGCAAGCCCGAGACACGCAGCCCCCCTGCCCCGCCCATAGCTAGCGGTGCGAAGATGGCGCCGCTTCCGTCGCTGGCCGCGATCCTGGACGCGGTGACGGCGGCTTCGATCTGGTCGCCGTGCTGTCCGAGGCCCGCCAGGCTCCAGAGATGAAAGCCCATGCAAGCCCGCGTGATTGGGTGGAGTTCGGCAGCGGCGGCCATTACGTCCAACCATCCGCCCGCGCGATCTTCGAAACGCTCAGCGCTGTCTTCAATGTTCTCGGGATCGCGGCGATCCAGGAAGGCGGCCAAATCAGCCTTTGGTCCGGGACCGCCTGTCAGGCGCCGAACAGCCCATCCAACTCTTGCAAGGGCATTTGGGTCATCCTGTGCGCCCGAGAGCCGCATCGATATCCAGAGCGCCAGACGATCAGAACTCACCCGATCCCCTGAGAACCAGCTGAGGTTCGCTGCCTCGATCAAAGCGAGGCGATGCCGCCAGCCTTCCGGGCCACGCAGCAGCCGATCATCCAGAGCTCCTAAGCGTCCAGCCACCTTTGCCAGTCGCGCAGCGTGAACGCCTTCTGCCTTTGCCCAGTCATCGATGACAGCAGTGTCTGGCGGTTCTGCCCGTGGCCCGGGAGGTAAATCATCTGGTTCTTCATCGAGTGGTCCCGGCAGAAACCAGAGATCCTCTTCGTGAGCTTCTTCATCCTCCTCGATGGTGATGAGGGGGTCATCGAAATTATCTGTCAAAGCGGATGCTTGGGGCTTCATATGTGCAAAATACTGTTCTTTTGCACATTACCCAAGTGATTTTGTGGCGGTTGCCTTTGCTCTTTATATAGTATGCGCGCGCGACTGCCGGTGGAACCTCTCAGATCGCGCTCAGCGCAAGGAAACCAAGGGTTTTTGGACGAGCACGACGAGAGAGCACTTACTTGC
This sequence comes from Sulfitobacter sp. 1A10359, assembly GCF_043558145.1. Classification (NCBI taxonomy): domain Bacteria; kingdom Pseudomonadati; phylum Pseudomonadota; class Alphaproteobacteria; order Rhodobacterales; family Roseobacteraceae; genus Sulfitobacter; species Sulfitobacter sp. 1A10359. Next base: position 15,653 of record NZ_JBIFGB010000008.1, on the reverse strand, counting down.
ATTCGTTTACAAACGGTCGTTTATTAGCGATACCTTAAATTGCAAACGGCCCGATTTCATGCCCCTGATAGGCTACGCCCGTGTTTCCACAGAGGATCAGACCCCCCTGCCCCAGTCTGAGGCCCTGCAAACTGCGGGTTGCGTCGAGATCTTTGAAGAGCACGCCTCGGGCGGCAATCGCGCGCGACCGGTGCTGGCACGCGTGCTCGAACGCGTCCAGAGCGGCGATACGCTGGTCGTTGTGCGGATCGACCGGCTTGCGCGGTCTCTGTCGCACTTGCTGGAGGTGATCGAACGTCTGGAGGCCAAGGGCGCCTTCTTCCGCTCCCTGCAGGATCCCATCGACACCGCATCCCCGCAAGGCAAGTTCACGCTGCAGGTTCTGGGTGCCGCGGCCGAGTTCGAGCGCGCTCTGATCCGCGAACGCACCAAGGCCGGGCTTGCCTCTGCGCGCGCCAAAGGGCGCGTTGGTGGCAATCCTGGGCTACGCGCCAAGGATCCCGCCGCGCTGCGCAAGGTGCGGCTTGCGCGACAGGACGGCTATATGGAGCGCCTCAACGAGACCGCGCAGGATTGGGTGCCCCATGTGCGCCGCTTGCGGCCGGATATGGCCTGGGAAGACCTGCTGCGGATCATCAATGGCCGACTGTCCCCAGATCGCCATTGGACACAAAGCCGACTGCTCCGCGCTGTGAAGGCCTATGTCAGAGACGGTTTCCTTCCTGCCGAGGTGCTTGGCCGCGCCGGACGCCGCGAAACCAATGACCGCCTGCCGGCCATCGTCGCAGCGATCAAAGGCGCGGACCCCGAAATCACGCTGCAGGCGATCTGCGACCGGCTGGAATCGATGCGCGAACGGACCCCTCGAGGTCGTACCAGCTGGCAGCCGTCTTCGGTCAAAATGTTGCTCGAACGCGCGGAGCGGCTTGGCCTAATTTCATCAGAATCGGCTCACTCCCAACTGTAACTAGCAGAGGCTCAAACAGCTGAATCTATCGCTCCAAACACTGTCAGAAGGTCAATTGTGCCATTGGTTGCATGGGTTTAGCCAATACCGTCCAAACAATCCTCATGAGCGGCTTGAAGCACGGTCTTGTGGACTTATTGCCGTAAAATCAACAACTTGCGGTTATCTTGATGTGACTGTACGTATTGGTGCTGTGGATAACTTTCACACTACATCTAGATTCTTCTTGCCGGACTCACTTGATCGTGGCATTCCCGTTCTGACGGCAAAACGCGTCAGACGCGCTGTACACCGTCAGAATGACCAAGAGCCTCAACAGAGGCCGAGAGTGGGCGGCAGGACATGGATGATCGTAACGTTGGATACGCGCAAGGCATAGGCTCTTCCGACATCGGAGCATTTGCCGACAATCTGGCTGAATCTTTGGATCGCCAGATGAAGATCGCTTTCGAGCCCGAAGAACGAAAGTCCCTGCGCCGTTTCAGTTCTACCGAAGTTGCCAGCCTCCTGCGCGTGAGCACATCTAACCTGCGCAACCGGCACAAGGACGGCAGCTTCCCGGAAGTTCAAACAGACAACCGCGGACACCGGTTCTACACAGCCCAGGAGATCGATAAGCTGCGCGACATTCTGGGGCGCACCGGAAAGAACGCAGAAAGCTACCGCCCTGGTCGACGTGACGGCGATCGTCTCCAGGTGATATCTGTCGTCAATTTCAAAGGCGGATCATCAAAAACAACAGCAACGATCCATCTTGCACAACGGTATGCTTTGCGAGGTTACCGAGTGTTGGTCTTGGATCTCGATCCGCAGGCAAGTTTGACCACCTTTTTCGGCTTTCGGCCTGAGCTCGAGTTCGCTGAAGGCGGCACAATCTATGATGCCCTGAGATATGAGGAACAAGTTCCGCTCTCGGCCGTTATCCAAAAAACTTACTTCCATAAGCTCGATATGGTCCCAGCGGGCCTAATGCTCTCGGAATACGAAACTGAGACGGCAAACGCCCTCGCCCGCCGGGTGCAGCCCATATTTGCGGAGCGTCTCGCCTTAGCGCTTGAGGAAGTAGAGGCGAATTACGACATCGTTCTGATCGACTGTCCACCTCAACTTGGTTTTCTTACCCTAACGGCGTTGGCAGCCTCGACGGGGCTCCTGGTAACGGTGGTACCAGGCATGCTCGACATTGCTTCTATGAGCCAGTTCCTCAAGCTTGCTTCGGAAACGGTGAAGGCTGTCGAAGAAGCCATTGGCCGGCGCGTTACCTGGGACTTCGTTAAGTTCTTGATAACGAGATACGAGCCTTCGGACGGGCCTCAGACGCAAATGGCGGGCTACCTGAGATCGATCTTGGCCGGTCAGGTCATGACTGAGCCAATGCTGAAGTCTACAGCAATCTCGGACGCCGGCATGACCCAGCAAACCGTCTACGAAGTTGATCCGAGCCAGTTCATCAGGAAAACGATTGATCGCGCTCTGACCAGCGTGAACGGCGTTGGCGATGAGTTGGAACAAACAATCCAAATGGCATGGGGGCGTCGCTGATGGCCCGAAATATCTTCAATCAGCCTCCAAAGGACGCGAAGCAGAGCGCGGCCCCCTCCCCTACCCCGCCAAAAGCGGCAAAACTGCCAGGATCTGTTGGCGGATTGCGCGACTCTTTGCGCGAGATTACCGCGAATTCCATTCGGGACATCGAGCCCGATCAGATTGACATGGATGGTCTGCGCGATCGGTTGGTACTGGAGGATTCCAGTATTGATGAGTTGGCCGAAAGCATTCGCAAGCATGGGCAACAAGTGCCAATTATGGTCCGTCCATCGGCCCAACCGGACAGATACCGTATCATCTACGGCCGACGCAGACTTGCAGCGATCCGCATGGTCGGCGGAACGGTCAAGGCGATCGTTCGAACCTTGGATGACGACGCATCTCTGATCGCACAGGGCCAAGAGAACAACCTCCGACTAGACCCGTCTTTCATCGAGAAATCTCTTTTTATCAAAGAGATGCAGGAATCAGGTTACAAGCCAAACGTTATTCAGGATGCTCTAGGCTTGACACGGCAGGGCGTATCCAACCATCGCGTCGTCATAGAGCAACTGCCAGAAGGGCTTGTACAGCTGATCGGGCCGGCACATGGCATCGGACGACGGCAGTGGGGTGACCTGGCCGCGTTCTCAAAAAAGATAGATCTGGTGAACACGGCCAAAGAGGCAATTGCCGCCCTGCCCGACGACACTCCAAGCGCGGAGAAGTTTCAGGCAGTCTACTCGGCTTGCTCGAACAAGGCGCGTAGCGACAAGAAGCAAGCCAACCGCAGCCTAACGTCCGTCGTCAAAGACGGGGACGGTAGCTCCGTGGGAACACTGACAGTCGATCAGAAAACGATCGCCATCAAGATCGCCAAGAAGGACAACCCAGAATTCGGCCGATGGTTCGAAGAGCGCGCGGAGGCAACGCTTTTGCAGCTCTTCAAACAGTGGCGGAATGAGAGCGGCTCTGGGTCCTAACCCAAGCCACACCGAGTAACGCGAGCAGAGGAGAAAAGCGAAGACCAGAAAGAAAAGAGCCCCCCAAAGTTTCCCCTGGAGAGCCCTCATCATTCGATTAGCACTCATGATGTAGCAACCTCCAGCAAACTGGTCAAGAGTCACCGATTCGGTGGACGGATTTTTATTGCCTTTTCCTGAGCGAAATCTTGGGAAGAGACAGGGAAGTTGTGGGCCGAACGGTCGTCGTGAACAAACCATGGCATTTACAAAACTATCGATCAGAACCGATGGTGCTGATGCATCTTGCGGCTCAATTTCTGCGGCTGAAACCGACATCTGGACCATCTTCAGGGCACTGAGAGATGCACGTAGCGTATTCGGTCTGCGTCCTGGCCATATCCAAACACTTCAAGCCATGCTCAGTTTCTTGAAGCCCGGCCATGGGGAAACGGTTTTCGCGTCCAACGACTCGATTTGCCAGCGCGTCGGCGGTATCGACGAACGGACCCTTCGCAGACACATCAACCGTTTCGTTGAACTCGGTTTCATCAAGCGCAATGACAGCTCGAACCGAAAGCGCTACCGCGTTCGCTCGTCCAGCGGGGAATGCATCAGTTATGGACTATCTCTAACCCCCCTCCTCCAACGTGCGAACGAGCTTATCGCCATAGCACATGAGATGGAAAATAACCGGCGGGATCGGATATTTGCCCGCAAACAGATCCTCACAAAACTCGCCCACTTGGAAGAGCATGATCCCAGCAACACATTCATCAGCCACGCACGGAGAGCTCTACGCAGGAAGCTGAGCCTTCCTGAATACCACGCGCTACTCGCAGACACAGACAGAGAATGCCAGAGTTTACATACCCCAGATGACCCACCAGAAACTGTAGAATTGCCCGCCAATGACGGACAAACTGTCCGGCACCAATCTAAGTCTGAAGAAGAAAAAAAAGATTTAGATAGCAACATAGGCAATGAAGCTCTGAAACCAGACTTGCTAACCTCAGTTTGCGATCAAGCGACGTCGTTCTCCACAGAGAGACTTAGAAACTGGTTGGAAATTGAAAACCATGCTCGAACACTTGCACCCATGATGGGGATTCACCCAGATACATTCGAAAAAGCCAAGAATGCAGTCGGAGCTCAGAAAGCGTCATGCGCGATCTTCATCATGCTACAACTTGGAAAACGTATCAGGGACTTTGGAGCGTATTTTCACAGTATTACCTTGGGCCAACGTCAAGACCAGTTTGATCCAATGGCTTTGATCAAGCGTCTATCCAAAACTGCTATGCAAACCGCCTAGTGTCCACCGCGGTGGACGTCTGACCGGCAACTAGTCCAATGGTAATACCCACCGATCTAAAGGAGATGCGGAAGAAAAATTTTCTCGGCAGGATGAACGAGGAGATTCCGATGAAGAAGACACGATTCACCGAGGCGCAGATCATGGGCGTGCTGCGCCAGATGGAGGGCGTTGTGCCTGCCGCCGAACTGTGCCGGGAACATGGCATGAGCAGCGCCACGCTGTACAAATGGCGGGCGAAGTACGGCGGCATGGACGCCAGCCTGATTAGCGAGATGAAGGCGATGGCCGAGGAGAACCGACGCCTGAAGCGCATGTATGCCGACGTCAGCATGCAGAATGACCTCCTGAAGGAGGCGCTTGGAAAAAATGAGACGGCGAGCTCAGCGCCGAGAGTTGGCCGTGAAAGCGGTGGCGATGAAGGGGGTCAGCATTGCGCTGGCGTGCCGGGCGTTCGACGTCAGTGAGACCTGCTATCGGTACAGCCCCAACCTAGACGATGAGAACGAGCAAATCGCGGATCTGCTATTGGGGCTGACAGCAGCGAAGAAGAGCTGGGGCTTCGGTCTGTGCTTTCTCTACCTGCGCAACGTCTAGGGGCATGGCTGGAACCACAAGCGGGTGTATCGGATCTACCGCGAGTTGGAACTGAACCGCAGGATCAAGCTGCGCAAACGGATGAAGCGGGACAAACCTGATGAGCTGGCTGTGCCGGACGCACCGAACGAGGTGTGGTCGATGGACTTCATGGCGGATCGCCTCGGCGACGGTCGCCAGTTTTCGCTGTTGAATGTCCTGGATGATTTCAACCGCGAGGGCTTGGGCATCGAGATCGACTTCTCGCTGCCTGCTGAGCGGGTCGTGCGGGCGCTGAACCAGATCATCGAATGGCGCGGTGCTCTTGGAACAATTTGTTTCGATAAGGGCCCGGAATACATCAGCGGCACCCTCATGGAATGGGCTGAGAACAAGGGCATCACCCTGTCTTATATCCAACCCGGCAAGCCCCAGCAGAATGCCTATGTCGAGCGCTACAACCGGACGGTCCGGCACGAATGGCTGGACCTTTACATTTTCGAAAGCATTGAGGCGGTTCAGCAGATTGCCACGGAGTGGCTCTGGTCTTACAACCACGAACGGCCCAACATGGGTAACGGCAGGATGACCCGCGGTCTTTCCACACGCATCATAGCTACCGAGCCAAATTCCAATAGGGCGCTTCTGCGCGGTCATTCCGTGTTTCTCCGACCGGCCGATGTCCACCGCGGTGGACAGATCCGGCACCAAGTCTCACAACTCACATGCGTGACAGCCGTTCTTCGTCATCCACAACTTCCAAAGAACCGTTTTTGCCAGCCCAGCCCCACAAAACGATGTTGAAGTCCGATGATGACGCGCCCTTGGCAAAACTCTGGATCAGAAGCCCTGCAAACCCATCCGCATTGAGGGCGCGTGCTAACTCCTGTGTCGGCACCAATTGGCCATCGAGCATCTTCATGCGCCATACAGGGTCGGCAAGCATCGCCTCGGTCGCGCCATACCGGTCAAGTCCGTCCTGATGGCGGGTATCGAAAATAGGCCCAAGGTCGGCCTTGTAGGACACCAGGATCGTGGGTTGCAGGCTGCCGACCTGGTTGGCTTCTCTAAGAGCGGTCGCGGGATCCAGCGAGGTGTAGAGCGTAGGGGTGCCCTTGGCGTTGAAGCGCCCTCCATAGAGTTCAGCGCCTCGTCCGGAGAGAGGTTCACGCGCATAGACCGGGTTCAGGGCGCGATAGAGTGGCCCTGTGTAGCGCCCATCTTTCAGCGGCATCAGGCAAAGACGCCCGCATCGACCGCATCGATGTATTCCAGAACTTGCTGAGCTTTGCCTTCCTGCACCAGCTGCATGGCTGTCCGGCCATCAAAGCCGGGCAGGGGCTCTGACCGGTACCATGCATAGGCCATCAGTTCTGAGCCGAAGCGCGGTTCGACTTTGTTCAGCACCTCAACCAACTCGCGCAGGCGACGCTGCGTCTTGTCCGAACCGATGCGGGTTCGCCTCTGCAACGCATCTTTGCCCAAGCCAACGGTCAATGCGATTTCCTCAGCCGAAGTGCGCAAGGCTGCGGCGATCTTGCGCGGTTCGAATTGCCCAGCTTCTGCAAAGTTCGTGATGTGCATGATCTATGCCCCTACAGTGATAATGACGGTATATAGCGACATTATTGCTGAATTGCAAGGTGGCAGGGGGTGCAGCACCTTCGTTTCCCAAGCTAATCCGTAACGCGGGATTGCTCTGAACGTCGGACATCCAGATTTTTGGGCCCGAAAAGTCGCAGCAGGCGCGATTTTTGCCGATCGAGAAAATCAGATAAGTCATTGATAATAGGGCGACGATTGCCGCGTCCGGGCTGGGGTTGCCGATATTCCTTGCCGATCTTGGACCCCAACCGGCACTGACTGTATGAAGCCCTTGGGAACCGCGGTGGTGTCGGACCCTTGTCAGTTTCCGCGGTCCAGTTGGCGGTTGGAAAGAGAAAGTGTTCTTCGGGTTTTGTGACTGACGGATGAGGGCCTTTGGGGTCCCTCAGATGGGTCCGGGCCGGGTTCCGGTCTGTTTTTCCGGATGAAGGGCATTCCCATGCAAACAGGTGTCTTGCGCGTGTTGCGCGCGACCGCTGCCTCTTGGTGGCGGCATAGAGAGCTGCGCCGAGCCGGTCAGACAGGGCTGGCACGGAAGCTCGAGCGGAAAGCCGTTCTCCGCGATCTCGGCTATCTCAGGCAGGCGGCGTCATTGCCAAACGCGCACGTGATCTGCGGGGAGGGTGGGACGTTCATCCATCTCGGTTGGACCACCGTGTCGAGTTTCGCGCCGACCGAACGATTTCCCTTGGCCGCTCTTGCGGTCGCACTCGGGACGCCCTTCATCGATATCCGACCCGTCACCGATGTTATTGCCTTCGCGAACCTGCCGCGGGTGGTGCGAGGCGGATCGGTCGACGCTGACCACTCAGGTGCCGGCCAGTCTGTCTCGCTGACCACCTACATCGACATGGTCGAAGCGCTTGGCGCGAAGGTCGCCAACGATCCGCGGCCCAGTCAGAAAATCTGATCCCCAAACATCTCACCCACACACGAAAGGAGGCCAGCCATGGCCCGATCCCGCACGCCCAAATTTGATGCCTCCGAGGTCATCACGAACGAAATCATCCGCATCATCGAGCGCGGCGTTCTGCCGTGGCGCAAGCCCTGGACGGCAGGCGGCAGCTCACGCCCCCTGCGCGTGGGCGGTGAGCCCTACCAAGGGGTCAACAACTTCCTGCTGACCATGCGCACCGTCATGGCGGGCCATAGCTTGCCCTTCTGGATGACGCTGCCGCAGGCCAATGCGTTGGACGCGAAGGTGCGCAAGGGCGAGAAGTCCTCTGTCGTCGTCTATTATGGTCAAAGCCGGAAAGACGCCGACGGCGAGGATGATCAGGGGGAGAGCAATGATCACTCCGAGGAGGCCCGCGTCTTCCGCTTCCAGAAATCCTACCGCGTGTTCAATGCCTGTCAGATCGAGGGCTTGCCCGAGAGCTTCTATCCGGACCCGGAGCCCGCGCCCGAGCATCCGCCCGCTGAACCCATCCCGCACATGCAGGCGTTTTTCGACGCTATCGACATCACGACCGTCTTCACGGGCACGGAAGCGTACTATTTGCCGCCCGTGGACAAGGTCTACATGCCGTCCATCACGCGGTTTGAGAACCCGCGGAACTTCTACGGGGTCTGGGCCCATGAGTTGGCCCATGCCACGAAAACCCCGCATCGGCTCAATCGCGACTACGGCCTCTCGCGCTTCGGCAACACGGCCTATGCCCGCGAAGAGATCGTCGCCGAGCTGACCTCGGTGTTTCTCGGCCAGACGCTCGGCTTCACGGCCCATACGCTCGAGATGAATGCCGCCTATCTCCACAACTGGTTGCGCGTTCTTCGCTCAGATAAGGGTGCGATCTTCAAGCACGCCGCGGATGCGCAGCGCGCCTGTGATTACCTGATCGCACGGTCAGAGGCGGGCAGGGCAGGGCGCAGCGCCGAGGCTGCTTGACCATACGGAGAACGGAGACTCGCATGTCACGTAAAGAACCCAAGACGCTGCGGGTGGCCTGCTTCAACGACGGCCGCCGCAAGATCATCTCCTTCAAACGCGGTGCCTATTGGTGGAGCGCGTCCGAGGGCGCGTATCCCCTCTCGGCGGCACTTGAGAGCATCAAGGAACAAGGCGGTTGGATCGAAACCATCCCCAACCCGAATTACAGACCCAAGGGGCTGTTCGGGTAGGGCGCCTTCTGCTTCGGTTCCTCCGCCCCGCGGAAAAGAAAAAGCAGGCTTTGGGAAGGGTGTTTCAACTTCTCAAAGGAGAGCCCTATGACCATCACTGCACAGCCCCATACAGAATGCCCGGATCCGAGCGTCATCGCCGCGCAGAACGACGCGTTCCGCAAGCTCGCGTGCCTTGGAGTGCCGCCCGCGCAGCCCGTCCAAGGCCGGATGCATGTCACCCGCTCGCTCATGGAGGTCGGTGACGGCTTCATGGCCGAGGCGGTGAAGGCCACCGGTGAGTTTGCCACGTTCGAGCCCGAGAATGACCCGGAAGGCTGGCACGATTTCGGGGCGGTCGAGATCCGGGGCGAGACCGTGTTCTGGAAAATCGATCTCTATGAAGCGGATTCTGATTTCCGCTACGGTGCCGAGGCCCCGGACAATCCCGCTACTACCACGCGCGTGCTGACCATCATGCTGGCGCGCGACTGGTAGGGCGGGGGGAGCCTTAAGTCCTACACCTCCGACACGGAAGGCCCACTGACCCTTCAAAGGGAGAGTGGGCCTTTTGTCGTGGTGATCCCTGAAGCCGGGGATTGGCCGCGCGCGAGCGCGCGGACCGCATCCTACCCATCGAAAAGGACATCCCATGACCGCAAACTTTACCCCTCTCACCGTCGCCATCGGCGATCTGATCCCGCATCCCGCCAATGTGCGCAGCAACTCGCCGGAAACCTATAATTCCGAAAACATCGCGCATTTGAAGGCCAGCATCGCTGTGCTGGGCCTGCTCCAGCCGCTCCTTGTCCAGAAGCTTGACGGCAAACACGCCGTGCTGGCCGGTGGCCGACGCCATGCCGCGCTGAAGGAACTGGTCGCGGACAAGTCCGCGAAGGGCTTCACGGCGAAGACGAAGATCGACTGCCGCCTCGTGCCCGAGGATTGCGATGTCACCACGGCCCTGTCGCTTGCCGAGAACATCACCCAGGCACCGATGAACGCCATCGACGAGTTCGAGGCCTTCGCCCGAATGATGGAGGTCGACGGCCAGACGCCCGAGACCATCGCAAAAACCTTCGGCACCACGGTGGCCGCCGTGAAAGGCCGGCTGCGCTACGGGCTGATCCACCCCGACATCCGCGCCGCGGCCCGGGCCAAGACGATCACGCTCGACACGATGAAGGCCTTTGTCGAGCATCCGAGCCAGGAGGTGCAGCGCGAGGTCTTTGAGGCACTCACGAAAGACGGCGGCTATCTGCAGGCCTACACCGTCCGTCAGGCGCTCAAATCGCGCGGCGTGCAGGTCAGCGACGATATCGGGGCCTTCGTGCGTGAAGACTACGAGGCCCGCGGCGGTGCTGTCGCGGCCGATCTTCTGGAAGAGCATTCCGTGCTCGAGGATGCGGCGCTGGTCGAGACCATACTGCTCGAGAAACTCGGGGCTGCCGCTGAGGAGGCCCGCGCAAAACTAGGCTTTGCCTGGGCAGATGCGATGGTGCGTTATGATTACGCGACCATGGCAGACTATGGCCGTGTCTACCCAGGACCCGTCGAGCCGGATGAGACCGCCCAGAAGCGCGTGGATGAGATCACCGCTGAACTTGAGAAACTGCAGCTCGAAATGGAAGATGAGGGGCTTGAGGACGGCGCTTACAATGCGCTCTACGACCGGGTGGACGCTCTGGAAGAGGAAGCTCGCGACCTGCAAGAGGCCTATAGCGCTGAGGACCTCGCGCGGTCCGGGGTGATTGCGTCGTGGCAGGGTGGGCAGATCACGCTCCATGTTGGCCTCGTCCGCCCGGAGGACATCGCGAAAGAGGAGGGCGCGCGCGGTTCGTCGGCCAACCCGACCGCGCAGGAGGCCCCTGACGCTGGCGAGATCAGCTACCCGGCCTCGCTTGCAGAGGACCTCAAGACCGAGCGGGCCATGGCGCTCGGGGCTGCGATGGCGCTGCATCCGGAGGCCACGCTCGATCTGACCCTGTTCAAGCTGGTGAGCGATGTTCTGGGCAGCGGCATGAGCGTCACGCAGGCGATCAAGGTCGACGCCCGCAAGGAATACCGCAGCCATGCCAAGATGGACGAGATCGACGAGACCTCGCTTGAGCAGGTGGCGGCGGCGCATGATGCGCTGGACCTCTCCTGGCTCGATGACAGCCGTTCGCCCGCCGATCAGTTCGCGGCGTTTCGCGCGCTGGAGGCCGGCGAGAAGGCCAAGCTCGTGGCCTATGCCACCGCCAGTACCACGCAGTCCTGCTTTGCCCGGGACCCGCGGCGCGACAGCCTGATGCATGACTTCGAGATCGAGATCATGCCCGACATCCGAGCGCATTGGACGCCGAACGCGGCGCTCTTCAACCGCTTCAAGAAGGCCTGGCTCCTGAAGATCCTCGGCGAGGATCTGGGTCTGGCACAGGAGGCAGTGACGCTGGCCTCGTCGAGCAAGAAGGAGATCGTCGCCTTCTGCGACAAGCTCTTCGCCGAGCCCTTCGCCACGCTCACGGAAGCGCAGCGCGCTGCCGTGGCCGCCTGGTGCCCGCCCATGATGCAGACGGCCGGTGTCGTCTGTGATGAGGCGGAGCCCGCCTCGGCATCTCCCGAGCCTGACAGCGAGATCGCGCAAGCGGCTTGAGGCCTCACGCGACCCGCGCGAGATATTCCGCCCGCGCGGGTCGACCCTCCCACACCCAACGGAAAGACATCCCCATGGCTATTCTCAAGTTCTCTGCCTCCGCTGTCGCAGCGCAGATCGCCCATGCGCGCGCCTGCAAAACCTTCCTTCCCAACTGGAACGGCCCGGTGGACAGGCCGGCCCTGATCCTCATCGTCGGCAACGGCGTGCATCTGCGCTCGAACGGCATCGATGGCACGACCACCCGCATCGTCACCACCGAACAGGCCGATCCGTCCTTCGCCTTTGCCGACGGCATGAACCCGTTTCGGGATACCGATTGGATGGCGCAGCGCCGCATGGCGTTTCGCGATCTGACCGGCCAGTTTTATACCGACATTCTCGACGATGTGCAGGTGCTCATCGACCGGGGGCAGGGGGCCATCCGGCTCGCCACCGATGGCCACAGCATCCGTGTCTTCGTCCGCCGGGCCGCGGACTATCTCATCGGCGGGACCTACGAAGTGCCCTCGGGCCTCGGCGGCACCTTCCAGGTCATCCTCAAAGATGCCTGCGACACCTTCGCAATCGTGCAGAACTGCGGCAATTGCGAGGATTTCGACGCCATGCAGCCCTACCGCGTGCCGCTCGATGCGCTGATGGAACTCGATGATCGGAAGGCGGCATAACGCGCCCTTTCTCAAGCAAGCATCGCCAATACCCTGCCGGGCCTGCGGCCCTATCGGGACATTGGCGACAACAATTTTCCCCAACGAGAGAAAGGACACTGAAATGGGATGGCTCTTCTACACCGACCGCCGCGTCCAGACCTACGCGGATGAGAAAGCGGAAATCACCCGGCTCTGCACCTGTCATGGCGACACGCGCAAAACCGAACTGGTCAAAGCCTGCAAGGTCGGCTCCACCTGGTATGCGGCGGCAAAGGTCACCAATCTCGACGGCACCCCTGTCGAGGACTCGACCTATGTTACGCATGCGGACGGCTCGATCACTTTCGGAGCCGTCTTCCTCACCCGATACGATGACGGCTGCTGGGGCTACAAGGATATGGAGGAAAGCGCTGGCCCGAACGAGTGTCGTGCTCCCCTTGGGCTGATCGAGCTTCTCTCCGATCTGAAAGACCCGGACAGCTACGCCCAGGACTGGCGCCAGCGTTGCCGGGATTGGGCGTCGATCCCGGACTACGAGGAAGGCGACAAGATCAAGCTCGCAAAACCGGTCACGCTCACCGACGGCAGCACCTGCCAGATCGTCACCGCGACCCACTACAGGCGCGGGCGGCAAAAACGCCGGTGCTACCGCATCGAGGAAACCGGTGGGCTCGTGCGCCTGTCGAAAGCGACGCTTGCGGGTTCGGAGCTGCTCAGCTCCGCGAAAGGTGCTGTCAGCCCGGTGCTGGCGGAGTATCTCGCGGGGCGAGAATAGGTGCTGTGCCGGACGGTTCATCGACCTGCCGGCGACAGCAGATCCTGCGGCTTGTCTTGACAAGACAATGCAGATGCATTACCTATCACGGGCAGCAAAGCCCCTTTTCTTTCAGGAGACTGCCATGACAGCGCTCGCAGAAGACGTCTCGAAACTCACGGATCGGTATCAGACGACCGTGCCGGCGGGTGTGCGCAAACAGCTCAAGTTGGGCAAAGGCGACCAGATTCGCTACTGCACCGAGCCGAGTGGCAGGGTCTATATCGAGCCCGTGCGCAGCGACGAGGAAGATCCTGCGCTCGGAGCCTTTCTCGATTTTGTCGAGGCCGATATCAAGGCGCATCCGGATCGCATTCGGGCGTTCGATGGGGCTTTGCATGACCGTCTTGCAGCACTGGTCGGAGAGGTTGAGGTCGATCTCGATGCGCCGCTATCGCTTGAGGATGAATGAGCGGCGATAGCGTGCCCGCCCAAGCGCCCCTTGTCGTAAACGGATGGTCGATTTATGCGCATCCGCTCTTTCTGGACCAGCTAGAAGGGCTGATCGAGGAGGTCGAGGCGCGTAAGGCACGCGATCCAAAGACATGGCGAAAGAAGAACTGCACGAAACGGCTTGCCGCCATCTTCAAGCTGGTGGCCGAGGCCATACCGGCGGATCCGGGTTCCGCGGCCTTCCGGCAAGGCGGCACACTCGACGATCACCGCAAGCACTGGTTCCGGGCGAAATTCTTCCAGCAGTATCGGTTGTTCTACCGGTTCAACAGCGATGCGAAGGTCATCGTGGTGGCCTGGGTGAACGACGATAAGACCCTGCGCGCCTACGGCAGCAAGACGGATGCCTATGCGACGTTCAAAGGGATGCTGGAAGATGGAAATCCACCTGACGATTTCGACGCGCTCCTGAAAGAAGCTGCGGTGGCGGACAAGCGGTTCGAGACGTCTCTCGAAGCGGCGCCCGATCGGTAAGTGGCCCGGTTAGCTATTAACCTTACGGCCTTGCCGTTTACGGCACCACTGTGGGTGATGTAGCATCGACCCATCGCATAGTCGGAGAAAGCGCAATGGACCCAACGGCTAAGGAACAGCCGCACCTCGGTCTCGAGAAGCATTTCCGTGGCGGCTGATGTCAATTCGTATGACGCGTGGTTTCGTGCGCAGGTACAGACCGCGCTTGAGGATGCACGCGCGGGAACTTCACAGGTTCAGGTAATGCAGGCCGCGCAGGCTTTGATTGATGCGAAGCGCCAGGGCCAATCCAAGCCCTGACCAAGCCTTGGAGGTCAGCGCGGTCTGACCTCATCACACCGAAAAGCGAAAGCGGGCTTTTTGTCCTTTGGAACTCAGACCCTGATCCAAAGGAATTCCCCATGACCAAGCCCAATCCGGCGAACCCGACTCTTTCAATCTCTGACGCTAACGTCGCCTCTGCGCTGGCGCAAATCGGCGCGGAAATCGACCACCAGCCCCTGCGCAGCTCAGCGCTCGCACGCATCATGCGAGAGACCTTTCTTGGTAGCGATTCTGGCGGTGCCTGGGACTGGCGGAAGGCCTATGACCTGATGCAGGCCGCGGCCGTCCAGATGCTGTTGCGGGAGGACAACGCAGCGGGTGACATCGCCACCGCAAAGCTGCTTGCCTCACGGCTGCTGACGGAAACCCGCCGGTCAGAGCAGCAGATCCGGCTGCAGCAGTTTTCCACGCCGCTGGCATTCGCGGCCCTGATGGTGTGCGCCGCGGCGATCCGCAAGGGCGAGACCGTGCTGGAGCCCTCGGCTGGCACTGGTGCCCTGGCTGCTTTCGCCGCCCGGGCCGGTGCCATGCTTTTGCTCAATGACATCGACCCCTTTCGCCAGAGCCTATTGCGCGCTGTCTTCGGTGGCGAGGTGACGAGCCATGACGGCGAGCATATCGACGATCTGCTGCAGACGCCGGTTCTACCCGACATCGTGTTGATGAACCCGCCCTTCGCCTCTTCGGTCGACCGATCCCGCGACAAGCACATCGCCGCCAAACATCTCATTGCGGCTGCAAAGCGTCTCGCGCATGGCGGGCGGCTGGTGGCGATCATGCCGCCGGGATTCACGCCCGAACGCGATGCCGCGCATTGGTCGCGCGCTTGCGGTCTCCTGACGCCGCGCTTGGCCCTCACGATGCCGGGACAGGTTTACCGCAAGCTCGGCACCTCTGTGGAAACCCAGCTGATGGTCTTCGACAAGGTGCAGGAGGACGGAGAGATGATCCGCGCCAGCGTCAGGGACTTGGATGAAGCCTTGGCATATATCGACGCAGTGGCCGCAACCCGGCCCGAGGCGCGCCCCGCCCAAAGGGTGGCGTCGATGCCGCACGCGCGGCCGACCGTTCACTCTTCTGCCCCGCGCAAGACCGCCGCTGCGCCTCTCGCCGCCTCCAATCCACGGCCCAATGCCGTCCGTCCGCTCAGCTTCACAAGCTTTCAGACCCCGCGCTGTTGATTGTCACTGAGAACTGACCCGGTAGCCCCATAAATTGTCACTGAGAATTGACCCATGTGAACACACTTCC
>NZ_JBIFGB010000007.1:0-176036 GCF_043558145.1 Sulfitobacter sp. 1A10359 | reverse complement strand
TTACCTCGAATTCTTATCCGCCTCGTGATCCGAACCACCGCGTCTCCGCTGCCGTCCGCCCCGTCTGGCGCCCCAGCGGTGCGTCTCAGCGCCGCCGGTAGAGGGGGTTCTAAGGTTACTGGGGCAAAGCCGCAAGCCGTTTTTTGAAGTTTTGTGCAGTTTTTGTGAAAGCCTTATAAAAGCCCTTCAAAACAGTGATTTATGGCATGCGAGACACTGCAGAGGTTAACCTAAACCCCCGTGATCTGCCGCCGTTATGTTAACGCCATCAGTTATCCACATGCCACAGCCCGGAATCGCGCGTTTCAGACGCGTGAATCACGACCTCTGTTGCCCCTTCCGAGTCGCCCATCCCCGCGGGCCTTTCTGCCAAAGGCCACTTAACGGCAGCCGATAGATCAAAAGCCCCGCGACAAGGCCGGCATAGACCAGCGGCTCTAGCTGAAACCCTTTCGCCAGCCATAGGAAATGTAGGGCTGCCAAGAGCGCTGCCACATAGGTCAGCCGGTGGAGCTTGCGCCAACGCGCCCCCAGCTTCCGCAGCGACCAATTGTTGGATGTGGCCGCCAGCGGCACAAGGCAGAGGAACCCCGCCATGCCGATGGTGATATAGGGCCGTTTGAGAATATCCGCCCAGATGCGCGACAGCCCCTGCACGTCGAGCAGCGCCCAGACCGCCAGATGCGCGAGCGCATAGACGAAGGTCATGACACCGATCGCCCGGCGAAAGCGCAGCAGGTTCACCCCAAATACCCGGCGCAGCGGGCTGATCGCCAGACCGGCGATCAGCAGGCGCAGCGCCCAGAGACCATAGAGGTGTTCGAGCCCCTTTACCGGATCGCGCCCCAGCCCGCCGGTGAGTCCTTGGTAAAAGAACCACGGGATGGTCAGGGCCAGCAGGAGATAGACTGCCCAGACCGGGGTGCGGCGGGCGGCCCGGTTCAGGGCATCGGTCAGGCGCGTCATGTTGCGGCCACGCCAGACTGAGGCGCTTGGACGAAAGGACGGGGCATATATATCGCGGCAGGCATCAGAAGTTCGCCGTCAGGTCCATGCCCTCGTAAAGCGACGCCACCTCTTCTTCGTAGCCGTTGAACATCAGCGTCGGCTGGCGCCGTGCGAAGAGCCCGCCGCCGATGAGGCGCTCATCGGCCTGCGACCAACGCGGATGGCTGACCTTGGGGTTCACATTGCTGTAGAAACCATATTCTCGCGGCGCAGCCTTGTTCCAACTGGTGGGCGGCTGCGTGTCGGTGAGCGTGATGCGCACCACGGATTTGATGGATTTATACCCGTATTTCCACGGCACGACCAACCGCAGCGGTGCGCCGTTCTGGTTCGGGATGTCCTTGCCATAGATGCCGGTGGCCATGATCGTCAGCGGGTGCATCGCCTCATCCAGCCGCAGCCCTTCGACATAGGGCCAGTCGAGCACGGGGAAACGCAGGCCCGGCATCTCTTCGGGGCGGTAGGCGGTCTCGAAGGCCACGTATTTCGCGCCGGATTGCACCCCGGCCATATTGAGCAGATCGGCCAGTTCGAACCCATTCCACGGCACCACCATCGACCACGCCTCGACACAGCGCAACCGGTAGATGCGCTCTTCGATGGTCATCGCCTTCATGATATCCTCGAAAGCGTAATCGCCCGGCTTGTCGACCATGCCCGCGATGGTCACGGTCCAAGGGGCGGTCGTCAGCCCGCCTGCGTATTTCGCGGGATCGTCCTTGCCCGTGCCGAACTCGTAGTAATTGTTGTATTGGGTGATGTCTTCATAGTCATTCGGGGTCAGCCCCTCTTGGGCCGCGGCGCCCTGCCCCAGCCCGGCAAGACCCAGCCCCGCCATCGCGCCGCCCATGATCTGCCGCCGGTTGAGGTATTGCGCCTCGTCGGTCACGTCACGGTCCGTCAGTCGATTGATCCAGCGATTGGCCATTTCAGCGCTCCCTACTATACTCATGCAAAGTTAGCGCCCGCCGGAAGCCATACCAAATCCTTTCGCCCGGATTTCAGCCAGCACACCGGAATGTCAGGCGCCGTTATTCAAAGGAGTGCCGCCATGATCCGTTTTCTTTTCGCCGCCGGTCTGATTTGGGCCAGCGCCGCCCAAGCGGATGAGATGGTCACCTATACCACCGACCAGAGCTTTGGTGATGTGACCTTCGGGGTGGAGAACGCGATCCTGAACCAAGGGCTCATCCCCGAGAACGTCAGCCATGTCGGTGAGATGCTCGACCGCACCCGCGCCGATGTCGGGTCGGACGTGGTGCTGTTCGAGGCCGCGGAGGTGTTCAGCTTTTGCTCGGCCGCGCTGTCGCGCAAGGTAATGGAGGCGGATGTGATGAACATCGGCTTTTGCCCCTACGACATATTCGTCATGCAACTGCCCGAGAGTGAAGAGGTGACCATCGGCTACCGCGCCTTTCCCGATGGCGCGATGCAAGAGGTGCAGAGCCTGCTCGACCAGATCGTGAAAGAGGCGATCGGGGAATAATGGGCGCCTTTCGCGGGCTTTAGTCCAAGCAAAAAGGCCGGGAAAACCCCGGCCTTTCTCAATGTTTTGGGCGTTTAATGCACCGTAGCATCATCCGGCTTGGGCCGGTTCGACGCGGCCACCTGATCGCCGATGATCAAGCCATCGGCCCCGGCGCGGACGGTGACAGTATCCCCATCCTTCACATCCCCGGCCAAGAGCATCTCAGCTAGCGGGTCCTGCACAGTACGCTGGATCACCCGCTTCAAAGGACGCGCCCCGAAGACCGGGTCATACCCCTCATCCGCCAGCCATTTTCGCGCGGCGTCGTCGAGATCGAGTGTGATCTTCCGCCCGGCAAGCCGCTTGAGCAGCCGCGCCATCTGGATATCGACGATCCCGTCCATATCCGCACGGCCCAGACGGTCAAAGATGATCGTCTCGTCCAGACGGTTCAGGAATTCGGGCCGGAAGTGCGCCCGGACCGCATCCATCACGTCACGCTTGGCCGCCGCCATATCGCCGCCCTCGGGCAGTTGGCTCAGCGCCTGCGCCCCGAGGTTGGAAGTCAGCACGATCAGCGTCTGTTTAAAGTCTACCGTGCGGCCCTGACCATCGGTCAGCACACCATCGTCGAGCACCTGCAAGAGCACGTTGAAGACATCGGGATGCGCCTTTTCGACCTCATCGAAGAGCACGACCTGATAGGGCCGACGCCGCACCGCTTCGGTCAGAACACCACCTTCGTCATAACCGACGTAGCCCGGAGGCGCGCCGATCAGACGGGCCACGGCATGTTTCTCCATGAACTCCGACATGTCGATGCGCACCATCGCATTGTCGTCGTCAAAGAGGAACTCGGCCACGGCCTTGGTCAGTTCGGTCTTGCCCACACCGGTCGGCCCGAGGAAGAGGAAGGAGCCCAGAGGCCGGTTCTCGTCGTTGAGCCCCGCACGCGCGCGGCGCACGGCATTGGCCACGGCCTTCACGGCGGCGTTCTGCCCGATCACGCGGTCATGCAACTGCTCTTCCATCCGCAGCAGCTTGTCGCGCTCACCTTCGAGCATCTTGCCCGCCGGGATGCCTGTCCAACGCTCGACGACGGAGGCGATCTGGTCCGGGCGCACGGCCTCTTCGACCATCATGTCATCCTCACGGCCTTCGGCGGTTTCAAGGTCGCGTTCCAACTGCGGGATCACGCCATAAGATAGCTCGCCCGCACGCGCGAGGTTGCCTTCGCGTTTCGCGATGTCGAGTTCGGCCCGCGCCTGGTCGAGCTTCTCCTTGATGTCACGCGCCCCGGCGAGCTTGTCACGCTCGGCCTGCCACTGCGCCGTCATCTCGGCGCTGCGGTCTTGCAGATCGCTGAGGTCTTTTTGCAAAGCCTCCAGCCGATCCTTGGACGCGGCATCGTCTTCCTTCTTCAGCGCCTCCGCCTCGATCTGAAGCTGCAGGATCTGACGGTCCAGCGCATCCAGTTCTTCAGGCTTGCTGTCGACCTCCATCCGCAGGCGGCTTGCCGCCTCGTCCATCAGGTCAATCGCCTTGTCGGGCAGGAAACGGTCGGTGATATAGCGATGGCTCAGCGTCGCCGCCGCGACCAGCGCGGTGTCGCTGATGCGCACGCCGTGGTGCAGCTCATACTTCTCTTTAATGCCGCGCAGGATCGAGACGGTGTCTTCCACCGTCGGCTCCTGCACGATCACCGGCTGGAACCGCCGCGCAAGTGCTGCGTCCTTCTCAACATATTTGCGGTACTCTTCGAGGGTGGTGGCACCGACACAGTGCAATTCCCCCCGCGCCAGCGCAGGCTTCAGCAAGTTCGACGCATCCATCGCGCCATCGGCCTTACCGGCACCGACCAGCGTGTGCATCTCGTCGATGAAGAGGATCACCTCGCCCGCGGCTTCGGTCACCTCGGTCAGCACGGCTTTCAAACGCTCTTCGAACTCACCACGGTATTTCGCGCCGGCGATCAGCGCCCCCATGTCGAGCGCGAGCAGACGCTTGTTG
This sequence comes from Sulfitobacter sp. 1A10359, assembly GCF_043558145.1. NCBI lineage: Bacteria > Pseudomonadati > Pseudomonadota > Alphaproteobacteria > Rhodobacterales > Roseobacteraceae > Sulfitobacter > Sulfitobacter sp. 1A10359. The sequence continues at coordinate 171,550 of NZ_JBIFGB010000007.1, read as the reverse complement.
CGCAGGGATTCAGGCACGTCACCATGCACGATGCGCAGCGCCAATCCTTCGGCGATAGCGGTCTTACCGACGCCGGGCTCGCCGATCAGCACTGGGTTGTTCTTGGTGCGGCGGCTCAGCACCTGCATGGCGCGGCGGATCTCTTCGTCCCGGCCAATGATCGGGTCGATCTTGCCCTCTTCGGCCCGCGCGGTCAGGTCGAGGCTGTACTTCTCCAGCGCCTCATAGTTGTCTTCGGCAGTGGCGCTGTCGGCCTTGCGGCCCTTGCGCACATCATTGATGGCGGCATTAAGCCCTTGGGCGGTCACCTGCCCCGCTTCCAGCGCCGTCTTTGCGCCGGATTTCACCATGCAAAGCGCGGTCAGAATGCGCTCGACAGTGACGAAACTATCGCCTGCTTTCTTGGCAATCGCTTCGGCCTCGGCCAGCACCTTGGCGGTGGTGCCGTCCAGATAGACCTGCCCTGCATCGCCGGTGACTTTAGGGATCTTGCCAAGCGCCAGGTCAAGCGCCTGCACCACGCGCGCACCGTCGCCGCCCGACGCGGCGATCAGATTCCGCGCAAGTCCTTGGTCGTCGTCCAACAGTGCCTTGAGGACATGTTCCGGGGCCAACCGTTGGTGGCTTTCCCGTGTTGCAATGGTTTGCGCCGCCTGAATGAAGCCGCGCGATCTTTCCGTGAACTTGCTCAAGTCCATGGGTATCTCCTTTTCTACAAGCGCTCCAAAATGCCGCGCCCGATATGTGGCACGCGGCGGTCTGAGCCTCGGTATCAATTTGGGAAGCGGTGTTGCCGGTTCAAGACCATCCAGATGCAAAATACCGCCGAGAGCGGCGCCGCCAATAGGAAAAAATCAGCCAATAAGGCAAAAATACGGCAACTTTGAGACATAAAATACATCCCTATGTTACTGATATAAATACATTGTTAACCTTTATCCACAGAAGCTGTAACCATAATGAAACCATTTTGCCACCTCTCGCGTTTACCCAGCAGAGGAGAGCAGGACAAAGCAGCCTGCCAAGGTTCAGAAGAACGCAAGAGGTGAAACGATGCAGACGCGCCCGATCCAGTTGACAGATGTCACCTATAATGCGGCCACTCAGTGTTTCGAAGCGCTGGTGACCGTCCAAGACGGGGAGCAGCTGCGCCGTTACGCCTGCGCCATTGATGCCCCGATCACCATGTCATACCACGATGCCGCCGACGGGCTGTCCCGTCAGGCGCTTCGTCGCCACGCACAAAAGCGTGGCCTGAGTTCCGAAGTTCTGCGCCACGTCCCCGCACAGCGGGCCGGACGCCGCAGCTTCGACCCACTGCGTTGGCTGGAAGAGGTCATGCACCTCCCCGGTCGCGACGCGGCTTGACCCCCTTCCGCGCGGCGCCTGCCTGCCGCGCGGCTGCCCGCGGACCTGCCGCCACCTCATCTGTCCCGATGTGGCGTTCCGCAAACCAGAGACCAGTGCCTGCCTGCTAAGTCTCTGATCACTTGGCCCGGACCCGCTCAGCGGCGTTCGGGCCTCTTTTTTGCGCCCTCCCCGCATGAATGATGGACTTGCCCCGCGCCGCGGCGTAGGTCAAAGCGGTTTGAAATTTGGCAGGAGCCCTCGCATGTCTGATGACCGTCTGATTGTCGCCCTTGATGTTCCCCATGCGGTCGCGGGGCTGGAACTGGCCGAAAAGCTCGGTGATGCCGTGGGCTTTTACAAAATCGGTCTGGGGATGCTGACCGGCGGCGGCTTGGCCTTGGCCAATGAGCTGAAGCAAGAGCATGGCAAGCGCATCTTCCTTGATATGAAACTTTTCGACATCGGCGCCACCGTCGAGGCGGCGGTGCGGGGCCTTGCGCAGTTCGATCTGGATTTCCTGACCGTCCACGGCGACCCGCATGTGGTGGCCGCGGCCAAACAGGGGGCCGCGGGCACCGATATGAAAATCCTCGCCGTCACCATCCTCACCTCACTGGACCGTGCCGATCTTGACGCCGCGCTCATCCAGCCGGGCGATCTGGGTGATCTGGTGCTGACCCGGGCGGGCCGGGCGCTGGACGCGGGCGCGGATGGGGTCATCGCCTCCCCCCAAGAAGCCGCCGCGATCCGCGCCCTGCCCGAAGCGGGCGGCAAACTGATCGTCACCCCCGGCGTGCGCCCCCAAGGGGCCGCATTGGGCGACCAGAAACGCGTCGCCACTCCGTGGCAGGCCATCACGGACGGGGCCGATCACATCGTGGTAGGCCGCCCGATCTGGCAGGCTGAAGACCCCGCCGCCGCCGCCCGCGCCGTGCTCCAAGAAATTTCCGAAGGTTAACAACGGGCTCGCCCCCGCCTGTAGCAAATCGACCACAGCGCGCTAACATGCGCGCGAGCGCTTTCATCAACGTTAGGCGAAAACGGCCCCATATGTTATGTTGAACCCAGGTGATACTCCCCGACGAACTGGTTCTTCCTGATGTTCGTCACCTCCCCCCGCTCACGCAGGCGGGGGGCCTTTATTTGCCCGAAACCTTCGTGTCCGCAAGATAGACCCGCAAGCGGTCCTGAAAGGCGGGCACCGCGCGGGGATGGTTGAGAAACTCCGCCACGGTCATCAAGCGCCAGCGCTGCCCCTCGTCGCCAAAAACGATCTGGGCCTCTGCCTCGGCAGGCAAGCGCGCGACGAAGAACCATTTGATCCGCCCGCCCTCGTCAAAGCTGCCTTCCCAGATCACGGCACCTTCAGGCACCACGATCCCCAATTCTTCGCGGCATTCACGCAACGCGCAGGCCAACGGGGTCTCATCCCCCTCGCGGCCCCCGCCGGGCAAATCCCAGTGATCGGCAAAGAGCAGCCCCGGCGTGTCATCGCGCAGGATCACGGCCAGCTTGTCCCCAAGGTAGAGCGCGAGCTTGGCGCCATCAAAGACCATGTTCAATCCCTCGCGATCTGGTTAGAATCGTCGCCCGAACCCTGCCCTCCCGGTGTACCCATGGCTACCCTCTGTCGCGATTGTCTGTCTGAAATCCCGCCGTCGCGGCGCTGTCCGCGCTGCGGCAGCCCGCGCGTGCTGTCCCACCCGGAACTCTTTGACCTCTCCATCGCCCATATGGATTGCGACGCCTTCTATGCTTCGGTCGAAAAACGCGACAATCCCGAACTCGCGGGCAAACCCGTCATCATCGGCGGGGGACGGCGCGGGGTCGTGTCGACCGCTTGCTATGTCGCGCGCATTCGCGGCGTGCGCTCGGCCATGCCGATGTTTCAGGCGCTCAAGCTCTGCCCCGAAGCGGTGATCATCAAGCCGCGGATGGAGGTCTATGTCGAAGCCTCCCGTGCGATCCGCGCCATGATGGAAGAGATGACCCCGGCCATCGAGCCGCTGTCGCTGGACGAAGCCTTTCTCGACATGACCGGCACCGCGCGGCTGCACGGCCAGCCCCCGGCGATGATGCTGGCGCGGCTGGTGCGGCGGATGAAAACCGAACTGGGGCTGACCGGCTCCATCGGGCTGAGCCACAACAAGTTTCTGGCCAAGGTCGCCTCGGACCTCGACAAGCCGCATGGGTTCTCTGTCATCGGCGCGGGGGAAACGGCGGACTTTCTGCGCGACAAACCCGTGGGCATGATCTGGGGCGTCGGTGCCGCCACCCAGACTGCACTGGAGAAGGCCGGCATCCGCAGCTTTTCCGATCTCCTGCGGTGGGAACAGACCGATCTCATCGCGCGCTTTGGCAGCATGGGGGACCGGCTGTGGCATCTGGCACGGGGCCAAGACACCCGCCGCGTCTCGCGCCACCGCCCGGTGAAGTCGATCAGTAATGAAACGACATTCTCCGACGATACGGGCGACGCGGAGATTCTGGACGGCCATATCTGGCGTTTGGCGGAAAAGGTGGCGGACCGCGCCAAGGCGAAAGAGATGGCGGGCCGGGTGGTGACGCTCAAGCTCAAACGCGCCGATCATACCGTGCTGTCGCGCCGCCTCTCGCTGCATGATCCGACCCAATTGGCCGACCGGATTTACCGCACCGCCCGCGCGCTTTTTGATCAGGTCGACCACCAAAGCGCGTACCGGCTCATCGGCGTGGGCCTATCCGATCTTTCGGGTGCGGAAGGGGCGGATATGGCGGGCGATCTGCTCGACCCCGGTGCAGCACAACGCAGCCGCGCGGAACGCGCCGCCGATAGCATCCGTAGCCGTTTTGGTGAAAAAGCCATCGTCAAAGGCCGCGCGCTGCGCTGAGCCTACTCCGCGGCAAGCGGAAGCCGCTCCTGCCCGATCTGCGCCACCTCGGCCACGACGCGTTGCAACGCCGCCTGTACCGCCTCGAAAGCGCCATTGGGGCGAATCAACCGCTCGTTCATGTAAAGCGCGCGGTCGATTTCCACCTGCACCGCATGCTGCCCCCGGGACGGGCGGCCATAGGCTTGGGTGATATAGGCCCCCGCGAAGGGCGAATTGCGCGTCACCACGAACCCCGCGTCGACGAAGGCCGCTTCGATCCGGTCGACCACCTCGCCCCCCGCTGCCGCGCCAAAACGATCCCCCAGCACGACATCGGGCCGCCGCATCCCACCGCGCGCCACGCCGTCCATCGCCTCATGCGGCATGGAATGGCAATCGACCAGCACCGCTTGGCCATGGCGGCGATGCGCCCCGCTCAGCAACTCCTGCAATTTCGCGTGATAGGGCCGCCAGTAGCTGTCGATTCGCAACTGCGCCTCTTCTTGGGTCAGTTTGCCGCGATAAATCGCCCGGCCATTGGCCACCACGCGGGGAATCACCCCCAGCCCCGAGGCCACGCGCGGGTTATGCCCCTGCCGCGGAATGCCTTCGATGACCGACGGATCCAACTCCTCCGGCGCGCGATTGAGGTCGATATAGGCCCGCGGGGCCCCGGCTTTGATAAAAGAAGCGCCATGCAGCGGTGCGCAGTCGAACAAGAGATCAACAAAGGCATCTTCGGACGAACGGATCGCATGTTCGTCCAAAACCGACCGCCGCAGGAAAGACGCCGCATAATCCCGCCCCGAATGGGGCGATGCAAAAACCACGCAAGAGCGGTTTCGGTCCGGATGCAGTACTTCGTAAGCGGTCATCGGCATAATAAATTCCTCTAAGTCGAACATAGCGTGTTTATTCCGCGCCAAAAGCCCTTGATCCCGCCGCCGACTCCTTTTATAGGACCCCAACGGCGCGAAATTTCGCGCCCCATTTAGTTTTGGGGCCGATACGGAAACGCTGAAAAGTGGGTGATTAGCTCAGCGGTAGAGCACTTCGTTGACATCGAAGGGGTCACTGGTTCGATCCCAGTATCGCCCACCATTTATTCATCGACCCGCCCTTGGCGGGTTGCCCGCAACCCAGGCGCTGGCCCGCGCCACGACATGAGGAGACGACCATGAAGGTTCGCAATTCGCTCCGCTCGCTCAAGAATCGGCATCGCGATTGCCGTGTTGTGCGTCGCAAAGGCCGCGTTTACGTCATCAACAAGACGCAGCGCCGGTTCAAAGCCCGTCAGGGCTGAGCTTCGCAGCTATTCGATTTAAAGGCCGCTCCTTCGGGGGCGGCTTTTTTCGTTGCGCCTATCTGCTTGCAACCCCGGCGCAAAACCCCACCTTCAAGGCAGGCTTGAATAACAAGGAAGACCATCATGTCGGACACCCCCGAATATACGCCCCCCAAGGTTTGGAAATGGGAATCAGAGAGCGGCGGCAAATTCGCCAGCACCAACCGGCCCATCGCTGGTGCGACCCATGACAAGGAACTGCCCGTTGGAGAGCATCCCTTTCAGCTTTACTCCCTCGCCACGCCCAACGGGGTCAAAGTCACGGTGATGTTCGAAGAGCTGCTGGCGGCGGGCCACAAAGCGGCGGAATATGACGCGTGGTTGATCGATATTTCCGAGGGCGATCAGTTCGGCTCCGGCTTTGTCGAGGTGAACCCTAATTCGAAAATCCCCGCGCTGCTGGACCGTTCCGGCGACACGCCGCAGCGGGTCTTCGAATCGGGGGCGATCCTGCTCTATCTCGCCGAGAAGTTCGGCGCCTTCCTGCCCCAAGACCCCGCCCGCCGGACCGAAGCGCTCTCGTGGCTCTTCTGGCAGATGGGCAGCGCGCCCTACCTCGGCGGTGGTTTTGGCCATTTCTATGCCTATGCGCCCGAGAAGTTCGAATACCCCATCAACCGTTTCGCGATGGAGACCAAGCGCCAGCTTGACGTGATGGACAAACATCTGGCCGAGCACGAATATTTCGCCGATGAATACTCCATCGCCGATATGGCGATCTGGAGCTGGTATGGGCAGTTGGTTCTCGGCAGGCTCTACTCCGCGGCGGAATTCCTCGATGTGACCTCTTACAAGAACGTGATGCGTTGGGCCGAGGCGATTGACGCGCGCCCTGCCGTGACGCGGGGCCGGATGGTCAACCGCGCCTTCGGCGATGACCTGTCGATGCAATTGCACGAGCGTCACGACGCCAGCGATTTCGACACCAAGACCCAAGACAAGATCGGCAGCAAAGACTGACCACGCAGCCCCCCGGCCCGGCTTGGCCGGGGGCTTTCCGACCAAATCTCTCGGAATTGGTTGCAGGAAGGGGTGAAATCTGTTTCTTACTGTTTCAGTCAAGTTATCCCAATGGAACAGGACCCTGATATGACCTTCTGCAAAACATCGACTGCCGCCGCCGCGCTGATGGCGCTGGCCCTTCCTGCGCTGGCCGATGGCGAGTTGAACCTCTACTCTTCGCGTCACTACGACACCGATGAGCGGCTCTACTCCGACTTTACCGAAGCGACCGGCATCACCATCAACCGCATCGAAGGCAAGGCCGACGAACTGCTGGCCCGTATGGAAGCCGAAGGCGCGAACTCCCCCGCCGACGTCCTGCTGACCGTGGACACAAGCCGCCTGAAGCGCGCCAAGGACTTGGGCCTGCTGCAAGCTGTTGAGAGCGAGACGCTGGAAGAGCGCATCCCCTCGAACCTGCAAGACGACGACAACCAGTGGTTCGGCCTGTCGCAGCGTGCGCGGATCATCTTCTTCAACAAAGAGACGATGGACAACCCGCCCGAGACCTACATGGACCTCGCCGATCCGGCGTACAAAGGTCAGGTCTGCATCCGGTCCTCGACCAACACCTACAACCAGACCCTGCTGGCCTCCATCGTGACCCATGAGGGCGAAGAAGCCGCGACCGAATGGGCGCAGGGCGTGGTCGACAACATGGCGCGCGCCCCGCAGGGCGGTGACACCGACCAGCTGCGCGGCATCGTTTCCGGTGAGTGCGACATCGCGGTCTCCAACAGCTACTATTTCGCCCGTGCGATCCGCACCGATGTCGATGGCGTGAGCGCCGATATCGGCAAGATCGGCGTGATCTGGCCGGATCAGGAAGGCAACGGCGCGCATATGAACCTCTCGGGCGGCGGTGTGGCCAAGAACGCGCCGAACCGTGAGAACGCGGTGAAATTCCTTGAGTATCTCGCCTCGGATCAGGCGCAGGTCTACTTCTCGGCGGGCAACGACGAATTCCCCACCGTGGAAGGCGTGGAACTGGCCGACAGCGTGAAACAGCTGGGTGAGTTCAAGGCCGACGACGTGAACCTGTCGGACGTGGCCGAGAACATCGGCACCGCGCAGAAGATCTTCAACACGGTCGGCTGGGAATAATCAGCACGGCAATCGCGCAGGAGGCGGGCTTTCGGGCCCGCCTTTTTTTGTTGCGCTGCGCTGCCCGCATCTAGCGCCCCGCCCGTGGGAACCACGGGCATCGCCCTCCCTCCCCCCGGAGGGCGATTTTGCAACGCTGGCCCATGACGCAGCGCCTGCGCCCTTGGCAATGACAATGCAGAAAGCAGGCCGATCATCGCCCCCCAGGGAGGGCGCTGCCCTCATCGCCAGACGGCCCGGAATCAAGCCGCAGGCGCCGGGCCATCGCCTGCCCGTCCCGTCACGCCAAAGGCGTGCCGATCAATAACGGCGCACCTCTGGTGCGACGGGGGGGCGATTTGGTGAGGCTGGGTGGAAGTCATCTAAGTCACACCAAGGCGGCACCATAAATTGGCACGAAGGCACGTTAGGATCGCCACCCCACGGGCAGGCGCTGGCCCTCGAAATCTACCGCTGACGCCCCACCTGTCGGCAGATCAGGATCACCGGCAACAGCCCCATTGCCACGATCACCAAGCTCGGCACCGCCGCCCCATTGAGCCGCTCGTCGCTCGCCAACCGATACGCCTGCACGGCCAAAGTGTCATAGTTGAACGGCCGCATGATCAGCGTCGCGGGCAATTCCTTCATCACGTCGACGAAGACGATCAGCAGCGCGGTCAGCAGGCTCGGCGCGAGGATCGGCAGATGCACCCGGCGCAAAGTACCCAGGGGCGTCTGCCCCAGCGAGCGCGCAGCGGCGTCCATATTAGCATGCACCATGGACTGCCCGCCCTCGTAGGCGCCAAGCGCCGCGGCCAGAAAACGCACCAGATAGGCCAGCACCAACAACCAGATCGACCCGGTGATCAGAAGCCCGGTGGAAATGTCGAAGGTCTCGCGCATCCAAGCGTCAAGCGCGTTGTCGAAGGCCGCGAAAGGCACCAGCAGCCCCACCGCGATCACCCCGCCCGGCACCGCGTAGCCAAGCCGCGCCACATAGGCCGCACCCTGCGAGACCCGTCCCGGGCGCAGCCGCCGGTAGAACCCCACGCTGATCGCCGCCAGCACCGTCAGCACCGCCGCGACCCCCGCAAGCGTCACCGAATTGCGCATGAAACCGAGGTAGCGCGGGCTGAACAGGCTCTGCTCACTGTCGAGCCCCATGGTCACGAGGATCACCACCGGCAACACCGCCCCGAAGAGCACCGGCACCCCGCAAAGCACGATCGCCGCCGCGGCCTGCCAGCCCTTCAACTCGGCCGGCGGCGCGGACTGGGTCCGGCGCGCGGGGTCGTGATACTTGGCCTTGCCACGCTGTGCGCGCTCCAGCATCGCCAGCAGCAGGGCGAAACTCAGCAGGCAGAGCGCCAGTTGCGCCGCCGCGGCGCGGTCGAACATCGAAAACCAGCTGGTGTAGATGCCGGTGGCGAAGGTCTGCACGCCGAAATAGGCCACGGTGCCGAAATCGGCGATGGTCTCCATCACCGCCAGCAGCACGCCGCCCGCAATCGCGGGTCGGGCCAGCGGCAGGCTGACCTTGAAAAACGCGGCCCATGCGCTGGAGCCGAGCGCGCGGGCGGCCAGAAAGGTCGTCCCGCTCTGCTGCAGAAAGGCGGCGCGCGCCAGCAGATAAACATAGGGATAGAGCACCAGCACCAGCATCGCCGCCGCCCCGCCGAGCGAGCGGATCTCGGGGAACCAGTAGTCGCGCGGCCCCCAGCCGGTGACGTCGCGCAGCACGGTCTGCACGATGCCGGGATGGTCCAGCACATGGGTATAGGCATAGGCCAGCACATAGGCCGGGAAGGCCAGCGGCAGCACCAGCGCGATTTCGAGAAGTTTCGCCCCCGGAAAACGCGTCATCGTGACCAGCCACGCGGCCCCCACACCGATGGCGAAGGTGCCCAGAGAGACCAGCAGCACCAAGAGCAATGTCGTGACCGTGTAGCGCCCCAGCACCGTGTCGATCAGGTGCTGCACCGTCTCCGTCCCGCCGCTGAGGGCGGCGATCAGCACCGCCAGCATCGGCAGCGCACAGAAGACGGCCACGGTCAGGGCGACGGCCGACAGGGCGCGCAGCCCGTCGCGGGCGCGGCGCAGATGGGGCGTCTCGGTGGAGGCGGCGTTCAGCGTCATGCGCCCTATTTCGACGATTTCACTCGGAAATGCCAGAGGGCGCGACGCCGCGCCTCAATCGTAGCTGCGGGTATCCTCGATCACCAGCCCGTCGCGCGGCAGGCTGCCGGGGGCAACCAGTTCGACACGCCCCTTGAGCTTGAGCAGATCGGCCACGGATTGGGCATAGGCGTCCTTGTCCTCTCCGGCGGTCTCGATCTGCACCGTCATGACATCGGCCTCGCCTTCCCGGCTGGCGATGACGCGGGCCTTCTCGATCTCGTCGTGCTGGGCGACCAATGCGGCGACCTGCTCGGGCCGGACGAACATGCCCTTGATCTTGGTGGTCTGGTCGGCGCGGCCCATCCAGCCCTTGATGCGCATATTCGTGCGTCCACAGGGGCTTTCACCCTCCAGCACGGCGCTGAGATCGCCAGTGGCGAAGCGGATGAGCGGGTAGTCGGGGTTGAGCGTGGTGACCACGACCTCGCCGACCTCGCCCGGGGCCACCGGGATTCCGGTGCCGGGGGTGACGATCTCGACGATGACCTGCTCGTCGACGATAAGCCCCTCCATCGCGGGGCTTTCATAGGCGATATTGCCCAGATCCGCCGTGGCATAGGATTGCAGGCAGGTGATGCCGCGCTCCTGATAAAAGGCGCGCAGGCTCGGGAACAGCGCCCCGCCGCCGACCGCCGCCTTGGTGATGTTCAGCTTCACCCCCATGGCATCGGCCTTCTCAAGAATCACCTTCAGGTAATCCGGCGTGCCGGCATAGGCGGTGGAGCCCACGTCGCGCGCCGCGGTGACCTGAAGCTCGGTCTGGCCGGTCCCGGCAGGCAGCACGGTGGCCCCCACGGCGCGCGCGCCGCTTTCGAAGATCATGCCCGCGGGAGTCAGGTGGTAGCCAAAGCAATTGTGCACCACGTCGCCCGCGCCGATCCCGGCAGCATGCAGGAACCGCCCCATTCGCCACCAGTCGGGATCGTTGCTCGACGGCTCATAAATCGGGCCGGGGGATTGGAAGACATGGGAGAAGTCATGCACCGGCTTGGTGGTGAAGCCACCGAAGGGCGGCTGGCCGGCCTGCGCCTTGCCGAGCTCAGACTTTCGCAGCACCGGCAGGTCGGCGAGCGCCTCGGCCGAGGTGATCTGCGTGGCATCCACATCCTTCAGCGTGTCGCCATAGCCCGGCAAACCCTGCGCGCGGGCGATCTGCTGCGGCAAGGCCTGCGCCAGATCGGCCGCCCGTTGGTCGGCACTGCGGGTTTCCAGATCGTCGAAATGGGGCTTGGTCAGCATCCCTGTCACTTTCCTGCTATAGCATCACTGGAGAGGGCATAGGCCCGCTCTGGTCTTCTCTTGGGTCTTTCCTTCGGGGCCGGGCGAAGCCGGCTTAGCTGAGCCAGCGCTTGCGGCGGCGGTAGCTGCGCACGTCGCGGAAGCTCTTGCGGCCTTCGTCGGACATGCCGAGGTAGAATTCCTTCACGTCCTGGTTCTCGCGCAGGTCCTTGGCGGGACCGTCCATCACCACGCGCCCCGATTCGAGGATGTAGCCGTAATGCGCGAAACGCAGGGCCACGTTGGTGTTCTGCTCGGCCAGAAGGAAGGTCACCCCCTCCTGTTCGTTCACCGATTTCACGATCTCGAAGATCTGCTCCACCAGCTGCGGGGCCAGACCCATCGACGGCTCGTCCAGAAGGATCGTCTCGGGGCGGGACATGAGCGCGCGGCCGATGGCGCACATCTGCTGCTCGCCGCCCGAGGTATAGCCCGCCTGAGATCGGCGGCGCTCCTTCAGACGGGGGAAATAATTATAGACCATCTCAAGGTCCTGCTGGATCGCGGCATTGCCGTCGCTGCGCGTGTAGGCGCCAGTGAGCAGGTTTTCCTCGATGGTGAGGTGTTCAAAACAGTGCCGGCCTTCCATGACCTGCACGACCCCCTGTTTCACGATCTCGGCGGGGTCTTGATGCTGGATCGCGCCGCCGCGGTACTTGATCGAGCCCTTGGTGACCTCGCCACGTTCCGAGGCCAGCAGACCCGAGATCGCCTTGAGCGTCGTCGTCTTGCCCGCGCCATTGCCGCCCAGAAGCGCGGTGATGCCGCCCTTGGGCACGTTCAGGCTGACGCCCTTCAGCACGAGGATGACGTGGTTGTAGATCACCTCGATATTGTTGACCTCGAGCAGGTTGTCGACTGCGACGTCATTGGTGTTGGCGGCATCCAGCATGGGCATGACCTTTCTTGGGGTTCGAAGGTGTCCCCGGCCACCCGCAAGGTGGCCGGGAGCAGGGTTCTTAGCAGTTGCCCTCGATGGCGTTTTCCTCGGCATAGGCCGAGCTGTCGGCATCGATCAGCGGCTGGATCACGTCCTGATCCGACTGCATGAAGTCCGAGACGAGGTTCCACTCCTTGGCCTCGGCATCCCACTGCGTCACGGCCACGAAACCTTCGCCGCCGTGGTTCTCGCAAGAGACGCTGAACTCGGGGCCGAAGTCCGGCAGGCCAAGCGCCGCCATCTTCTCTTCGGTGATCTCAAGCTGCTCCATACCGTCGCGCATCTGGCCGCTGGTGATGTCGGTCACGCCGTGGATTTCCTGCGCGGTGCGCGCGGCCTCGGCCACCAGCATCGCGGCGTAGATGCCACGGTTGTACAGAACGGAGCCGACCTGATCGCCTGCGCCCGCGGCTTTGCCCGCGTCGACAACGTATTCCTGAAGGTCGTCATAGAGCGGGTAATCGGAACCGACGTTGTGGAAGGTCAGCGCCTTGTAGCCATCGGCCTTGGCGCCCGCGGCCAGCACGTCGTTCTCGGAGCCGGACCACCAGATGCCGATGAACTTGTCCATCGGAAAGCGGATGTTGGCGGCTTCCTGAACGGCAACTTGGTTCATCACGCCCCAGCCGTACATGATCACATAGTCGGGCTTGTCACGGCGGATTTGCAGCCACTGTGATTTCTGCTCCTGACCGGGGTGGTCAACGGGCACTTCCTTCAGCTCGAAACCATGTTTCTTGCTCAGTTCCTGCAGGGTGCGGATCGGCTCCTTGCCATAGGCGGAGTTGTGATAGACCAGCGCGATCTTCTTGCCCTCAAGGCTGCCGCCCTCCTGCTCCATGATGTGCTTTACCGCGACCGAAGCGCCATCCCAATAGTTGGCCGGGAAGTTGAAGACATGGCTGAAGACATTGCCGTTCTTGGCCGAGGTACGGCCCAAACCGGAGGTCAGCATCGAGATGTCATCGGCGGTGACCTTGGGGATCAACTGGTAGGTGATGCCGGTCGAGAGCGGCTGGTACACCAACGCGCCTTCACCCTTGGTGGATTCGTAGCATTCCACGCCCTTCTCGGTGTTATAGGCGGTCTCGCATTCCGGGACGCGGATAGGCTCGCCACCGATGCCGCCGTCACGCTCATTGAGCAGGGTGAAGTAATCGGCATAGCCGTCGGCGAAGGGGATGCCGCCCGCGGCATAGGGCCCGGTGCGATAGCTCAGCGACGGAAAGACAAGGTCCGCCATCACGGGGCTTGCGGCCATCAGGCCAGCTACGGCCAGTGTTCCCAGTTTGTATTTCATCGGTGTTTCCTCCCTTGGATTGTCCGACTTGGGTGTTTGGGCCGGGTTTCCTCCCTCCGGCCTCGCTTTTCATGGCTCCCGCTTAGTGCGGGAAGGGCCACAATCTCAATTTCTCCTTGGCCACGCGCCACAGCTGCGCCAGCCCGTGCGGCTCTGCGATCAGGAAGACCACGATCAGCCCGCCCACGATCACCAACTGCAGGTGCGCCACGATATCCGTGGGCCAGCCCAGCCAGTCCACGCCGACGATCTTGAGCAAGACAGGCAACAGTACAAGGAACGCCGCCCCGGCGAAGCTGCCAAAGATGCTGCCCAAGCCGCCGATGATGATCATGAAGAGCACGAGGAACGATTTGTTGATACCAAAGGCTTCGCCCACTTCGACCGCGCCCAGATAGATCGAGAAGAAGAGCGCGCCGGAGATGCCGATGAAGAAGGAGCTGACCGCGAAGGCCGTGAGCTTGGCGCGCAGCGGGTTCACCCCGATGATCTCGGCGGCGATGTCCATGTCGCGGATCGCCATCCACTTACGGCCCACCGAGCCGCGCGTCAGGTTGCGCGCCACCAGCGCCGAGCCCACGGTGAAGATCAGGCAGAACATGTAGGTCGCCCAGGCTTCGGTATTGGGGCCGGTGATCAGGATGCCGAAGGTGTCCCGCTCGGGCGCGCTGATTTGGCCGGAGGCGGAGTAGTTGTAGAACCACGGCACCCGGTTGAAGAGCCACACGAGGAAGAACTGCGCCGCCAGCGTCGCCACGGCGAGGTAAAAGCCCTTGATCCGCAAGCTCGGCAGACCGAAGAGCGCGCCCACAGCGGCGGTGATGCCGCCCGCCAGCAGGATGTGGATGAACATGCTGACCTCGGGCATGGCCGTCATCAGCTTGTAACAGGCGTAAGCCCCCACCGCCATGAAGCCCCCGGTGCCAAGGCTCACCTGCCCGCAATAACCCACGAGGATGTTCAGCCCGATCGCCGCGATGGCGTAGATCAGGAAGGGCAGGAACAGCGAGTTCACCCAGTAGTCGTTGACCACGAAGGGCACGACGAAGACCGCGATGAACAGCACCAGATAGTAGCGGTACCGGTCGAACCGGATCGGGAAGGTCTGCTGGTCCTGGGCGTAGGATGTGTTGAAATCGCCCGCTTCACGATAGAACATTAGACTGCTTTCCCTTCTGCGGTAGTCATTTGCACTGCGCTTGCCTGCAATGCCGTGCCATAGGGTGCGCGCGCGCCGCGCACCAAGCCGTTATCAACCCGGGGCTTCGCCCTTTGAACAGGCGAAACTGTCCCCCGGACAGTTTCCGGGTAGCCTGTATCAAACCCGTTCAATGATCTTCTCCCCGAAGAGGCCCTGCGGGCGGAAGACAAGAAAGACCAGCGCCAGCATGTAAGCGAACCAGTTCTCGGTCGCGCCGCCAAGGAAGGGGGCGCCGATCAGGAACTCGAAGAGCTTCTCGCCCACGCCGATGATCAGACCGCCGACGATGGCGCCGGGGATCGAGGTGAAGCCGCCCAGCATCAGCACCGGCAGCGCCTTCAGCGCGATGAGCGAGAGCGAGAACTGCACGCCCGACTTGGCACCCCACATGATCCCCGCGACCAGCGCCACGAAACCCGCGAGCGACCAGACGAGGATCCAGATGAAGTTCAGCGAGACACCGACCGAAAGCGCGGCCTGATGGTCATCCGCCACGGCACGCATGGCGCGGCCTTGTTTGGTGTATTGCGCAAACATCACCAGCCCGATCACGAGCACCGCCGCGACGATGGAGGCCACGATATCGAGGTTGTCGATGAAAAAGCCGTAGCCGGTGGCGTTATAGGTGAATTCGTCGATCCAGACGTTAATGCCCTGCGGCAGGCCGACGTCGAGCGTCTTGATCTCGGACCCCCACATCAGGTCGCCGACCCCTTCGAGGAAATAGGCCAGACCGATGGTCGCCATGAAAAGGATGATCGGCTCCTGCCCCACGAGGTAGCGGAAGACGAAGCGCTGCACGCAATAGGCCAGCACGATCATCACGACCATGGTCAACACGATGGCAAGGAACGCCGGAATGTGCCAGCCGAAGTGATGCACCTCGGTGCCAAGGATCGCGTTGATCAGATGGCCGAAAGGCACCTGCCCTTCCATGATCCCCACCAGCGTCAGCGCGGCAAAAAGCGCCATGACGCCTTGCGCGTAGTTGAAGATGCCCGAAGCCTTGTAGATCAGCACGAAGCCAAGCGCCACGAGCGCATAGAGCACCCCGGCCATCAGCCCGTTGAGAAAGACCTCGATCGTAAACGCCAGTTGCTCAGGCATCATTGGCCCTCCCCAAAGTCAGAACGGCAGTGTCGTTGCGGGTGATCGTGCAGCGCTCAGTCATGGGCCACCCCCAGATAGGCGTCGATCACCTCTTGGTTGTTGCGCACCTCGTCGGGCGAGCCGTCGCCGATCTTGCGGCCGTAATCCATCACGACCACGCGGTCGGACAGATCCATGACCACGCCCATGTCGTGTTCGATCAGCGCGATGGTGGTGCCGAACTCGTCGTTCACGTCGAGGATGAAGCGGCTCATGTCCTCTTTCTCTTCGACGTTCATGCCCGCCATCGGCTCGTCCAGCAGCAGGATCGTCGGCTCGGCCGCCAAGGCGCGGGCCAATTCAACGCGTTTCTTCAAACCGTAAGGCAGACGCGCCACGGGCGTCTTGCGGATCGCCTGAATTTCCAGAAAGTCGATGACCTTCTCGGCGATCTCGCGGTTCTCAATCTCTTCACGCTCCGCTGCGCCTTTCCAGAAGGATTGCGCCAGCATCCCGGTTTTCATCTGCGTCAGACGCCCCGTCATCACGTTGTCGAGCACCGACATGCCTTCGAAAAGCGCGATGTTCTGGAAGGTCCGGGCGATGCCCTGCTGGGCCACCTGATAGGGTTTCATCGGGGGCCGCTTGGCGCCCTTGTACCAGACCTCCCCCTCCTGCGGGACATAGAAGCCGCTGATCACGTTCAGCATCGAGGACTTGCCCGCCCCGTTCGGCCCGATGATCGCGCGGATCTCGCCCTCGCGGATGTCGAAGGAAATATCCTTGATCGCCTCCACACCGCCGAAGCGCAGGGTGATGTTCTTCATCTCCATCACCGTCGGGCCGATGGTGCGGCCGTCGTTGGTGACATAGCTGTCAGCCTGATCTTTCACGCTGTCCCTTTCCATAGTTCCCGCCTGCCCGGCACTGACGCTTGCCGCGCTCATTCCGCTGCCATCCGGCGGCTGACCGGCTGCACCGCGGCGTCGCGGATTTCGAGCGTCGCTTTGATCGAGCCCTTGCGCCCGTCCTCGTAGGTCACTTCGGTCTCGGTGCTGACCTTGTCGGACCCGTCATAGAGTGCGGCGATGATATCGGCGTATTTCTCCTCGATGATCTTGCGGCGCACCTTGCGGGTGCGGGTCAGCTCGCCATCGTCGGCGTCGAGTTCCTTGTGCAGCACGACAAAGCGGTGCACCTGACAGCCCGAAAGCATCTCGTCCTCGGCGACCGAGCGGTTCACCTCCTCCACGTGGGCTTGGATCGTGTCCATCACCTGCGGATGCCGGGCCAGTTCCTGATAGGAGGCGTAGCCGATATTATTGCGCTCGGCCCAGTTGCCCACCGCCGTCAGGTCGATGTTGATGAAGGCGGTGCATTCGGTGCGCTGGTTGCCAAAGACCACGGCCTCAAGGATGTTGGGGAAGAACTTGAGCTTGTTCTCCACGTATTTCGGCGCGAAGAGGCTGCCGTCGGCCATCTGGCCCACGTCCTTGGCGCGGTCGATGATGCGCAGATGGCCCGAGCTTTCCTCGATGAAACCCGCGTCGCCGGTGGCGACCCAGCCTTCCGGGTCCTTGGTGTCGGCGGTGCTTTCGGGGTTCTTGTAGTATTCCACGAAGACACCCGGCGAGCGGTAGAAGACCTCGCCATTGTCGGCGATCTTCAACTCCACGCCCGGGCAGGTGACGCCCACGGTATCGCTGCGCACCTCGCCATCGGGCTGCGCGGTGATGAAGACCGTCGCCTCGGTCTGGCCGTAGAGCTGCTTCAGGTTGATGCCGAGCGAGCGGTAGAAATCGAAGATTTCAGGCCCAATCGCCTCACCGGCGGTATAGCCCACGCGCACGCGGCTAAAGCCGAGGGTGTTCTTCAGCGGGCCATAGATCATCAACTCGCCCAACGCGTATTTCGCGCGGTCCCAAGCGGACACTTTTTTGCCGTCCAGAATGGCGGGGCCGACCTTGCGGGCATGGGCCATGAAAGTGTCAAAAAGCCATTTCTTGAACCGGCTCGCGTCCTCCATGCGGATCATGACGGAGGTCAGCTGCGTCTCGAAGACACGCGGCGGGGCGAAGTAATAGGTCGGCCCGATCTCGCGCAAGTCGACATGCATCGTGTCGGCGCTTTCGGGGCAATTGGTGCAGAAACCGGTCCAGAGCGCTTGGCCGACGGAGAAGATGAAATCCCCCACCCATGCCATCGGCAGATAGGCAAGAATCTCGTCATTGCGCTTGAGGTCGTCGAACTCCGACGACGACTTCGCCGTCTCGATCACGTTGCGGTTGCTCAGCACCACGCCCTTGGGCTTGCCGGTGGTGCCCGAGGTATAGAGCATCACGCCGGTGGAATCGTAATCCAGCTTGGCCTGACGCGCCTCCAACTCGGCGATATGTTTCTCGCGGTTGGCGCGGCCCATCTCCTGCACGGCGGTATATTGGTCGAGCTTGGAATGGTCGTATTTGCGAAGGCCACGCGGGTCGAGGTAGATCATCCGCTCGAAGTCGGGCAGCTGGTCCTGCACCTCGATGATCTTGTCGACCTGCTCCTGATCGCCCACCACGGCAAGACGCGCGCCGCAATGGCCCATGACATAGGCCATCTCTTCGGCATTGGCGTCCTGATAGAGCGGCACCGGCACGGCCCCGGCCATCTGCGCGGCCATCATCGCCCAGTAGAGATAGGGACGGTTCCGCCCAATGATGGCGACGAAATCGCCCTCGTTCAGCCCCAGTTCCAGAAACCCGAGGGCCAGCGCCTCGACCTCGTCGCGGGTCTGCGACCAGGTCCAGCTTTGCCAGATCCCGTATTCCTTCTCCCGGTAAGCGGGGGCGTTTGCGAATTCACTTGCGTTGCGGTGCAACAGCGCCGGCACGGACTGAGGTCCGTCGGCACGCGTCAGCGGCTTGGCCAAATTGTCTTCCTCCCATGCCCGCCCTCCCCGGCGGGTTCGATCGCTTGTGCGATTCTATGATCCCACAAGTGACGTTCTCTTTTTTGTGGAGGTCAACTTTTTCCTGATCTTTTCCGAATTCTAACGAATTGTTACAGCGCCCCCGCGGCCCATTTTCCGCTAGTCGATCCCGTTGGCGCGCTGCACTTCGCGCACATAGGTCACGATTGATTTCACCTCTGCCGGGGTAATCCCTTCGACCGGGGGCATATTGCCGAAAGACCAGTGATGCTGGCGCACGCCATTGGTGGCCGCGACCATGAATGATGCATCGCCGTGATGGCTGGGCTCATAGATCTTATGGATCAGCGGCGGACCACCCCCCTCGCGCCCGGCGGCGTTGACCCCGTGGCAGGCGGCGCATTGCGCCTCGAACGCCCGCGCGCCGATCTGCGCGGGGCCACTCAGGCTCTCCGGCACGGTGACCCTTACCATGGCCGCGCCGCTGGCAGCGGGGGCCGGGGCGTCTTCGGCCTGCCACCAGATATATCCGCCTGCCAAGACCAGTGCCGCCGCTGCGCCTGCTCCGATTTTCTTGTTCATGCTCTGCCTTTCCGGTTTCCATTCGGCGCGCTTCTCGGGGCCTCCAGCGCAAGAAGGTCAAGCGCGATTTACGCGCGGCTCTTTGCCTTTCGTCCGCGCGGTGCTAGCCCTATGCGAAAGGATGCCGATGCAGATCACCGACGACCAAACCAAAGCGCTGACCAATGCCGGTCTGAACCTGATCGCTCAGGCGCTGACCATCTATGACAGCGACCTTCGGCTCGCGGTCTGCAACGCCCCGTTTCAATCCATGTTCGACCTGCCGGACCGGCTGGTGACCCCCGGCGCGCCCTTTGAGGATACGATCCGCCATCTGGCTGGCACCGGCGAATATGGCGAGGTGGGGAATGTCGACGCCTTCGTGGCCGAACGGGTGGAACAGGCCCGCGCCTTCGTGCCGCATTACATGGAGCGGACCCGCTCGAACGGGCGCACCATCAGTGTCGAAGGCTCGCCCCTGCCACAGGGCGGCTGGGTCACCGTCTATACCGACATCACCAACACCAAGCGGCAAGAGGCGCTGTTGCGCGCACGTTCAGACGCGCTGAGCGATCAACTGCTGTCCCATGCCGAACAACTGGCCGCCACGAACCGCCAGTTGGAGGCGACGATTACCGCGCTGGAGGAAGCCAAGCGACAGGTCACCGAAAGCGAGGCCCGCACCCGGCTCACGACCGAGATGATGCCCGCCCATATCGCCCATGTCGACGCGAGCGGACATTACATCTACTCCAACCGCCGCCTTAGCAGCGTGATGCCGGGGCGGCCCAGCAACATCTACGGGCTGCATATCAGTGACGCGCTTGGGGCGGCGGCCTATGCGCGGATCAAGCCCGCGCTGACCCAAGCCTATGCGGGCAGCCCGGCGGTAATCGAATTCACCCATGATGAATCCGCCCGCCGCATTCGCGGTGCCTTTACCCCCGATGGGCGCGGCGGGGTCTATATCCTGTCGATGGACATCACCGAAGAGACCCAGACCCGCGTCGCCCTGCAACAGACGCTGAAACGCGAGTTGGCCTCGCGGATGATCTCTGGGCTGGCGCATGACTTCTCGAACCTTTTGACGATCATCCTCGGCATGCAATCGAAACTGGCCCGGCTGCCCGACATGCCGCCACAAGCGGGCGAATTGGTCGAAGGCACCTTGGCCGCCGCACGGCGGGGCGGCACGCTGCTGAGCTCCATCGCCGATGTGACCGAACCCCGCGCCCTGCGCCCCGTGGCCACCGACCCCGCCGCTTTGCTGAGTGAGCTTTCTACCCTCGCCGCCCCCACCCTGCCGCCGAAATGCGCGCTGATGGTGCGCAATGACGTGCCCGAAGGCGCGGTGCTGCTCGACAAAGGTCGGGTGCAGGATGCGCTGTTGAACCTCATCCTCAATGCCCGCGACGCCTGCGGCGCGCGGGGCACCATCACGCTGACCCAACGGCTGGTGCATGACACTTGGATCGAATGGGTGATCCACGACACCGGGCCGGGCTTTTCGCCCTCTGCTCTAGAGCGTGGGGTCGAGCCGTTTTTCACCACCAAGGGCAGCGAGGGATCGGGGCTGGGCCTGTCGATGGTCTACGACATGACCAAATCCTCGGGCGGCGATCTGCGGCTGAGCAATGCGCCCGAGGGCGGCGCGCAGATCAGCCTGCGCCTGCCCTACCGTGCCGCCGTGCCCGCCACCACCGGGCTGGTGCTGCTGGTCGAGGACACCACCGATATCCGCGCCGTGGTGCGCGACATGCTGATGGATCAGGGCCATTCGGTGATTGAGGCGACCAGCGCGGATGAGGCCACCGCCCTCATCGCCGATCTGCCCGATATCGCGCTGGTCCTGTCGGACATCCAGCTTTCGGGCGAGGGCACCGGGATCGACCTTGCCCGCCGCGTCGGCAGCAGCCTACCACTTTTGCTGATGACCTCCCTGCCCCCCGATCACCCGCTTTTCGTCGAGGCGCAGACCCTCGCGCCGGTGCTGCGCAAACCCTTTGAAAAAGACGATCTGCAAGCCTTGATCGCCCCACTGAAAGCCACCGCCCCATGAGCCGTGATACCGCCCCCCGCCCGCTGGTCACCATCCTCGACGACGAACCGGAGATCCGGCAGATGCTGTCGGACACGTTGCAGGAAGCGGGCTTTGACACGCTCAGCTTTGGCCGTGCGCGGGCCTTTGAGGCCGCATTGGCGAGCCATACGCCCGATGTCTGCCTTGTCGATCTGTCGCTGCCCGACACCGACGGGCTGACGCTGGTGCATCGTCTGGCGCTTGAGCAGGGCGCCATCGTGATCATCATCTCGGGCCGCGCGCAGGTGCAGGACCGGGTCACGGGGCTGGAGTTGGGGGCCGACGACTACATCATCAAACCCTTCGACCCGGCTGAGGTCGTGGCCCGCATCCGTGCCCGCCTGCGCAGCGCCAAGCCGACGCCGCAGGCCGGCACCACGGCGCGGTTCAACGGCTGGACCGCGCATTTCGACCGTTATGTGCTACAGGACGCCTCGGGCGCCGAGGTGACCTTTTCTCATGCCGAGGGCGAGGTGCTGCGGCTCTTCCTCGACGCGCCGAAACGCCTGATCAGCCGCGCGCAAATGCAAGAAAGCCTCGGCGGCGTCGCCTCGGAAAGCTTCGACCGGGCGATGGACGTGCGCATCTCGCGGCTGCGCACGAAGCTTGGCGAAGACCCGAAGAACCCGCAGTTGATCAAGACGATCTACGGCGCGGGCTATATCTTCCTCGGCGATGTGGACTGGGACTAACGGCGCTCAAAGCGCCGCCACCGCCCGCCCCAACACCTCGACTGCCGCGACCAAATCGGCCTCATCCGTGTCCTCCTCAAAAGCATGGCTGATCCCGTTGATCGACGGCGCGAACAGCATCGCCACCGGCATCAGCCGCGCCACATTGGTCGCGTCATGCAGCGCGCCTGAGGGCATCTTGCGCCATTTGCCGGGGGCCACAGCTTCAGCCGCCTCCGCCAGCGCATCGCGCAGCTGCGCGTCCATGGAAACCGGCTCCAGTCCCAGTATCGGGCCAAAGGACAGATCCATCCCGCGGCCCTTGGCAACCTCTTCGGCGGTTTCGCGAATGATCTTCTCCATCCGCCCCAAACGGTCGCTATCCCCGTCGCGCCATTGCATGGAGAACACGGCCTTGCCCGGCACAATGGACGAGGCATTGGGGTGCAGGCTGACGTGGCCGATGGTCCAAACGGTGCTCGGCGTCACCACATTGCGCAGCCGGTCGTTCAACAGACTGTTAAACTCCGACACCGCCTGAAAAGCATCGCGCCGCACCGCCATCGGGGTGGTGCCCGCGTGGTTCTGCTGGCCCTCAAAGGTCACCTTCATGTCGCGGATGCCGACGATGTCGCTGACCACACCGATCTGCTCACCGCTGTCATCCAGCGTCGGCCCCTGTTCGATGTGCAACTCGATATAGCCGGTGAACTGCGCGGGATCGACGGGGCCGGTGACCATACCCGCCATCGCGCGGCGCGCCTCGGCCAAGCTGACCCCGGCGTCGTCGGTAAAGCCATCGGCCTCGGCCTGATCCAAAGCGCCGGACCAGACCGTCGAACCGGTGGTCACGCCAAAGCGCCCTTCTTCGTCCTGAAACGACACGACCGAGACCGCAGGCCCTCCGGCCTCACCCGCCGCACGGGCGACTTCAAGCGCGGCAATCACGCCCAAGGCCCCATCAAGCCAGCCACCTTCAGGCTGGCTGTCGGAATGCGACCCCAGCAGGATCGAGGGGCCGTCAGCAAGCCCAAAGAGGTTGCCCATGGCATCGACCTCGACCTTCAACCCGGCATCGCGCATCCGCCCGGCAAGCCACTCGCGCGCTTCCACATCGGCGGCGGAATAGGCCGGGCGCACCACGCCCTTGCCCACACCCGCAGCGCCGATGGCGCGCAGATCATGCAGGTCTTTCAAGAAACGGGCGGCATCAATCTTCATTCTTCCAAACTTTCCTTACTCGGCGGCGACGGCCCCTCTCGCCGCCTCCACCTTAACGGCAGAGAACTTAAACTCCGGGATCTTGCCATAGGGGTCAACCGCTGGATTTGTCAGGATATTCGCCGCCGCTTCGACATAGGCGAAGGGCAGGAACACCATGTCGGGCGCCACCGCGCGATCCTCGCGGGCCATAATCTCGATACTGCCGCGCTTGGTCGACAGCCGCACATGTTCCCCCGGGGCCACGCCGAGCCGGCGCAGCGTTGACGGGTGGAGCGAGCAATTCGCCTCCGGCTCCAGCCCATCCAGCACCTTGGAGCGCCGGGTCATCGAGCCGGTGTGCCAATGTTCCAACTGCCGCCCGGTGGTCAGGATCATCGGATAGGCGTCATCCGGCGCGTCATCCGGCGCCACGATCGCGGCGGGGGTGAATTTGGCGCGGCCTTCGGGTCGGGGGAACCCCTCGCTAAAGACAATGGCCTGCCCGGGATCGTTTTCGCTGAGCGACGGGTAGGTCACCGCATTCTCCTGAGCCAGCCGCTCCCAGGTGATGTTGTCGAGCGAGGCCATGTTGCGTTTCATCTCGGCAAAGACCTCCGCCGGGCTTTCGTAGTCCCAGCCCAGCCCCAGCCGCTTGGCCAGTTCCACCTCGATCCACCAATCCTCGCGCGCTTCTCCGGGGGGTGTCACCGCCGGGCGGCCCATCTGCACCTGCCGGTTGGTGTTGGTCACCGTGCCGGACTTCTCGGCGAAGGCCGAGGCGGGGAGGATCACGTCGGCGTAATTCGCTGTCTCGGTCAGGAAAATGTCCTGCACCACGAGGTGGTCGAGTTTCGCAAGCGCCGCCCGCGCGTGATCGACATCCGGGTCCGACATCGCCGGGTTCTCGCCCAGCACATACATCGCCTTGATCTCGCCCTCGTGCACCGCGTCCATGATCTCGGTCACCGTCAGCCCCTTCTCGGCGCTGAAATCATCCGACCCCCAAACCTCGGTGAAAGCCGAGCGCACGCCATCGTCGCCGACGGGCTGGTAGTCGGGCAGGAACATCGGAATGAGGCCCGCATCCGAGGCGCCCTGCACGTTGTTCTGCCCGCGCAAGGGATGCAGCCCGGTGCCGGGGCGGCCGACGTGGCCGGTCATCAGCGCCAGCGAAATCAGGCAGCGCGAATTGTCGGTGCCGTGGATGTGCTGGCTCACCCCCATCCCCCAGAAAATCATCCCCGCTTTGGCCCCCGCGAAGGTCCGCGCCACGTCGCGCAGCACCTCGGCCTCAATGCCGCAGACGGCGGCCATGGCTTCGGGCGGGAAATCCTTCAGATGCGCCTTCTCGGCCTCCCAGTTCTCGGTATAGGCCTTGATATATTGCTCGTCGTAGAGGCCTTCTTCGACAATCACATGCATGATCGCGTTCAGCATCGCCACGTCGGTGCCGGGGCGGAACTGCAGCATATGCGACGCGAAACGCCGCAGGCCCTGCCCGCGCGGGTCCATGACAATGAGCTTGCCGCCGCGCTTGGTGAACTGCTTGAAATAGGTCGCGGCGACGGGGTGGTTCTCCACCGGGTTGGCGCCGATCACGATGGCCACGTCGGCGTTCTCGATCTCATTGAAGGTCGCGGTAACCGCGCCGCTCCCGACATTCTCCATCAGCGCCGCGACCGAGGAGGCATGGCACAGCCGCGTGCAGTGGTCGACGTTGTTGTGCCCGAACCCCTGCCGGATCATCTTCTGGAACAGATAGGCTTCCTCGTTAGTGCATTTGGCACTGCCGAAACCCGCCACCTCGCGCCGGCGCCCTTTCAGGCCCTTGGCGGCAAAATCGAGCGCCTCGTCCCAGGACGCCTCGCGGAACACCTCGCCCCAGTTGCCCGGATCGACGTTCAGCCCCTTGGCGGGCGCGTCGTCGCGGCGGATCAGCGGCTTGGTCAGGCGGTGCTCGTGGTGGATGTAGTCGAAGCCAAAGCGCCCTTTGACGCAGAGCCGCCCCTCGTTGGCCGGGCCATTGATCCCCTCGACATATTTGACCTTGTTGTCCTTCACCTTCAGCGAGATCTGGCAGCCGACGCCGCAGAAGGGGCAGACGCTTTCGACCTCGCGGTCATAATCCGCGCTATCACCCACTTGCGCCTCGTCGACCACGCTGGCGGGCATCAGCGCCCCCGTCGGACAGGCCTGCACGCATTCGCCGCAGGCCACGCAGGTCGAGGCACCCATGGGATCGTCGATGTCGAAGACCGGATAGGCGTCATGGCCGCGTCCTGCCATGCCGATCACGTCATTGACCTGCACCTCACGGCAAGCACGAACGCAGAGGTTGCACTGGATACAGGCGTCGAGATTAACCCGCATCGCGACATGGCTGTCGTCCAAAAGCGGCACGCGGTCGCGCTCCAACTTGGGAAAACGGCTTTCCTCTACGCCGCTCTGCGCCGCCATCTCACGCATGTGGCTCGACTTGTCATGCGCCACGTCCTGCGCGGGCTGGTCGGCCAGCAGCAGTTCCATCACCATCTTGCGCGCATTCTCGGCCCGCGCGTTGTTGGTGGTCACGACCATCCCCTCGGCAGGTTCGCGGATGCACGACGCTGCCAGCACACGCTCGCCCTCGATCTCGACCATACAGGCGCGGCAGTTGCCGTCGGGGCGGTAGCCGGGGGTGGGTTTGTGGCACAGATGCGGGATTTTCAAACCCCGACCGTTGGCGACCTCCCAAATGGTCATGCCGGCCTCGGCCTCGACGGTCTGCCCATCAAGCGTGAATGTGATCCTCTCGGCCATGGCTGCCCCCTCCCCTTGGCTATTGCCCAAACTATAGGCAAAATCCGGCGCTTGTCAGGGGCCAATCCCGACACCCCGTCACGGATAAACGCCGCGGCGGTGCATTGGGGCGCAGTGCATTGTATGGCCAGACAAGCTGCCCTATCACTTGGGCGAACAGTGAAAGCCATTTGATGTCCCACATTACCCTGATCCGCCACGGCCAAGCCAATTCCACCGCCAAGGACGAGCTGAGCTATGATCAACTCAGCCCGCTTGGCCATGAGCAAGCCGCGTGGCTGGGCGACCATCTGCGCCAGAGCGAGACCTACCACACAAGGCTCTATACCGGCACGTTGACCCGCCATATCGAGACTGCCGAGGGGATGAACACCGGGCTGGAGCCCATCCGCGATGCGCGGTTGAACGAGTTGGAGTATTTCACCCTCGCCAATCTAATGGAGCAGCAGCACAAGGTGCCCTTCCCGCGCGAGGGCGAGTTCGTGCACCACCTGCCGCAGGTCTTCGACTATTGGAAGGCGGGCAAGCTCGCCGACACGCCCGAAACCTACGAGAGCTTCGAGACGCGGGTGCAATCCGTCCTTGCCGAGATCGCCGAGGGCGAAGGCCCGGCGCTGGTGGTGACCTCGGGCGGGCTGATCTCTCTCGCGATGGCGCAGGCGATGGGCGTGGGAATCCCGGCGATGGCACGGCTGGCGCTGGCGATCATGCATACCTCGATGCACCGGCTCTTTCCCATCGGCGGCCATTGGTCGCCGGTGCTGTTCAACGCGGTGCCGCATCTTGACCGGCCCGACCGCCGCCTTGCACAAACGCATATGTAACCCCTCGCCCGCGAAAGGCTGACCCATGCTGAAACTTCACTACGCCCCCGGCACGATCTCGGTCGCAGTTGCCATCGCCCTCGAAGAAGCGGGGCTGGCCTATGAGCCGGTGAAGGTCGATTTCGCCAGCGCCGAACAGACCGCAGCACCCTATCTGGCGCTGAACCCCAAGGGCCGCGTGCCGACCCTCGTGACCGAAGCGGGCAGCGCCCTGACCGAGACCGGCGCGCTGTTGGACTATGTCGCCGCCCGTGCGCCCGATGCGGGGCTGGTCCCTGCCGACCCTGAACGCGCGGCGCATATGCGCGGGGTGATGTATTACCTCGCCTCGACCATGCATGTGGCCCACGCGCATAAAATGCGCGGCCACCGCTGGGCCGATCAGCAATCCAGCTTTGACGATATGAAAGCCAAGGTGCCGCAGACCATGGCCGATTGCGCCGCCTATATTGAGAACCACGCCTTTAGGGGTGACTTCGTGGCGGGTGATGCCCTGTCGCTGGCCGATCCCTATCTCTTTGTCGTCTCGGGGTGGCTGGCCGGTGACGGGGTCGACCGTGCGGCCTACCCACGGCTCGACGCCTTCGCCGCCCGGATGGAAGACCGCGACAGCGTCAAGGCCATGCGCGCGAAAGGATTCTTGGCATGACCCACCTATGGCTCCGCGCCGAGCAGCGCGACAATGAGACCCGCACCGGGCTGACGCCCGAAGGGGCCGCCGCGCTGATCGCATCCGGCACGAAGGTGAGCATCGAAGACAGTGACAGCCGCGTGATCCCCACCGCCGCCTATGCGCGGGCGGGGTGCGAGATCGTTCCGGCCCATAGCTGGCCCGAGGCCCCGCGCGATGCGGTGATCTTTGGCCTCAAGGAACTGCCCGAAGACGGCACGCCCCTGCCGCATACGCACATCATGTTCGGCCATGCCTACAAGGGCCAATCCTCGGGCCGCAAACTACTAGAGCGGTTCAAGGCCGGCGGCGGCGCGCTGCTGGATTTGGAGTACCTGACCGATGACGATGGCCGCCGCGTTGCCGCCTTTGGCTATTGGGCGGGCTTTGCGGGGGCAGCCGTCTCGGTCAAATGCCGCATCGCGCAGCTGCGCGGAGAGACCTGCGGGCCGGTTGCGCCCTACGCTAACGCCGAAGCGCTGAAAGCCGCATTGAGCAAAGAACTCGCCCAAGTCGACGCGAGCGGCGACCGCGCGCTCGTGATCGGGGCCTTGGGCCGGGTGGGACGCGGGGCGAGCGATCTTTGCGCGGCACTTGGCATCCCCGTCACCGGTTGGGACATGGCAGAGACCGCCCACGGCGGACCCTTCCCCGAAATCCTCGACCACGCCTATTTCTTCAACTGCATCCTCGCAGGGCCAGACACCCCCGCCTTCGTCCGCCCCGATGCCCCTCAGGCCGAGCGCGCCCTGCGCGTGATCGGCGACATCGCCTGCGACCCCGACAGCGCCTTCAACCCGGTGCAGGTCTATGACCGCGCGACCACTTGGGCGGAGCCAGCGCTGCGCGTGCATGACGCGCCGCCGCTGGATGTCATGGCCATCGACAACCTGCCATCCATGCTGCCGCGCGAAAGCTCAGAGGATTTCGCGGGCCAGTTGCTGCCGACCCTGCAGGCGCTGTCAAAGACGGATCATGCCGTCTGGCAACGTGCGCGAGATCTGTTCGATCAGCATGTCGCCGAGGTCTGACCTTCAGGAAAAGAACCGGTAATACAGCCAATCCGGCAGGAAGCGCCCCAAACGGAACAGCAGTGAGAAGCCGTAAGGGAAATCCAGTTTAAAACTGTCGCTGTTCATATGCTCGAAGACGCGCCGCGCGGCGTCATCGGGCTCCATCAAAAAGGGCATTTTGAAATCGTTCTTGTCGGTCAACTGGGTCTTGATAAAGCCCGGGTTGATCGCCTGCACCTGCACGCCCGTCTTGCGCAGATCGGCATGCATGCATTCCGCCAGCGACAGCGTCGCCGCCTTGGAGGCCGTATAGCCGATGGAGCCGGGCAGCCCGCGATAGGCGGTCAGGCTGGAGGTGATGACGATATGCCCGTGATCGCGGGCGACCATCTGCGGCACCACCTGCCCCAAGACGCGCATCAAGCCGGTGAAGTTCACGTCGGCCATGGTCACCCCATGTTTCGCGTCCCAATCCCGCGCGCCAAAGGGCCAATAGGCCCCCGCCAGATAGACCAGCCCGTCGATCGGCCCCACATCCTTGGCCGCCTGTGCGACGTCTTCGTCATCGGTCACATCCATGACCCGCACCCGTGCCCGCCCCGGCAGCGCCTGCGCGAGTTCGGTCAGCTTGTCTTCGGACCGGGCCGAGAGGATCACCTCGGCCCCGGTGCGGCTCAGCTGATGCGCCAGTGCTGCGCCAAGCCCGTCGCTCGCGCCCACCAGCCAATAGGTCTTGCCTTGCCAGTCTTTCATCTTTCCTCCGTCGGTCGCAGGGTGGCGACCAATTCTGCTACTTTGATCCCGAACTTCCGAAACTGGCTGCGATTGACGATGGTGCCATCGGGGGTGAGATACATCCAATCGACGGTTTTCAGCACATGGCTGCCCAGTTCCTCGGGCAGTTGGATACGATAGCGCAACTGCAATGTCGGACCAGCCTGAACGCCCTGCCCCACCCCGATCACATCCGGCGCAGTGCTGGTGAAACGTCCATTCTCGCCCAGTGTCACGGTCCATTCGCGCTGCTGACGCGAACCATCGTTATAGCGAAAACTCTCGGCAACTGTGGCGACATCGCCCTCCCAAGACACGTCGAACTTGGCCGTGAAGCTGCTGGTGACCCGGCCAAGGGGGCCGAAAATCACGCCCTCGCAGATCATCTCATCGCGCAGATGCAAACGCAGGTCGAAGACGGGGAAGGAATCCACATAGTCGCTGGGCGATTGCCCGTGAAACTCCCCCAACCGGCGGCGCAGGAAGGTGAGCAATAGACCAAGGCCCAGCCCGACAGCGATAAAGATCAGCGGCTCTGTCACGATGTCTCCACGTCTTTTGCACCGGCGAGAAGAGCGATCGCCAGCAATTTCAGGGCGCAAGGTACACCGGCATAGAACCAGATCAACAGGGAGATGGATGTGTCGGAACTGGTTCCCGTCGCGGTCTGCAACCCTGCGCCTTCTAGGGCGGGAAGTAGGGCCGCCGCCGCGAAAGCCAAGGTCAGTTTGGACACGAAAGACCAAAGGCCAAAGCCTTCGGCCGCCGAGGGAGAGATCTGCGCCATGCGGTTGGCGAACATGGCAGGCAGTAGGGTGAGGTCGGCCCCCAAGACCGCGCCGGAAGCCAGACAGACCAAGGCGAACAGCACCACATCCCCCGGACCCAGAAACAGCGCCCCGCCGAAAGCGGCGATGCCCAAGGCCATCGCCGCCAAAAGTACCCGGCGCGGGCCGTGGCGTTCGGCCAGCATCCCCCAAAGCGGAGCTGCCGCCGCCGCTGCGATGAAAAACAGCAGCAAGAGCGGCCCCTCCCATCCCGGTGCCTCAAGCGCCAGTTCGACGTAAAAGAGAAACAGGGTCGAGGTCACGGCCACCGGGGCGGCATTGACCAGAGCGATCAGCAACAGCCGCCGCGCCTGCCCGTCGCGCAAGACGATGCCGAAACCGCTCGCCCCCGGCAACCCTGTCGCCCGCCACTCCCTGCGCATCGCGACCACGGCCCAGAGCGCTAGA
This sequence comes from Sulfitobacter sp. 1A10359, assembly GCF_043558145.1. Taxonomy (NCBI): domain Bacteria; kingdom Pseudomonadati; phylum Pseudomonadota; class Alphaproteobacteria; order Rhodobacterales; family Roseobacteraceae; genus Sulfitobacter; species Sulfitobacter sp. 1A10359. Next base: position 141,185 of record NZ_JBIFGB010000007.1, on the reverse strand, counting down.
ACCGCGAACCCGATCGCGAAACCGGCAAAAGGCCGGTCCAGCGCCAAGCCCAGCAGCAGGGGCGCGACAGAGGCGAGACAGACGCCCAAAAGCGCCCCGGTCTCGCGCCAGCGGGCGAGGGTCAGATGTCCGGCCCCCGGCAGGCTGTCGGCCTTGGCCACCCCTTGGGCATAGAAACAGATGGTCAGAAAGCTGAAGGCCGAGAAGACCAGCGTCAGCATCAGGGCGAACCACAGCACGGGCGCCATTGGCGCGGGCACCGCGAAAAGCCCCAGCATCGCCAGCGCCATCACCGCCCCCGCCACCGTCACCGCCAGCCCGCGTTTGTGGCGCAGCGCTTGGGCCAGCCATCCAAGCGCGGGGTCTTGCACCACGTCCAACAGCCGCAATCCAAAAAGCACAGAGCCAAGCGCCGTCAGCGAAACCCCGTATTCATCGACATAGAACTTCGGCGCGTGAATGTAGATTGGCAGCCCCGCCGCGGCGAGCAATGCGGCGAAAAGCGCATAGGCGGGCAGCCGGGCCGCGCGCGCCCTCATCGCCCGCCCGCGCCATGGGCCGCATCGCGGGAAACCTCGACCTGCGGTGCCTCGGGGCGGTTGCGGAACCCCGCCCCCTTGAGCCAGAGCTTCAGCGCCTGCCAATGGATCAGCGCCAGCACCCGCCGCGCCCCAAAGGGGCGGCGCAGCAGCGACCATAGGATACGGCCATTGGTCAGCGGCGCACGCGGCCCGGTCAAGGTGGCGATCAACCCGTTCTCCCCATCCGAGAAATCGATCCAGATGCCGATCCGCTCAGCACTGATGTCAAAGCGAAAGACATAGCCGCCCGAGATGTCCTGAAAGGGCGAGACATGCATGAGCTTTGCAGCCCGCAAGCGATCCTCAGGCGCGATGGGGCGCAGGTCGGGGTGATGGCAGAGATAGGAATGCCGGTCGCCATAGGTATTCGTGACCTCGGCAATCACGGCAATCAGCGCATCATCGGCCCGACGGCAGAGCCAAAAGCTGACCGGGTTGAAGACATGGCCCAGCATCCGCGGCTGCGCCAGAAGTTCGATCCGCGCGACCCCGGTGATGTCATGCGCCGCCAAAACCTCGCGCACCCAAGGGGCGCCGCGCCCCTGCCCCGGCGCGCCGCCGTGGTCGCTGTCGTGCAGGCTGGTCACATTCGCACCATTGCGGGCGAAAAGCGTGGGCGTCCTTAACGCCCCGGTCTCGGCGTCGCAGATCACATAGTCGACCGAATAGCGGAAACGGTTCTCGACCGCGCCCTTGCGGCCATGGAAGGTCTGGCCGCGGATATGATCGACCTGAGCCGTCACTCCGCCGCCAAGGGCGCCGCCCGCGCGGCCTGCATCCGTTCGACCACATCCACCGCGCTGGCCAGCCCGTCTTCGTGAAAGCCATTGCGCAACCATGCACCGCAGAACCATGTGTTATGGCTGCCGTTGAAGGCGCGTACCTCGTCCTGCGCGGCTAAGGCGGCAAGGTCATAGACCGGATGGCGCAGGGTCACTTGGTCATAGATCAGCTCTTCGCGGATGGTGCGTTTGGTGTTGAGCGTGACAAAATGCGGATCGTCCTGCGGGATCGGTTGCAGCGAGTTCATCCAATAGGTCAGGTCGATCCGGTCGGACTTCTGCTCACGATCCTCGGTATAAACCCACGATGCCCAAGTGGAGCGCCGCTTGGGCATGATGCTGGCATCGGCATGCAGCACGATGTCATTGGGCTGGTAGCGGATGGCGCCGAGGGCGCGCTGCTCGGCCTCGGTCGGGTCGGACAACATCGACAGCGTGTCGTCGGAATGGGTGGCAAAGATCACCTCGTCGAAAGTCTCCCACTCCCCGCCATAGGCGCGGACCTCGGCCCCCTGCGCCGTGCGGCGCACCGCCTGCACAGGGCTGTCGGTGCGCAGGTCGACACCTTTGGTGCGCAGCGCACTCTCCAACCGGTCGACATATTGGCGCGAGCCGCCTTTGACCGTGTACCACTGGTGCTGGCCGGAATAATTCAGCAGCGCGTGGTTTTCGAAGAAATTGACCATGGCATGGGCGGGGAAATCCATGATCTTTTCCGTCGGGGTGGACCAGATCGCACCCGACAGGGGCGACAGGTAGAAGTCGCGGAAATATGGCCCGGTGCCCAGCTGGTCGAGAAACTCTGCGATGGTCATCGACGGGTCGCGCGACACCGCCAGCGCGTTCTTGTTGAAATGCAGAATGTCCCGCAGCATCCGCAGGAAAGGCGGGCTGAACATATTGCGTTTCTGGGCGAAGACCGCGTTGAAATTGGTCAGCGCATATTCCAGCCGCCCGCCATCAATCGACGCGCCGAAGCTCATGTTCGAGGGTACGACCGGCACGTCCAATTCCGCAAACAGCGCCGCAAGATGCGGGTAGTTGGCATAGTTGAACACGATGAAACCGGTATCGACCGGCTGATCGCCATTCTTGCCCGCGATCACCGTCCGCGCATGGCCGCCGATCTTGGCCCCCGCCTCATAGAGGGTGACGCGGTCCGCAGGTGCCAGCATATGCGCCGCCCCCATGCCGGAAATCCCGCCGCCAATCACGGCGACACGCCGCCCAAGCGGCTGTGGAGGGAGGGTACTGTCGTTCAGAGCTTCGAAAGGCATAGGCGTCCTGCTTTGGTCCGGAACTTTGGATATGGGGCACCCACGGGTAAAGGGGAGTTAAAGTTGCAGCGCCCGATAGATTTTCTTGGAAGAATGCACGCAGCACCGCGACCGCGTGCAAAGCCCTTGGAGGGCACTAGGACAGCAGGCTGTCGAGCGCCGCTTGCCCGCGGCTGAGCTGGCCCAAATAGCTGTCGGTGTCGATATTGGCCCCGCAGACGATCACGCCGACGCGCCGCCCAGCCAATTGACCACGCAGGGGGCCGAACGCGCCCGCCATCGCGGCCCCGGCGGCAGGTTCCACCGCCAGTTTTGCCGCCTGTTGCAACACCACCATCCCGGCGCAGATCGCATCGTCGCTGACCGTCACCACGTCATCGACATAGACCGCGCAAAGCGCATGGCCGAAAGGCAGCGCCATCGGCGGGGCAAGGCTGTCGGCGATTGTGTTGACCTGAGGGATCGTCACCGGCGCGCCGGAGGCGAGGCTTTGCGACATGCTGTCGGCGCCCTCGGGCTCCACGCCATAGACCCGACAAGCGGGGTTGATCGCCTTGACCGCGGCGGCGACACCGCTGATCAGCCCGCCACCGCCGACCGAGACGACGACCGCGTCCAAATCCGCCACCTGCGCCATCAGTTCCAGCCCCACCCCGGCGGTGCCGAGCGAGGTGTGCAGCCCCTCGAAAGGATGGATAAAGAACCGCCCCTCTTCGCGCACCAACCGCTCGGCCTCGGCAAAGGTCTCTTGCCCGGCGGGTTTCAGGATGACCTCGGCCCCGGTGGCACGGGCGAGGGCGACGCGAAAGGGGTTGGCATTGTCCTGCATCACCACCTTGGCGCTGATGGCAAGCTTGGCCGCGGCCCAGCCTGCGGCAATGGCGTGGTTGCCCGCGCTGGCCGCGGTGATCCCGCGCCCGCGGGTGTCATCGTCAAGCTGTCGCGCCACCGACAGCGCGCCGCGGGCCTTGAAGGTGCCGGTATGCTGGAAACACTCCAGTTTGAGCGCGACCCGCGCGCCGCCCAGCACCTCGTCGACCATGGGAGAGGAGAGCGTCACCACCGGTGTTTGCACGATATCGCCCCGCAACGCGGCGGCCCGCGTCTGCATCGCCTCCAGCGTCATCCCGGTAATGTCCACGTCGTTCATTCAGCCGTTCCCTTCGGGTGTCCTTAGGGGAACAATAGCCTCGGTTTTGGCTTCTGCCAGTTCTTCGAAGTCGAAATTATGCAAGCGCCCCGCGCGTTTGGCGGCTTTTTCGCTGCTGACTTTGATCTCTTCCACGTCCCGCCGCGCTTGGGTGAAATGCCGGTCGAGGTTGCCCACCCGGGTCGCCAGACGTTCTACATCCTTGTTCAGATTGCCCAACTCTTTGCGGATCGCGCCTGCCTGTTCGCGCATCCGCGCGTCCTTCAGGATCGCGCGCATGGTGTTGAGCGTGGCCATGCAGGTGGTCGGGCTGACGATCCAGACGCGTTTCTCAAAGCCTTCGCGCACGAGTTCGGAAAAATTCGCGTGCAACTCGGCATAGACCGCCTCGGAGGGCAGGAACATCAAGGCGCCTTCCGCCGTCTCCCCCTCCAGAATGTATTTGTCGGCGATGGCATTGAGGTGCACCCGCACGGCGGTCTTCATCTGTTGGGCGGCGGCGCGGGTCTCGGCTTCGGTCTTGGCGCGGCGCAGGGCCTCATAGGCTTCCAACGGGAATTTACTGTCGATCACGATCGGCCCGGGCGGGTTGGGCAGATGGATCAGGCAATCGGGCCGCTTGCCGTTGCTGAGCGTGGCTTGCAGCGAATAGCTGTCGCTTGGCAGGGCTTTCGACACGATATCCTGCAACTGGATTTCACCGAAGGATCCGCGCGTTTGCTTGTTGCTGAGGATGTCTTGGAGCGACAGCACGTCGCCCGACAGTTTGGTGATATTATCCTGCGCCTTGTCGATCGAGGCCAGACGCTCCTGCAACTGCGCAAGACTGGAGGTGGTGCGTTTGGACGAGCCGTGCAGCGTCTCGGTCATGCGCTGCTGCATCTCGGCGAGCGAGCGCGCCGAGCGGGCAGCGTTGTCGGCCAGCCGGTCCTGCATCTGCTGCTGCACATAGGCCAGCCGCGCTTCCATCGTCTGCATCATCTGCGCTTGGGTGTTGCTTTGCGTGTCCGAGACCATTTGCAACCCGCCGCGCAGCTGCTCCTGCCCTTGCCCCAATTGCTGCACATGGCCGCCAAGCACGCGCATCTGCTGCGCCAAGGGGGCGGCCACACGGGCCGAACGGCCCGCGGCGCGGACCGCCATGATCAGCAGGATGACGATGAGCAACAGCAGCCCCGCGCCCGCAAGGGCCAAGAGCGTTACAGGGTTGGAGAGGGTCAGGGTCGTGCCGCCAAGCTCCATCAAGTGCGCCCGAAGAGCCGTTCAATATCGGCGAGTTTGAGTTCAACATAGGTGGGCCGCCCGTGGTTGCACTGGCCCGAATGCGGCGTCGCCTCCATCTCGCGCAAGAGCGCGTTCATCTCTTCGGCGCGCATCCAGCGGCCCGAGCGGATCGAGCCATGACAAGCCACCCGGCTTAGGATCGCTTCGATCTTGGCCTGAACGATGTTGCTGCTCTCGCCCTCAGCCAACTCATCGAGCACGTCGAGGATCAGCGCACGGGCGTTCACGGTGCCGAGGATCGCAGGCGTCTCGCGCACAGCGATGGCGCTGCCGCCGAAGGCTTCGATGCCAAGGCCAAGTTTCGCCAGTTCCTCCGCCAGTTCCAGCAGGCGCGCGCAGTCATTGGCGGACAGTTCGACGATCTCGGGGATCAGCAGCGCTTGGGCCGCGACGCCGTTCTCGTTCATCTGCCGCTTGAGTTTTTCATAGACCAGCCGCTCATGCGCCGCATGCTGATCGACGATGACCATGCCATTGGCGGTCTGGGCGATGATGTAATTTTCGTGCACCTGCCCCCGCGCGGTGCCAAGCGGGTAATCGGGGGTGGGCGCGGCCTCTTCCGCTTCGGGGGCGGCGGCATGGCTCGGCGCGGGGGTCTCGGGCAGCGGCGTGCCCTCCACCCGGCCCCAAACGCCTGCGGTCTCGGCAAAGCCGGGGGCCTGCGTCTGATAGGCGGCCTCCCGTGCGGCGGGGCTGGGGCGGTCCATGCCCGCGCGGTCCATCTGATAGACCCGCGCGCCCTGCGGCTCAGGCTGCATCGCGCCCAGGGTCGCCTGCGCCACGGTGGTCGAAGCGCGGTGTCCCGCTTCAGCCAGCGCGTGGCGCAGGGCCGAGACGATCAGCCCCCGCGCCAGCCCCGGATCGCGAAAGCGCACTTCGGATTTCGCGGGATGCACGTTCACATCGACGAGCGTCGGCGGGCATTCCACAAATAGCGCCGCCGCCGGGTGACGGTCCCGGCTCAGGAAATCGAAATAGGCCCCGCGCAAAGCTCCGGTCAGCAGTTTGTCCCGCACCGGGCGGCCATTCACGAAGAGATATTGTGCCACGGCAGAGCCGCGCGAGTAGGTCGGCAGAGCAGCGAAACCGGTCAAATGCAACCCCTCGCGCATGGCGTCGATGGGCAGGGCATTCTCGGCAAACTCGCGCCCCAGCACCTGCGCCAGTCGGCCATGCAGCGCATCGAAGAGATCGCCCTGCTCGGCCTCGGCGCGGAACACATCGCGGCCCTTACCGTCACCTGAGACATCGCGCAGCACGAAACGCACGAAAGGCTCGGCCATGGCCAGCCGTTTGATGACATCGCCGATCGCCTGCGCCTCGGCCCGGTCGGTGCGCAGAAACTTGAGCCGCGCAGGCGTGGCGAAGAACAGATCGCGCAGGGTGACGATAGTGCCCCCGTTCAACGCCGCCGGGCGCACCTCGCCCATGCGGCCCCCGTCGACGGTGATCTCGGCCCCGTCGAACCCGGCCGCGCGGCTGGTAATCGTGAGCCGCCCGACAGCGCCGAGCGAGGGCAACGCCTCGCCGCGGAAGCCGAAGGTGTGGATATCCAGCAGGTCGGAACCGTCGATTTTGGAGGTCGCATGACGCGACAGGGCCAGCGGCAAATCTTCGGGCGCGATGCCGCAGCCGTCGTCCGTGACACGGATCATCGTCTTGCCGCCATCGGCATATTCCACGGTGATGCGCCGCGCGCCCGCGTCGATGGCGTTCTCGACCAATTCCTTGACCGCCGAGGCGGGCCGTTCGACCACCTCGCCCGCGGCGATGCGGTTGATCGCGGAATCGTCCAACTGACGGATGACGGGGCGAACTTCGCTTATATTGGGGGTCGGGCTGGGCATACCGCAAGACCTAGCATGGCGGCTTTTGATTCTGCCAGATGTGAATGCGTCTATGAGAGCCGGGTATCAGAGGTTCTGGGCAAAGTCAGCGGACCGCCGCCAAAGGTGGGGCGATCCGCTGCTGGGTCGGCTACTCGGCGCACTGGTGCTTTTGTTATTCCGGTCTTATCAGAGCGGCGGGCGACCCGGGTACAAGTCGTCTCCGGCGGAGCTTGTCACCTGTATAGACGCAGGACGAATCACAGGTCAAAGCAAAAGCGAATCAGTCGCCGATAAAACGAATCGTTGCGATTCGGTTAAGCAGTGGGCGCGGCGGCGCCTCTATGCCGATGCGGCCCCATCACTGCCGCGGCGCCAAGGATCAGCCCTGAGACAGTCGCGATCATCCCCGCCGCCGAGACCGAATCCCGCAGCCCAATCCACAGCGGCCCGTAACCTGCCAAGACATAGCCCAAAATCGCGGCCACCGTGGCAAAACCCACCGACCATGCAATCTGATGCTCCAGCCGGTTGGTCATCATCCGCGCCGCAGCGGGCGGGCAGATGAACATGGCGATCACGATGATGCTGCCCACCGCGTCAAAGGCGGCCACGGCGGCAATGGCGGCGACGATCACCAGCCCAAGGCCCAAAGGGCCGGTCTTCATCCCGATGGTGCGGGCAAAGCCTTCGTCGAATGTGCTGATCTTGAGCGGACGCCAGAACACCGCCGTGAAAAGCGCAACGAAAAGAAACGTGATCGCCATGCGCGGCAGCTCCACCGGGATGGTCGCCAGCGCCTCGGGGTCGAGCAGCGCCCCCCAGCCGGTCGCATCCAGCCAGATCAGGCTTTCGAGGTTGCCATAAAGCGCATGTTCCACGTCGAGATGCACATTGCTGGTGTCGGATTGTTCCAGCAGCAGCACGCCGCCCGCGAACATCGCGGTAAAGACCACGCCCATGGCCGCGCCGGATTCGATCTTGCCCAAACGGCGCACGCCTTCGATGGCCAGCACGGCGACCAGCGCCGCGCCCGCCGCGCCCAGCAGCATCGGCCAAGTGCTGACCACACCGGTCAGCAGGAACGCCACCACGATCCCCGGCAGCACCACATGGCTGATCGCATCGCCGATCAACGCTTGGCGGCGCAGGACAAGGAAGTTCCCCGGCAAGGCGCAGGCCACCGCCACGAAGATGCCCGTCAGCATCGGCACCAAAGACAGGGGGACGAATTCGGAACCGTTCATGCCATCACCCCGCCGCGCATGTCGATGCGGCTGTCGATTTCGCGGATTTGGTCGGCGGTCAGCACCGTCTCGATGGGGGTCAGACCGTCATATTGCTGGGCCGCCGCCTCGTAAGCTGGATCGCGGCGGATCAGTTGCCAGCGGGTTTCATCGCGCAGCGCCTTGGCCGCGCGGCCCCGGCCCGCCTTGGTGGCGACCCCATCGGGCAGGGCGTAGCCCTCGGCCCGCAGCAGGCGGAGGGTAAGTTGTTCGTAGATCGGCTGCCCATGGGCCAAGGCCAAAAGCCCCTGCCGCAGATGGACCCGACGCTGATAGCGCCGGTGCCGCAGTAGCGCCGACAGCGCCCCGCGCCCCGGTGCCAGCAGCAGCGACAGCGCAAAGAGCGCGAAGCCCACCAGAACGATGATCGGCCCCGTTGGCAGGTTCGGCTGGGCCGCTGACAGCGCCGCGCCGATATAGGCCGCAATGCCGCCGAGCGCGCCCGAGATCAGCACCACATGGTCGGTTCGCTCGCTCCAGAAACGCGCGGTGACGGGCGGGATGATCAGCAGCGCCACGATCAGGATCAGCCCCACGATCTTGAGCCCGACCACCGTCACGGCCAGCACCAGCCCCATCATCGCCAGATCCGTGCGCGGCACGTTCTGCCCGATGGCGGTGCCATATTCAGGATCGAAGGAGGCCAGCGTCAGCGGGCGGCGCAAGAGCAGCACCAGCGCCAGCGTCAGCGCCGCCGCCACGGCGATGATCAGCGCATCGCTGCGCAGCATCCCGGCGGTAGAGCCCAAAAGGAAATCCTCCAGCCCCGCCTGACGCCCCGCGCTCATGGTCTGGATCACTGTGAGCAGCACGATGCCAAGGCCAAAGAAAACCGACAGGACCGACCCGATCGCCGCATCTTCGGCCAGTCGCGTGCGGTTGCTGAGCCATGAGACCAAGAGCAGCCCCACCCCTGCCGACAGCGCAGCCCCCAGCAGCAGGCCGATCAGGTTGCGCCCATCGCCGCCCAAAGCGACCATCACCATGAAGGCCAGCGCCACGCCGGGCAGTGTCGCATGCGAAATTGCATCGCTCACCAACGCCCGTTTGCGCAGAAACAAGAAGGTGCCGCCGACGCCTGCCGCCATGCCCAAAAGCGTGGCCCCCAGCGTCACCAGCGTGGCGTTATAGCCCAGTTGCAGTGTCAGCGCGTCCCAGATCATGACAACTGCAAAGCATCCATCTGCGCGCCCGCCAAACGCCCGCCATAGGCGTCTTGCAGGTGGTTGGACTTGAAAACCTCCGCGACGCTGCCCTCGGCCACGCGGTGGGTGTTGATCAGGAAGACATTGTCGAAATACTCAGGCACCGTGGACAGATCATGGTGCACGGCGACGACCGTCTTGCCCGCATCCCGGAGGGATTTCAGCACAGCGATGATCGCCTTTTCCGTCGCCGCATCGACCCCGGCAAAGGGTTCGTCGAGCAGGTAGAGATCCGCATCCTGCGCCAAGGCCCGCGCAAGGAACACCCGCTGCTGCTGGCCGCCCGAGAGTTGGCCGATCTGGCGGGTGGCGAAATCCTCCATCCCGACGCGGGCCAAACAATCGGCGGCGCGGGCGCGGTGCACGGGGCGGATGCGGCCCAAAAGGCCCAGTTGCGGGTAAAGCCCCATCAGCACCACGTCGATCACGCGGGTTGGGAAATCCCAATCCACACTCGCGCGCTGCGGCACATAGGCGATGCGGTGGCGCTGCTCGGCCACCGGCTTGCCATAGACGGTGGCGGTGCCCGCCAGCGGGGTAAGGATGCCCAAAGCGGCCTTGAGCAGCGTCGATTTCCCCGCCCCGTTCGGCCCGATGATCGCCGTCATCTTGCCCGGCTCGACGGTCATATCCACCGAAAAGACCGCAGGCTTCTGCCCGTAGGAAACGGTCATCCCACGCAGGGCGAGCGGGCTGTCGGCGCGGGCGGTCGGCGCGGTCTCACGCGTACGGGCGAGTTCGAGTGTCATGGATCAGCTTCCCTGTGCCAGCTTGCCGGTCATCCCGCCCGCATTCACCGGCGCGCCGAGCGCGCGGGCGATGGTGGTGACGTTGTGATCGATCATACCGATATAAGTGCCCTCATAGCTGCCCGGTTCCCCCATGGCGTCACTATAGAGCGACCCGCCGATCACGACCTTATGACCGCGCGCCGCAGCCCCCTCGACCAGTGCGCGCATGTTACGGTCGGACACCGAGGTTTCGACGAAAACCGCGCCGATCTCGCGTTCGACAAGCTCATCGACGAGCGAAGAGATGCGATTGAGCCCCGCCTCGCTGTTGGTCGAGATGCCTTGAATGCCGATCACCTCGAACCCAAAGGCGCGCCCGAAGTAGCTGAAAGCGTCATGCGCCGTGACCAAGACACGCTGGCCTTCGGGCACCTGCGCCACGGTCTCGGCGGCATAGGCTGCGAGTTGGTCCAGTTCCGCGCGGTAGGTCTTGGCATTCGCGGCAAAGGTCTCGACCCCCGCCGGATGTGCTTCGCTCAGCGCGCGGGTCACCTCATTCACCACGGCGATCCATGTGTTGGGGTCCATCCAGACATGCGGGTCATAGCGGCCCTCGTAATCCGGGTGGCTGAGCAAACCATCCTTGGGCAGCGCATCGGCCACGGCGATCACGGCGCGTTTGCGGCCCAGATCTTCAAAGAACCGCTCCATCTGCGCCTCAAGGTAAAGGCCGTGCCAGAGCACCAGATCGGCCCGGGTCAGCGCCACGATGTCGCTGCGTGTCTGGCGGTAGCTGTGCGGATCGACGCCCGACCCCATGAGCGAGCGGACCTCCACCAGATCGCCACCGATCCGCCGGGCGGCGTCAGCGATCATGCCGGTGGTCGCAACGACGTTGAGCTTTGGCGCGGCAAAGGCAGCGGGCGCGGCCCCGAGCAGGGCAAATGCGCTCAAGCCGCCGATTAAAGCGGTGCGGCGGGACGGGCGAAACAGATCAGATGCATGTGTCATGGAGGTATTAATGAGAACGATTCTCAATTAAGTCAACAGTTGAGAATGGTTCTCATTAACAATTTCCACATTTCGCCTGTTTTTCAGGCATTCGACCGGTGACGCGGGGTTAGCGTCGCTTGCTTTGGCCCCTGCCCCATGCCATTTTGCGCGCCTGACCAAACCGGAGAGACCCCGATGGCCACCCAGACGACCCCGCAGCACCGTGAGACAGAGACCGACGCGCCGGGCCATCTGCCCCAGGTCACCGAACCCCGCGTCGAACCGATGCCGCTTGATATGGATTGGCTGCGCTCGGTGCAGGCGAATACCTCGGCGATCGAACGCCGCGCCGCCGCCCTGCCCGCCCGCCGTTCGCTGAAAAAGGACCACCAAGCTGCGTGGCTGCTGCGCGCGGTGACCTGTATCGACCTGACGACCCTTTCGGGCGACGACACCGCACGCCGGGTCGAACGGCTTTGCGCCAAGGCGCGGCAACCGATTGCGCCCGATCTGCTCGACGCGCTTGGCATGGCGCCGATCACCACCGGCGCGGTCTGCGTCTATCACGAGATGATCCCCGCCGCGCGGCGCGCGCTGGAGGGGACGAACATCCCCATCGCCGCCGTCTCAACCGGGTTCCCGGCAGGGCTGTCGCCCTTGGAACTGCGCATTCGCGAGATCGAGATGAGTGTTGAGGCCGGGGCGAGTGAGATCGACATCGTGATCTCGCGCCGTCATGTGCTCTCGGGCGACTGGCAGGCGCTTTACGATGAAATGCGCGCCTTCCGCGAGGCCTGCGGCGAGGCCCATGTAAAGGCGATCCTCGCCACCGGCGAATTGGGATCGCTGCGCAATGTGGCGCGGGCGTCGCTGGTTTGCATGATGGCCGGGGCCGATTTCATCAAGACCTCGACCGGCAAGGAAAGTGTTAACGCCACCCTGCCCGTGAGCCTCGTCATGATCCGCGCGATCCGCGAGTATTACGCGCGCACCGGCGTGCGCGTGGGCTACAAGCCCGCGGGCGGCATCTCGAAGGCCAAGGATGCGATCACCTATCTGGCGCTGATGAAGGAAGAGCTGGGCGACCGTTGGTTGCAGCCTGACCTGTTCCGCTTTGGGGCGTCCTCGCTCTTGGGCGATATCGAGCGGCAGTTGGAGCATCATGTGACCGGCAATTATTCGGCGGCTTACCGCCACGCGACCTCCTGAGCCCGTTGCTGGCTGCGGGAAGGTATTTGGAAAAGGATGAAGGCATGAGCGTGTCCGACATATTCGAAAGCATGGAATACGGGCCAGCCCCGGAATCGGCGGCAGATGCGCTGGCGTGGATCGTCGATCAGGGCGGGCGGTTTGGCCATTTCATCGATGGCGCCTTCACTGCGCCGGGGGCGGGGTTTGACAGCACGAACCCGGCGACGGGTGAGGTCTTGGCCAGTCTAACGCAGGCGTCGCAGGGCGATATTGACGCCGCCGTGAAGGCGGCGCGCAAGGCGCAGCCCAAGTGGGAGAAGCTGGGCGGCCATGGCCGGGCGCGGCATATCTATGCGCTAGCGCGGCTGTTGCAGAAACACGCGCGGTTGTTTGCAGTTTTGGAGGTCTTGGACAACGGCAAGCCCATTCGTGAGGCGCGCGATATTGACGTGCCCTTGGCGCAGCGGCATTTCTATTATCACGCGGGCATGGCGCAGTTGATGGAGAGCGAACTGCCCGATGCGCAGGCGCTTGGGGTTTGCGGGCAGATCATCCCCTGGAACTTCCCCCTGCTGATGCTGGCGTGGAAGATCGCGCCCGCACTGGCGATGGGTAATACCGTGGTGTTGAAACCTGCGGAATACACCTCGCTGACCGCGCTCTTGTTTGCCGATATCTGCCGTCAAGCGGGGCTGCCCAAGGGTGTGGTCAATATCGTGACGGGCGATGGCACCGTGGGCGAGATGATCGTCGGCCATCAGGATATCGACAAGATCGCCTTTACCGGCTCCACCGCCGTTGGCCGCCGCATTCGCGAGGCGACGGCGGGGTCCGGCAAGGCGCTGACCTTGGAGTTGGGCGGAAAATCACCTTACATCGTTTTCGACGATGCCGATCTGGATAGCGCCGTCGAAGGGCTGGTCGATGCGATCTGGTTCAATCAGGGGCAGGTCTGCTGTGCCGGCTCGCGCCTGCTGGTGCATGAGCCGGTGGCGGATCGGTTCTATGCCAAGCTGCGCGCGCGGATGGAGAAGCTGCGCGTCGGCGATCCCTTGGACAAAAGCATCGACGTGGGCGCGCTGGTCGACCCGGTGCAATACAAGCGCGTGAACGAGATGGTCGAGGCCAATACCGCCGGTGAGCGTTTCGTGGCACCGGGGGCGATGCCTGAGAATGGCTGTTTCTATCCGCCCACCCTGATTACCGGGCTGAACCCGGCGGATCGGCTGATGCAGGAAGAGATTTTTGGGCCTGTGCTGGTCTCCACCACCTTCCGCACGCCCGGCGAGGCGGTGCAGCTGGCCAATAACACGCGCTACGGTCTGGCGGCGACGGTCTGGACCGAGAATGTGAACCTTGCCCTCGACATCGCGCCGAAGTTGGAGACCGGGATCGTTTGGGTCAATGGCACCAATATGATGGATGCCGCAGCCGGGTTCGGCGGCAAGCGTGAAAGCGGCTTTGGCCGCGAGGGTGGTTGGGAAGGTCTGGCGGGCTATACCAAGCCGAAGACCTCCGCGAAGCCCTTGAAAGAGATCGAAGCTTTCTCAGGTGAGGGCGCGCCGGAGGAGGGGATCGACCGCACCGCGAAGCTTTATATCGGTGGCAAACAGGCGCGGCCCGATGGCGGCTATTCCGCGCCGGTCTGGGGCAAGTCCGGCGGGCTTTTGGGGCATGTGAGCCTCGCCAACCGCAAGGACCTGCGCAATGCGGTCGAGGCGGCACATGCGGCGAAGGGCTGGTCGAAAACCACCGGCCATCTGCGGGCGCAGATTCTGTACTACATTGCCGAGAACCTTTCGGCGCGCGGGGATGAATTCGCAGCACGTCTGGATGCGATGCAGGGCACGAAGACGGGCCGCAAGGAGGTCGATGCGGCCATCGACCGGCTGTTCACCTATGCCGCTTGGGCCGACAAATACGACGGGCAGGTGCATGGGGTGCCGATCCGCGGCGTGGCGCTGGCGATGAAGGAACCCGTGGGTGTGATCGGCGCGCTTTGTCCTGCCGAGGCGCCTTTGCTGGGGCTGATCTCTTGCATGGCGCCCGCCATCGCCATGGGCAACCGTGTGATCCTTTCGGCCTCCGAACCCTTCCCGCTGGCGGCGACGGACTTCGTTCAGGTGCTTGAGACATCGGACATGCCCGCGGGCGTGGTGAATATCCTGACCGGCCCGCAGGCGGATCTGGCCGAGGCGATGGCGCGTCATATGGATGTGGATGCGGTCTGGTCCTTCGGCGCCGCGGCGCTTTCCGGCATTGTCGAGAAAGGGGCCGCGAGCAACATCAAACGCAGCTGGGTCAACCATGGCATGGCGCGGGATTGGTTCGGGGCCGAGGGCGCGGGGCGCGACTTCCTGCAGGCCGCGACCGAGGTCAAGAATATCTGGGTGCCCTACGGCGAATAACGCCCACCGCCCGGCCTAAGCAGAAGCGCCGCCCCCTTTCGGGAGCGGCGCTTTTTTCATTCCTGCGCTGTGTCTGCGGCCTCTAGCCCTTCGGGCTGGCCGACAACAACGAAATGCAGGTTTTCAGGCTCCAACAGCTCGGCAGCGACGCGTTTGACGTCTTCGAGCGTGACCGCCTCGACCCTGTCGTTGCGGGTGGCGATATAGTCGGTTGGCAGGCCCAGCATCTGCATGCCGACGAGGATATTGGCAATGGGCGTATTCCCATCGAAGCGCAGCGGATAGGCGCCGGTGATATAGGTTTTGGCGGCGTCCAGTTCCTCTTGCGTGATGCCTTCGGCGGCGGCCTTGGCCCATTCGGCGCGGATCACCTCGATCGCGTCGGCGATGCGGTCATTGGACGAGCTGACAGAGCCGAGGTAGGTCTCGGCCAGATCACGCGGGGCGAGGTAGGAATAGACGCCGTAGGTCAGGCCACGTTTCTCGCGCACCTCGGTCATCAGCCGGGATTCGAAACCGCCGCCACCGAGGACGTGGTTCAGCACCGTCGCGGTGAACCAATCGGGATCGTCCTGCGCGAGGCCGGGCTGACCAAAAAGCGCGACGGACTGCGGGGTGGCGAAATCGACCACGGTGGTGCCACTGGGGATATCGACCTCGGCCCGGGGCGGCATCGGCGCACCCTCGGCGGGCAGCCCCCCCAACAGTTTGTCGAGCATCTGGCCCAACTCCTCGGGTGTGATGTCGCCCACCGCGCCGACGATGATGCGGTCCCGCGCCAGCACCGCGCGATGCGCGGCGAGCAGATCGTCACGGGTCAGGCCAGCGACGCTTTCCAATGTGCCATTGAGCGAACTGCCATAGGGGTGATCCCCAAAGGCGATCCGGTCAAAGGTCTGTTGGGCGATTTTGTTGGGGTCTTTCTGGTTCGACTGGATGTTCGAAATCACTTGGCCGCGCACCCGCTCAATGGCGTCTTCGTCGAAACGCGGCTCCTGAAGGGCCGCGCGCAGAAGGTCGATTGAGGGCGCGAGGTTCTCGGTCAGGAAACGTGCGGAGACGGAAAGCGCATCGTCAGAGACATCAAAGCTGAGGTTCGTGGCCAGCGCTTCGGTCGCGCGGCTGAAGGCGCGGGCGTCCATCTCGCCCGCCCCTTCTTCCAAGAGGCCGGTCATCAGGTTGATCGCACCGCGTTTGCCGGGGGCATCGAGAGACGCGCCGCCACGGAAACGGATTTCCAACGCCACGAAGGGGATCGAAGGCTCCTCGACCAGCCAAGCGGTGATGCCGCCGGGGCTGGTCACCTCCTGAATATCGACCTCGGCGCGGGCGGGGAGTGCGGCAATTACCGTCAGGATCAGGGCGTAGATCAGTCTCATTGCGCGTCCTCCTTCATCAGCCAACCGGTGACCGATGCGCGTTTGTCGAACAGGTCGCGGGCGGCCTGCATGATGTCCTCGGCGGTGACGGCCTGAAGCACATCGGGCCATGCCTGCACGTCCTCGACCGTAAGCCCGATGGCGAGGGCCGAACCATAGCGGTGCGCTACGCGGTCCGCGTCGTCGCGGGCGTAGATCTGATCGGCACGCAACTGCGCCTTGAGACGTTCGAGGTGTTCCGGGTCGACACCGGCCTCCATAAACTGCGCGAGCGCCTCGTCCAGCGCCTCTTCGGCCTGTTGCAGGCTGACGCCGGGCACGGGCAGCACGACAAGGTCAAAGGTCGTGTCGTCCAGCGTGTCGGCCTTGTAGAAGGCGCCGGTGTAATTGGCGATCTGCGCGTCGAATTGCAGTTTCTCGGCAAGGTAGGACGTGGTGCCGCCGCCCAGCAATTCGCTAAGCAGCAAGAGCGCCGCCGCTTCCTCCTGTTCGCCGCTGTCGCGTTCCTGCGCAAGGTAGGAGCGGCGGACATAGGGCTGGGCCACGCGGGCGTCTTTGTAGATCAACCGGCGCTCGGCGATCTGGGGCGGCTCTTCGGTGCGCAGACGCTCCGGCAAGGCGGGGTTGGCGGGGATTTGGCCATAGGTGGCCTCGGCCAGTTCGCGCACTTCTTCCGGCGTCACATCGCCGGAGACCACGAGGATGGCGTTATTGGGCGAGTAGTAGAGTTCATAGAACGACAGCGCATCTTCGAGGTCCAACTCCTCCATCTCATGTTTCCAGCCGATGATCGGCACGCCGTAGCGGTGGTTGAGATATTGCGCGGCGTTGAGTTGTTCGCTGAACAGCGCGGCGGGGTTGTTCTCGGTCCGCTGGTTGCGTTCTTCGAGGATCACATCGCGTTCGGTTTCGATGTTTTCGGGGGTCAAACGGATGTTCTTCATCCGGTCGGCCTCCATCTCCATCATCAGGCCAAGGCGGTCTGCCGCGACGCGCTGGTAATAGGCGGTGTAATCGTAGCTGGTGAAAGCGTTGTCGCGCCCGCCGTTGGCCGCCACCGTGGCGGAAAATTCGCCCGCTTCCAGCTTGTCGGTGGCTTTGAACAGCAGGTGTTCAAGGAAATGCGCCACGCCGGATGACCCTTTGGGTTCATCCGCCGATCCTGCGCGGTACCAGACCATCTGCTGCACGACCGGGGCGCGGTGGTCTTCGACGACCACGACCTCCATGCCGTTATCAAGGGTGAAATGGGTGACCGCTTCGTTCTCGGTCTGCCCCGCCTGCGCGGCGGGGGCTGTGAAAAGCGTTGCCACCAGGGCCGCCATCATCGGCAGTCGGATCATTGCTTACCTCGAAATATATCGCCTCTCGCATTACCTACGCGGTCTGGCGCTACTTTCAAGAAGCCTAGCGAAAACGTGTGTCCTGCGGCGGGTAGGACGGCGTCCGCCCGCCTGCCCTGCGCCAGCGCTCCGCCTCGCTATGGGCGTCGAGGATCATGCGCTTGTAGGCTTGGCCGTAGCGATCAACCGGGACAATGCGGAATTGGGTAAAGCGGCCCTTGCGCTTGCGGAATTTCGCGTCGGCCTCGGCCAAGCTCTCACGGATGCCGGGCTGCACGCCCATCCGGCCCGCATGTTGGACCAGCGCCGCATCTCCCGCCGGGATGCCAGCAGAGGTATCCAAACGCCCGCCGAATGCCGCCACCCCTTCGGCCACCGCCGAGCGGTCGGTCAGGTTCGCCTGCCCCGGCGCCGGCGTGGGCAGGGTGTTCAGGTTGTCGGGACGCTCCAGCGGCTTAACCGGTTGGATCAGGAACTCATCAGGCCCTTCAGAAGTCGGCTGCAAATCGCGAAGGCCCTGATTGCTGCAGGCGGCGAGGGCCAGCGGGATCAAGCTGATGAGGGCAATGCGGCGCATGGTGTCTCCTTTCGGGGTCTGCTTGTTCAATATCGCAGGCAAGCGGGCAATGTCACTGACCTTTTTTGCCCCGGCGTTTGGGCGCGCTTTTCGGCTCTCCGGTAAAGAGGATCAGGCCAAGGGCGCCGACAAAGATAAAGACGTCCGCCAAGTTGTAGACGAAGGGGTTGTTGATGCCGCAGCAGGAGTTGTTCAGGAAGTCCAGCACATAGCCATAGATCAGCCGGTCTGCCACATTCGCTAGCGCCCCGCCGACCAGCAGGCCACCGCTGAGCTGCGCCCAACGCCCATGCGGGCTGCGCCAGAGCCATAGGGTGACGCCCGCGCAGATCACCAGCGCCACCACGATCAGCACCCATTGGCTCATGTCGCCGCCAAGGCCAAAGTTGATGCCCCGGTTTTCCCCATAGCGGAAATTCAGCACCGGCGGCAGCACGTCGATGGAGCGGACACGCGCCAGTTCCATCATGTGAATGACCACATATTTGCTGATCTGGTCGATCAGAAAGGCCACGAAGGCCGCGATGCCGAATGTCCGCATGGGGCTCCCCTTTGCCTAGTGCCGGAAGTGGCGCATGCCGGTGAAGACCATGGCAAGCCCCGCCTCATCGGCTGCCGCGATCACCTCGTCATCGCGCATGGAGCCGCCGGGCTGGATCAGCGCCGTGGCACCGGCCTCTGCCGCGGTGATCAGACCGTCGGCGAAGGGGAAGAAGGCATCGGAGGCCACGACCGACCCTTGGGTCAGGGGTGCCGCGATATCCATCACCTCGGCCATGTCCTGCGCCTTGCGCGCGGCGATGCGCGTGCTGTCCACCCGGCTCATCTGGCCTGCGCCCACGCCTACGGTGGCACCGTCTTTGACATAGATGATGGCATTGGATTTGACGTGTTTCGCCACGGTCCAGGCAAAGAGCATGTCATCGAGTTCTTGATCCGATGGCTTGCGCTTGGTCACCACTTTCAGGTCATCGCGGGTGATACGGCCCACGTCTTTGTCCTGCACGAGGAACCCGCCCGAGACCTGCCGCACGGCGAGCGCAGCGGCAGTCGGGTCGGCCAGACCTTCGGTAGTCAGCAGACGCAGGTTCTTCTTGGCGGCGAAGATGCGTTTGGCATCCTCGTCCGCACCCGGCGCGATGACGACTTCGGTAAAGATCGCGGCGATGGCCTCTGCCGTTGGCCCGTCCAGCGGCTGGTTCAACGCGATGATGCCGCCGAAGGCCGAGGTGCGGTCACAGTCGAAGGCCCGTTTATAGGCCTCGAGCAGGGTCTCCCCGCGCGCCACGCCACAGGGGTTGGCGTGTTTGATGATCGCGCAGGCGGGGCCGTCCTTGGGGTCGAACTCGCTAACCAGCGCAAAGGCCGCGTCGGTGTCGTTGATGTTGTTGTAGGACAGTTCCTTGCCTTGGTGCTGCACGGCGTTGGCCAGACCGGGGGCATTGGAGCCATCGGTGTAGAAGGCCGCCTGCTGATGCGGGTTCTCGCCATAGCGCAGGGTCTGGGCCAGCGTGCCGCCGAAGGTGCGGCGGCGCGGCGTGGCCTCGACCTGCGCGGCCATCCATGTGCTGACGGCGGTGTCATAGGCCGCGGTGCGGGCATAGGCGGTCTGGGCCAGACGCTGGCGCAGAGCGTAGGTGGTCTGACCGTCGTTGGCCTCCATCTCGGCAATCACCTCGGCGTAGTCCTCGACATCCACCACCACATTGACGAAACCGTGGTTCTTCGCCGCCGAGCGGATCATCGCCGGGCCGCCAATGTCGATGTTCTCGATCACCTCGGCGTATTCCGCGCCCTTGGCGACGGTTTCCTCAAACGGGTAAAGGTTCACCACCACCAGATCGATCGCGCCGATGTTGTGTTCGTTCATCGCGCCGACGTGTTCGTCATTGTCGCGCAGGGCCAGCAGACCGCCATGCACGACCGGGTGCAGCGTTTTCACGCGCCCGTCCATCATCTCGGGAAAGCCGGTCACATCGGCCACATCCAGAACCTCAAGCCCCGCGTCGCGCAGCGCTTTCGCGGTGCCGCCGGTGCTGAGCAATTCGACGCCCCGCGCCGCCAAAGCCTTGCCAAGGTCCAAAAGACCGGTCTTGTCGGATACGGAAAGCAGGGCGCGTTTGATGGGATAGAGGTCGGGCATGGGGCTGGTTCCTTGGTCAGTCTTCATCAGCATAGGGATCGTCGATCGACAAATCTCGCACGCCAATCGCAGTTTCCTGCGCTTTTGACAACGACCAGCGCACCCGCGTGGCATAGTTCATGGCATAGCCCGAGAGCACGATCTGCTGCGCGGCGCGCGGTTTTAAGCGGGTCGTCTCAAGGTAAACCCCCGGTTCCAAAGACAGATTATGGGTGCCATCATGGCGAAACACCCAAATCTCCCCGCTTTTCAGCGCCATGGATATTGCAGCCCCGCCAAGGTCCAGCGTGGCATCCACATCCGGGTGCAGGTGAAACCGGATGTCGAAGGCGACCCCCTTTGACTGGGCAGCGTTCAGCACCTTGTCAAAGCGCCGCTTCTCCGCCCCCTCGATCGCCAGCAACATATCCTCCCCCGAGAGGCCGCGCCCGTCTGCGGTCAACTCCAGCCGCCGCGCATGGGTCAGACCGTGGCTGCGCAGATAGGCGTCATGCGCGCCTTCGAAACGCAGCCCATCCGCCGCCTCTCCGATCTCGACGGGCACGTGGCGCGGGCCCGCGATCAACGCCTCCGCCCCGCTATGCGGATCAGGCTCCGCCAGTCGCGCGCTGGAATGGCCGACGAGCGACAGGGCCGAATGCGACGGCGTGGCGCGCCCCGCCCGCCGCCACTCCAGCCCGAAGGACGCGCCGGAGCCGCAGTTCACCACCAAGGGCCGCCGCCCCGAGGTGAGCTCGAATGCCAATGTGGAGGCATGGGCATTGGTCGAGGCCGCACCGCTTGGCGGGGCTGCCGCATCGACGATCACGCTGGTGCGGCCTGCGGACAGTCTTGCAAAGCCCATGGCCAGCCCATCGGGCTGCCGCGTCCTGACCTTTGCCGCCGCCAGCGCGTGGTCCAGCCAGCCCTCCATGCCGCGCCCGCCGCCGTGAAACCGCGCCAACGCCCCATCCGCATGGCGTAGGCTGCGCAGGGTCGGCGCGATGCGCTCGATCGCGGTCAGATGCTCCCTGGGCGTGCTGCGGCCCGCATCGCTCAGCGCGGCGGCGGCCCATGTCAGCAGGGTGAAGACGGCCAGCAGTTCCTCGGGGTTGCGCGTGGGCAGCCCCCCCTCGGCATCGATCTGGCTGGCGCATTCCCGGGCGAGGGCCTTGACCGCCGGATCGGCCAGTTCGGCCAGCCCCTCAAGCGACAGGCTGGCATAGATCAGCCCGGCCAGCGCCTCAAAACGCGGCAGGCCGGGGGCCGCCCCGCGCCAGCGTTTCGACAGGAACCGGGTCTGCCGTTCGAGGGATCGGTAGAAGGCATCGCTCTGCTCGGTCTCCGTCCCCCGCAGCATAAAAAGCGCGTGATTGATCCACCGGATCAGCCGCCGCCCCGTCAGCGCCGGGGTCCAGCCCGGCCCCTGCCCGCGCCCGAAACGGTCGATCCAGCCCCAAAGCCACGCCTGCGCCGCCCCCCGCGCCCGCGCATCGCCCACCGCAGCGAGGTCATCGAGCCACGCAAAACCGTGCAGTTCCGCGGCAAAGGCGGGGTCAGGCGGGCTAAGGTCCCACATGGCGGCTTGCGGCGCGGTCAGCAGGCTGCCGGCAAAGAGGTAATTGCCCGCCATCAACTGCCGCCCCCGCGCGAAAGAGCCGATGGTGCGCGGCTCGGGCGAGGAGGTGAACGCGACGACCCGCCCCCGGCCCCGGGTCGCACGCCAAGCGTGCCAGCGGTTCAGAAACCGCGCCCTGCGGGCCATGACGCTGGAAAGATTAATCATATCAAGCTGCCCCTGACGCTCTGCTGGCGTTTGGCGGCAGCATAACCGCGGCCCCACAATGAGTCACCGGATTTTCCCCGCGCGGCGGAGGATCGGCGGGGAACCGACGCTTGCCACCGCGCGGCGGCGCGGCCTAAACAGGAACACCCCAAGCGGAGCCGCCGATGATCGCCAGCCTGATGATGTACCTGCGCCCCGAGACAGCCGAGGCGACAGGGCGCTACTGGGCGTTAATCCGTGACGCGCTGCGCGCACAGGGCATCCCGGCCCCGGAAAGGCTGAGCGATGATGCCGAGGAATTCGCCGTCTGGACCGCGCTGGACCTCACCCTTTCCCAGACCTGCGGGATGCCTTACCGCCTGTGGCTGCACGACCGTGTCACGCTGATCGGCACGCCGGACTTTGGCGTCGAAGGCTGCCCGCCGGGGTATTACAACAGCGTTTTCGTGGTTCGCGCCAATGATCCCCGTGAAACAATTTCCGATTTCCACGCGGCGCGCTTCACCTACAACCAGACGTTCTCGCAATCAGGCTATGCCGCCCCCTACGCGCATTGCCGGGCGCGGGGCTTTTGGTTTGCAGAGCGTAGCCAAAGCCACAGTCACCGCGCCTCGGCCAAGGCCGTGGCCGAGGCGCGCGCGGAGATCGCGGCGCTGGATGCAGTCTCTTGGCGGCTGATCGAAAGCCATGACGCTTTCGCGGGCGACCTGCGGGTGCTAGAACGCACGGCCCCCACCCCCGGCCTGCCCTATATTGCGGCAGCGGGTGCCGATGCGGTGGCAACAGCCGCGGCGGTGCGCGCGGCCATTGGCGGACTCACGGCAGCAGATGCCGCCACGCTAGGGCTCCGCGGCCTCATAGACATCCCGAAAGCGGCCTATCTCGCCGTCCCCTCCCCACCCGACGGGGCGTGAGGGTCAGTCCTTGCGCAGACAGGCGATATAGAACCCGTCCATCCCGCCTTGATCGGCCCAGAAGTCGGGGCGCAGGCGCAGCCCGCCCTCTTCGGTGTGCCAGTCGGCCTCGACGCCGGGCACCTCCAGCGCGGCGGTGTCGACGGTCATGTCGCCATGCCGCTCCAAGGCTTCGTCGACCTGCACCTCGCCCTCGTCCGGCAGCAGGCTACAGGTGCAGAACACCAACCGCCCGCCGGGCTTGAGTAGGCTCCAGGCATGGTCGATCAACTCGGATTGCAACTCGATCAGATCACCGAATTCCGATCCGTCTTTGGCATAAGGCAGGTCCGGGTGGCGGCGGATGGTGCCGGTGGCGGAGCATGGCGCGTCCAGCAGAATGGCGTCGAATGTGCCCTGCACGGCGCGCGCATCCTTGGTCAGCGTCTTGGCCTTCAACCCCACGCGGGCAAGGTTTTCCTTCACCCGCTGCATCCGGGGATGCGACTGGTCGACAGCGGTAACGACCGCCCCCGCAGCGGCAAGCTGCATGGTCTTGCCCCCCGGCGCGGCGCAGAGGTCCAGCACCGTCTCGCCCTCCTTCGGGGCCAGCACCCGCACCGGGATCGCGGCGGCGGCATCTTGCACCCACCAGTCCCCCTCGGCGAAGCCCGGCATGGTAGAGACCTGCCCGGCATCCGTCACCCGGACGGAGCCTGTCGGCAGCAGCGTGCCGCCCACCGCCTCGGCCAAGGCGGCAGCATCGCCCTTGGCGGTCAGATCAAGCGGTGCGCCCGCAAAATGCGCCTGTTCCATCGCGGCCATGGCATCGGTGCCCCAAGCCTCGGCCAGCGGTCCGCGCAGCCATTTGGGCAGGCGCGGCGCGCGCAGGGCACCCCACGCCTCGGGCCCCTGAGCGGCGACTTTGCGCAGCACGGCGTTGGTCAGCCCTTTGAGATGGCTCAGCGTGCGGTGTTGCGAGACGAGGTTCACCATCGCGTTCACCACCCCATGCGCGGCCCCGCCCTGACAAAGCTCGACCGCGCCGACCCGCAGCACATTGCGCACGGTCAGCGGCGGTGCCTTTTGCAGGTGCTTTTGCAGCAACCGGTCCGCCCGTTCCAACCCGCGCAGCGTGTCCTGCGCCAAACGCTGCGCCCGCGCCCGATCATCGGGGGGCAGCTTGTCCAGCGCGCCCGCGGCAAGAAGCTCGGACATCAGTCGCGGCTCATCGCCCAAAATCTGATCCAGCAGATAAACCGCGCTTCTGCGGGCCTGAACGCCTGTGTCTGCCATGGTCATATCCTATCTGGGTCTGGCTTGAGGGGTTGCCGGGTTGTCTGGGCCAGCGGGCGACGTATATCAAGGGAGAACTTGGCTCAAGAGGACCATGATGCCCGATCAACGCCCCATTCCCGACAGCAAACCCGGCCCTGATCCCACGCCCAGCCCCGCGCCGGACCTGCCCCCGCAGCCCAAACCGCGGCCGAAACCGATCCCCGACACGCCGCAAGACCCGACGCCAGCCCCCGGCCCCGATCTGCCCGCCGCCGCCCAGCGCGCCTTGGCCGAGGCTGCCGCCCGGCGTGAGGCGGCAGCCGCGCTCGACATGCCCACCGAACTTGGCGGGCGCGATGGGCCAGAGCCTGTGCGCTATGGCGATTGGGAAAAGAAAGGCATCGCCGTCGATTTTTAAGCGCCTCAGCGCAGGGTCAGCACCGCCGACTCCCCCGCGCCCCTGTCAGAGGTAAAGCGGAGTTTCGCGCCATCGCGGGCGACCAATTGGCAGTTATAGCCCAGATCCTTGCCGCCCCAGACAAGCGTGCGGCAGAAATAGCCGTCTTTCCACGACCACTTGCCGGTCACCTCCCAAACCGCGCCCCTGCCGGAAATGGCCCCGCCTGAGGTGACCCGCAGATCGACCAGCGGGCGGGTTAGCCTTTTGCCATTCACTGCGGCGATGAAGTCTGACTTATTTTGAATACGGGCATATTCCGCCGCAGCGGGCAGACCAACAGCCGCGAGCATCGCTGTCACAGCCAGTGCAAAGGTAATCTTCATCGAAACCTCCCTTGGGGTGAGTTGCCTGAGGCACTCACGTAGCCAAGGAAGGTAAAGTTTCAGATAATTTGCCTGCGCCTCAGCCCTTCAGGCCAAGCACGTCCAACATGTCATATTCCCCCGGCGCTTTGCCCTGCCCCCAAAGCGCGGCCTTGAGCGCCCCGCGGGCGAAAAGCGCACGGTCCGAGGCGATGTGGCGCAGGATGATCCGCTCTCCGGCGGCGGCGAACATCACGTCATGTTCGCCCACAATGTCGCCGCCCCGGATCGCCGTGAAGCCGATATCGCCCTTTTGCCGCGCGCCGGTGATCCCGTCGCGGCCCCGGTCCGAAACATCCGCCAGTTTGACACCGCGCCCCTCGGCGGCGGCTTCGCCCAGCATCAATGCAGTGCCCGAGGGGGCATCGACTTTCTGATTGTGGTGCGATTCGATGATCTCAATGTCGTAATCCACGTCCAGCGCGGCGGCGACCTGCCGGGTCAGCTGCGTCAGCAGGTTCACGCCGAGGCTCATGTTCCCCGCACGGACGATGACGGCCCCCTGTTCGGCAGCGGGGGCAAGCTGCGCGATCTCGTCTTCGGTCATGCCGGTGGTGCCGATGACATGGACGATGCCAGCCTTGGCGGCCTCACCGGCGAAAGCGATGGTGGCCTGCGGCGCGGTGAAGTCGATGACGGCCTGCACCTTGCCAAACGCCTCTGCCGCATTGTCTGTCACAGTCACGCCCGAGGCCGTGCCGCCCATCGCCTCGCCCAGATCGCGGCCAATCCAGTCATGGCCCGGACGCTCTAGCGCCGCGGCCAGATGCATTTTGTCGCTTGCGTTGATCTCACGGATCAACATTTGGCCCATGCGGCCAGAGGCGCCGGTGACGGCAATGCCGGGGGTCTGTGTCATACTCGGTCTCCTGCGGTTCTGGCCGTGACTGGCAGGGCCGGTTTAGCCCGTCGCGGAGCGCTTGGCAAAGTGCAACCGAAGCCTTAGATGGGGGGCATGGCAAAGAACAAGTTTCATGAGGGCCCCGGCCCGTCGCAACGACAACTCCGCGTGGGCGAAACCGTCCGCCGCGCCTTGTCCGATGTCCTCGCACGCGGGGATGTGCATGACACCGATCTCAATCGGATGTCGATCACCGTGGGCGAGGTGCGCATCTCTCCCGACCTCAAGATCGCCACAGCCTATGTGCTGCCCTTGGGCGGTGAAGGTCAGGAAGATGTGCTCAAACTGCTGGCCCGCAACAAAAGCGAACTGCGCCGTCAGGTCGCCAAGAAACTGACGCTCAAATTCTCGCCCGATCTGCGCTTTCAGTTGGACCAGACCTTTGACCGGATGGACGACACCCGCCGCATGCTGAACCAAGAGGTGGTGCGCCGCGATGCGGATGCCCCCGATGACGACGGCGCCGATGACAGTGCCGACGGCGCGCCGGATCAGTGATCCGCGCGGGCCTGATCGCATTCGCGCTCCTGGCGCTGAAAGGCACGCCAGCGGACGCTGCCGAATGCCGCAACATTACCTTTGACGGCAGTTCCTACACGATCTGCGAAGTCGATCTGGAGCGGGATGACCTGCGGCTCTTTCTTAACAATGAGGCGGGCGCGCCCTATGGGTTCTTCGGCTCGCTTGACGAGGCGCTGAAAGCGCAGGGGCTGCGGCTTGGCTTTGCCATGAACGCGGGCATGTACCACGAAGACCGCTCTCCGGTCGGACATTACATCGAAGAAGGGGTCGAAACGCGCGGCGTGATCGACAGCGCAGGCCCCGGCAATTTCGGCCTGCTGCCCAATGGGGTCTTTTGCCTGCGCGAGGGCCGCGCCGATGTGATCGAGACCAAGCGCTATCTCAAGGCCAAGCCGAACTGCCGTTTCGCCACGCAATCCGGCCCGATGCTGGTCATCGACGGGGCGCTGCACCCGCGATTCCTGCCCGACAGCACCTCGCGCTACATCCGAAATGGGGTTGGCACCACGGCAGATGGCAAGCGCGCGGTTTTCGCGATTTCTAATGACGTGGTTACCTTTCACGAATTCGCCCGGCTCTACCGGGATGAGTTGGACCTGCCTAACGCGCTGTATTTCGACGGCAATATCTCGCGCCTGCGCGCCCCCAGCCTGCGCCGCAGCGGGGCGGGCTTCACCACCTTGGGGCCGATCGTAGGCATCGTGACGCCCGCAAAGTAAGCTTTTCCCCGCTTGGGGGCTGGGCAGCGCGGCGCGGCTCCGATAGAGGGCAGCACCACAAAGCGAAGGGGCAAGACATGGCACGCAAACGCAAGGGTCGCGATATTTCTGGTTGGCTGGTGGTGGACAAACCCGCTGGCCCCACCTCGACCGCCGTGGTCAACAAGGTCCGCTGGGCGCTGGAGGCCAAGAAGGCGGGCCATGCAGGCACGCTCGACCCCGAAGCGACCGGCGTTCTGGCCATCGCCTTGGGCGAAGCGACCAAGACCGTGCCCTATATCACCGACGCGCTCAAAGCCTATGAGTTCACCGTGCGGCTCGGCATCGCCACCAATACCGACGACGCCGAAGGCGAAGCCATCGGCACCTCTGACCTGCGCCCCGATGATGCCGCGATCAAGGATGCGCTGAACGGCTTCATCGGTGACATTCAGCAGGTGCCGCCGCAGTTCTCCGCCGTAAAGATCGACGGCCAACGCGCCTATAAACGCGCCCGCGACGGCGAAGAGATGGAGATCGCCGCCCGCCCCCTATGGGTGGAAAGCCTGCTGCTGGTCGACCGCCCCGATGCCGATCATGTCACGCTTGAAATGGTCTGCGGCAAGGGCGGCTATGTCCGCTCCATCGCGCGCGATCTGGGGCAGAAGCTTGGCTGTCTCGGCCATGTCCGCGAATTGCGCCGCACATGGTCCGGCCCGTTCGAGGCAGGCAACGCCCTGACGCTGGCGCAGGTGGACGAACTGGCCCGGACACCGGAACTCGACACCTATCTGTTGCCGCTGGCCGAAGGGCTGGCCGAGCTGCCCGAAGTCAAAGCCACCCCCGAAGGCGCCACCCGCCTGCGCAACGGCAACCCCGGCATGGTCATCGCCCATGACGTGGAATATGGCGATGAGTGCTGGGCCTCGCTCGATGGGCTGCCTGTCGCCGTGGGTCGCTTCAAGGCGGGAGAGCTGCATCCGAGCCGGGTGTTCAACCTGTCGTCGGACGCGAATGAGGGCTGAATGGCCCTGATCACCCGCAGCCACACCAAGGGCGACGCGCCCTCGACGGCGGTCTATTCGCCCTGCGAGCAGTACCGCTACAGCCTCACGCGGGTTTGGGACAGCGCGGCACCGCGGGTGATGTTCGTGATGCTCAACCCCTCCACCGCGACCGAGGTGCAGAACGACCCGACGGTCGAGCGCTGCGAGCGTCGGGCGCGGGTGCTGGGCTTTGGCGGCTTCCGGGTGACCAATATCTTCGCCTTCCGCGCCACCGACCCGCGCGACATGCGCGCCGCCCCCGATCCCATCGGCCCCGACAATGACGCCACGCTGGTCGAGGGGGCCGATTGGGCCGACCGCATCATCGCCGCTTGGGGCGTGCATGGTGCTCATCTCGACCGCGGTCTCGCCGTCGCGGCTCGGCTGGCTGAGGGGGCAAAACCGCTCTACCACCTCGGCCTCTCCAAAGCCGGGCATCCCCGCCATCCGCTTTACCTGCCCTACACCCAAGAGCCGGTTCTGTGGCAGCCCGAGCCCCCGGCGCGGGCAGGCATTCGTTAACCATTTCCCCGCTATTCCTTTGATTTTACAGCCACGACATGCCCTTTTGAAGCTGGGACGATGTGTGGGGCATCAAGCAATCAACGGGTGGAACTGCGGATGTTGTGGCTGGCTGGAGTAATGGGTCTGATGGCGGTCGGCGCCGTCACTTTCGTGGAAATCGAAACACCGCCGGAGGACGAGCTGCCGGAGGGGGACAGCCCGGGCGGCGGCACCACCACGGTCGGAGATATCCTGTTAGGCAGCGATGACGGTGAGACGGTGCAGGGCGGCCCCGGCGACGACCAGCTTGGCGGCTACGGCGGGGAGGACCTGCTTCGTGGCGGCGGCGGGGATGATGACCTGCACGGCCACGGCGGCAATGACACGCTCCAAGGTGGCGCGGGCGGCGACATTCTGCATGGCAATGACGGGGATGACGACCTTTTTGGCGGCGCGGGCAACGACAGCCTCTTTGGCCACAATGACGATGACTTTCTCTATGGCGGGGCGGGCGATGATGCGCTGCAAGGCGCGGCGGGGGATGACCTGCTGGAGGGCGATGCCGGAAACGATGCCCTGCAAGGCGGGCTTGGCGACGATGCGCTGCGCGGCGGCGCGGGCATGGATACGCTTTTTGGCGGCTGGGGCGACGACACGCTCACCGGGGCGGATGACCAACAAAGCCCCGATTTCCTGAACGGCGGCGGCGGCGACGACCTGATCATCGCGGGCGCCGGGGATGTGGTGACCTCGGGCGACGGCACCGATCAGATCGCCTTGGGGGACTGGATCGGCCAAGGCGGGGCGGCGCAGATCACGGACTACCACGCGGCGGACGATTCGCTGCTCTTTGTCTGGGACGACAGCAGCGCGGGCGGGGCGGAGCCGCCGCTCTCCATCCTGCCCGACCCGGAGGATGCGGGCCAAACCCTCGTCCTGCTGGATGATATCATCGTCGCGCGGGTGGCGGGGGACAGCATCACGCTGGACGATATCGCGCTGATCCCGCTCTCTGCAGCCTTCGACCTCGGCCTCGCGGCCTAAGGCGGGGCGGAGCCCATGCGCAAATCACCCTTTGCCAAAGGCGAAAATTCCTCCTATACGCCCCCATCGCCTGCTGATTCCGTCAGCGGGTGATATCTCCATGGGCCTGCGCTGGACGACATCCCGGCCTGCGCCATCCATTTTAACTCTTTTCGAAAGGAGACCCCGATGTCGATCACTGCTGAAGAAAAAGCAAAAGTCATGAAAGAATTCGGCACCAAAGAAGGCGACACCGGTTCGCCCGAAGTTCAGGTTGCCATTCTGACCTCGCGCATCACCACGCTGACCGAGCACTTCAAGACCCACAAGAAAGACAACCACGGCCGCCGTGGTCTTTTGAAAATGGTCGCGACGCGCCGCAAGCTGCTGGATTACGTTAAGGCCAAAGACGAGTCCCGCTATCAGGACCTGATCAAACGCCTCGGCCTGCGCCGCTAATCGCGCGCAAGCCGCCGGAAGTTCCGGTGACAGGACGACCAAAACCTCCCGGCCCCCGCCGGGAGGTTTTTTGTTGCGCGCAGACCGCAGCGCGCTGCGGCGGAGAGAACCCGCCGCTTATGGCCCCGAGGCGACAGAACACTTCCCATTTGCCATGAAAACATGTATGCCCGCGCAATCTGAAATCCGGCGCCCGGACTCCAGCGCCTGAAAAAGAAGATACCGGAGTCAGGGGCAATACGGCCCCTATGCAATGGCCAATGGGCCAAAAAGGAAACGTAGATGTTTAATGTAACGAAAAAATCGATCCAGTGGGGCGAAGAGACGCTGACACTGGAAACCGGTAAGGTTGCCCGTCAGGCGGACGGGTCGGTGATTGCCACGCTGGGTGAGACCAGCGTCATGGCCAACGTGACGTATGCACGTCAGCAAAAGCCCGGGCAGGATTTCTTCCCCCTGACCGTGCACTACCAAGAGAAATACTATGCCGCCGGTAAAGTACCGGGTGGCTTCTTCAAGCGTGAGGCCCGCCCCACCGAGAAGGAAACCCTGACCGCGCGTCTGATCGACCGTCCGATCCGCCCGCTCTTCGTCCCCGGTTTCAAAAACGAAGTTCTGGTGATGTGCACCGTGCTGAGCCACGATCTGGTCAACGACCCCGACATGGTCGCCATGATCGCTGCCTCCGCCGCGCTGACACTCTCGGGCGCGCCCTTCATGGGTCCGATCGCGGGCTGCCGTGTGGGCTATGAGGGTGGCGACTATGTGCTGAACCCCACCATCGACGACATGCAAGACCTGCGCACCAACCCCGACCAGCGCCTCGACCTCGTGGTCGCGGGCACCAAGGACGCGGTGATGATGGTCGAATCCGAAGCCTATGAGCTGTCGGAAGAGGAAATGCTGGGCGCCGTTAAATTCGCCCATGAGCAGATCCAGCCGGTCATCGACCTGATCATCGATCTGGCCGAGGAAGCCGCGAAGGAGCCCTTCGACTTCCAGCCCGAAGACTATTCCGATCTGTCGGCTGCCGTGAAAGCCGCTGGCGAAGACGAAATGCGTGCCGCTTTCGCGATCGTGGACAAGCAAGAGCGCACCGCCGCCGTTGCTGCCGCCCGCGAAACCATCAAGAGCAAGCTCACCGAAGAGCAGCTTGAGGACAAGAACCTCAGCTCCGCGATGAAGGGCCTTGAGGCCAGCATCCTGCGCGGCGACGTGGTGAAAACCGGCAAGCGTATCGACGGTCGTCGCACCGACGAGATCCGCGACATCGTGGCCGAAACCGGCATCCTGCCGCGGACCCACGGTTCGGCGCTCTTCACGCGTGGTGAGACGCAGGGCCTCGTGGTGGCCACGCTCGGCACCGGCGACGATGAGCAGTTCATCGACGCGCTGCACGGCAACTTCAAATCGAACTTCCTGCTGCACTATAACTTCCCGCCCTACTCGGTCGGCGAAGTGGGTCGCGTGGGCCCTCCCGGACGCCGCGAAGTCGGCCACGGCAAGCTTGCATGGCGCGCCCTGCAGGCGGTTCTGCCCGCGGCGACCGACTTCCCCTACACCATCCGTCTGGTCTCCGAGATCACCGAATCCAACGGCTCCTCGTCGATGGCATCGGTCTGCGGTGGCTCCCTGTCTATGATGGACGCGGGCGTGCCGCTGAAATCGGCCGTGGCCGGTGTGGCCATGGGTCTGATCCTCGAAGATGACGGCTCCTACGCGATCCTGTCGGACATCCTGGGTGACGAAGACCACCTTGGCGACATGGACTTCAAGGTCGCGGGCACCGAAGCCGGCATCACCTCGCTGCAGATGGACATCAAGGTCGCAGGCATCACGCCCGAGATCATGGAGAAAGCCCTGGCACAAGCCAAAGAAGGCCGCATCCACATCCTCGGCGAGATGAACAAGGCGATCTCCGGCGCCGCGGACTTCTCCGTTCACGCCCCGCGTATCGAGACCATGCAGATCCCGACCGACAAGATTCGTGAAGTGATCGGCTCCGGCGGCAAGGTGATCCGCGAGATCGTCGAGGTTTCCGGCGCCAAGGTCGACATCAACGACGAAGGCACCATCAAGATCGCCAGCCCCAACGGCGAAGCGATCAAGAAAGCCTATGACATGATCTATTCGATCGTGGCCGAGCCCGAAGAGGGTGCCATCTACACCGGCACCGTCGTGAAAATCGTCGATTTCGGCGCCTTCGTGAACTTCTTCGGCAAGCGCGACGGTCTGGTCCACGTCTCCCAGATCGAAAACCGCCGCCTGAACCACCCTTCGGACGTTCTGAAGGAAGGTCAGGAAGTGAAAGTCAAGCTTCTGGGCTTCGACGATCGCGGCAAGGTGCGCCTGTCGATGAAAGTCGTCGATCAGGAGACCGGCGAAGAGATCACTGCCGAGAAGAAAGAAGCGGCAGAGGGCTAAACCCCGACCGCGACCTGACTAACGAAGGCCCCTGCGCAGCCGCGCGGGGGCCATTTTCGTAGCATGAAGGTTCAACCTCTCGAACCTAGCCATCCCGCAAGCATGCTGATCACATTGCTCCGGTCCGCATGACGTGCCTCCCGCGCTACGGAGACTTTATCGACTTGCGCCGCCGTCTGATGAAGCTATCTAGCGCGCATGACCGAGAAAACGCTTTCACCAATTGATGCCGTCATCGCCTGGGTCGATGGGAACGACCCCGCCCACGCGGAAAAACGCCGCCGTTATGCGGCCGAAGACGGCGTCCGGCACAAGACATCGCAGGCCGCTACACGCTTCGACAGCCAAGGCGAGATTTACGTCTGCGTGGCCTCGATCCTCAAGTTCTTGCCGTTCATTCGCACCATCTGGATCGTGACCGACGGCCAGCGACCGCCGTTCATCGATAATTTCGCAACGTCTGGGCATTGCTCGGCGGACAAAATCCGGATTGTCGATCACCGTGATATTCTGGGTGACCATCCGGAGGCTCTGCCCACCTTTAACAGCCTGACAATCGAAGCCGCGCTTTGGCGCATTCCGGGGCTGGCGGACCGGCATATCTATTTTAACGACGATATGTTTGTCAAATCGAGCCTGCCTCCGTCCTACTTTTTCGACGAGGATGGGCATCCAAAAGTCCGGGGGCGAATCCTCAGTATGCGATCCACGGGCGGTATCGACTGGCTAAAGCACGACCTGTTGCGCAAGCTCCGTCCAAATCACTGGGGTCGCGCCTCCTTCCGCACAGCTCAGGAGAACGGCGCTCTCGCCGTAAGAAACCAACGCACATTCATTCACCAAGAGCATTGGCCCCACCCGATGCGAACCACGACGCTTGCGCGCTATTACGAAGAGAACCCTGAGGAGTTTGCCAAACAGGTCCGTCCGCGCTTCCGTGTGCGCGAACAGCATTGGCCGATCTCACTACACAATCATCTCACGACAGTAACAGCCTACGAACCGCCCCGTGTGGCCTATGCAAAACCCGGGCGCCATGTCGATACAATGCTCAGCCAACTGCTGGCCGAAGGTTACGACTTTGGCTGCATGCAGAGCTTGGATGAAATCGACCCCGACAAGACCGCTCGGCTATTCAGCGGTCTTGTCGACATCTATCAGCCCTATCTCGATATGAGAATGCTGGGCGCGGGGGCATAAACCTCCCCGCGCCCCTTAGGCCTTCAATTTGGCTTTGCGCAAATAGGGCAACACCGTCTCAAACGCCCCGAACTTCGCCTTGGCGTCCTCATCCGACACCGTCGCGGGGATGATCACATCCTCACCCACCTGCCAATCCGCAGGCGTCGCCACAGCGTTCTTCGCCGCCGTCTGCAACCCGTCCAAAGCCCGCAGAACCTCTGCAAAGTTCCGGCCCACGTTCATCGGATAGGTCATGCTCAGCTTCAACTGCTTATCCGGCCCGATGATGAAAACCGACCGCACCGTGGCACTGTCATTGGGCGTACGGCCATCGGGCAGATAGGCCTCCGCAGGCAGCATATCAAAGGCTTTCGACACCTCCAGCCCCGCATCCGCGATGATCGGGAAACCGGCCTCGGCGCCTGCAACCTTCTCGATATCGCCCTTCCACTTCTTATGCTCTTCAACACCGTCAACACTGACGCCGATCACCTTGGTGCCGCGCTTTTCCCATTCCTCGGAAAGCCGCGCCACGGCGCCGAACTCGGTGGTGCAAACCGGGGTGAAATCCTTCGGATGCGAGAACAGGATCGCCCAGTTGTCACCGACGAAGTCATGCAGGGAAAAACTGCCCTGATCGGTTTCGACTGTAAGATCGGGAATAGTGTCGTTGATACGCAAGCCCATGATATCCTCCGGGTCAATCTGTGAACAGATAGGTCAGAGGTAATCGCAAACCCCGCCGGTTTCACCCCCCGATCGCCACAAAGCCCAACTTCACCGCAGCGCCACGGCCCCTTCCCCTTCATCCTTTCTTAAATACCAATCCCGCCCCCACCTCACGGCGCAAGGCCGGGCAGGGAGCGCAGCTCAGAAAGGCGCCTTGGCCCGCACCTTCGTCGATGCGCCACCCTGCGGATGGTTGAACCGCAATTCCTCGCTATGCAGCATCAACCGCGGAAAATCCCGCGCGGCCCCCGTGGCATAGAAAGGGTCGCCCAAAATCGGATGCCCAAGCGCCAGCATATGCACGCGTAGCTGATGGCTGCGCCCGGTCTTGGGGAAAAGCCGAAGGCGCGCAGTCTCCCCATCGTTCTTGACCATCTTCCAGTCGGTCTGCGCAGGTTTGCCGGTCTGATGGCAGACCATCTGCCGGGGGCGGTTGGGCCAATCGACGATCAGCGGCAGATCGACACTGCCGGATTTCTCCGCTGGCACCCCCCAGACCCGCGCGACATAGGTCTTGCGGGTCATGCGCTTTTCGAACTGCAACCCAAGGTGACGCTGCGCATGGGGCGTCAGGGCAAAGATCATCACGCCCGAAGTGTCACGATCCAACCGGTGCACCAGCAGCGCTTGGGGAAAGACCGCCTGCACCCGCGTGATCAGGCAATCGGCCAGATGTTCGCCCTTCCCCGGCACGCTGAGCAGCCCTGACGGTTTGTCGACCAGCAGAACTTCGGCATCTTCATGCAGAATGACCAGCGGGTCCTGCGGCGGGTTATATTCGCTATCCATGGCTCCCCCTCGCAGATGCAGCCCCGCGGATCAAGCGGGGGCGTGGCCGTCAGGCGACGGCGGCGAAACTATCCTTGAGGATCGCGCTCAGCGCATCGGCATCGGCTTGGGTGAAAGCGTTTGGCTGGTCGCTGTCGATGTCGAAAACGCCCAGCAACTCCCCCGCGCCGTTCCAGACCGGCAGCACCAATTCCGAACGTGTCGAGGAGGCGCAGGCGATATGGCCCGGAAAGGCATCGACATCCTCGACCAATTGCACCTCGCCCGTGCGCGCCGCGGCCCCGCAGACCCCGCGCGAAAAGGGGATGACCAGACAGCCGTGCCCGCCTTGATAGGGGCCGATCTTCAGCAATTCGGGCGCGGTCACCCGGTAAAAGCCGGTCCAGTCAAAGCGGTCATCCGCGTGATGCACTTCGCAGGCGATGGTGGCCATCAGGGCCACGGCATCGTCTTCGCCCTCGGTCAGGGCGGCGATGGTCTTGGCGAGGGTTTGGTAGTCGACGGTCATGGGGATACTCATATTGCAGACGGGAAAAGGGAGGCTAACCGCCTCCCCCATAAATACTCTAGTCGGCCCGTAGGATCAGGGGCGCTCAATGGCGATGGCGGTGCCTTCGCCACCGCCGATGCAGATCGCCGCGACACCACGTTTCAGCCCGCGTTTTTCTAGCGCGTTCAACAGGGTCACCATGATCCGCGCGCCCGAGGCACCGATTGGGTGGCCAAGCGCGCAGGCGCCGCCGTTGACGTTCACGATATCATGCGAGAGGTCCATTTCATGCATGAAAGCCAGCGGCACAACGGCGAAGGCCTCGTTGACCTCCCACAGATCGACATCCTCTTTCTTCCAGCCGATCCGCTCCAGCAGCTTTTGCGCGGCGGGCACGGGTGCTGTTGTGAAAAGCCCCGGCGCTTGGGCATGGCTGGCGTGGCCCACGATCCGTGCACGGATGTGCAGCCCTTTGGCATTGGCGCTGTCCTCATCCGCCAAAACCAAAGCCGCCGCCCCATCGGAGATCGACGAGGAATTCGCCGCCGTCACCGTACCGCCCTCGCGGAAGGCGGGTTTTAGCTGGGGGATCTTCTCGGGCCGGGCACTTGCGGGCTGTTCGTCAGCGCTGACCGTGGTGCTGCCGCGGCGCGACCTCACCTCGACCGGGGCGATCTCATCTTCAAAGGCGCCGCCCTCCTGCGCCTCGATGGCGCGCGATAGCGACGCCAGCGCATAGTCGTCTTGGGTTTCACGGGTGAACTGGAAACGCTCGGCGCAATCCTCGGCAAAGGTGCCCATCAGGCGGCCTTTGTCATAGGCATCTTCCAAACCATCGAGGAACATGTGGTCGATCACCTGACCGTGCCCCAGCCGCGCGCCGCCGCGCATTTTCGGCAGCACATAAGGCGCGTTGGTCATGCTTTCCATGCCGCCCGCGACCATCACATCGGTCTGGCCAAGCGCGATCTGGTCAAAGGCCATCATCGCCGCCTTCATGCCCGAGCCGCACATCTTGTTGAGCGTGGTGGCCGGCACCTCTTCGCCCAGACCGGCCTTGAACCCGGCCTGACGCGCGGGCGCTTGGCCTTGCCCCGCGGGCAACACGCAGCCCATTAGAACCTCTTGCACCTCGGCAGGATCCGTCTTGCCCAGGGCCGCCTTGATCGCGCTGCCGCCCAATTCGGCGGCGGTCAGCCCCTCGAAGGCCCCTTGGAAACCGCCCATCGGGGTTCTGGCTGCACCGGTTATCACGACATTGCGCATCACGTTCTCCTAGAGTTGCACCGCATACCGGATGGTAAGGTTTTACGGCTAATCACGTCTCGAACTTCAAGTCTTGAGGCATGTTTATGGAAGTTTCCGCGAAAACAGAAGACCGCTTTTGCCTCGTCAGCGTGCTGCACGACCGCATCGATGCCGCCGCCGCGTTGGAGTTCAAGGATGCCATGCGCCGCGCCACGGCCCATGCGCCGCCGGTGGTGATCCTTGATCTGCACCGGGTGAATTTCATCGATTCCAGCGGGCTGGGCGCGATCATCGCGGTTATGAAACATCTCGCGCCAAAGCGCGCGCTGGTGCTGGCCGGGCTGACCCCGGCGGTGGAAAAGGTCTTTACCCTGACCCGTATGGGTACGGTTTTCGGCATTTTTCACACGCTGGACGCCGCCCTTACAGCGTATCGGGGATAGCGCGATGCGGCTCTCCGCCGCGCGGTCCGCGCTCTGCCCGTTCGAGATCACCGTTCACAGCGGCCCGCAGGCCGCGCGGGAGGCGCTTACGCTTTTGCTGGACGCGCTTAGCTGCCTTTCGCTCGGGGCCGAGGAGGTCTGCGTGGTGCGTTTGGTTGTCGCCGAAATGCTCAACAATATCGTCGAACACGCCTACCCCGACCCGCACCCCCCCGGCCCCATCCATATCGCCTGCCATCACGCGCCCGACGGCCTGCACCTTGCCGTGTCGGACGAAGGGCTGCCGATGCCCGATCTGCAAGTGCCCTTGGGCCTGCCGCAAGAGATCGACCGCCCGGTTTGCGACCTGCCCGAAGGCGGCTTTGGCTGGTTCCTGATCCGCGATCTGGCGAAAGACCTGACCTATCGCCGCTTGGCCCAAGAGAACCGGATCGACCTGCGGCTCCCGGTCGGGTTACCGCCGCGTTAACACCTGCGGCAGGGCGTCCCGCATATTTCGCAAAACGGCCCCGCTGGGATCACAATTGCGCCTTGGTTGCCGGTCATAAACGGTGCTGTAGCTGCATATGGCTTCCCTCGGTGCCGTGTTTAATAGCCCCCACCCAGTACGCGGTGCCGAGGAACTTTCCCCCGCATTGGCAGAACCGAGATCTCCGTCTAGGGTCACGCTGACGTAATTCAGCGAGGGGCAGCACATGCGCGATTTTCACCTTCCCGGCCGGTCACCGGTCTTGGCCACCAACGGCATCTGCGCCACATCGCATCCGCTAGCCGCGCGGGCGGCGGTCGATATCCTTGCGCGAGGCGGCAACGCGATGGACGCGGCCATCGCCGGGGCGGTCTTGCTAGGCATTTGCGAGCCGCAGATGACCGGGATCGGCGGCGACTGTTTCGTGCTCTACTCCCCGGCGGGGAGCGAGGAGGTCCATGCCCTTAACGGGTCCGGCCGCGCGCCAGCGGCGCTGGATGCCGCGAAACTGCGGGACAAGGGCGAGCAGACGGTGCCGCTCCGCTCGGCGGATGCCGTGACCATCCCCACGGCCATCGACGCCTTCTGCCACCTCTCGGAAAGCGCCGGCAAATTGGGGTTGGACGCCCTGCTCGCCCCCGCGATCCACTATGCCGAGGCGGGGGTGCCCGTCGCCCCGCGCGTGGCCTTTGACTGGGCCACCGACGGCGGCACCCTTCAGGGACGCGCGCGGGATCACTTCCTCATCAACGGCAAAACGCCCCGCACCGGCGACATCTTCCGCGCGCCGGGACAGGCCGAAGTGCTGCGCCGCGTGGCCGTGCAGGGCCGCGATGCCTTCTACACCGGAGAGATCGCCGAGGACATGATCGCCAGCCTGCAAGCCGCAGGCGGCAGCCACAGCGCCGCGGATTTCGCCCAGGCCCGCGCCGAGGTCACGACGCCCGTGTCAGGCCAGTACAAAGACCTCGAAGTGGTCGAACATCCGCCCAATGGCCAAGGGGCGACAGCCCTGCTGCTGATGAATATCCTCGATCACTTCGACATCGCCGGGATGGACCCATTGGGGGCCGAGCGCCTGCATATCGAAGCTGAGGCCACCAAACTGGCCTATGACGCGCGCAACCGCTTTTTGGCCGACCCGGACCACACCGCGCGGCTGGAGCATATGCTCGCCCCCGAAACCGCCCGCGCCCTTGCGGCCCTGATCGACCCCAAACGCGCCATGGCCGCCGCCGCCCCGATCAGCGAGGCGGTGCATAAAGACACGATCTATATCACCGTGGTCGACGGCGACGGCATGTCGGTCTCGCTCATCTATTCGATCTTCCACGGCTTCGGCTCTGGCATCGCCTCGGACAAGTTCGGCATCCTGCTGCAAAACCGTGGCGCGGGTTTCACATTGGAGGAAGGCCACCCGAATGAGCTGAAAGGCGGCAAACGCCCGATGCATACGATCATCCCCGGCATGATCCGCGAGAATGGCCGGGTGACCATGCCCTTTGGCGTGATGGGCGGGGCCTATCAGCCCTGCGGCCATGCGCGCTTTGCCTCGAACCTCACCGATTTCGGCATGGATGTGCAAAGCGCCATCGACGCACCGCGCGCCTTTGCCGATGGGCAGGTGATGAAGGTCGAGCGCGGCTTTGGCGACGATGTGCGCCAAGCCTTGAGCGATCTGGGCCATAGAGTCGAAGTGCCCGAAACGGCGATCGGCGGGGCGCAGGCGATCCGCATCCGCGAAGATGGCGTGCTGGAAGGCGCGAGCGATCCGCGCAAGGACGGCTGCGCCTTGGGCTATTGATGAAACGCTTGGGCTGGCGAAGGCCCGCCGGGCTTAGTTCATCTGGAAATGCAGCGGATAGGCACCGTCGGTGAAGGGGCCGAACAGATCGGGGATATCGGGGTGGTCCACAGGCTCCCCCGAATAATCAGCCACGAGGTTCTGCTCGGAGACATAGGCCACATAGTAGCTCTGATCATTCTCGGCCAAGAGATGATAGAACGGCTGGTCTTTCACCGGACGGTTCTCTTCGGGGATCGCCTCATACCATTCTTCGGTGTTGGCGAATTCCGGATCGACGTCAAAAATCACGCCCCGAAAGGGATGCTTCTTGTGACGGACAATCTGCCCGAGGTGATATTTTGCGCGTGTTCGTATCATAACATGCTGCCCCTACCCCTCGACGGTAGCCCTTTCAAGGGGCTTTTGTCCAATCACAGCGGCTCTGCGCGGGGAAACAGACTGTGAACGCCGCGCCGACAGTGGGTTTCCGGCGGCATCATAGCTGGGGATCAACCGCTTTGCTGCATTTCCGCGAAATACCGCCTGCGCGGGGCCGCATGGTCAGCGCAATACCGCCCAGCAAACCGAGCATTTTCCCAATTTAGTGATGTGATGGAGGGGGTGAATCGGTTAAACTCCTTCGAAAAAACGACCCTAATAAAAAACGAGAGGCGAGAGGCAGATGACCAAGCATTTTTGCGCAATGATGATCGTACTGCTGGTGGCATCCTGCGGCGGCGGGCCTCAAACGGC
Source organism: Sulfitobacter sp. 1A10359 (assembly GCF_043558145.1). Taxonomy (NCBI): domain Bacteria; kingdom Pseudomonadati; phylum Pseudomonadota; class Alphaproteobacteria; order Rhodobacterales; family Roseobacteraceae; genus Sulfitobacter; species Sulfitobacter sp. 1A10359. The sequence continues at coordinate 100,805 of NZ_JBIFGB010000007.1, read as the reverse complement.
CCCGCGTGATCTGGATAACGCCTGCACGATCCTGAAAGATCACCCCGACTACCTGCGCGCATTCCGCGCGACCGAGCGGAAATGGGGTGTGCCCATCCACGTTCAGATGGCCACGATCCACCAAGAGAGCAAATTCGTGGCGGATGCCCGGACGCCGTTCAAATATGTGCTGGGCGTGATTCCGATGGGCCGCCAATCCAGCGCCTTTGGCTATTCGCAGGCTTTGGACGCGACATGGGATGAGTATCTGGAATCCGAGGGCCGCTGGCGCGCCAAACGCGACCGGATTCGCGACGCGAGCGATTTCATGGGCTGGTACATGAACCTGACGCGTGAGCGGAACGGCGTCTCCCTGCATGACGCCCGCAACCAATACCTCGCCTATCACGAGGGCCACACCGGTTTTGCCCGCAAGAGCTATAATAGCAAGGCGTGGCTGGTCGGGGTCGCGGGTAAGGTCGATTCCCGCGCCAAACTCTATCAACGGCAGATCGCCGGTTGCCGTCTGGGCCGCTGGTAAACCCGCCCACTCCAATGCAAACCGCCCCGGCCTGATCAGCCGGGGCGTTTTTTGTTTCAACAGGGCGCTTAGCGTCTGCCGCCTGCCCGTGCGCCCGCGGTGTCGAACAGGCTGTTAGAGATATTGCCCCCCACCTGCATGTCACCCAGCACGACCGTCGTGGCGCTGCCGTTGCCATCGTTGATGATCCACTGACGCAGCTGCACCGGGTTGCCGGTGAACTTCATCTGAATGTTGCCATATTGCGGGTTGGCGGGATCTTGGGCCGTGACCGTGGTGGCGGTGCCGTCATAGCTGTGGCCTGTCACCATCTTGGCGCGGCCTAGATTGACGTTGTCGGCCAAGATGATCGAAAGCGGGGTCCGCGCTAACGGATAGGTCTCCGCCGGTTGGTTCGACTTCTTGTCGTAGATCACGACCGTATTCGCACCCGCGACGACCAGCCCAGAATCGGGCGCATTATATTCGAAACGTACCTTGCCGGGGCGTTTGATATAGATCGTGCCCGTGCTGATCGACCCGTCATCGTTGATCTGGGTAAAGTCGCCCTCGGCGGTGCGAAGCTGGTTCAGATAGCCCGAAATCTCATTCAGCGACAGTTGCTGCGCCGCCGCCGCGAGGGGGGCCGATACGGCCAGTCCAACCGCCAGAATCGCAGAAGTTAGTTTACGCATGTTGTTCGTCCTGTGTTGCCTCACGTTCTGACATAGGGCGGGCGGGCGTGATATTCGATATCAGGGCGCGGTTTTTCGCTATCGCCCGCCCTGCCCCATAAAAAAACACCGCCGGGAGATTGGCCCGACGGTGCTTTGCATGATCGCCCCCCCCCCCCGACAGGGGAGGGGGAGGTAGCCCTATGCCTGTTCCGGCACCAGAATCTCACGCTTGCCGACGTGGTTCGCCGGAGAGACCAGCCCCTCTTCCTCCATCTGCTCGACCAGTCGTGCGGCTTTGTTATAGCCGATCGCCAGTTTGCGCTGGATGTAGGAGGTGGAGCATTTGCGGTCTTTGATCACCACCTGCACGGCGGTGTCATAAAGCGCGTCTTCACTATCGGTATTGCCGCCAAGGCCCAGCACCGCGTCGATGTTGCTTTCCTTATCCTCGGACGGCCCTTCGACCACGCCCGAGACATAATCCGGCTCGCCGAATTGCTTGAGGTGGTTGACGATCTCTTCGACCTCTTCGTCGCTGACGAAGGGGCCGTGGCAGCGGGTGATCTTGGCCCCGCCCGCCATATACAGCATGTCGCCCATGCCCAGAAGCTGCTCGGCCCCCATCTCGCCCAAGATGGTGCGGCTGTCGATTTTCGATGTCACTTGGAAGGAAATCCGCGTGGGGAAGTTCGCCTTGATCGTGCCGGTGATCACATCGACCGAAGGGCGCTGTGTGGCCATGATCAGGTGGATGCCGGAGGCCCGCGCCATCTGTGCCAGACGCTGGATGCAGGCTTCGATCTCCTTGCCTGCGACCATCATCAGGTCGGCCATCTCGTCGACGATGACGACGATATAGGGCAGCGCCTCGGGGGTGTTTTCCTCGGTCTCAAAGATCGGCTCGCCGGTGTCTTCGTCGAAACCGGTCTGCACGGTGCGCGAGAACATCTCGCCTTTGGCCAGCGCCTCGCGGACGCGGCCGTTGTAGCCTTCGATGTTGCGCACGCCCATTTTGGACATCTTGCGATAGCGTTCTTCCATCTCGCCCACGACCCATTTCAGCGCCACGACGGCCTTCTTGGGGTCGGTGACGACCGGGCTCAGCAGATGCGGGATGCCGTCATAGACCGACAGTTCCAGCATCTTGGGGTCGATCATGATCATCCGGCATTCTTCCGGCGTCAGCTTGTAGAGCAGCGACAGGATCATCGTGTTGATCGCCACGGACTTACCCGAGCCTGTGGTCCCCGCAATCAGCAGGTGCGGCATCTTGGCGAGGTTGGCCACAACCGGGTCGCCGCCGATGTCCTTGCCGAGCGCCAGCGGCAGGCGATGGTTGCCGTCGCCGAAGTCGCGGCTTGAGAGGATCTCGCGCAGGATCACCTTCTCGCGGTTCTCGTTGGGCAGTTCGATGCCGATCACCGAGCGGCCCGGCACGGTGGAAACACGCGCTGAAAGCGCGGCCATGGAGCGCGCGATGTCATCCGCAAGACCGATCACGCGGCTGGCCTTGAGACCGGGCGCGGGTTCGAGTTCGTACATGGTGACGACGGGGCCGGGGCGCACCGCGACAATCTCACCCTTCACGCCGTAGTCGTCGAGCACGGTTTCCAGCATCCGCGCGTTCTCCTCCAACGCCTCGTCGCTCAGGTGCAGGCGCTGCACGCTCTCGGGGCTTTCGAGAAGGCTCAGTGGCGGCAGTTCGAAACCGGGGTGCGTGTCGTCGAAGGTCAGGGTGGGCTGCGCTTCGACCTGCGCCTGTTTCGAGGGCTGGACGGGTTTGCGGGCGGGCTGCTGCACCACTTTGCGCGGTTCCGCCACGGGGATCTTCATCGCCTCAGGCGCGGGCGCCTGCTGCAACGGCAGGGTCTCAGACGCCACGGTGTCTTCGTAGGGCGCGGCCATCGGCGCCTGCGCTGCCGGTTCCTGAACCATCGGCTCAGGCGTCGGGGCGGGCGCGGGCTGGGCCTGCGGCCTGCGCAGCAGCGGCTCGGGGCGCAGGGTGGCCGGTTCGGCGGTCAGGGGCGGTTCGGCACGCAGCCCGGCGGGCTGGGCGGCGGGGCTGGTGTTCAGCACCAGCGGATCCGGGCCACGGCCCCGGCCCTTGGTCAAGGGCGCGGTTGTCGGCGTGTGGATCGCATTGGCATGGCGCACGCGGTTCTTGATGACATCGGCGATCTTGCTTTTGATGCGCTCTTCGCCCGGTGTCTCATCCACGATGGCGTCGCTGTAGGTCTCGATCAGTTCCGGCTCGGGCATGTCGTCTTCGGGTTCGGGCCGTTTGATCAGCCCGGGCATCCGACCGAACAGGCTGCGCGGTTCGGCTTCCGGCTCGGGCACCGGGGCGTGCTGCGCGGCATAGCTCTGCTCGGCTTCCTGCGCGGCCCAGGCTTCGGCGTCTTCGGCTTCCTGACGGCGGCGCTCACGACGTTCGGCCTGACGGGCCGAGAGGTTCTGCGCGGCCACGACGGCCCCATTGGCCCCGCGGCCCAGAAGGGTCATCAGCCCGGCATAGGCCATGATCAGACCGACCAGCAGGAACCGCGCAATGCGGAACAACTCGGCCTTGGTAAAGCCCAAGACGAAGGCGCCCAACGCAAGGATAGCGACCCCCATCAAAAGCGACATCAGCTTGACCGTCAGGGTCGAACCGATGGGCAGGATCGTCAGCAGCGCGCCCATGACGGTATCGCCGAAAAGCCCGCCCAGACCGAAGCTATGGGTCAGCAGCCATTCCTGACCGGGGGCCAGTGTCGCGGCGTAGATCGCGCCAAGTGCGACGGCGATGGGGGCAAAGATCAGCCGCCCAAGCGCGCGGTCATCGCCCTGATGCAACGCGAAGCGTCCGCCCCAGAACAGCAGGACGATGGCGATGCCCCAAGCGCCCCAACCGACGATCATGAACAGCGGCGCGGCGATAGAGGCACCGATCCGGCCCATCCAGTTCTGCACCGGCGCATCGGTCGAAACCATCCAGTTGGGATCGTCGGGCGTGTAGCTGCCGATCATCATGGCGGCCATGATGCCCAGCATGATCAGCGCCAGCCCCAGCAGTTCACGACCGCGCTTTTCGATTGCCTCGGCCATGTTGCTGTCTAGCAATGGATCGCGTCCCCGTGTCTGATATGCCATGTCGTCCCTCGCTTATGCCGAATACAGACAGTCGCGGATCGCTTCCAATCCGCGCGTCGTTTCGTCTTTTGGGGCCACCAAGGCGACCCGAATGTAATTCTGCCCGGGGTTCCCCCCGGCGACGTTCTGCGCCAGATAGCTGCCGGGCAGCACCCGCACGCCGGTCTCGCGCCAGAGTTTCAGCGCCGCGGCCTCGTCATCCTCGACCGGAAGCCAGAGGAAGAACCCCGCCTCGGGGCTCACATAGCCCGGCACATTGCCAAAGATGCGGTCGGCGATGGCGTATTTCTCTTGGTAGAGCGCGCGGTTCTCTTCCACATGCGCCTCATCCGCCCAAACGGCGGCGGCGGCCTGCTGCAGGGGCAGCGGCAGCGGCGCGCCCGCGTAGTTGCGCAACTGTTTGATCTGGCGCATCGTCTCGGCCCCGCTGGCGGCAAAGCCCGACCGCAGCCCCGGCAGGTTTGAGCGTTTCGACAGCGAGTGAAAGATCACCACGCGGTTGCGGTCGGTGCCCAGTTCCTTGACCACTTCCAGCGCGCCGGTGGGCGGCGTGTCGCGGTAGATCTCGGAATAGCATTCATCGGCGAAGATCAGGAAATCATACTTCTCGGCCAGCGCGATCAGATCGGCCCAGTAATCGCGCGAGGCGACAACGCCCTGCGGATTGGCGGGGGAGCAGAGATAGGCCGCCGTAGTCCGGCGCAGCACCTCTTCAGGCAGGCTGGCGAAATCTGGCAAATGCCCGGTCTCTGCGGTCGCGGGCACCATGATCGGGTCCGCCTCACCGGAAATCGCGCCGATCATATAGACTTGGTAGAAGGGGTTCGGCATCAGGATGGCCGATTTCTCCCCATTCTTGGTGGGCGGGCAAAGCGCGATGACGGCGTTATAGAGCCCCTCGCGCGTACCGTTCAGGGCCATCACCTCGCTGTCGGGGTCCATCTCGACCCCGTAGCGCCGCGCGATCCATGCGGCGATGGCCGCGCGCAATTCGGGCGAACCGTCGTTCGGCGGGTATTTGTTGAACCCTGCGGCGTGTTTCGTGATCTCATCGGTCACCCAAGCCGGAAACGCATGTTTCGGCTCGCCGATGGTCATATGGATCGGCGTGCCGCCGCCCTCATGCCCGTCAAGCAATGCGCGCAGGCGCGGCCACACGTGGGCCGGAAGGTTCGAAAACCGCTCGGTATACATCATCAAAACTGCCTCGGATCGGGATCATTCGCGCCCCGTTTGCCCCAAGGTACCCAAGGGCGCCTCTCCCGTCCAGAAAAACCGGGGAGTTTTGCCGCCCTTGTGGCTTTTCGGTCGTGCGCTCTTAGGCCTCGCGCAGGGCCGCTTCAGCCGCTGCACCAAGGCGCAAAAGCTGTTCTTCGGCCCCCGGCGCGCACATCAGAGAAATGCCGCAAGAGGGCGTATCGGTCGGCAAGGTAAGCGCGCAAAGCCCCATGAGATTCGCGACTCGCGTGTTGCGCAAGGATAGGAGATTCTGCGCGAGGTAATAGTCGTGGTCACTGTTCAGCCGTTCGATGTTCGGCGGCAGCATGGGCGCTGTGGGCACCAGCACGGCGTCATAGCCTGCCACGGCCCGGTCATAGCCGGCCCGCGTCAGATCGAGCTTGGCCCAAGCGGCAACGTAATCGGGGCCGGAGAACCCCTTACCCAACCGGAAACGCTCAAGAATTTCGCTGAACATCGCTTCCGGGTCGGCTTCGATCACATCGCGCCATAGCCCATAGGCTTCGGTGGTGTAGAGACAGGAACTCAGCGGCATCGCCTCTTCGACTTCGGGCACGGCGATCTCGTCAACCGTGGCACCGGCCTCGCGCAACCGCGCTACCGCCGCGTCAAAAGCGGCTTTGGGCTCATCGGAAAGCTCATCCATGACAACATTGGTCAGCACCGCAAAACGGCAGCCCTCCAATTCGCTCTCTTGCAGATCGACAGGCTTGGCCCCCTCCAAGGCGGCAAGCAGCAGCGCCGCATCTTCGACCGAACGGCAAAGCGGGCCAACCGTGTCGAACTTCGCCGCGAGCGGCACGGTCCCGGCAAGGGAGACACGGCCCGCGGTGGTCTTGAGCCCCACCAGATCGTTCCACGCCGCCGGGATGCGCACCGACCCGCCGGTGTCGGACCCGATCGCCGCCGCCGCCAAGCCAAAGGCGACCGAGGCCGCCGCGCCTGAGGACGACCCGCCCGAGACGCTGTCCGGCTCGTTGACGCAGGGCGGTGTGGCGGTGCTGGGGTTGTGGCCAAGACCCGAGAAGGCCAATTCACTCATATGCGTCTTGCCCAAGCAGACCAGCCCCAAGGCCGTCGCGCTGGCGAGCACTTCGGCGTCACGCTCTGGCACCCGGCCTTCCAGCAGCTTAGAGCCCGCCTCGGTGCCCGTTCCGGCGGTATCGAAGAGGTCTTTCCAAGAGATCGGCACCCCGTCGAGCGGCGATAGGCGCTGACCGTCGCGGGCCCGCTCAGCCGCGGCGGCGGCTTCGGCGCGGGCGCGGTCAGGGGTGGCGCGGGCATAGATACGGTCGCGCATCGGATGTGCGTCGATGGCATCGAGATAGGCATCGCAAAGCGCCACCGGGTCGATATCGCCCGCCGCGATCCCGCGCCCCAAATCCGCCGCCGTCATTTCCAACCATTCTTGCATGTCATGCCCCTTACCGCTGTTCTTGGCGAACCTAGCGACCGTTCGGCGCATGGACAATCCCCGCGCGCAGGTCATATCTAGGGCCATGGATTTTGACCACGATATCGCGATCATCGGCGGGGGGCTGAACGGCCCCGCCCTTGCCTTGGCCCTTAGCCGCGCGGGATTGCGCGTGGCGGTGATTGACGCCCAGCCCGCACAGACCTTTGAGAACGCCGCCTTTGATGGGCGCGCCTATGCGCTGGCGCTGACCTCGGTCAGGTTGTTGGAAGGCATCGGCATCTGGCCCGACATCGCGGATGACGCCCAGCCAATGCTTGAGATCAAGGTCACTGATGGGCGTGCCGGAACCGGCCCCTCGCCCATGTTCATGCATTTCGATCATGCCGAGATCGAAGAAGGCCCGATGGGCCAGATGGTCGAAGACCGCCATCTGCGCCGCGCGCTGCTGCAAGCGGCGGCCGCCGATCCGGCGATCACGATGATGAACGACACCCGCGTTACGGGGCAATCGGTGGCGCCGACCGGCATCACTCTGACGCTTGAGGGCGGCAAGACCCTGCGCGCAAGACTGGCGGTGGGGGCCGATGGCCGCGGCAGCGGCACGGCGGAGCGCGCGGGCATCAAGCGTGTCGCATGGTCCTATGGTCAGACGGCGCTGGTCTGCGTGGTGGATCACGAAAAGCCGCACCACGGCATCGCGCATCAATTCTTCATGCCCCCCGGCCCGCTGGCGATCCTGCCGCTGACCGGCAACCGGTCGCTCATTGTCTGGAGCGAAGCCAGCGCCAATGCTGCGGCGATCAACGCCCTGCCGGATGCGCAATACCTTGAGGTGCTGCGCCCGCGCTTTGGCAGTTTTTTGGGGGAGCTTTCGCTGACCGGCCCGCGCTACAGCTATCCGCTGGGCTTGTCGCTGGCCCATTCCATGACCGCCCCGCGCGTGGCGCTTTTGGGCGACGCGGCCCATGGGGTGCATCCCATCGCCGGTCAGGGGCTGAACGCGGGCCTGCGCGATGTGGCCGCCTTGGCCGAGGTGATTGCCGATGCGGTTCGCCGGGGCGAAGACCCCGGAAATGACGCGGTACTGGCGCGCTATCAGGAATGGCGGCGGTTCGACAATGCCAGCCTCGCGCTGGCGACCGACAGTTTCAACCGACTGTTTTCGAACGATAATGCGCTTTTGCGGTTGGCCCGCGACATGGGCATGGCCGCGATTAACGCCCTGCCCGGTCTACGCCGCACTTTCATCCGCGAAGCGGCGGGGCTGACGGGTGACCTGCCTCGATTGATGCGTGGCAAGCCCCTTTGACCGGGTTGCGGGCCGTTACAGGGTCCGCGCCTCATCCGGCAGCATAACGGGAATGCCGTTACGGATCGGATAGGCCAGTCCGGCAGCTTTCGACACCAGCTCTTGCTTTTCCGCGTCATAGGTCAGCGTCGTCTGGGTGCGCGGGCAGATCAATGCCTCCAGCATCCGGCGGTCGAATTGAACGGTCGCATCCGTCATTGCATCAAGCCCTCTTCCTGACCGCCGCGCATCGCGAATTCGATCAATGTCACCAACGTCTCCCGCCGGGTTTCCAGCGAAGGCGCCTCCAACAGCGCCTGTTTATCTTCGGCCTCGAACTCCAGCATCATCGACAGGGAGTTGATCAGCAACTCATCTTCGGCATCTTTCAACGTGTCCCAATCGGCGGAGAGGCCGCGGCTATCGAAATAGCGCCCCAGAAGGTCAAGAAACCGCGCCCGGTCAAAGCTATCGTCGACCTCATCCTCGCCCAGATCGCGGTCAAAGCCCGACCAATTCACATCGCAGCGGCGATAGGGGGAAAAGCCCTCGATCTCCTCCACCACGCGAAAGCGCGAGACGCCGCCAAGGGTCACCATATAACGGCCATCCTCGGTCTCGGAAAACTGAGTGATGCGGCCCGCGCAGCCGATCTGGTGCAGCCCATGGCCGTCGCGACCGGGCAGTTCGTTGGGCTGGACCATGCCGATCAACCGCGTGTCAGTCTTGAGCGCGTCTTCGATCATCTGAAGATAGCGCGGCTCAAAGATATGCAGCGGCAGCCGTGAGCGGGGCAGCAGCAGCGCCCCTGCCAACGGAAAGATCGCAATAGTCTTGGGCAGTTCTGCTGGCTTGATCATGACAAGGGACTTAGCGCGACCGACGCCTCAGGCAAATATCATTGATGACAGTTTGCGACGGCCATTCAGCACCACCGGATCATTGGGCTTAAGTGCTTCGAAAATAGTGAAAAGTTGCGTCTTGGCGGCGCCTTCGTTCCACTCCCGATCGCGGCGGAAAAGCTCTAGCAGGTGCTCGACGGCAGCCTCGGCATTGTCATGGGCATAGAGCGCTTGGGCCAAATCGAAGCGCGCCTGATGGTCGTCGGGGTTGGCCTCGACCTTCTCGGTCAACTCGGCCACGGGGCCGGCATCGGCAGCCTGATGGGCCAGTTGCAACTGGGCATGGGCGGCTTCGAGTTCGGGGGCTTTGGAGATTTCGATCGGCGCGCCGTTTAGCAGGGCTTCGGCCTGATCCAATGCGCCCATGGCAATGTGAGACCGAACCATGCCGCCATAGGCGGGCGCGTTCATCGGGTCTTCTTCGAGAATCGCAGCAAAGGTCTGCTCCGCGTCGGTGGCGGCCCCTTCGGCCAGCATCTCTTCGGCGGCGGCGACGGCATCGGCCAGCGTGTCACCGGGCGCTTCGCCGCCCCCCGCTTTTACCACACGGTCGACGAAGGCTTTGATCTCGGACTGCGGCAGCGCGCCTTGGAAACCGTCGACCGGCTGGCCTTTGTAGAAGGCATAGACCGTGGGGATTGATTGGATTTGCAACTGACCGGCGATGTTCTGGGCCTGATCGACGTTGACCTTCACCATCTTCACCGCGCCTTTGGCCGCGCGCACGGCGTCTTCCAGCATCGGGCCAAGCGTCTTGCAAGGGCCGCACCACGGCGCCCAGAAATCAACGATGACCGGCACCGTTTGCGAGGCGTCGACGACGTCGGCCATGAAGGTCGCCTCGGTCGTGTCCTTGATCAGATCGGCATCCGCGGGGGCGGCGGTGGAAAGGTTCAGGTCGGTCATATCGTTATCCTCGCTAATCGCGTTTGGCCTTATATGGATGTGCAGGGGCGCGATTCAAAGGTCAAAACTGGCAAAAACCGGCGCGTGGTCACTGGGTTTCTCCCATCCGCGCGCATCGCGGACGATGTGGCTGGAGTGTCCGGCCTGCGCGATATCCGATGTGGCCCAGATATGATCGAGCCTGCGGCCCTTGTCGGCCGCATCCCAATCGGCGGCGCGGTAGGACCACCAGCTATAGAGATTGCCCTCCGGCACATCCTGCCGCGTGATGTCGACCCAATTGCCCGCATCCTGCACCGCACCAAGCGCTTCGACCTCGACCGGGGTGTGGCTGACGATCTTTAGCAGCTTCTTATGATCCCAAACGTCATCCTCACGCGGGGCGATGTTGAGGTCCCCCACAAGGATCGACTTTTCGGGCTTGTCGCCATGGAACCAGTCGCGCATCTCAGAGAGGTAATCGAGCTTCTGGCCGAACTTCTCATTGATCTCGCGGTCGGGTTTGTCGCCGCCTGCGGGGACGTAGAAGTTGTGGATCGTCGCGCCATTCTCAAGCTTGGCCGCCACATGGCGGGCGTGGCCCAGCATGGCGAAATCCTGATCACCCGCATCCACCAGCGGCAGTTTCGACAGGATCGCCACCCCGTTATAGCCCTTCTGCCCCCGCGCGACCATATGGGTGTAGCCCGCCGCCTTGAACGCCTCGACCGGGATCTTGTCCACGGGGCTTTTGCATTCTTGCAGGCACAGAACATCTGGCCCGTGTTCGGCCAGCAGTTTCAGCACCAAAGGCTCGCGCAGGCGGACGGAGTTGATGTTCCAAGTGGCGAGGGTAAAGGACATGGGGGAGGCTCCGGTCTGGGGGTGGTTCGGCACAGTAACGCGGGCGGCGCGGGGGTGCCATGCGGAAATGGGGCTTCCTTGCGGTGAGGGCCATCGCCTACGGCTTGATTTCGGTCCGGAGTGACGATCTCCCCGCCTCCCCAAAAAAAGACCGGGCGCAAAGGCCCGGCCAGTCCAACAGGGAGGTATGTACCTTTACCCGGGTACAAAAGTCGGGCTTCAAACCGAGGTGCGGGTCATGAAAACCCCGCCTCTCAGGTATTCCAACCACGGGGGTCGGAATTGGTTCCCGGTTTTTATGCCATCAGGCGATAGCCACCGGATTCCGTCACCAGCAAACGGGCGTTCGAGGGGTCAGGCTCGATCTTCTGCCGCAGGCGGTAGATATGGGTTTCAAGCGTATGGGTCGTGACGCCCGCGTTATAGCCCCAGACCTCATGCAGCAGCACATCGCGCGGCACCACACCGTCGTTGGAGCGGTAGAGGAACTTGAGGATATTGGTCTCTTTCTCGGTCAGACGCACCTTGCGGTCGTCCTCCGTGGTAAGCACCTTCATCGCGGGTTTGAACGTATAGGGCCCCAGCTGGAACACCGCGTCTTCGGATTGCTCATGCTGGCGCAGCTGCGCGCGGATGCGGGCCAGAAGGACGGGAAATTTGAACGGTTTGGTGACATAGTCATTCGCCCCGGCATCAAGGCCGAGGATCGTGTCGGCATCGGTGTCATGGCCCGTCAGCATCAGGATTGGGCTTTTCACCCCCTGTTTGCGCATCAGGCGACACAGCTCGCGGCCATCGGTATCGGGCAGGCCTACGTCGAGGATGATGAGATCGTAAAGCGCCTCTTTCGCCTTGGTCATCGCCTCGGTGCCATTGGCCGCTTCGAAAACGTCGAAATCCTCGGTCATGATCAACTGCTCGCTCAGCGCTTCGCGCAGGTCATCGTCGTCATCGACAAGCAGGATTTTCTTAAGCTGGGCCATCTGTCTCTCCGTCTGTTGTCTTATACATGCGCCTTGGGCGGGGCCCGGACAAGGGATGTGACCACTGTCTCACAGCCTCGTGTCAACAAAGCGTGAAATGTTTCAATTCCTTGCGATATAACCTAGATAGACGGGGAAGCCTTTGCGGAGTTGCAACAAACCATGAGTTTCGCCCCGGACATCACCGAACAACTGGCGCGTGCGCGGGCCGATCTGCGCATGGGCGTGCCCGTGATTCTGGCGGATGCGGCGCAGGCCGCCCTCGTGCTGGCGGCAGAGACGCTGACCGCACAGCGCCTTGCGGATGTGCTGGCCTTGGGCGGTGCGCCGGTGCTGGCGATCACGGCGCGGCGGGCCGAAACGCTTAAGGCACGGGCCTATGATGGCCAGCTTGCCCGCGTGCTGCTGCCTGCGGGGGCCACCCCGGCTTGGGTGCAAAGCATCGCCGATCCGGCGGATGACCTGCGCGCGCCGATGAAAGGGCCACTTCAGACCGCGCGAGGTGGTGATACCGCGCCGCATCGCGCCGCACTCGATCTGGTGAAAGCCGCGCGGATGCTGCCCGCCGCACTGGTCCTTGACCTGCCGCAGGGCGCGGATTTCGCACGGATGCATGGGCTGACCTTGATCGACCTTACCGCCGCCGCCCCGATCCTTGCCGAGCGCAGCGCGCTGCATCCGGTGGTGAACGCGCGCCTGCCGATGGAGGTTTCCGAGGCCGGGCGCCTGCATATCTTCCGCCCCGAGGATGGCGGCGAGGAGCATTACGCCATCGAAATCGGCCGCCCTGTCCGCGACACGCCGGTGCTTTGCCGCCTGCATTCGGCCTGTTTCACCGGTGACCTGATGGGCAGCCTGAAATGCGACTGCGGCCCACAACTACGCGCCGCGCTGGCGCAGATGGGCGGCGAAGGGCATGGCGTGCTTTTGTACCTCAACCAAGAGGGCCGCGGCATCGGTCTTGCCAATAAGATGCGCGCCTATTCCTTGCAGGATCAGGGCTTTGACACGGTCGAAGCCAATCACCGGCTGGGGTTCGAGGATGACGAACGCGACTTCCGCCTCGGCGCCGACATCCTACGCTCGATGGGGTTCTCCGCCGTGCGCCTGCTGACCAACAACCCGCGCAAGGTGGGCATGATGGAGCAAAGCGGCATCGCCGTGAGCGAGCGTGTCCCGCTGGCCGTGGGCGAGAACCGCCACAACAGCGCCTATCTGGCCACCAAAGCCGCGAAATCGGGGCATCTGCTATGACCCCGAATGACATGGTTCTAACGCCCACGGGGCTGCGGTTTCAGGGGCGGCGCTATGCCTGTAGCATCGGCAAGGGTGGGCTGACCGATGACAAACGCGAGGGCGATGGCGCCACGCCACGCGGGGCGCATCGTCTGGTGGGGATGCTCTACCGGCCCGACCGCATCCCGGCGCCAAGCGCTTGGGCCCAGCCGATCGGTCCGGGCGATCTGTGGTCAGATGCCAGCGGCCAGCCCGACTACAACCATCGCGTCCGCGCCCCCTACCCCCATAGTCATGAGGCCCTGCGCCGCGCCGATCCGCTTTATGATCTGGTGATCCTGACCGATTGGAACTGGCCCGACGCCGCGGCAGGGCGCGGCTCCGCGATCTTTATCCATCAGTGGCGGCGGCCCGGCTATCCGACCGAAGGGTGCATCGCCTTTGCACGGAACGACCTACATGAAATCGCCGCGTGCGTGGGCCCGGCGACGCGGCTGATTATCCGCTAACCCTTTCGCCGAAGATGGCGGAGCCGACGCGCACATGGGTCGCCCCAAGTGCGATGGCCTGCTCAAAATCACCGCTCATGCCCATCGACAGGCCGCTCAGATCGTTGCGCGCAGCGATCTTGGCCAGCAAGGCGAAATGCAGGGACGGCGCCTCATCCACCGGCGGAATGCACATCAGCCCCTTGATCGGCAGGTCAAGCGCGCGACACTCGGCGATGAACGCATCCGCGTCGCGGGGCATCACGCCCGCCTTCTGCTCTTCCTCGCCCGTATTCACCTGAATAAAGAGGTCGGGACAGCGGCCAATCTCCTGCGCCAGCCGCGCGATGGTCTTGGCCAGTTTGGGGCGGTCGACCGTGTGGATCGCCTCGGCCAGTTCCACCGCCTGCCGGACCTTGTTGCTTTGCAATGGGCCGATGATGTGCAGGTCGATCCCGTCAAAATCCTCGCGAAAACCGGGCCATTTGGCCGCCGCCTCTTGCACGCGGTTCTCTCCGAAAGAGCGGTGCCCCTCTTCCAAGACCGCACGCACACGCGCATCGGGCTGAACCTTACTGACGGCGATCAGCTTGACCGATCCTGCCGCGCGGCTAGCTTCGGCCTCGGCTTTCGAGATGCGGTTTTGGATGTCGCTCAGACTCATTTTCGGCCCTCCATGTCAGGCGCGCAGAAAACAACAGCCTTGAGTAAAAGAAAAGGGGCAGACCGAAAGGCCTGCCCCAATATTCAGAGTATGTCGTTCAACTTAGAAGTTGAAGCGAACACCCATGTCGGCAACGGTGTCGCCGTCGAACTGCTTAACCACACCGCCGCGCAGCGAGGTGCCGCCGCCCAAGTCGTGGTTGAAGTCGATGCCGTAGCCGGTGTCGTCTTCTGTGCCGCCGTCGTTGTCAGCAACATAGACTTCGATGTCTGTTGCAGCGCCTACGTCGAAGCGGCCAGCCAGAACAACGCGGTCACCACCGGTGCCGTTATCAGCATAGGCGAGAGTTACGTCTGCGATGCCGAAGGAACCGCCAGCTGTCGCTGTCCACTCGGTGTCGCTTGCCGCGTCGGAGTCTTGGCCACCAACTGCGAAGGTCCAGCCGCTCCATGTGTAAGCAACGTAACCAGCAACGCGGTCGTTGATGTCGGAAGCCGACACGTGCACTGCCAGATCACCAGCGGAGTAAAGGACTTCAACGCCGTTGGAGCCAGCTGCACCGTTACCGCCAGAGGAATACTGGTCGCCACGGTCATCAAACGCAGTGTAGTCATAGCCCAGACCGGTCAGACCCATGTCGACGGGGTACTGACCCGGCATGGATTCCAGAGCGCCGAAGATGTTACCAACGCCAACTTCGAAGCCACCGGTGCGAGCGAAGAAACGCACACCGTTGATGCCTGTACCGGCAGGACCACCGCTTGTGGTCACGTCGTCAGCTGTACCGTAAACACCATCAGGGCCTTTGGCGACGTTCACGTTGTCGTCAGAGTTGTTCTGCTGGATGCGCATACGCGCACCGAAGACAACGCCAGCGTCGGACTCAGCTGTCGCGTCGATCTGCAGGCGCAGACGCGAAGTAACGTCTGTGTCGCTGTCGCCACCAGTGGAGTCGTTGTCGTTGTACATGATACCGAAACGGCCGTAGCCGCCGAATGTCACGTCTGCTGCTGCTACACCGGCGGTCGCAACCAGGGCTGTTGTAGCGAAGAGAACTTTTTTCATGAGTTTTCCCTCGGTTTGAATTCATATGCCCAGACCGGGGAATCCGGTAAGGGTATGCAGGCTGTTTGCCCCCAATCCCCTGCACTTGGCAAGGTTCACGGCCTCCCCACCCGCAATGTCGCCGGGGTTGGTGCAGCTATGCCACAGTTCCTTCACCCCAGGGCCGCGGCTTTGCCTATGGCGGCGCCCGATGCCGCGCAGCGCGCTCCTATGACATAGACCTTGCCGATAAGGGCCTGCTTGGATAGACCGGAGCGCAAACAGGCAAAGGAAAGCTGCAATGGCCCTTCGTACCGCTTGCAAGATGGCAATCTCCGTTCTGGCGCTCAGCGCGCTGACCGCCTGTGGCGGGAGCTTTGGCAGCCCGGCCACAGATCGGCCGGATCAATACACCAATCCGAACAACCCCAATAACATTGAGACCAACCCCGACAATACGATCTGGTCGATCTTTAACCGCAAGAACACAGACACCAGTGTTTCGGTGAACAAATACCTCTGGTCGGCCTCGCTCGAAGTGCTGAACTTCCTGCCTGTGCAATCGGTCGATCCTTTCACCGGGGTGATCGTCACAGGCTATGGCACCCCGCCGGGCGGTGGCCGCGCCTATCGCGCGACCGTTCTGATCGACGATCCGGCGCTTGATGCACGCTCGCTCAATGTGGCGCTGCAATCTTCGGGCGGCCAGCCCGTGGCACGGGCCACCACCCGCGCGGTCGAGGATGCGATCCTCAGCCGAGCGCGGGAGATGCGCGTGTCCGACAGCAAATTCTGAGCCCGCTTAACTCAACACCGTTCCAACGCCGGGCCTTGTGAAAACAGCAGCCCGGCGTTTTTCATGTCACGAAGGTCCCCTCATGCCCCGCTATACCCCCGCCGAGATCGAAGCCCGCTGGCAGCAAGCCTGGGAAAAGGACGGCATTTTTCAGGCCGTTCGCAACGCTGACAAGCCGAAATACTATGTGCTTGAGATGTTCCCCTACCCCTCGGGGCGCATCCACATGGGCCATGTGCGCAACTACACGATGGGCGACGTGATCGCGCGCTACAAGATCGCGACCGGGCATAACGTGCTGCACCCGATGGGCTGGGACGCCTTCGGCATGCCCGCCGAGAACGCCGCCATGGCCATCGGCGGCCACCCGGCGGATTGGACCTATGACAACATCGCCGAGATGAAGAAGCAGATGAAGCCCTTGGGCCTCAGCATCGACTGGAGCCGCGAGATCGCCACCTGCCATCCCGGCTACTACGGCCAGCAGCAGGCGCTGTTTTTGGACTTCCTCGAGAAGGGTCTGGTCTACCGCAAGAACGCCGTGGTGAACTGGGACCCGGTCGACATGACCGTGCTTGCCAACGAGCAGGTCGAGAACGGCTGCGGCTGGCGCTCCGGCGCGCCGGTGGAGCGGCGCGAGCTGACGCAGTGGTTCTTCAAGATCTCCGACCACTCCGAAGAGTTGCTCTCGGCACTCGACAGCCTCGACAACTGGCCTGCCAAGGTAAAGCTGATGCAGGCCAACTGGATCGGCAAGTCGCGCGGGTTGCAATTTGCCTTCTCGACCATCGAAGCGCCCGAGGGCTTTGACCGGATCGAGGTCTATACCACCCGCCCCGACACGCTGCTTGGCGCTTCCTTCGTCGGCATCTCGCCCGACCATCCGCTCGCCAAGACGCTGGAGCGCGACGACGAAGCGGTGGCCGCATTCTGCGCCGAATGCCGCAAGGGCGGCACCACCGAGGAAGCGATCGAGACCGCCGAGAAGCTCGGGATGGACACTGGCATCCGCGTCCGCCACCCCTTCGACACGGCCCATGAACTGCCCGTCTATATCGCCAACTTCATCCTGATGGACTATGGCACCGGCGCGATCTTCGGTTGCCCGGGCCATGACCCGCGCGACTTCGAGTTCGCCACGAAATACGACCTGCCGATCATCTCGACCTTCCTGCCGTCCGAGGATGCCGCGCCCGAGCTGGACGTCGCTTTCGTCCCGCCGAAGACCGAAAAGGTGTTCTACAACCGGGGCTTCGCGGGCGACCAGTGGCAGACCGGCGAAGAGGGTGTCGACGCCGCCATCGCCTTTTGCGAGGAAAACGGAATCGGCCACGGCGTCACCAAATACCGCCTGCGCGACTGGGGCCTCTCGCGCCAGCGCTACTGGGGCTGCCCGATCCCGGTTGTGCATTGCGACGACTGCGGCGTGGTGCCCGAAAAGAAAGAAAACCTGCCGATCGAGCTTCCTTACGACGTCAGCTTCGACACGCCGGGCAACCCGCTGGACCGGCACCCGACATGGCGCAACTGCGCCTGTCCCGCCTGCGGCAAGGACGCCCTGCGCGAGACCGACACGATGGACACTTTCGTCGACAGTTCGTGGTATTTCGCCCGTTTCACCGCGCCGCGTGCCGAGACGCCGACCGTCATGGAAGACGCGCAATACTGGATGAACGTCGATCAATATATCGGCGGCATCGAGCATGCGATTTTGCACCTGCTCTACTCGCGCTTCTTCGCCCGTGCGATGCAGATCACCGGCCATCTGCCCGAAAGCGCGGTGGAGCCGTTTGACGCGCTCTTCACCCAAGGCATGGTGACCCATGAAATCTACCAGACCCGCGATGATAATGGCCGCCCGGTCTATCACCTGCCCGAAGAGGTGACCGATGGCAAACTTGCCGATGGCACCGAGGTTGAGATCATCCCTTCCGCCAAAATGTCGAAGTCCAAGAAGAACGTCGTCGACCCGCTGCACATCATCTCGAACTACGGCGCCGATACCGCGCGCTGGTTCGTTCTGAGCGATTCGCCCCCCGAGCGGGACGTGGAATGGACCGCCTCTGGCGCGGAAGCCGCCTATAAACACCTCTCGCGCGTGTGGAACATCTGTGACCGCGTGGCCGAGATGGACCGCGAGGCGGCGGGCTCGGGCGACGACGAGTTGCTGCGCGCCATGCATAAGACGATCCATGACGTGACCATGGGCATCGAATCCTTCGGCTTTAACGCCGCGATTGCCAAGCTCTATGCCTTCACCGCGACCTTGCAGAAATCCAAGGCGGGCTATGCCGCGCAGCGCGAAGCGATCATGACACTGGCGCAGTTGATGTCGCCGATGACCCCGCACCTGTCGGAAGACATTTGGGCGCATCAGGGCGGCGAAGGGCTGATCGCCAAGGCCCCATGGCCCAAGGCGGATGAGAAGATGCTGGTCGACGACACCGTGACCCTGCCGATCCAGATCAACGGCAAACGCCGGGCGGAAATCCAAGTGCCCGCCGATATGCCGAAGGAAGAGGTTGAAAAAACCGCGCTGGCGCATGAAGCTGTCATTCGAACGCTGGACGGGGCCACGCCGAAAAAGGTCATCGTCGTGCCCGGACGGATTGTGAATGTCGTTGCCTAAGACCACCCATATGCGCCGCCGCTTCCTGCTGGCCCTGCCCCTACTGGCGCTTGCCGCCTGCGGGTTCGAGCCGGTCTATGGACCCGGCGGCGCGGGCACGGCATTGCAAAACCGCGTGCTGGTGGACGCGCCGGAAGACCGCTTTGGCTATTTTCTGGTGCGCGAGGTGGAAAGCCGCCTTGGACGCGCGGCCACCCCCCGCTGGGGGCTGGCGCTGACCACCACCACGGTCGAAGACGGCCTGGCCATCGACAGCGAAGGCAACACGCGGCGCTACAACCTTGTCGGCACAACCGCCTATGCGCTGCGCGACCTCGACAGCGGGCAGATCGTGACCTCGGGCAAGGTCGAAAGCTTCACCGGCTATTCCGCCACCGGCACCACCGTGGCGACCCGCGCGGCGGAACTGGACGCGCAGGAACGTCTGATGACCATCCTCGCGGACCTCGTGATCAGCCGCCTTTATGCGGCCGACCTGCCCCAATGAAGCTGACCCCGCGCGAGGCAAAACCCTATTTCGCACGGCCCGATCCCGCGCGCACGGGGCTGTTGATCTATGGCAGCGACGCGATGCGCGTGGCGCTGAAACGGCAGGAGTTTCTGAAAAACCTGCTCGGCCCCAATGCCGAAGAGGAAATGCGCCTCAGCCGGATGCCCGCGGGCGAATTGCGCCGCGATCCGGCGATGCTACTGGACGCGATCAAGGCGGTCGGCTTCTTCCCCGGTCCGCGTGCCGCGTTGGTGGAAGAGGCGAATGACAATATCGCGAAAATCCTGCTCGACGCGCTGAAGGAATGGCAGCCGGGCGATGCGCAGATCGTGGTCACCGGCGGCGATCTCAAGAAAACCTCAAAGGTGCTGAAGGCCTTTGAGAGCCACCCCAACGCCTTTGCCACCGCGATCTATGACAACCCGCCCGACCGGGCCGAGATCGAGCAGATGCTGAAGGACGCGAAGCTCACGCCTGAGGCCGACGCCATGGCCGCCCTGACCGATCTGGCCCGCACCCTCGACCCCGGCGATTTCCGGCAAACGCTGGAGAAGATCACGCTCTATAAACTGGGCGACAGCAGCAACATCGGGCTGGATGATATCGCCGCCTGCGCCCCCACCTCGACCGAGGCCGAGGTCGACGACATCCTGCATGTCGTGGCCGAGACCCGCGCCGCCGAAATCGGCCCGGTGATGAGCAAGCTACAAGGCCAAGGCGTGAATCCGGTGACCCTGACCATCATGGCGACCCGGCATTTCCGCACCCTCTACCGCATCGCCGCCAACCCCGGCGCGCCGATCTACGGCGTGCGCGACCGCGACCGTGCGATGCGACAGGCGCGCAACTGGGGCGCGGTGAAGCTGGAAACCGCGCTGGCGGTGCTGACCGAGACGGACCTCAAGCTGCGCTCCGCCGGGCAGCACGCGCCAGCGCTGGCGCTGGTCGAACGGGCCTTTATCCGTCTGGCGATGCTGGGCGCACAACGTTGATTTTGGGAGAGGAAATTCAATGTACACAGTCATCGGCGGCACCAAGACCCGCGCCTTTCGCGTCATGTGGATGCTCGAAGAATTGGGCCAGCCCTACGATTTGAACCCCGCGGCACCCCGCTCGGACGAGGCGCGCAAATACAACCCTTCGGGCAAGATCCCCGCGCTTGTGGACGGCGATGAGGTGCTGACCGATTCCGTTGCCGTCATGACCTATCTCGCCGACAAACACGGCGCGCTCACCGCCCCCGCCGGAACGCCCGCGCGGGCGCGGCAGGATGCGATGACCTTTTGGCTGATCGACGAATTCGACGCGGTGCTTTGGGCCGCGGCAAAGCACAGTTTCGTCTTGCCCGAAGAGGCCCGCGTGCCCGCCATCAAGGACAGCCTGAAGGCCGAGTTCGAGCGTGCGGCCAGCACCCTGTCCGACCGGCTTGAGGGGCCTTTCCTGATGGGCGATCAGATCACCCTGCCCGACCTTTTGGCGGTGCATTGCATCAATTGGTCGATCGGCGCGAAGTTTCCACGGGTGGATGACAAGCTGAACCTCTGGGCGAAATCCCTGCGCGAACGCCCCGCTTTCCTCGCCGCGATGGCCAAGGAAGGCGGTTAACCCCGCGCCCATTCCACAGCATGGCGGCCTGCCCAATGGCCGGTCGCCAGACAGCCGTTGAGCAAATAGCCGCCCGTGGGCGCTTCCCAATCCAGCATTTCCCCTGCGGCAAAGACGCCCGGCAGCGCGCGCAGCATCAGCCCCGCGTCCAGCGCGTCGAGCGCTATGCCCCCCGCCGTCGAAATCGCCTCATCCATCGGGCGCAGCCCGGCGTGGGCGATGGGCAGGTCTTTCAGCAAGGCGGCCAGCGCCCCGGCCTCCTGCGGCAGCGGGCGCGCCATCTCTTGCAGCAGCGCGATCTGGGCGGGGCTCAGCTTCAGCCGTTTGCGCAGATGGTTGGCCTGACTGTCCTTGCCGCGCGGCTTTGCCAAACGCGCCGTCACCTCGTCGGCCTGCAAGTCCGGCAGTAGATCAAGCGTCAGCCCCTGCCCCTCGCGCAGCCCGCGCGAGACGCTATAGATGCCGCCCCCCTCCAGCCCACGGGCCGAGATCACCGCCTCCCCGCGCGAGCGGTAGGGGCCAGCCTGCCATGCCACCCCCTTGAGCGCTGCGCCGAAATGGCGCGTCATATGCGGGGACCAATCGACCAACAGCCCGACATTGGCCGGGGCGAAATCCTGCAGGTCCACGCCACGCGCCACCAGCAGGGGCGCCCATTCGCCAGTGGCGCCAAGCCGCCGCCAACTCGCCCCGCCAAGCGCCAGCACCGTCACATCGGCCTCGACCGCTTCCCGCCCGCCGGGCGTATCGAAGGTGAGTGCGTCCCCCTCCCAGCCACGCCACTGCCAACGGGTGTTGATCGTCACTCCGTCTTCCGCCAGCCGCGCGAGCCATGCCCGCAGCAGGGGCGAGGCTTTCATCGCCCGGGGGAAAACCCGCCCGGTGGAGCCGGTAAAGACCTCCTGTCCCAGCCCTTCAGCCCAGTCCTGCACCGCTTGGGCATCAAAGGCCTCCAGCATCGGACGCAAGGCTTGCTGCGCTTCTTCATAGGCGGCGAGGAAGGGGGCGAAGGGCTCGGACTTGGTCAGGTTCAACCCGGATTTGCCCGCCATCAAGAACTTGCGCCCGACCGAAGGTTTCGCCTCACAAAGCGTGACCGACAGCCCCGCCTGCGCCATGACCTCTGCCGCCATCAGCCCCGCCGGGCCGCCCCCGATGACCAAGGCGCGGGTCACGCGGCGCGCTCTTCGATCTGGTTTTCTGACGGGGAAGCCATGGGCCTGTCCTTGCCTTAGGGAGGATTTGACACATCCTCTTGCCTGCCGTGGCCCTGCAATGCAAGCGAAAGGGAGGACCGTGACCCAAGGCGAAACCGTGCCACATTGCCCGCTCTGCCACCGGCCCATCCCTGAGGACGTGCCGCAGAGCCTGCATCACCTGATCCCCAAACTGCGCGGTGGCAAGGGCGGGCCGACGGTGCTGATGCATCACATCTGCCACCGAGAGGTGCACGCCGCCCTGACCGAGACCGAACTGGCGCGGCACTATAACACGCCCGAAGCACTGCGCAGTCATCCGAGGCTTGCCAAATTCGCCGCATGGGTGGCGAAACGCCCGCCCGGTTTCCGCTCCAAAGTGCCCGGAGGCACGCGCAAACGTTAGGCGGGGCCGCACATCCGTTTGATTTCCTGCGCGACGTCCGGACTTGCCGCCACTGTGTCGACGGCCAGCGACTGCGCGTGATCTTGCACCTCCTCCGCCGCGACTATGCGGTCGATCAGGCCAAAAGTCAGCGCCTCCTCCGCCGTGATCTTTTGCCCGCCCATCAGCAAGAGCTTGGTCCGCGCAGGGCCGATCAGCGCCGCCATTCGCGCCGGGTCAGAGGGCTGCGGCAAAAAGCCCAGCTTCATCACCGGATAGAAGAACTTCGCCCCCGGCACCGCGATGCGCAGATCACAGGCCAGCGCCATGCCCATCGCACCGCCCGCCAACGTGCCGTTAAGCGCGGCGATGCTCAGCCCCGGCAAGGCGGCCACCGCGCCCGAGAGACGCTCCCAAACATCCGATTTCGCAAGGCCCGCGCGGGCTTCGTCCCGATCAGCCCCGGCGCTGAACACCTTGCCGCGCCCGGTCAGGATCACCGCGCGGGCGGCCTGCGCCTCTTCCATGATCTCGGCGAGTTCGACCAGCATGGCATGGGTCAGGGAATTGGCCTTGTCGGGGCGGTTGATCGTGATGGACCAGATGTCGCCCGCGCGGTCAAGCTCGATCATATCAGGCCCACCGCCTTGCGGATGCCTTCGTCGCGCAGGGAAATCTCATCGCCCAAGAAGCGATCCGCCTCCGGGCCGCACATCCACAGCAGCGCGCGGGCGGGCCAATCGGCGGGGATATGCACGTCCCAATCCAACTGGCTGACCGGGTTCACGCCGCTGTCCTTGATGTCGCGCTGCATGTCGGTGGCCACGGTGCCGGGGGACAGGCCGATGGCGCGGATGCCGTTGCCGCCCTCTTCGTGGTGCAAACACTGGGTCAGCATATTCGCCGCCGCCTTTGACGCGCAGTAGTGGCTCCACGCCTCGACCGGGTTATGCGCCGCGCCCGAAGAGATCGTCAGCACCGTGCCGCCTCCGTTTTCCTTCATCAAGGGCAGCGCCGCGCGCATGCCGTGGAAGACACCCGTGACATTGATGTTGATTGCCTTGGCCCAATCCGCGGGATCGGCCTCTCCCATGAGCGAGATCGGGTCGATCACGCCTGCGTTGTTGATCAGCACGTCGAGGCCACCAAAGGCCCGGCGCGTGGTCTCGACCGCCGAGGTCATCTCGTTATAGCGGGTCACGTCGCAGGGGATGGCGATGGCCTGTTTGCCCAACTCTCCGGCCAATTCGGCGATGGCATCCTGACTGCGCGCCAACAGGGCGACATTGCCGCCCGCCTCGGCGAACACACGCGCGGCGGCGGCGCCGATGCCCCGGCTCGCGCCGGTAATCATGATCGTCTTGCCTGTCATGTCCATGGGGGGATCCTTCCGCTTGTTTTGTACATTGCTTGAGGGCTGTGGTAATCTGCCGATCAACCCGGGTCTAGCCTCGCATCGCTTGACCCTGCGCGGGGATTGGCAGACCCTATGCGTAACTCATTGCCGAAAAGGATTTTCCGATGTCTCGCATTTCCACCGCGTCGCTGTTCCTCGCCCTGCCGGTCACGCTGGCTTCGACGCCCCTCTGGGCCGATCTGACCCCTTCCGACGTCTGGGGCGATTGGCGCCAGTATATGGAGAGCATGGGCTATGAGGTCGAGGCAAGCGAAGCCTTCAACGGCGATGACCTGACCGTCAGCGATGTGACCCTGAAAATGGACATGGCCGAAGAGGGCGGCGATTTCTCCATGTCGCTCGGCACGCTGAGCTTTGAGCCCGAAGGCGACGGGGCGGTCAATATCCGCATGCCCACCGTCATGCCGATGACGATCAACGTCGCGCCCGAAACGCCCGAGGATGAACCGGTGTCGATGGTATTGAACTACGCCCAGACCGCGCCGGTGATGCGCGCCAGCGGCAGCGCCGAGGCACTGCAATACGACTATGCCGCCGACAGCATTTCGCTCACGCTGGCCGGGCTCAAAGTGGGCGAGCAAAGCTATACCGAGGAAGAAGCCAAGTTCACTCTGATCGGCACCGGCGTCAGCAGCCGGACCGAGATGACCGGGACCGAGACGCGCCGCTATGACCAATCGGGCCGCATCGACAGCCTGCAATATGACGTGGTGATGAAAACCCCCGAAGACCCGGCCCGCGTCGCCGTCACAGGCGGGGTCGATCAGGTGGTCTTTGACGGCAGCGGCACCTTGCCGATGATCGACGCAGGCGCCGACGTGGCCGCGATGATGCGCGAAGGCCTTGCCTTCGACGGCAGCTTTACCGCTGGCGCGGGCCGCACCGACATGCAGGTTTCCGACCCCGAAAATGGGGAGTTTCAACTGATCTCAAGCTCGACCGGGGCAAAACTCGGCGTGGCCATGGGGCCTGAGGGGCTTTCTTATGACGGCGGCCAGCAGGACATCGAAGTCAGCGTGACCGCCGCCGACATGCCCTTCCCGATCCAGTTCAGCATGGCAGAAAGCGCCTTTAACCTCAAAATGCCGGTATTGAAGTCCGAAGAGCCGCAGGATTTCGCCTTTGGCGTTACGCTCGACCGTTTTGAGATGTCGGACATGATCTGGGGCATCTTCGACCCCACCGGCCAATTGCCCCGCGACCCGGCGACCTTGGTCGTGGACCTGTCGGGCAAGGCCAA
Organism: Sulfitobacter sp. 1A10359; assembly: GCF_043558145.1. Lineage (NCBI taxonomy): Bacteria > Pseudomonadati > Pseudomonadota > Alphaproteobacteria > Rhodobacterales > Roseobacteraceae > Sulfitobacter > Sulfitobacter sp. 1A10359. The sequence continues at coordinate 75,729 of NZ_JBIFGB010000007.1, read as the reverse complement.
ACTGCTGTTCGAACTGATGGACCCCGAAGTCACCGCCACCATGGGCGATGAGGCCCCGGGCGAGATTCACGCGCTTAACGTGAACGAAGTGTCGCTGGACGTGGCCGGGGCCGAGTTCGACGCCTCGGGCGCGATCACCTTTGACAATGACGATATGCAAACCGTGGCCGGCATGCCGAAACCTCTGGGCGCGCTGGACCTGTCGCTGGTCGGCGGCGTGGCCCTGCTCGACAAACTGGTGGCGATGGGCCTCGTGCCGCAGGATCAGGCGATGGGCGCGCGGATGATGATGGGCCTCTTCACCGTACCGGGCGAGGGCGAAGATTCCCTGACCTCCAGAATCGAGTTCACCGAAGAGGGCGGCATCCTCGCCAACGGTCAGCAGATCAAATAACCGGCGGCGCGGCCCTGCGCCGCGCCTGCCCTATCTGGGAAAATAGAGCCCAGCCCTTGCCCCCCGCGGGGCGGGGGATTACCCCTTTTCCAACCCCAAAAGGAGCCAGACCATGCCAGACGCCCTTGATGCATTGACCAAGTCCCTCCTTCACGCGGCGACCAAGGCCGGGGCGGATGCGGCCGATGCCATGGCGATCACGGCAAGCTCTGTCTCGATCGAAGTGCGCGGCGGGGCGCTGGAACAGGCCGAACGCTCCGAAGGGACGGACATCGGGTTGCGGGTCTTCGTCGGCCAACGCTCGGCCAATGTCTCGGCCTCCGACACGTCATCGCGCACGATCGAAGAGATGGCCGAACGCGCCGTCGCCATGGCCCGAGAAGCGCCCGAAGACCCCTATTCCGGGCTGGCCGATCCCGATCAACTCTCACCCCGCCGCGATGCCGAAGGGTTGGAGCTTTGCGATCCCACGCCCGAACCTTCCCCCGAAGCCCTGCAAGAGGACGCCGCCCGCGCCGAAGCCGCCGCACTGGCCGTCAAAGGGGTCAGCCAAGTGCAATCGGCGGGCGCGGGCTATGGCGCGCAAGAGATTTACCTCGCCGCGACAAACGGGTTCGAGGGCGGCTATGCCCGCAGCGAACGCGGGCTGTCCTGTGTCGCCATCGCAGGCAGCGGCACCGGGATGGAGCGGGATTACGACGGCGACAGCCGCATCTTTCAGGCCGATCTGCGCGACGCGCAGGAGATCGGCACCCGCGCGGGCGAACGCGCGCTGGCGCGGCTCGATGCCCGCAAGCCCCCCACCGGCAGCTACCCGGTGCTGTTTGACGAACGCATCGCCGCCTCGCTGATCGGGCACCTCTTGGGGGCGATCAACGGTCAGGCGATTGCGCGCGGCGCGTCCTTCCTGCGCGATGCCAAGGGCGAACAGGTGCTGCCCGAAGCCCTATCCCTGATCGAAGACCCGACCCGCATCCGCGCCACCGGCTCGCGCCCCTTTGACGCCGAAGGGCTGCCGACCCAGCGGCGGGCCATCGTCGACAAAGGCATCTTGCAAGATTGGACACTCGACCTCGCCACCGCCCGCAAGCTGGAACTCAGCCCCACCGGCAACGCCGCGCGCGGCCCCGGCTCTGGCCCTCAGCCCTCGAACTGGAACATCGCGCTGACCCAAGGCGAGGCCAGCCGCGACGATCTGATTGCCGAGATGGGCACGGGGCTTTTGGTGACCTCCATGATCGGCAGCACGATCAACCCCAACACGGGCGACTATTCGCGCGGCGCCTCGGGCCTCTGGGTCGAGAATGGTGAGATCACCCATGCGATCAACGAATGCACCATCGCGGGCAACCTGCGCGACATGCTGCGGGCGATGATCCCCGCCAATGACGCGCGGACGCATCTTAGCCGCGTCGTGCCCTCGCTGCTGGTGCCGGGAATGACCCTTGCCGGTGCCTAAGGACGATCTCACCCTGCTGATCGACGCCGCCCGCAAGGCGGGTGCCGTGGCGCGCGGCTTTGTCGGGGCCACGGCGAAACGCTGGGACAAGCCCGATAACGCAGGCCCGGTGACCGAAGCCGATCTGGCGGTGAACGATCTGCTACTGTCAGAGTTGCGCAGCGCGCGGCACGACTATGGCTGGCTGTCCGAAGAGACCGAGGACAATACCGATCGACTCTCTCATGAGCGGGTCTTTATCATCGACCCGATCGACGGCACCCGCAGCTTTGTCGAAGGGTCCGACACTTGGGCGCACTCGCTGGCGATAGCCGAGGGCGGCGCGGTGACGGCGGCGGTGGTCTATCTGCCGATGCGCGACATGCTCTATGCCGCGCACCGGGGAGGCGGGGCCACGTTGAACGGCGCGCCGATCCGCACCTCCGAGGTCGGCAAACTGGCCGAGGCGACGGTGCTTGCCGCGCGGCCCGCGCTGGTGGCCGAACGCTGGCACGGCGGCGCGGCACCGGTGTTCAAACGCAGCTACCGCCCCTCGCTGGCCTACCGTATGGCGCTGGTGGCCGATGCATCCTTCGACGCGATGATCACCCTGCGCCGCACATGGGAATGGGACATCGCCGCAGGCACGTTGATCGTGGCCGAAGCGGGTGGCAGTTGCACCACCGCCACGGGCGCACCGCTCAGGTTCAACAACCGCGACCCGCGTGTCGATGGCATCGTGGCGGGTGGCCCTTCGGTGCAGCGCGCGCTGATCGACGCCCTTGCGTGACCGGCCTCATCTGCTAGGCACTATGCGCAGCACCGCAGCTTTGACAGATCAAAGGACAGCTTCATGACCCAACGCCTGCACCTTGTTTTCGGTGGCGAACTTGTCGATCCGACCAAGAACGCGTTCAAGAATGTCGATGACATCCACATCGTCGGGATCTTCCCCAACTATGCCAGCGCCTATGACGCATGGAAATCCGAAGCGCATCGCACCGTCGATAACGCGCATATGCGCTATTACATCGCCCATCTGCACCGCCTGCGCGACGAAGAGACATCGGCCTCGCCCACCGAAGAGCTGGAATAAACCACCATGGCGGCGCGGTCGCTGGGGCTTGCAGCCTATCGCGCCCTCGTGCGCCGGGGCGGGGCCGAAGACGCGCCGCCCTATATCCCGCGCCCCGAGGGGGAACTGGTCTGGATGCATGCCGCCGAAGCGGGCAACGTGCTGGCCGTGCTCGACCTTGCCAAACGGTTCATGGCGATGCGCGACCGGGCCGCGGTGCTGGTCACCCTCTCGGAAAGCGCGGCGGCCCAAGAGCTGCCCACGCCCGAGACGCGCGATCTGTTCATCCTCCCCGCCCCCAGCGAACACCCCGACAATGTGGCGCGCTTCCTTGACCATTGGCGGCCTGATTTCTGCCTGTGGACATGGGGCGGGCTGAGGCCCAACCTCGTGTTGGAGACCGCAGGGCGCGGCTGCCCCATGATGATGATCGACGCCGACAGCGCCGGTTTCGATGGCCGCCGGGACCGTTGGCTGCCCGATGTGACGCGGCAGTTACTGGCGGCTTTCGATCAGGTGTTGACCCGTTCCCCCGCCGTGCTGCGCCGTCTCGTGCAACTGGGCCTGCCGCGCAACAAGGGGCAGGTGACCTCGCCGCTGTTGGCGGGTGGTCAGGCGCTGCGCTGCGCGGAATCGGATTTGGCGGATATGTCGGCCTGCCTTGTCGGGCGTCCGGTTTGGTATGCGACGCAGGTTTTGGCTGAAGAGATACCCGTCATTCTCACTGCCCATCGCCAAGCGCTGCGCCTCTCGCATCGGTTGCTGCTTATCCTGCACACCCATGATTACCCGACCGCCGATATCGCTTATGAGCGCGCCCGCGCGCGGGGGTTCACCACGATGCGGTGGGGCGATGACCCCTACCCCGATGAGACGACACAGGTCATGGTGGCGGACGATCCCGGCGACCGGGGGTTGTTCTTTCGGGTGGCGCCGGTGTCTTTCCTCGGGTCTTCGCTGGTCTCGGGCCACGGCGGCTGCGACCCGTTCGAGGCGGCGGCGCTTGGCTCGGCGGTGCTTTACGGCCCCAAGGTGCGCAACTTCCTGCCCTCTTACGGGCGGCTCGCCACGGCAGGCGCGGCGCGGATCGTCAATGACGCGGGCGCGCTTGGCAATGCGGTGTCGCGTTTGATCGCGCCGGATCAGGCCGCCACGATGGCCCATGCGGGCTGGGACGTGATCAGCGAAGGGGCCGAACTGGCCGATAGGGTGATTGAGATGGTGCAAGACCGGCTCGACGAAGAAATGGGAGCATCCGATGCGCGCGCCTGATTTCTGGCATCTGCCCCGCCCCGACTGGCGCGCACGGCTGTTGCAACCGCTGGGCGCGCTCTATGCCACGGCCACCGCGCGGCGGCTGGCGGGCGGCAGGCCGCTGCGGTTGGGGGTGCCGGTGATCTGCGTCGGCAACATCAACGCAGGCGGCACCGGCAAGACGCCCACGGTGATGGCTGTGCTGCAATATCTGCTGGAGCGCGGCCATCGCCCGCATGTCGTCTCACGCGGCTATGGCGGCACGCTAGAGGGGCCAGTGCGGGTCGACCCCCTGCAGCACAGCGCCGAGGAGGTCGGGGACGAGCCACTGCTGCTCGCCGCCTTTGCAGATGTCTGGGTCGCCCGGGATCGCGCAGCGGGGGCGCAAGCCGCCGAAGCGGCGGGGGCCACGGTGGTGGTGCTGGATGACGGCTTTCAGAACCCCGCGTTGGTGCAGAATCTGAGCATCGTCGTGGTGGATGCGGTGAAAGGGTTCGGCAACGGCCTCTGCCTGCCTGCCGGGCCGTTGCGTGAGCCTGTCGCGGCAGGGCTGGCGCGGGCTGACCTGTTGCTCTCTATCGGGGATGAGGCGGCGCAGGCGCGCTTTGCGAAACGGCTGCCTAAGACAGACCTGCCCCATGCGCGCGCCGAACTCGCCCCGCTGCAAACCGGAATGGATTGGTCGGATTCCCAAGTCCTCGCCTTTGCGGGCATCGGCCATCCCGAGAAATTTTTCGCCACCCTGCGCGGGCTGGGGGCAACGATCCTTCACGCCGAGGCGCTGGAGGATCACCAGCCGCTGACCTCGCGGCTGATGTTGCGGCTGGAGGCCGAGGCCGCGATGCGCGGCGCCCAGCTTGTTACAACCGAGAAAGACGCGGTGCGCCTGCCGATGGAGTTCCGCGCCAAGGTGCTGACCCTGCCGGTGCGCCTGTCCCTGCCCGAAGGCAACGCGCTGCATGCAGCGCTGGACAGGCTGCCACCGCCTTAGGCCTTGTTGTCTTCGCCCAGTTTCGGCGCAGGCCGGTGCAGCGAAAGCTCGGCCCCCGAAAAGGTGAAGGGTGACCGCAGCCCCGGCACACCGTCCAGTTCAATCTGCATGCCCCGCGCCACGACCTGCGGATCGGCCATGACATCGGCCATGTCGTTGATCGGCCCGGCAGGCACGCCATGCGCCTCGCAGGCGGCAAGCAGATCATCACGGCTGCGCAGACGAGTGGCCCCGGTCAGGCGACGGATCATCTCGGGCCGATTGGCGACACGGTCGGCGTTCTTGAGGTACTCCGGCGCGGTGGCCATGTCATCGAGCCCCAGCAATTGACACAGGCGTTGGTACTGCCCGTCATTGCCCGTGGCGATGATGAGATGGCCGTCGGAACACTCAAACACCTCATAGGGCGTCAGGTTGGGGTGGGCGTTGCCCATCCGCGTCGGTGCCTTGCCGGTGGTGAGATAGTTCATCGCCTGATTGCCGGTGATCGCCACGGCGCAGTCGAGCAGGGCCATATCGATATGCTGCCCGACGCCGGTTTGGTGGCGCTGGTGAACGGCGGCCAGAATCGCGGTGCTGGCATAGACCCCGGTAAAGATATCGGTGATCGCCATGCCGGATTTCTGCGGCTGGCCGTCCCGCTCTCCGGTGATCGACATCAGGCCGGACATGCCTTGGATGATGAAATCATAACCCGCGCGATGGGCATAAGGCCCGGTGTGGCCGAACCCCGTGATCGAACAATAGATCAGCTTCGGGAACTGGGCAGACAGGCTGGCATAGTCCAACCCGTATTTCGCCAATCCCCCGGTCTTGAAATTCTCGATCAGGATATCCGCATCGGCCAAAAGCTCTTTGACCTGCGCCTGACCTTCCTCAGTGCGGAAATCCACGGTGACCGAGGCTTTGCCCCGGTTGGTCGAGTGGAAATAGGAAGCGGTGACATCCTCGTCCCGGGTGACGAAGGGTGGCCCCCATTGGCGGGTGTCATCCCCCGCCGGGCTTTCCACTTTGATCACCTCGCATCCGAGGTCCGACAGTGTCTGACCGGCCCAAGGGCCAGCCAGAACACGCGCCAATTCGACGACTTTCAGTCCTGCGAGCGGTGCGGTCATTAGCCAGCCAGCGCTTCGTCGAGGATTTCCTTCATGTCGGCATAGGACATGTTGGAGTGTTTCTTGCCGTCGATGACAAAGCTCGGCGTGCTTGAGATGTCATCCTCTTTGGCGTTTGCGGTGTACCATGCCACCAGCGCCTCGGCCATTTCACCGTCTTTCAGGCATTCATCCAGCGTCTCGTTGTCGAGCCCGGCCAGACGGCCAATCTTGCGCAGCTCATCGACGATGGCGGCAGGTTCGCCAGCGCGGGTCCATTCGCTTTGCGATTTGTAGATCAGGTCAGCGATGCCAAAGAACTTCTCCTGCCCGCCGCAGCGCGCCACCATGGAGGCCCAGAGACCGTAGCGATCGAAATAGACTTCGCGGTAGATGAACTTGACCTTGCCGCTGTCGATGTAATCGGCCTTCAGCTTTTTGAAGGTCTCGTTGTGGAAGGTCGCGCAATGCGGGCAGGTGAAAGAGGCGTATTCGACAACCGTCACCGGCGCGTTCTCATCGCCCAAGACCATCTCGGTGATGCCGGAGGTGTCGACTTCGCCCTCGGTGGTTTGCGCGTTCGCGGCGCCGACGAAGGGGGTCAGCGCAGTGCTGCCCAGGGGGGCCGAGCCAAAGCTGCTGGCAGCGAACCAGCCACCGACGCCGAGGGTGGCAAGACCGCCAAGGATTACGTTTCTGCGATTCATAGGATGTTCCTTCCGTTTGACCAGCTATCAGATCGTCAGCTTTGGTTCTTGTTCAATATGTTCTCGCCCAGACGTGCAAGGGCCTCGCGCAGCCCCTCATCGGCCACCGGCTTGGCGGCTTCGGCTGCTTTTTGTTGCAACGCGGGGTTGGGGCGGGGCTTCTCGCCCTTGGGCTTGTGATCGAAGGCCACCCGCCCTTCGGCAAATCCGGTCGCCGCCGTTTGGGTGATCCGCACCCGCGCGATGGCGTTGTAGCCGTAGACCGCGTTGACCCGCGCGCGCAGTTGCTCTTTCTGCATTTCCAGCATGGGCGCATTGGCCCCGGTGGTCAGCAGGGTCAGAGTGGCACCGATGCCCTCCTTGCGGCCATAGCTGACCTCGACAGGGCGCGAGATGGCGGCGGTTGCCTCGCCCGCGATCTCGGCCCAATGGGTCAGCAGACGCGATTGCGCAAAGCCGCGCGTCTCGCTCGCCTTGCGGATCTGTTGCGACAGCAGGCTGTTGGTGCGTTTGAACCCTTTTGTAGTCGTACGACGTGGCGGCATGGCTTTGTTTCCCGAATGTGCTGACATACATAACCATTTGCCCCAGCGTCACCAGCCCCCGACCCGTCGAAAGGCCTAAACATTGCGTGAGAAAACCCGCGTCAGCGAGCTGCCGCCGATCCTGCTAGAGTGGTACGACACCCACGCCCGCGCCCTGCCATGGCGGGTGCCGCCGCAGGACCGGATCGCCGGGGTCATGCCCGACCCCTACCGCATCTGGCTGAGCGAGGTCATGTTGCAGCAGACCACCGTGGCCACGGTAAAGGATTACTTCGCACGGTTCACCGCCCGCTGGCCGGATGTCGCCGCCCTCGCCGCTGCCGAGGATGCCGATGTGATGGCCGAATGGGCCGGGCTTGGCTATTACGCCCGCGCCCGCAACCTGCTCAAATGCGCGCGGGTGGTGGTGGATGAGCATGGCGGCAATTTCCCCGCGGATCACGACGCGCTGCTGAAACTGCCGGGGATCGGGCCCTATACGGCGGCGGCGATTGCCTCCATCGCCTTCGATCTGCCCCATGCGGTGCTCGACGGCAATGTGGAGCGGGTGATGGCGCGGGTCTATGACATCCACACGCCCCTGCCCGCCGCCAAGCCCGAGCTGATGGCCCGGGCCGCCGCCCTGACTCCGGCGGCCCGGCCCGGCGACTATGCCCAAGCGGTGATGGATCTGGGCGCCACGATCTGCACCCCGAAATCCCCCGCCTGCGGCATCTGCCCTTGGCGCGATCCCTGCGCCGCGCGGGCGGAAGGCACGGCAGCGCTCTTGCCCAAGAAGACGCCGAAGAAACCGAAACCCATTCGGCACGGCACCGTCTATCTGGCAGAGCGCGAGGATGGCGCATGGCTGCTAGAGACGCGGCCCGAGAAGGGGCTGCTTGGCGGCATGCTCGGCTGGCCCGGCTCCGACTGGGTCGACACGTCAGAGCCGCGCCCGGAAGGCACGCCGCCCTTGGCCGCCGATTGGCGCGCCCTGCCCGGGGAGGTGCGCCATACCTTCACCCATTTCCATCTGATGTTGACGGTGCAGCACGCCCGGGTGGGCCATGACAGCCGCCCCGAAAACGGTGAATTCATCGGCCAGAACCAGTTCCGCCCCAGCGATCTGCCCACCGTCATGCGCAAAGCTTTCGACCTCGCGCGCTAGCGCCGCGTCAGGCTTTGAGCCTCGGGCAAACTGCGGTATATCTGGCGCGCAACTATGAGGTGCCCCATGGCCAACCGCATCATCGCCGCCCAAGACCTCGCCCGCCTGTCCCGCGCGCTGCCTTTCTGGATGTCCCTGCTGCTGATCCCGCTGGCATGGTTCTGCGCCACACAGGGCGGCTGGACCATCGCGCTGCTACCGCTGGTGACATGGTATCTGTTTTCGATGCTCGACGCGGTGCTGGGGCTGAACCTCGACAACGCCGATCTGGAAGCGACGGAGGATGATCTTTATTGGTACCGCCTCGTCACCCTGCTCTGGACTCCGCTGCAATGCCTGACCGTCTTTGGCCTGATCTACTACGCCACCCGCGCCGGGCATCTAGACACGGCAGAGCGGATCTTTCTGTTCTTCGGCGTCGGCGTCATCACCGGCACCATCGGGATCAACTACAGCCATGAGCTGATGCACCAGCGGAACAAGACCGAACGGCGGCTGGCGGATATCCTGCTGGCCATGGTGCTATATTCGCATTTCCGGTCTGAGCATCTGTTGGTGCACCACCGCCATGTCGGCACCCCGCGCGACACGGTGACGGCGCGCTACAACGAAGGGTTTCATCGCTTCTACCCCCGCGTACTGCGCGAGTCGCTGACCTCGGCCTTTCAAGCGGAGAAGAACATGCTGGCCCGCAAGGGGCTGCCCTGGACCGATCCGGGCAATCCCTTTTTCAAATACTGGGCGCTGCAAGCCACCTTTTTGCTGCTGGCGCTGATCTTGGGCGGGTGGAGCGGTCTGGGCCTGTTCCTTGTCCAAGCCGGGGTGGCGATCTGGCAATTGGAACTGGTCAATTACATCGAACACTACGGGCTGACGCGTAAACATCTGGGCGGCGGGAAATATGAACATGTCCAACCGCGCCATTCGTGGAACGCGGCGCATAAGGCCAGCAACTGGCTGCTGATCAACTTGCAACGCCATTCCGATCACCATTACAAACCCGACCGGCGCTTTCCGGTCTTGCAGACCTATGGCACGGGCGATGCGCCGCAGCTTCCCTATGGCTATCCGGTGATGACCATGGCCGCCATGGTGCCGCCGCTGTGGCGGCGCGTCATGAACCCGCGGGTGCGCAAATGGCGCGAGATGTATTACCCCGAGATCACCGATTGGAAAGCCTACAACAAGGCCAGCAATCCCCTGCCCCGGCTCTGAACACGGCAACGCAAAGTTAAACTTTGCCTGCCAGAAAAGCTGCGACTGTTACCTGTGGAGTGGTATTGATGCAGCACCAAGACGCGCCCGCGCGGGCGGCCTATGATGGCACCTGTCTGATCGTCGAAGACAGTGAGTTTGACCGAAAAAGGCTGCGCCGCGTTCTGGCCCGCGCCTATGGCGGGATGCAGGTCGAATTCGCCCCCAGCATCGAAGCGGCACGCCGGGCGCTCAGCGCCGGGGACAAGGCGCTGATCCTGCTCGACAACAACTTGCCCGATGGGCTAGGCGCGAATTTCGCGCTGGAACTGGCCTGTGATCATCGCCACGCTCAAACCCCCGTCATCATGCTCAGCGATTGGCCCTCTCCGGTCATGTGGGAGAAAGCCGCCTCGGCCGGGGTGCTCTATGTGGTGAATAAATGCGATTTCGATGCCAGCTACCTCGCCGCTGCGCTGCGCGCGCTTCAGGGCCGCAACCGGCAGATGCATTAGGCCAGCCTCACGTGAAAAGCAGAACCAAAAAAACCCCGCCATCGGGCGGGGTCAAGGTAGGCACCCGTGTGCATGCCCCTCACGCAGAGGGGCCACGGGTGCCGGCGGTGTTCAATTATCCGGGGTGGATCAGTTCGCCATCTCGGCCCTGATCTGCTGACGCAGAATGTCGATGGGGACATTCTTGCCGTCTTTCTTGTAGCACCAATAGGTCCAGCCGTTGCAGCTGGGTGCTTTCTCATAGGCCGCGCCCACCTGATGGATCGACCCTTTGACATCGCTGCCGATCAGGGTGCCATCAGCGCGGACCTTGGCCTTGTGGCGGCCATTCATGGAATAGAGGTTCTCACCCGGGCGCAGCATGCCGCGCTCGACCAACTGGCCGAAGGGCACCCGCGGCTCGGCGCGTTTGGAAGTGGTGGTTTGCAGCGCTTCGTTGTCGAATTTGCGCACCATCGAGATCCGCTTTTCTGCAACCTTGCGATAGGCTTCCTCACGCTCGATCCCGATGAAGTCACGGCCCAGCATCTTGGCGACGGCCCCGGTGGTGCCGGTGCCAAAGAACGGGTCGAGGATCACATCGCCGGGGTTGGTCGAACCAACGAGGATGCGGTGCAGCAGGCTTTCTGGCTTTTGCGTCGGATGCGCTTTCTCGCCCCCCTCATCCTTCAGACGCTCATGGCCGGTGCAGATCGGCAGCACCCAATCGCTGCGCATCTGGATACCTTCGTTCAGCGCCTTCAGCGCCTCATAGTTGAAGGTGTATTTGCTGTTCTCGCTCTTACCGGCCCAGATCATCGTCTCATGGGCATTGGTGAAACGCTTGCCACGGAAGTTCGGCATCGGGTTGGATTTGCGCCAGACCACGTCGTTGAGGATCCAAAAGCCCTGATCCTGAAGCGCGGCACCGACGCGGAAGATGTTGTGGTAGCTGCCGATCACCCAGATCGCGCCATCGGGCTTGAGCAGACGCCGCGCGGCTTTAAGCCATGCGCGGGTGAATTCGTCATAGGCTTTGAAGCTGGCGAATTGGTCCCATTCGTCATCAACTGCATCGACCTTGGAGTTGTCGGGGCGATGCAAATCACCTCGCAACTGCAAGTTGTAGGGCGGATCCGCGAAGATCAGATCCACCGATTCTGCTGGGAGGGCGTTCATTGCCTCAATGCAATCGCCCGCAACAATAGTGTTCAAGGGAAGCGCCGCGGCGCCCTTTGTCATCGTTTTCATATCTCTGCCTCATTACCCGGCGCTTAAGCGCTCATTGGTTGTGGATAAAATGAGCCATCAGAGAATCGCGGTCAATTTCTTTTTTGAATCAATCGGTTAACAAATTCGCTTGATACAAGATATTGTGTACCGGCTTGAACAAACGTCTATGGTGTGGGGTGACACCAAGATCCTGCAGGGCGGCGATGTGGCTTTTCGAGCCATAGCCCATATTGGTTTCCCAACCGTAACCCGGATGTTGTTGCGCCAAATCCACCATGAGGTTATCGCGTACGGTTTTCGCAACAATAGAAGCCGCTGAGATCGACAGGCAGCGCGCATCGCCCTTCACCACAGGTTGCGCGGGCAGCGCCAGATCCCGCGGGAGCATATTGCCGTCGATCAACGCATAGTCCGCCTTGCAGGCCAAACCGGCCAAGGCGCGGGTCATGGCCAGATGGCTGGCACGCAAGATGTTGTGTTCCTCGATCTCTTCGACCGTGGCATGGGCCACGCAGACCACGGCGACCGACATGATTTCTTCATAAAGCTTTTCGCGGGCGCGGGCGGTCAGTTTCTTGGAATCGTTCAGCCCCTCGGGGATCTGCCCTTCGGCAAAGACCACGGCAGCGGCAGTGACCGGCCCGGCCAGCGGGCCACGGCCCACTTCGTCCACACCGGCGATGGTGCGAAAGCCGCGGGTCATCGCCCCGCGTTCGAGTTCATAGTCAGGTATCATGGGGCTGGTGAAACCGCATGCGCCCAAAAGGTGCAACAAAAAAGAGAAAGGGGAGGCGCCCGAACACCCCCCCTTTCAAAACCCGAGCGACAGGGACGTGCCGCTCGGTCAAGGCACGCCGGATTTACCGACGCGCCAAGCTGTAACCCGAGTCGCGCAGACAGCGGGCGTCATAGCCATAGCGCGCGCCCTCGGCGGTACTGACGCGTTTGGCGCAGTAGCGGGGCAGGCGATCGGCATAGGAGTAATTTTTCTCAAGGCAGGGCTCGCCAAACATCATGACCTTGCCCTCATCGCCCTCATAGCTGCGGAAGCACTGCTGCGGCAGCAGCTTGCGGTCCACGCGCTCAGGCAGGGGGCGCACTTCGCGCTCAGGGTAGGTGGTACGGTCGCGCTCAGGGCGGGTCCAGTCGCCGCGACGCGGCGCGGGGCGCGGGTTAACATAGGGGCGCGGATGGGGTCGCTTGGAAACCGTGGGGTAATACCGGGGCGCCTCATAGACCGGCGCGGCGCGGCGGCGGGTCACGGTCTCACGCTCTTTGCGCTCTTTGTTGTTGTCGTAGATCATCTTGCCCACGATCGCGACACCCGCAATCGCGGCGAGCGTGCGCAGCACCTCTTTTTCATCGGCAGCAGCCGGGCGGGCGCCAAAGGCGGTGATGGCAACCGACAGGGCGGCGATGGTAGCAATGAACTTGCGGTACATGGGTCTGGTCCCTTCTCGTTATCGGCGCGTTTTGCTGCGCCCTTGATCCTCTGCGGCCATAACTCGGGGGCCGCGTATCGGTTCGTGTGTCTGTTGGTGCCACCAAATTGGGATGAGGGCCAAAGACAGGCAATAACAGGGGGTCGTTATCCAATAACAAGACGCTCAAAACGCCTTGGTTATTGAATATCAGCGGGCAAAAGCGCATTAAAAACATATGAAAAACCCATGTCTCTCCTTGCTGACCGCACTAGCGGTCGTTCTGGCCCTGCCCGCCGCGGCAACAGCCGGATGCTTTGCCGATTACAAGGCCAAGCAAGACAATCCGCTGCGCCTTCACTATGGGGTGGCGCAGATCTCCGGGGCCTGTGAGCCAGCCTCCGCCGAAACCGAACTCACGCCGCGTCTTGCAGCGGAGGGCTGGACATTGTTGAATGTGCTGTCTGTTTTCGGTGACGAAGGCTTGGATCAAAGGAAAGACAGTGCAGGAACATTCTACCTCCGCTTCTGACATGCGCAGATTTGGCGGGCGTTTCGTGATCGGCGGCATCGCCGCCGTGGTCGCCGTGCTTTTGGTAGGGGCGCTTGTCCTGCTTTGGGCGCTGCCGGATGCGAACGTCTTTAACGCCCGGGTCGAGCGGATCTTTATCGAAAACGACGATCTGACCACCCAGGCCGAGATCAAGCTGCTGGAAATCCTCGCCCAGTCCGGCACCGCCTTTTCCGAGACTTTGGCCAGCTATCGCATCGTGATCGTGGTGCTTTTGGTCTTTGCCAGCGCCATGCTGGTCGCGGCGATGGTGTTTCTGTTCATGCTGATCGGCTTCAACCGCCGCATGGCCCAGATCGAGCGGACGGGCATTCAAGTGAACTCTCTGCTGATCAGCCGGGAAGAGAATACCGTCTATCTCAACAACCTCGGCTTCAAACTGACCGCCGCCGCGATGGAGACGATGTCGGTCCTTGCCGAGGCGCGGATGGATGACGACGTGCTGTCGGGCTCCGAGATCGAAGGCATGATCTCGGGCCGCAGCCCTGCCGACTGTGATGAGGCCGCGGGCGCCACGCGGATCAAACGCCTGCGCGACACGCTTGGCAACCAGCTGGTGTCGGAACTGCTGGTCAAGAACATCGCCCGGCGCGGCTATATGCTGGCGATCAACAAGGACGTGATCAAGGTTCTCTGACCCCGGCTAAGCACCGCCCTGCCCCGCCCTCACGCGGCTGGCCCTAGCCAATGCCCCGCAGGCACGTTAAATGGCGTCAAATTAAATTGGACAGACTGGAGTAATCAGATGGGTTATCGCGTCGCCGTCGTCGGTGCCACAGGCAATGTGGGCCGTGAAATGTTGAACATCCTTGCGGAGCGTCAGTTCCCCGTGGACGAGATCGTGGCCCTTGCCAGCCGCCGTTCGCTCGGGACTGAGATCACCTTCGGAGACAAGACCCTCAAGACCAAAGACCTCGACACTTTCGATTTCACCGGCTGGGACATGGCGCTCTTTGCCGTGGGCTCCGAGGCCACCAAGAAATACGCGCCTGCCGCTGCCAAAGCGGGCTGCGTGGTGATCGATAACTCTTCGCTCTACCGCTACGACAACGAAGTGCCGCTGATCGTGCCGGAGGTGAACCCCGAAGACGTGCACGGCTATTCCAAGAAGAACATCATCGCCAACCCCAACTGCTCCACCGCGCAGATGGTCGTGGCGCTGAAGCCGCTGCATGACCGCGCCAAGATCAAGCGCGTCGTCGTCTCGACCTACCAGTCGGTTTCCGGCTCGGGCAAAGAGGCGATCGACGAGCTTTGGGACCAGACCAAATCGGTCTACAACCCGACCGACAATTACGAGGCCAAGGTCTACCCCAAGCAGATCGCCTTTAACGTGATTCCGCATATCGACGTCTTCCTCGAAGACGGGTCGACCAAGGAAGAATGGAAGATGGTCGCCGAGACCAAGAAGATCGTCGATCCGTCGATCAAGGTCACCGCGACCTGCGTGCGCGTGCCGGTTTTCGTGGGCCATGCGGAATCGATCAACATCGAATTCGAAGACCACCTTGATGAGGCCGAAGCCCGCGACATCCTGCGCGAAGCGCCGGGCATCATGGTGATCGACAAGCGCGAAGACGGCGGCTACGTCACGCCGGTGGAATGCGTCGGCGATTTCGCCACCTTCATCAGCCGCATCCGTCAGGACAGCACCATCGACAACGGCATCAACCTGTGGTGCGTCAGCGACAACCTGCGCAAGGGTGCCGCCCTGAACGCCGTACAGATCGCCGAACTGCTGGGCCGCGAAGTGCTGAAAAAGGGCTGAGGTTCAGCCACAGTCTAGGAATAAGAAAGGGGGCCAAGCGGCCCCCTTTTTCGTCTCTGCCATCTGTCTGCGCGAGCGTCAGACCGGCTCGAATTTCTGCGCCTTGGCGTCGTAATATTCCAAGCTGCCCTCGCCGATGTCAGTCCACAGGCCGTGTAGGCTCAGCGTGCCGTCTTCGACCTTTTCCTTGATCCACGGGAAGGTCATCAGGTTTTCGAGCGAGGTTAGCACCGCCTGACGCTCCAGCAAAAGCTGCTGCTCCGCTGGGTCTTCGACCTTTTCCACCGTCTCGTATTTCGGGCGCAGCAGGTCCATCCAGCGGCCCACGAAACTGTCTTGGTTCTCAAGCTCGGGCGCGTTGCCTTTGCACATTTCGATGCAACCCGCCACGCCGCCGCAACTGGAATGGCCCAGCACGATCAGATGCGCGACCTTCAGCGCGTTGACAGCATATTCCACCGCCGCCGAGGTGCCGTGCTGCTTGCCATCCGGCTCATAGGGCGGGACAAGGTTGGCGATGTTGCGGTGGATAAAGAACTCCCCCTGATCCGCCCCGAAGATCGAGGTCACATGCACGCGGCTGTCGCAGCAGGAGATCACCATCGCACGCGGGCGCTGCCCCTCGGCGGCCAATCGGCGATACCATGTTTGGTTCTCGGCATAGCCGGTCGCCTTCCACCCCTGATAGCGTTGCAACAGATACGACGGCAGAGCCTTGGCCTTGTCCATGTGTAAACGTCCCCTAATGCGAAATGCGGTTTTAGCGCAGATAGCGCAAATGCCATACGAATTCGAGAGAAAAGGCACAATCATCGCAACCCTTTGCACACCTTCACGCGCCATATTGCCCTTAGGCCGTGGGGGCGATCGAAGGATGACTGGAATGCAACTTATGCAAATTCGCCCGACCGAACAGGTCTGCGTCGATCAAGAGCGGCTGGCGCTGCTCTACACACAACTGGGTGAGGTGGGGGCCGAAGATGTTCTCTGCCGCGCGATGGAGGAATTGGCCCTGCGCCTGTCCCATTGCAAAAGGCTCCATGAGGGCCAAGACCGCGCCGGCCTGCGCAAAAGCGTGCACCGCCTGATCGCCATCGCCGATCAAATCGGCATGGCGCTCGTCGCCCGGGTGGCGGCGGATGTGATGGTCTGTATCGACGACGGGGATGACATCGCCACGGCAGCCACGCTGTCGCGGCTGATCCGCAACGGCGAACGGTCGCTGACCGCGATATGGGACTTGCCCGAGATCACGATCTGATCGCTTGCGGGTGGCGATGGAAAAGGTAGGCTGCGCGCAAATCCAGATTTGCAAAGGTTTGTCATGTCCGCCGAATTCGCCACCTCCTCCGCCAATGCCCTGCCGCTTCATGTCTTGAGCGAGACCGCGCTTGAAGGCTGGCTTGCCGATCAGCCCGGCGCGGTGCAGGCATGGGTGAAGGCCAGCGGCTTTGCGGGCGGCCTTGGTCAGGCGCTTGTCGTGCCGGGTGCCGAGGGCGCGCCGGTGATGGCACTGGCGGGCTACGGGTCCGAGGCTGCCCGCCGCCGGAGCCGCTTTCACCTCGCCGCCGCTGCAGCCAAGCTTCCTGCCGGGGATTACCGGATCGAAAGCGGCCTGCCCGAGGATCAGGCGGCGACAGAGGCGCTTGGCTGGCTGCTGGCGGGTTACCGATTTGACCGCTACCGCGAGCAGTCCCCGCTGACCGCCCGCCTCGTCGCGCCCGAGGGGGTCGACGCCGAACAGATCACCGCGCTGGCCACGGGTGAGATGCTGACCCGCGACCTGATCAACACACCCGCCTCCGACATGGGGCCGCCCGACCTTGAAGCCGCCGCGCGCAAACTGGCCGAGCGGCATGGCGCGCAGATCGAGGTGACCACCGGCGATGCCCTTCTGGAAAACAACCTGCCGATGATCCACACCGTGGGCCGCGCCGCCGACCGCGTGCCGCGCCTGATCGACATGGCATGGGGCGAGGCGGGGCCAAAGCTGACGCTGGTGGGCAAGGGCGTCTGTTTTGACACCGGCGGGCTGAACCTCAAGCCCGGCGCGTCGATGGCGCTGATGAAAAAGGACATGGGCGGGGCCGCCGCCGTGCTGGGGCTGGCGCATATGATCATGGCCACCGGCATGGAGGTGCAGCTGCGCGTACTGATCCCGGCGGTAGAGAACTCCGTCTCGGGCAATGCCTTCCGCCCCGGCGACATCCTGACCTCGCGCAAGGGGCTGACGGTTGAGATCAACAACACCGATGCCGAAGGGCGTCTGGTGCTGGCCGATGCGCTGGCGCTGGCGGATGAGGACAAGCCCGATCAGATCATCTCGATGGCGACACTCACCGGGGCCGCGCGGGTGGCCGTGGGGCCGGACCTCGCGCCCTACTACAGTGACGACGCCGCCTTCGTCTCGGCCTTGGAAAGCGCCGCGGCCGGGTCTGCCGATCCGGTCTGGCGGATGCCATTCCACGACGCCTACGAGGCGCTGATCGAGCCCGGCATCGCCGACCTCGACAACGCGCCCAAGGGCGGCTTTGCCGGGTCGATCACCGCCGCGCTCTTCCTGCGCCGCTTTGTGACCGACAGCAAATACGCGCATTTCGACATCTACGGCTGGCAACCTGCCGACGCCCCCGCCCGCCCAAAAGGCGGCACCGGCCAAGGCACCCGCGCGATCTATGCCGCCCTGCCCGCCTTGCTGAAACCATGAGCGATCCGCGTCTCACCCCGGACCCGGCACTGGCGACCCAGAACCGCCCCGCGCAGGTGGCGGTGCCGGTGGCCGACCTCTGCCGCCGCCCTGACGGGCCACGCGACCGGCAGTTGTTGTTCGGCGAGCAGGTGACCGTGCTGCATGAGGCGTCGGGCTGGGCCTATGTGAAGGCCGAGAAAGATGGCTATTGCGGGCATGTTCTGCAAAGCACCCTCGGCACCCCGTGCAAGGCCACGCATCGCGTCTGCGTGCCTGCCACCCATGCCTATCGCGACGCCGATCTGAAATCGCCGGACCTGCTGAGCCTCAGCTACGCTGCGCGCGTCACAGTCACGGCAGAGACCAAGGATTTCGCCGAAACCCCGCAGGGGCACATTCCGCTGGGCCATCTTGCACCCGTCGAGAGCCGAGAGGCCGACCCGGCGCAGATCGCGGCGCTGTTCATTGGCACGCCCTATCTCTGGGGCGGCAACAGCCGTTGGGGGATCGATTGTTCGGGCCTTGTTCAAGCGGCGCTGCTGGCCTGCGGCATCCCCTGCCCCGGTGACAGCGACCAGCAGGAAAAGACCGTGGGCGCCCCCGTCAGCGACGCCTATCAGCGCAATGATCTGTTGTTCTGGAAAGGCCATGTCGCGCTGGTGGTGGACGGCGAGACGATGATCCACGCCAATGCCCACGCCATGGCCGTGAGCTATGAAAACATCGCCGAGGCCATCGCCCGGATCGAAGCGGGCGGTGACGGGCCGGTCACCGCACATCGCCGCCCCGGCGTTTAATCCACCGCGCGGATCAGCTTGCGCTCCAACACGCGCAGCACGGCCTTCAGATCATGGCCCCGGCGCAGCACCTGCCCGCCGGTGCCGACCACTGCATACATCCCCTGCCGATTGCGCAGCTTGGGCCGTTTTTCGATCCGGTAAAGCGGTATCTCAGCCGTGCGCCGAAAGACCGAAAAGACGGCCACGTCCTTAAGGTGCGAAATCCCGTAGTCCCGCCACTCCCCCGCCGCGACCATACGCCCGTAGAGCGATAGGATCAGCGACAGTTCGGTGCGGTGGAAAGCGACCTGTTCGGCAGGGCGCTCGAAAGCCGTGATTGGCGATGGGGGCTCTATGCTCATGGCTTTACAGTTGACCCTGACGGGGGCCAAATCAAGCCCTGACATGGCCGAAAGCGCGGCTCAAAATTTCTTGAAAGCGTTACAGAATTGTGCAACCAATCTGAAAAATGAAACACAAAGGCATGACGGAATGACCCCAGACGCCCGCGCCCGCAAATGTGCCGAGGTGATGTTCGCCCGAGATTCCGCCTCGGCCGGATTGGGCATGAGGATCGACGAGGTCACCCCCGGCGGCGCGGTTTTGTCGATGTCAGTGCGCCCGGACATGCTGAACGGGCATGGGATTTGCCACGGCGGTTTCATCTTCACGCTGGCCGACAGCGCCTTTGCTTTTGCTTGCAACAGCTACAACCAGACCACTGTCGCCCAGCAGAACCAGATCACCTATCTCAGCCCCGGCCAGCCGGAGGAGCGGCTGACCGCCACCGCCCGCGAAGTGTCGCGCAGCGGTCGGTCGGGCATCTATGATGTGACCGTCACGGGCGAGGATGACCGTGTCGTGGCCCTGTTTCGCGGGCTCTCCCGCAGCATCAAGGGCCAGCTATTTACCGAGGAGGAGCCGACCTGATGAAAGACCTGACCCCCGCGAAGGATACGCTCGACCCGATTGAGATCGCCAGCCGGGACGAGATCAGCGCCCTGCAATTGGACCGACTGAAATGGTCCCTGCGCCATGCCTATGACAACGTGCCCTTCTACAAGCAAAGCTTCGATGAGGCGGGCGTGCATCCCGATGATCTGAAACAGCTTTCCGATCTTTCGCGCTTTCCCTTCACGGTAAAGACCGACCTGCGCGACAATTACCCCTTTGGCATGTTCGCCGTGCCGCGTGATCAGGTGGCGCGCATTCACGCGTCCTCCGGCACCACCGGGCAGCCGACCGTGGTGGGCTATACCAAGGACGATCTGGCGAACTGGGGGCAAGTCGTCGCCCGCTCCCTACGCGCGGCGGGGATGCGCCCGGGCGACATGCTGCACAATGCCTATGGCTATGGGCTGTTCACCGGCGGCTTGGGCATCCACCTTGGCGCCGATGCGCTTGGCCTATCGACCGTGCCGATCTCGGGGGGGATGACCCCGCGCCAAGTGCGCCTGATCGAAGATTTCGCCCCCAAGGGCATCACGGTCACCCCGTCCTACGCGCTGTCGATCTTGGATGAGTTTGCCAAACAGGGCATCGACCCGCGTCAATCCTCGCTCGAAGTCGGCATTTTCGGGGCCGAGCCTTGGACCAACGCCATGCGGCAGGAGATCGAGCAGGCCTTCGACATGCATGCGGTCGACATCTACGGGCTCAGCGAAGTCATGGGCCCCGGCGTGTCGATGGAATGCGTGGAAACCAAGGACGGGCTGCACATCTGGGAAGACCACTTCTACCCCGAGATCATCAACCCCGAGACGGGCGCCCCGGTCGAGGATGGCGAAATGGGCGAGTTGGTCTTCACCTCGCTCACGAAACAGGCTTTCCCGATCATCCGCTACCGCACCCGCGACCTGACCCGTCTGCTGGCGGGCACGGCGCGCTCCATGCGGCGGATGGAAAAGGTCACGGGCCGCAGCGACGACATGATCATCCTGCGCGGGGTGAATGTCTTCCCCACCCAGATCGAAGAAGCGCTGATGGCGACGCCGGGGCTTGCCCCGCATTTCCAGATCGAGCTCACACGCCCCGACCGGATGGATCAGATGCGCGTGCTATGCGAATGCGCCGATGCCAGCGTGACCACCGACGCCCGCGCCACCGCGATCAAAGCGCTCTCGGCGCAGATCAAGCAGACGGTCGGCATCTCGGTCACGGTTGAGGTGATGGATGTGGGCGGCGTTGCCCGGTCAGAGGGCAAAGCCGTGCGCATTCTCGACAATCGGCCAAAGGGCTAGGGGCACACCCTAGCCGCAGGTGACCTTGGCGATTTTCCCCTCCGCGTCCAACACGATGTTGGTGCGGTTGGGGTTGGCATCCATGGTCACCGGGTCGCCCTCGGTATAAACGCGCTTGGGCTCGGAAACGATGCTCGCCGCCGACTTCGGGCGGCCGATCAGCCCCCACCAACTGCCTTCTTTGCAGGTGTCGGTCGGGCGCTCGGCGGCTGCGAGCTCTTCCTGACCGTCGTCCTCAGAGGGGCTGGAGGTGTCATTCACCGCATTGACCACCGAATCCGGCAGGGGCTTGGGCTTGGCCGGGCTGCTGGGGGTTTCGGACCGCGCAGGGGCCGATGGCTTAGAGACAGCCGGTGGCGGCGCGGGCGTGGTCGCCACAGGCGCGGGGGCCGGGATCGGGTTCTGCACCGGCGCTGTCGATAATTCGGCGCAACCGGCCAGCACTAGGGGTGCCAAGAAAAATACTCTCATATTCCAAACCTCGTTCTTCGCGTGGCGTCCATCCCGCAACAGGTAGCTCCCTGACCCGCCCCGCCAAGGGCCGGGCGCTTTGCCCTTGCTGGAACCTGCCAATAGGACTGCTGTGGCAGCGAGATCACGGAGCCGCCCGGGGCGATCCCGCTGGCCGCAGCCGCCTGAGCGCGCGGGTGGTGCCGATCGGTTCAGCCAAGGCCACGCCCCTGCCCCATTGCACCCCAAGGGCGGGCTGGCTAATGCTTGACCCATGGTCGCGATCTTCCTGAAAACCCTGCCGTTCTTTGCGCTGATCGGCCTTGGCTACTGGGCCGGGCGCACGCGGTTCTTCTCTGCCGAAGCGACGGCCTATCTCACCAAATTCGTCTTCTACTTCGCCCTCTCGGCGATGCTGTTCCGTTTTTCCGCCAATCTGTCCTTGGCCGAGGTCTGGGACAGCCGCCTTGTCGCCGCCTACCTCTGGGGGACGGCCTTCGTCTATGCCATCGCCAGCCTCGTCGGCTTTTTGCGCGGGCTCGACGTGGCCACCAATGGGATCGAGGCGCAATGTGCCGTGATCGGCAACACCGGCTTTCTGGGCGTGCCGATGCTGACGCTGCTCTTAGGGCCGGATGCCATCGGCCCCGTGCTGCTGGCGCTGACCGTCGACATGATCATCTTTTCCAGCCTCATCGTGATCCTGATCACCGGCTCCCGAGAGGGGCAGTTGCGGCTGGCGACACTCAAAACCGTCGGGATTGGCCTGCTGAAAAACCCGATGATCGTCGCCATCACGCTGGGGTTCCTCTGGTCCGGCTTCGGCATCCCGATCCCCGTGCCGCTGAACGAATTTCTGGCCATCCTCGGGGGCGCTGCCACCCCCGGTGCCCTTTTTGCCATCGGCGCCTCGCTGGCCTCAAAATCCGCCGAGCGGATTGAGATCGCGGGCTGGCTGACCTTTTGCAAACTTGTGCTACATCCGCTCTTCGTGGCCTTCGGCGCGCTGTTTCTCTTTGGCGTTGACCCGTATAAAGCCGGGGTCATCATCGCCACGGCCTCTCTCCCGGTCGCGGGCAATGTCTATATGCTCGCCCAACACTACGGCGTCGCCCCTCAGCGGGTCTCTGCCGCCATTCTCGTTTCAACCACGGTCAGTATCGTGACCGTCAGCCTTGTCGTAGGCTGGGTCTCGGCCCTGTGACACACTCAAGTTCGAAAGGAACGCTGCCATGAAAACCATCTCGGAAAACGCCTGTTTCGGTGGCACGCAGGGGGTCTACTCCCACGTCTCCGACACCTGTGGCTGCGACATGACATTCGGCCTGTTTCTCCCTGCCGAGGCGGAGGACGGCCCGGTCCCGGTGCTCTGGTATCTCTCAGGCCTGACCTGCACCCATGAGAACGCCATGACCAAGGCGGGCGCGCAGGCTTGGGCCGCGGAACACGGCATCGCGCTGGTCTTCCCCGACACCTCCCCGCGTGGCGAAGCTGTGGCCGATGATGACGCTTACGACCTTGGCAAGGGCGCGGGGTTCTATGTGAACGCGATCCAAGACCCTTGGGCGGCGCACTACCAGATGTGGGATTATCTGGCCGAGGAGTTGCCCGCCCTGCTGGGCGAAAATTTCGCCCTCGATATGGAGCGTCAAGGCATCACCGGCCACTCCATGGGCGGGCACGGCGCGCTGACGCTCGCGATGAACCTGCCGGGGCGCTTCCTCTCAGTCTCGGCCTTCGCGCCGATCACCCATCCAACGGCGAGCGACTGGGGCAAAAAGCAGCTCAGCGCCTACCTCGGGTCCGACGAGAGCACATGGACGAAACACGACAGCACGCTCCTGATGCGTGAGAAGGGCTTCGACGGGCCGGTGCTGATCGACCAAGGGGCGAGCGACCAGTTCCTTGACCTCTTGATGCCCGAGGCGCTGGCCGAGGCCATGGCCGCCAAACGCCAGCAGGGCAGCTTCCGCATGCAGCGGGGCTATGACCACAGCTATTTCTTCGTGGCGAGTTTCATGGAGGATCACGTCGCCTTCCATGCCGACGCGCTCTACGCGGGCTGAGCCATGACCGCGCTCTACATCGACGCAGACGCCTGCCCCGTGAAGGCCGAGGCCGAGCGGGTGGCGACCCGGCACAAGATCAAGATGTTCCTCGTCTCCAACGGCGGGCTGCGCCTGTCGCAGAACCCGCTGGTGGAGGTGGTGATCGTGCCCGACGGGCCCGATGTGGCCGACATGTGGATCGCCGAGCGGTGCGGACCGGGTGACGTGGTGGTGACGGGGGACATCCCGCTGGCAGCCAAATGCGTCGAAGCGGGGGCAAGGGTGCTGAAACACAACGGCGAGGCGCTGACCGCGCGCAACATCGGCAACGTGCTGGCCACCCGCGACCTGATGGCCGACCTGCGCGCCGCCGACCCCTTTCGCCAAGGCGGCGGCAAGGGGTTTACAAAGGCCGACCGCTCCCGTTTCCTCGAAGCATTGGAGCGGGAACTGCGCGCGGCGGCGCGGGGGTAGGCCCGCGTTAAGCAATTGTTAGGGCAAGTGATATGACACCACAGGCGGTCGTTTTCGACATCGGCAACGTATTGATCGAATGGCAACCGGAGCGGTTTTACGACAGCGTCATCGGCGAAGATCGCCGCCGCGCCATGTTCGACGCCGTGGACCTGCACGGCATGAACGACCGCGTCGACAGCGGCGAGAATTTCCGCGACACGATCTATGCCATGGCCGAGGCGACGCCTGAGTGGGGCGATGAAATCCGCCTCTGGCACGACCGCTGGATCGAGATGGCCGCCCCGGTGATCGACCACTCCCTGCGGTTGAAGAATGCGCTGCAAGCGCGCGGCGTCCCGGTCTTCTCGCTCACCAACTTCGGCATCCAAAGCTATGATCTGGCCGCGACCCATTACCCTTTCCTGCGCGAATTCGACCGTGATTTCATTTCCGGCCACCTCGGCATGATCAAACCCGCGCCCTCAATCTACGAGGCCGTGGAGCAAGGCAGCGGCCTGCCGCCCGAGGCCCTGCTCTTCACCGACGACCGCGCCGACAACATCGCCACCGCCGCCGCGCGGGGCTGGCAAACCCACCATTTCACCGGACCACAAGGCTGGGCCGACCGTCTGGTCGCCGCCGGTCTGCTGACCCGGGAGGAGGCCGCATGACCGACATCCCGAACATCTCCTTCGACGCGGGGGAGGCGCTGCTGGATTGGATCGCGCTTACCGATGCGCTGGCCACGGGCCACGACCTGCCGAAGGCCGAGATCGGCGACACCTTCCTCTATCGCGGCAAGGACACGCTTCTAAGCCGCGCGGCATGGATCGACGGGCTGGGCATGGCGGTGAAATCCGCCACGATCTTCCCCGGCAACCCCGACCGGGAGGTGCCGATGGTCAACGGCGGCGTCTCGCTTTTCGATGACGAAACCGGCACGCTCTCCGCAATCGTGGACTTCCACCTCGTCACCAAGTGGAAGACCGCGGGTGACAGCCTCTTGGCCGCGCGCCGTCTTGCCCGACCGGACAGCGAGAACATCCTGATCGTCGGCGCGGGCACCCAAGGCCGCGCGCTGCACGCGGCCTATTCCGCGGCCTTCCCGCAGGCGCGTTTCACGGTCTGGAACCGGACGCCCAAGAACGCCGAGGCGATGGCCGCAGAGCTCAAGATCAACGTGGCGACCGATCTGGAGCAGGCGGTGCGCGCCGCAGATATCGTCACCTCTGCCACCATGTCGACCGACCCGCTGATCAAGGGCGATTGGTTGCAGCCCGGCCAGCACGTCGATCTCATCGGCGCCTACCGCCCCGACATGCGCGAGGTGGACGACACGGCGCTGCTGCGCGCCCGCGTCTTCGTCGACAGCTTCGACACCACCATCGGCCATATCGGAGAGATCAACATCCCGCTTGAGGCAGGCACCATCGCCCGCGATCACCTGATCGCGGATTACTACGACCTTTCGGCCTTCACCCGGCAGAGCGATGATGAAATCACCCTGTTCAAGAACGGCGGCGGCGCGCATCTGGACCTGATGACCGCCAACCACATCCTCGAACGCTGGCGCGCGCGTTAAGCGGTCACCAGCCCCTCCAGCCGTTTCTCGCGGATCGGCAGATGCACCACGGCGCTGAAAGCCCCCACGGCCACGCCCACCCACCAGACGCCGGTATAGCTGCCGTAGATGTCGTACATCCGCCCGCCCAGCCAAACGCCGAGGAAACTGCCCAACTGGTGGCTGAAGAACACGATGCCGTAAAGCGTGCCCATGTAGCGCAGCCCGTAGATATGCGCGACGAGGCCGGAGGTAAGCGGCACCGTGGCGAGCCAGAGCGCGCCCATGCCCACAGAGAACAGGATCACCGTCATCGGCGTGATCGGGAACATGATGAAGGCCGCCGCGATCACCGTGCGCCCGACATAGATCCCCGCCAGCAGGTATTTCTTGGAATAGCGCTTGCCCGCCCAGCCCGCCAGCAGCGTGCCCGCGATATTGGCCAGACCGATGAGAGAAATCGCCACCGCGCCAAGCGCCGAGGTGGTGGTGATGCCGATGTTGTGCAGCACGCCGCCCGCTAGGATCGGGCCGCACATCTCGGTCACGAAGGCGGGGAAATGCGCGGTGATGAAGGCCAACTGGTAGCCGCAGGAGAAGAACCCGAGGAAGATCAGCGTATAGGAGGGGTCGCGGAAGGCTTTGCCGAGGATCTGGCCCATCGACTCTTCAAGCTCCGCCCGGCTCGCCATCGCGGGCGCGCGCATCATCGGCAGAGTGAGCAGCATCAGCAGGATCGCCCCCGCGAAACTCACGAAGGTCATCTGCCAGGACATGAAGCCCAGCATCCATTCCGCCACTGGCGCGCCGAAGACTTGGCCCGCGCTGCCCGCCGCCGTGGCAATCGCCAGCGCCATCGAGCGGTTCTCGTCCGAGGCCGCCCGCCCCACAACGGCGAGGATCACGCCGAACCCGGTGCCCGCGATGCCGAAGCCGACGAGCCAAGCATAGGTTTGATGTTCGATCGGCGTCGCGGAATTGGCCGACAAGAGCAGCCCCACCGCATAGACCACCGCCCCGATGATAATCGCCCGCCTATCGCCAATCTTCTCGGCCAGCGCGCCAAAGATCGGCTGCCCGATGCCCCAAGCGAGGTTTTGGATCGCGATGGCGAGGGAGAACTCGCTGCGCGCCCATGCGAATTCCTCGGCAATGGGGATCTGGAACACGCCGAAGGAGGCCCGCACGGCGAAGCTGACCATGATGATGATACATCCGACCATCAGGACCGGGGTGAACAGGGGCGCGCGGCTTTGCATGGAAGTGTTCCTTTCCACGGCAGATTATGGGTTTCCCGGGCGTCGTCAATTGCGCATCTCCAAAGACTGGCCAGCCCGCCCGCGCTGCCGTAAACATGGCCCCGTGCAAAAGACGGGAAGCTGATGGACGAGATCGACAACAAGATCATCGCGGAACTGCGCCGCGACGCGCGCATGTCCTATTCCGCGCTGGCCGCCACCACCGGCCTGTCGCGGGTGACGGTGCGGGCGCGGGTGGAGCGTCTGGTCAGCTCGGGCGCGATTTTGGGGTTCACGCTGATCCTGAAAGAAGACATACGCCACAGCCCAATCCGGGGCCATACGCTCTTGGCCATCGAAGGCGCGGGCACCGACCGGATCAAACGCATTCTTGCAGGCATGCCCGCGGTGCAGGCGATCCATGCCACCAATGGCAAATGGGATTTGATTGTCGAGACGGGGACGGAGACCGTCGAAGAACTCGACAGCGTGTTGGGCCAAATTCGCCGCATTCAGGGGGTGAGTTCCAGCGAGACGAACCTGCTGCTGGCCACGCAGATGACGGTCACGACCTAGGCTATTGCACCGAAAGGACGACCACCTCGACCCGCCGGTTCTGTTCGCGCCCCGCTTCGGTCAGGTTGCTGTCGCGCGGCGCGAGATAGCCCGCGCCCTGCGCCTCCAGCCGGTCGGGGGCCACGTCATAGCTCTCAACCAACCGGTCCCGCACCGCCTCTGCCCGCCTGCGCGACAGGGCGGTATTGGCGTCGAGACTGCCCACCGCATCGGTATGCCCCACCAGCGCCACCCGCAGACCCGGCTCGGCCTTGAGCAATTCGGCAAGCCGCGCCAGGGTCGCAAAGGGGCCGGGGCCAAGCGCGGAGGTGCCGGTTTCGAACTCCAACCGGTTCAGCACCTTATGCCCCTCGGTCTTTAGCGTCGCTGCAAAATCCCCCGTGGCGCTGGCAAGCGGCACCTCCCCCGTAGCCGCAGGCGTGACAGGGGGGCTGTCACCCTCCGCCGCGTCGCCGCTGCGGGCTTGGATGATCTGCACATAGGCCGAGGTCGCCGCCGTGCTGGCAAGGATGCTGATCGCCTCGGTCGGCGTTCCGTCCTCGCCCCGTCGCAGGGCGGTGATGAAGTGGAAGGCCCGCAGGTTCACATACATATTCGGCCCCGGCAGCACCTCTATCGCAAAGCGGAAATCAAAGCCGCCGCACTCCCGCGCCGCGCAGTCGAGCACAATGTCGAAACCCGCCTCTTCAAGCTGCCGCCGCAGCGGGCGCATCACTTGCAAGGCGGTCAGCCCCGGCGTGTCCATCCGCCATGCGGCGCGGCGCAGGTCGCCATCCACATTGACCCGCGCCACCTGCCCTTCGGCATAGACCCCGACCGGTGCCGCATAGCGATCCGGTGCGGTATTGCGTTCAGCCGTCAGGCGCGCGGTGCTGGGCAGCGCCAGTTCAAGCGCCGCCGCCGGGGCCGCCAGCAGCACCCCGACCAGAGCCGCAACGACGCGCGCCCGGCTCATCGCGCCTGCGCGTGGTAATCGTCGTTGGGGCGCATGTCGGTGGCGCTGGCCACCCGGTTGGTCATGTTAAAGAAACCCGCCACGCTGGCGATGTCGAAAATGTCACGGTCGGTGAAGCCTGCGTCGCGCAGCGCCTGACGGTCGGCTTCTTCGACCTTGGCGCTCGCCTCGGTCAGCTTGACGGCGAAATCCAGCATGGCGCGTTGTTTGGGGCTGATCTTGGCAACCCGGTAGTTCATCACCAGCGCCTCGCCCAACTGCGGATCGCCCGACATTTCGCGCACCGCCGCCCCATGGGCCACGAGGCAATAGTAGCATTTGTTGACCGAAGACACCGCCACCGCGATCATCTCACGCTCAAGCTTGCTGAGCGCGCTGTCAGCCAGCATCAGATCGTTATACATGCCCGTAAAGGCGTTCAGCTTGTCGATGTCAAAGGCATAGGCGCGCAGCACATTGGGCACCATCCCGAGCTTTTCCTGACAGACATCGAAATACTTCTGCGTCGCTTCTGGCAGCGGATCGACCATCGGCAGATCAAGGGCGGTGGGCATGTCGTTGGCCATGGGCTTATCCTTCACTCGGTGCTTTGACGGTAATGATAGTGCCCGACCGGTGCAAAGCCCAGCTTGGCATAGAGCGCCTGCGCACGGATATTGGTATCGACGCAGAGCACCGAAAGCCGCGCGGCCCCCTGCGCCTGCCCCCAATGGGCGGCGGCCCGCATCAGCCAAGTCGCCACGCCTTGGCGTTGTTGATGGGGCAGCACCTCGACCGCGTGGACCATACAGATATCATTGTGCACCCCGGCAAAGGCCACCCCCGCGGGTTTCTCGTTCCAGCGGGCGAGAATGCCCGTTTTGGTCGCGGCACGGTCCATCACGGCAAGGCGGGCGGGACCGACCCCTCCGGCGGCCCAGATCTCGGCCATGATCGCCAGCGGCTCCCAGATACAAAAAGCGGTGACCGGGGGCATCGGCACATCCGTAAGCCGAGTGATCGGCGCGCTCAGCACCGTGACCGGGTCGACCACGCCGTAGCCCCGCGCGGCCAGCAGCGCGTCGAGGTCATCTTCCCCCGCGTGCACCATGAACAGCGGGCGCTGGTCCATCTCGCGCATCGCGGCTTCGGCGGTCGGAATGTCGGCGTCGGTTATCGCCCCGCGCGCCGTCGCCGCCGAGACCCGTTTGCCGCCGCCCTGCCCTTCGCGCAGGGTCCAGGGGCCGTGCTCGAAGCGCCGCGCGGCGGGCCATGTCGCGTCACCCGCGTCGAAAAACGCCTGCGCCTCGCTCATGCGAAGGCGGCCTTGAGCTTGGCCATTGCGGCTTCGACCATCCCCGGATCGCTGCCCCGGATCACCACATGCGCGCCAAAGACGCCGTCCTTTTGAAACGGGTAGCTGCCCATGGACAGATGCGGATATTCCTCGGCCAGCGCCCCCAGTGGCCCGGCGATATCGCCCTCGCCGCGGTCGATGCGCAGGGTCTCACTGATCAGCGGCTGCCCCCCGGTCAGCCCCGGCAGAACACTGGCAACCATCGCCTGAAAAACCGCAGGCACCCCGGCCATGACATGCACATTCTCAACCACAAACCCCGGCGCGGCAGAGACCGGGTTCTCGATCAGCGCGGAGCCTTCAGGGATGCGCGCCATGCGCAGGCGCGCCGCGTTCATCTCGGTCCCCGCGCGGGCATAATGTTCTGCCAAAATCTCGCGCGCATCGTCGCGCACGTCGATGTCGCGGTTAAAGGCGGCGGCGATGCAATCGGCGGTGATGTCGTCATGGGTCGGCCCGATCCCGCCCGAGGTGAAGACATGGGTATAGGCCGAAGACAGCGCCTGCACGGCGGCGATGATCGCCCCATGATCGTCCGAGACCACGCGCACTTCGCGCAGGTCGATCCCCACTTTCGTCAACTCCCCCGCAAGGTGATGCATATTGCTGTCACGGGTCCGGCCCGAGAGGATTTCGTCGCCGATCACGATCATCGCGGCGGTGGGGTTTGACATGGGGCGGCTCCTTGAGGATGGCGTCCCTTCGGTATAGGCCGCGCCCCATGCGCTTTCAAACCCAACTTGTCCCCGCCCGGCTGATCCGCCGCTACAAACGCTTTCTGGCCGATTGCAGGCTTGAGGAGACGGGCGAAGAGGTGGTGGCCCATTGCGCCAACCCCGGCTCGATGATGGGGCTGGCGGAACCGGGCAGCCGCATCTGGCTGGAGCCGAACGACGATCCAAAGAAAAAGCTGAACTACGGCTGGCGGTTGGTGGACCATGAGAACGGCCATTTCACTGGCGTCGACACCGCCCTGCCCAACCGCGCGATGAAGGCAGCGCTGCTCGCGGGTGAGGTCGCCCCGCTCGCCGCCTATACCGAGGTGCGGCCCGAGGTGAAATACGGCGAAAACTCCCGCATCGACTTCCTGCTCAGCGGCAATGGCCTGCCCGATGCCTATGTCGAGGTGAAATCCGTCACCCTGTCACGCGAAACCGGGCTGGCCGAATTCCCCGACAGCGTGACCGCCCGCGGGGCGAAACATCTGAGCGAGTTGGCGCGGATGGCGCAGGCCGGGCACCGCGCCGTGCTGCTCTATCTGGTGCAGCGCACCGATTGCTCGCAGATGCGCCTCGCTGCCGATATCGACCCGACCTATGCCGCCGCCTCCCATGCCGCGCGGGCGGCGGGGCTGGAAATCTACGCCATCGGCACCCATATCACGCCCCAAGCCGTCACACTGGCGCAACCGATCCCCTTCGCGGGCTGAGCCGCTCTGGCCCTCGCCCGAAAGCCACGTTAAGTAGGAGCGAACACAAGCATGGAGAGAGCGGTGAACAACGCACACCGAGGCCGCCAGACGCGCGACGGCATTCGCATTTACGAGCCTTCCGATCATGCCGGGATGCAGGCAGCGGGCCGTCTCGCCGCCACCATCCTCGACGAGATCGCAGAGCATGTCTTCCCCGGTCAAACCACCGGAGAGTTGGACCGCCTGATCGAAGAGAAGGTCAACGCCGCCGGGGCGAAATCCGCCACCATCGGCTACAAGGGCTACAAACACGCCAGCTGCATCTCGGTGAACCATGTGGTCTGCCACGGGATCCCCAGCGACAAGAAGCTGAAAGACGGCGACATCCTGAACATCGACGTGACCGTGATCGTCGATGGCTGGTTCGGCGACACCAGCCGCATGTATGTGGCGGGCAAACTGTCGCGCAAGGCCGAGCGGTTGATCAACGTGACCCACGACAGCCTGATGCGCGGGATCGAAGCGGTGAAGCCGGGCAACACCTTTGGAGACATCGGCCACGCGATCCAGACATTTGTCGAAGGCCACCGCATGTCGGTCGTGACCGACTTCTGCGGTCACGGTCTGGGGCAGGTCTTTCACGCGCCGCCCAACGTGCTGCACTATGGCCGCCCCGGCACCGGTGCTGTGCTTGAGCCGGGCATGTTCTTTACCATCGAGCCGATGGTGAACCTTGGCCGCGCCGAAACCAAGACCTTGGCCGACGATTGGACCGCGGTGACCCGCGACAAATCCCTCTCGGCACAGTTCGAACATTCGGTGGGCGTGACCGAAGACGGGGTGGAGATCTTCACCCTCTCGCCCGGTGGTTTGTTCCACCCGACCTACAAGACCGACTAAATGCAGCGGGGGCACGGCCCCCGCCCGCCTATGCGTCGATGGCAACCAAATGATTGTCCCACGCCCGTTTGGCCGTGGTCAGCCGCGACAGCGTCGCCTCTTGCAGCGACAGGATACCGCCCAGCCCATCCGTAGCCACGAAGCCCCCCCGGCCCGGTGCCAACCCGCAGACATCGGCGCGGCGATGGCTGGCAAGGAAAGAACCCTTGTTGTCAAAAACATGCAGCCGCCCGCCGCGCGGTGACGTGATCCCGACCGCCCCGCCATCGACGGCAAATGCCACGCTGCCCGCGTAGCCCTGCATCGCGATTTGCTCGGCCAGATCGGCCTCGGCCAAGATCGGGTCTTCCCCGCGACGATGCAGCCCCAGCAGCGGCACGCCGTCGCCCGGCTCCCCCTGCCATTGCATCGCAAAAGCCACCTGCCCGTCCGGCGCCAAGGCCAGATGCCGGATCGAGTTCTTATGCAGATCATCGGGCAGCGAAACCTGCTCCAGCACTTCGCCCGAGAAGCTGACATAAGACAGGTTGGGCCGCATCACGTCGATGTTCAACTTTTCCCGCCCGCTGTCGGGATGGGTTCGGATACCGCCATTGGCCACAACCAGCACATCCTCGGCCCAGCGGCGGATTTCATGGGGGCCGACCCCGCCCGAGGCGATCTCTCCGATCCGGGCATAGCCATCGGCGCGGGACCACAGGCCAATGCGCCCTTCGCCGCTGTCGATCTCATTCTCACTGGTGGCGAGGATGGCCCCGCCCTGCAAAAACGCCCCATGCCCGTAGAAATGCCGCCCCTCTGGCGCGTCGAGCCGATGGGCCACACGGCCCTTCTCGCAGTCGATCACCAGCGCGAACCGGCCCGGACGGCGGGCAAAGGCGACCGCCTCGGGCGCGGTGGGATGGGCGGCAGCGGCATGGCCCCGGTCGGGCAGCGGAATGCGGAAAATGTCGTGGCCGGTCCCGTCCAGCCCGAAAAGCGCATAGGCCCCCGAAGGATCACGCGCGGCGGCAAGATAGACAGGGCTCCCGGCGGCGGCCCAGCCCATCGCCGGCAGGCTCGACGCGGCGGCGAGACCGGCGAGGAAATGGCGGCGCGAGGGCATCAATCCCCATCCGCCGAGTTGAACCCGACCGAGACGCCAAGCGCCGGGGCGATCTCTGCCCCCACCGCCTCGGAAATGGCGCGCACATCGTTTTGCAGCGCCTCGACCCGGATACGGCTGATCGGATCGGCCACTCCGGCAAAAACGGGGTCTTCCAACGCGCGCGCGGCGCTCAAGGCGCGGTCGAATGCGGCGTCGGTCTTGGGGGTGGGCGCGTCCGACAGCGTGTCGGCCAGACCATGCAATGCTTCGAGCGACAGGACCACATTGCGCAGGCTGCGGCCCGAACGGCGCGCCTCGGCCACCTGCGGTTTGGGGGAGTCGAAACGGCCCATCGGGCGGCCCAGACGTTGGTCGGCGACGAAGTCCAGCCCTGTTGCCAAAGCCGTATAGAGCGCCTGAGACGCCTCGCGCGGGCTGAGGAAACGGTCATTGCCCGCCTCGCCTGCGCTGCGGAGCGTGGCGGCGAAGTCCTCACGCCATGCGGTGTCGACCTCCCGCCCCAGTTCCGCCAGATCTGCTGCCATCGCGCGGGCCAATGCGCAGCTATAGCTGTCAGCCTCGTAGCCCGCGAAGTCATCGTCATAAAGCAGCCGTTCCAGCGCAAAGAGCCCGCGCGCGGCGATGGAGACTTCGGCGTAATCACCGCTTGTCGCAATCGGGTCTTCTTCGGCCACCATCCGCGCCACGCTGCGCCCCACCATGCCGCGCGTGTCGGGCCAGAAGGCGATGGCCAGCCCGCGCCCGTCTTCCTCTAGCGGTCCAAGGGTCAGATGCGCGATGCCGAGCCATGCGTCGAAAGCCTCCTGATAGGCCGGGCGCAGGGCGGCATCGGTGCAATCGGCCTGCGCCGCCGCATCAAGCGCCGCCGTGGCCGAGGCGAAACGGGCGGTGCCGGGCAGCGCGTGATCTTGGATCACCTCCTCTACCCCGGCGAGGGCGGGGGCGGCAGTCAGAAGGAAGGTGGCGGTCAGCAGGCTGCGCATCAGAGGCTCTCCAGATAGCGGATCAGGGCGTCACGGTCGGCTTTGGGCATGTCGACCACGGCATCGCGGGCGGGCTGGGCTTCGCCGCCGTGCCAGAGCACCGCTTCGAGCAGTGACCGCGCGCGCCCATCGTGCAGGAATTGGGTATGGCCGTTGACCTGTTCGGTCAAGCCAATGCCCCAAAGCGGCGCGGTGCGCCATTCGCGCCCGTTCGCGCGGCCCTCGGGACGGTTGTCGGCCAGCCCTTCGCCCATGTCATGCAGCAAAAGGTCGGTCATCGGCCAGATCAGTTGGAAGCTCTGCTCGGGCTGATCCTCCAGCCGTTCGGTCACGAATTTCGGCTGGTGGCAGGAAGTGCAGCCGACCTCATGAAACACCGCCTTGCCGCGCAGCACCTCAGGCGCGCCGACATCACGTCGGGCAGGCACGGCAAGGTTGCGGCTGTAGAAGGTCACCAGATCCAGCCCCTCGGCGTCGATCTCGGTGCCACGGTCGTCACCATCCCCATGGGGTGCCGCGCGGCAGGCGGTCTGCTCTGCCGTGCAATCGCCCCATGCCGCGTCGAAAATGGGGGAGGAAATGCCGATGTCCCCCGCAAAGGCGCTGGCCGATTGTTCGCGGATCGTCGGCGCCCCGGCTTTCCAGCCGAAGCGGCCCAGCATCGGACGCGCATGTTCAAAGGACCAGACGATCTGCGCCCTGCCCGAAATGCCGTCGCCATCGGCGTCCTCCGGGTCGGCCAGCGCCAAGATATCTGCCGCCGGAATGGCCTCCAACAGGCCCAAGCCGATCATCGGCGGGGCGACGCGGGGGCTGAGCATCGCGCCGTCGGCCAAGGGGCCATAGCCGAGGTCTTCGGCACTGTAGGTCGGGCGGCGCAGGCTGGCTGTCTCCCCCTCCGACAGGGCGACTTCCACCTCTTCATAACTCACGCCCAGACGGTATTCCGCCGGATGGCCCGCCACCCCGAAATCCTGCAATTGCCCGCCATAGACCGGATCGGGCCGCGTGCGCGGGGTCTCATCGCCGACCGAGAGCAGGAAGGCCTCGATCTCGCTCATCGCCTCTTCGGGGGGCGTGGGGACCGAGATGCGCAGGAACATCGACACCGCATCATCCTGAGGCCCCTCGGGCGGATGGCCGCGCCCGTCTTTCAGGTGGCAGCGCTGGCAGGAACGCGCGTTGAAGAGCGGCCCCAGCCCGTCAGAGGCCAGCGTCGACGAGGGCGAAGAGACCCAGAGTTTTTTGAACAGACCGTTGCCGACCTTGAAGTCCAACTCACGCTCGAAAGGGATATTGCCTGAAGGCAGCGAAAACGCATCGGCATTGCCGCGCGGGCTGACCGTGGCGGCCCCTGCCGGGTTCGTCTCAAAGGGTTCGGGCTTGTCGAATTCGGTCGCGGGGGCGGTGACCTTAGCGATCCGGGCGGCCTCTTCCGCGGTGCGGGGGATCACCTTTAGATGCGGTTCCTCCAAGGCTTGCGGAGCGGCGGCGGCCATGCTCGCGGCGGCCACCATGAGCATCGGAATGAGGAAACGCATGGGGAATGCCTTGGATAAGCGGCAGGCCCGAAACCGGGCCTGCCTGTCGTGGTTACTTGCTGTCGTCTGTCGGCTTGGCCTGAAGCTGGCCATAGACGGCCTCGCCCAGTTCCGCCTGAAGCGCCAGTTGGGTTTCGAGGAAGTCGATATGCCCTTCCTCATCGGCGATCAATTCTTCGAACAGGTTCTTCGAAACGTAGTCGCCCACCTGATCGCAGTGATTGCGCGCTTCGATATAGAGGGTGCGGGCCTCATGCTCGGCGGCGAGATCGGCCTCCAGACATTCCTTGACCGTCTCACCGATGCGCAGCGCGTCCAGCTTTTGCAGGTTGGGATGCCCTTCGAGGAAGATGATCCGCTCGATCAGCTTGTCGGCGTGGTTCATCTCTTCGATGCTTTCCTCGCGCGATTTATCGGCAAGCCGACCATAGCCCCAGTCTTCTTGCAGCCGGTAATGCAGCCAGTACTGGCTGACCGCTGTCAATTCGCTGCGCAGTGCAGCGTTGAGATATTCGATGACCTTGTCGTCGCCCTTCATGAACCTGTCTCCTTGTTTGGTTTTGCCTGACATAGAGTGGTTGTCAGCACCGGCACGGAAAAGTTGCCATTTCCGCGCATGGTAGACAAGAACAGAGGCATACAGCCCCCACAATCGGCCGCTTTGCCCAAGGCGCGGTAGACTTTACCGGCCGTGATGACCGTGCGTGCGTCTGAGGCGCGCATCCAGTCGATGGCATTGTTGATGTCGCGATCGGTGATGTTCTGACAGTGACAAACAATCATGGTGTTGCGTATTCCTTGGCTGGCCCCGGGCCGCGACACGCGCGCCCCGGGGGAAAGTTTAGGATTACTGGAAGACGGCCTCCGGCGCGTCGAGGCTGTCGGAGCCTTCAAAGGCGATCTCGTCACCGCCCAGAGCCGTCACTGCGCGTTCGATGGCGCGGGTCTGGTTCACCAGCGCGTCGACCGCGCCCATGATCAGTGCCTCGCCCTCGGCATTGCCGCGCTCAAGCATCATGTCATAGCTGAAGCCCGCTTCGGCGGCGGTCTTGATCTGACCCAGTTCCACCATGGAGGCGTTCAGCTTGGCGCGCAGGTCTTCGTCGACACCGGCATCGGCACTGGCCACCAGATCGGACAGCGACGCGCCCGAGACCACGCGCCCATCGACGCGCAGGTATTCGCCCAGATAGACGTTCCGCACACCCAGGCCATCGTAGTAGTGGCTGTTGTGGGTGTTGTCCGAGAAGCAATCATGCTCTTCCTCGGGGTCGTTCAACATGACGCCCAGCTTCATCCGCTCCCCGGCCTGTTCGCCGTAGGAGAGCGAGCCCATGCCGGTCAGGATCGCGTCGATCCCGGCGTCTTCGTCGGCCAGCACGGCGGCGCGTGCCTCACCGCCTTCGGCCCATTGCCCGGCCATCCATTCCAGATCGCTGACCAAAAGATCGGTGGCGGCCTTGAGGTATTGCCCACGGCGGTCGCAATTGCCGCCGGTGCAGTCGTCGCCCGCTGCGTAGTCGGTCCAAGGACGGTCGCCCGCGCCGTGGTCGGTGCCGTTCAGGTCTTGGCCCCAGAGCAGGAATTCGATGGCATGGTAGCCGGTGGCGACATTGGCCTCGACCGCGCCCGCCTCATGCAACTGCCCTTCGAGCAGTTCGGGGGTGATTTCGGTGGCGTCCACCTCTTCCCCGCCGAGCGTGAATGTCGGGTTGGCGATGACGTTCAGAACCGCCAGTTGGTTCTCATCTGTTTCACCGCCATAGGAGGCGTCGACATAGTCGATCAGACCCTCGTCCAGCGGCCATGCGTTTACCTTGCCTTCCCAGTCATCGACGATGGCATTGCCAAAGCGGAACACCTCGGTCTGCTGGTAGGGCACGCGGGCGGCCAGCCATGCGGTTTTCGCCGCCTGAAGCGCCTCAGCAGAGGGGGAGGCGATCAGCGTCTCGACGGCGGCTTGCAGGGTCTGCGCGGTGGTCAGGCTGTCTTCGTATCCGGCCTGCGCGATGTCGGCATAGGTGTCCAGCACCTCGGCCTTGCCTTGGGCGAATGCCGGGGCGGCGGCGAATGTGATCAGCGCAATGGCCGTGGACGCTTTGAGGCGCATCGGATGTCCTTCCTTGAAAATCACCATGGTCCCGACACAGGGCGTATCGGGCCTTCGGGCAATAGGTGACTTATTTTGTCGGAAAATACAAGGTACAACCTCACGCGGGCTGAACCTAGGGAACCCCGTTAGTTGGTGGCCCTTTCCAACAGGGTCACATGGGTATCGCCATATTTGCGCGTGTCGATCCGGGCGAATCCCTCAGGCGCCTGCATGGGGGCGCTTTCCTCCCAAACGACCATTGCCCCGGGGGTGAGCCAGCCGCCTTCGGCCGCCGCGGCAAGCGCCTTTTGCCCCATGGACTTGCCATAGGGCGGGTCAAGAAAGACCAGATCGAAAGCCGCCTGCGCCCACGGCCCCAGCCGCGTGGCATCATGGCGCAGCAGTTGCGTGTCCGCCGCCGCATCCAGCTTGCGCATATTCTCCCCGATCAGCCGCTGCCCGCTGCGGCCATTCTCGACGAAACAAACCGAGGCGGCCCCGCGCGACAGCGCCTCGAACCCTAGCGCGCCGGTGCCTGCAAAGAGGTCCAACACCCGCGCGCCTTCGATTACGTCGTGATGGGTCAGCATCGAAAAAAGGCTTTCGCGCACCCGGTCCGAGGTCGGGCGCAGATGCGCCCCGGCGTCGCCCTTGCCAAGTGCCGCCAGCGGGCGGCCCCGGTATTTCCCAGCGATGATCCTCATGCCCGCAGGAGCGCCTTGAGGTCCGCCTGAGGGTCCGCGACCAAGGCGGGGTCAGGCGATTTGCCCGCCTCAATCAACCGTTTGCCGACCATATAGCCCCGTGGATCGTTTGCCGCATCGACGGCCAGCAAAGTCTCACCGCGGTAATACCAGAAGGACGCGCTGCCCGCGCCCCGGCGGGTAACGACGCGATCATAGCCTGCGTTTAGCCCAGCGATTTGCAGTTTCACGTCATATTGGTCAGACCAGAACCACGGTTTGGCGACATAGTCCTTGCCCGCGCCAAGGATGTTTTCGGCCACGACCTCGGCCTGATCGATGGCGTTTGGCACGCTTTCCAGACGGATGCGCCCGCCGCGATAGGGGAACGAGGTGCAGTCCCCCGCCGCCCAGATACCGGGCAGGTTCGTGCGGCCCTGCGCATCGACCTTGATGCCGTTGTCGATCTCGACCCTCGCGCTGGCGGCCAGCGCGATGTCGGGTTCGATGCCGACGCCGGTGATGACGAAATCGGCGGCGATCTCTGTGCCGTCGCTCAGCCGTGCGCCGGTGACATGGCCCTCGCCCAAAAGCCGCTCCAGCCCCACGCCTTCGCGCAGGCGCACGCCGTGGCTTTCGTGCAGGGCGCGGAAATAATCGCTGGTCTCCGGCGCTGCCACCCGTTGCAGGATCCGGTCGGCCATTTCCACCAGCGTGACCTCAAGCCCCAGCTTGGCCGCGACCGCCGCCGCCTCCAGCCCGATATAACCGCCGCCGACGATCAGCACTTTCGCACCTTTGACGAAACGCGGGGCCATGGCATCGACATCCGCCAGATCGCGCACGGTAAAGACACCCTCCAGCGCCCCGCCGATCGCGGCGGGCAAGCGGCGCGGGGTCGAGCCGGTGGCGAGCACCAGTTCGTCATAGGCGACCGCGCCGTCGGAGGTGCTCAGCACCCGCGCCTCGGGGTCAATCGCCGTGACGCGGCAGTCGGTTTTCAGCGTGATCCCTTGATCGGCGTAGAATGCCTCGGGCCGGAGCAAGAGACGCTCTTGGCTCATCTCCCCCAGCAGGTAGCCTTTGGACAGGGGCGGGCGTTGGTAAGGGGGGCACGGCTCGGCGCCGATGAGGGTGATTTTCCCCTCGAACCCGCCGCTTCGCAGTTTTGCCACGCATGACGCTCCCGCCTGCCCGGCTCCGATCACCACCACATGCTGCATCTGCCACCCCCCGATTGATCTGGTCTCAGTCGCGGTCAAAGCCTATATCTGGCCCCAAGACAACCGCAATGACAGGAGAGGCTATCCCATGACGATTTCTCAAGGTTCGACACTGCCGGACGCGAAACTGGTTCAGATGGGCGCCGACGGGCCCGAGCCGGTGCAGATGGCCGACAAGGTAAAAGGCCGCAAAGTGGTGATCTTTGCCGTGCCGGGCGCCTTCACGCCGACTTGCCACTCTGCCCATGTGCCCAGCTTCGTGCGCACCAAGGATCAGTTCGACGCCAAGGGCGTGGATGAGGTGATCTGCATCTCCTGCAATGATCCTTTCGTGATGAAGGCTTGGGGCGAGGCGACCGGCGCGACAGAGGCCGGGATCACCATGCTCGCCGACGCGAGCAGCGCGTTCACCCGCGCCATCGGCATGGAGTTCGACGCCGAGGGCGCCGGGCTGGTGGGCCGGTCCAAACGCTATGCGATGCTGGTCGAAGACGGTAAGGTCACGCTCTGGCAGCCCGAAGAAAGCGCAGGCACCTGCGAGATTTCCGGCGGTGAAGCGTTGCTGGATAATATGTAAAGTGACGGGCAGCGGCTAAGCGGATCAGGCGCTGCCCATTCAACGATCCGCCCGGTGGCACACCGGGCATCGCCCTCCCTCCCCCCGGAGGGCGATTTTGCAAGGGTCTGGCAGACGGAACCTCAATTTAGGGTGAACCGGCCCGCCATACAGCGAGCCCCTCATCGCCCCCCAGGGAGGGCGATGCCCTTCGTTTCAGCAGGCAACGCCCTTCAGCCGCCTTACTCCGCCGCCTGAACGATTGTGCGCGTGGGGAAGGGGATATCCACCCCGCCCTCATCCAGCGCCTCTTTGACCTTGCGGGTCATATCGGCCTTGAAGGCAAAGTAATCGTCCGCGCTGCACCAGACCCGCACAAGGAAATCCACCGAACTATCGTTGAGGTTGTTCACCTGAATGAAGGGCTCGGGATCCGTATGCGCGCGCTCATCCGACATGATTGTGCTGCGGATGATATCCTCGGCGGTCTTGAGGTTCGCGCCATAGCCCACGCCAAAGGTCCACTCCGCCCGGCGCGTCGGGTTGACGGAATAGTT
The DNA here is from genome assembly GCF_043558145.1 of Sulfitobacter sp. 1A10359. Taxonomy (NCBI): domain Bacteria; kingdom Pseudomonadati; phylum Pseudomonadota; class Alphaproteobacteria; order Rhodobacterales; family Roseobacteraceae; genus Sulfitobacter; species Sulfitobacter sp. 1A10359. Next base: position 35,021 of record NZ_JBIFGB010000007.1, on the reverse strand, counting down.
GGTGATCACATTGCCCCAAACCTCGGAGTTCGGCACGATGACCTGCACGTTGCTGAGATCGGCGAGAACCGTGTAGTTCAGGTTGATCTGTTTGATCGTCCCCATCTCGCCCGCGATCACAACGAAATCGCCGATCTTGATAGGGCGGAACAGGATCAGCATGACGCCCGCGGCCACGTTCGACAGGGTGCCTTGCAGGGCCAGACCAATCGCCAGACCCGCGGCACCAATGACCGCCACGACCGATGTCGTCTTGACCCCGAAGGTATTGAGCACAAAGAGAACGGTGAAACCCAGCACCACATAGCGCACGATGGAAGCGAGAAATTCGAACAGCATCTCATCGAGATGCTTATGCCGTTTGCCCAGATTCTCGACCCGGTGTTGCAGCCAACTGGAGATGACCCAGCCCAGCAGCAAAATGGCAATCGCGGCGATCACCGACCCCGCCGCGCTGGCCAAGAACTCCAGCGTCAGCAGATCGGCAACTGTCTTGCCCTGCCACAACTCGGTTTCAAACAAATCTTGCATCCGGTCTCTCCGTCAGTCTTTGCCGGCCCCAAAGAGACCATCCATCTTACGCGCCAGCTTCGCGTCGAGCGAGCTGAGCCCATCCACATCATGGGTGATCAACGTTACCTCCACCCGGTTGTAAACGTTGCTCCATTCCGGATGGTGATTCCATTTTTCCGCCCAGATTGCTACCCTTGTCATCCAGCCAATGGCATCCACGAAATCACTGAACTTGAAGGTCTTGTGGATCGCATCCCGGCCTTCCACCATCTCCCAGCCCGTGTTGAACAGCGGCTGAAGGAGGGTCTTGCGGGTTTCGATACTCAATCTTTCGGTCATTCTTGTTCCTCGATCGTCTTCTTTTTGAAAGGTCCGTAGTCGGTCAGCACGCTGATCTCTTCGTCCACGGCGTCGCGTTCGGCCTGCAAATACTCCCCCACGGCGGCGGCAAAGCCCGGGTCGCGCATCCAATGCAGCGACCATGTGGGCGAAGGCAGATAGCCCCGCGCGAGCTTGTGCTCGCCCTGCGCGCCCGCCTCGACACGGGCAAGCCCATGGGCAATGGCGAAATCCATGGCGCGATAATAGCACAGTTCGAAATGCAAAAAGGGGTGGTGTTCGGTGCAGCCCCAGTAGCGGCCAAAGAGCGTCTCGCGCCCGATGAAGTTGAGCGCCCCGGCCACCCAACGCCCGTCACGTTCGGCCAGCACCAATGCGATATCGTCGCGCAGATTTTCCTGCGCATGGTCAAAGAATTCCCGCGTGAGATAGGGTGAGCCCCATTTCCGCGCGCCGGTGTCTTGGTAGAACTGCCAGAAGGCATCCCAATGTTCCGGCTCGATCTGGTCGCCGGTGAAGGTATGGATCTTGCCGCCGAAGTCCTGCGCCTGCGCGCGTTCCTTGCGGATGTTCTTGCGCTTGCGCGAGGACAGGCTGGCGAGGAACCCGTCGAAATCCGCATAGTCGCGTTTGTGCCAATGGAACTGCTGGCTCTTGCGGCTCATCAAGCCGAGTTCTTCGGCCCGCGCGACTTCGCCCTCGGTGCAAAAGGTCACATGCAGCGACGACAGCGCGTTGTTGTCGGTCAACTGCACCGCGCCTTGAACCAGCGCGGCGGTGCCCGCCTCTTCGAACCCGGGCCGCATCAGAAAACGCCGCCCGGTGGCGGGGGTATGCGGCACCGCGATCTGAAGTTTCGGGTAATAGCGCCCGCCCGCGCGCTCATAGGCATGGGCCCAGTTGTGATCGAAGATATATTCGCCTTGGCTGTGGGATTTGGCATACATCGGCGCGACGGCGATCACTTGGCCTGCGATCCGCGCCACCAGATACTGCGGCTGCCAACCGGTGCCGGGGCCGACCGAGCCGCTGCACTCAAGCGCCGAAAGGAAGCGATAGGTGGTGAAAGGGTCGCGCGGACGGCCCCCATCCGCGGCCTCGGGACAGGCGCAGGCGTCCCAATCCTCTTGGCCGATCTGCGCCAATTCCGGCACCACGGTAATCTCGATTTCCTGCGCGTTCATCTGAGCCTTGCCTGCCTTGCGTCCTATGTGTGGCCTCGGCCTCGCAGATCAAGGGCGCGGCAGATAATCCTCAAAGGTCACGTTCTGCGCCACCTGACGCGCGATCTCTTCCTCCGCTTGACTGCGGATCGTCCAGCAGAGCACCGCCGCCCCTTCTGCTTTCAGTTCCGCCACGCGGGGGCGGTTCAGATCGTCCGCCTCATGGCTGATGAAACAGGATCCGCTGTCGGCGTAATCGGGAATTTCGCGCAGCCGGTCACAGGTCGCTTCGGGCAGCGGCCATTCATCGGGGCGATAGGCGCTGGTGGTCAGGCCGCGCGGCACCTCGGGCAAAAGCCGGGCCAGCGCGCGCACCGAATGCGGGTTGAAGGACATGACCGCCAGATCACCCCGGTAGCGGCCAAGCAGTTCCGCCGCGGCGGCCTCAAGCGCACCGACATCCGGCCCCATGGCACCGTCCTGATCCTTGAACTCCACCAAGAGCGGCACGCGCCCGGCAACGAGGTCGAGGATGTCCTCAAGCGTCGGAATCCCCTCATCACCACCCTTCAGCGGGATCGTGGCAAGGGCACTTGCGTCGCGCAGCCGAACCGCGCCCTGCTCTTCCGTCAGCCGCTCCAACCCGTAATCGTGGAACACCATCGGCTTGCCATCGGCGCTGAGTTGCAGGTCGATCTCGATGCCTAGCCCCGCATCGACAGCCGCGCACACGGCGGCGCGGCTGTTTTCGGGCCGTCCGGCGGCAAGGTCATGCAGCGCGCGATGCGCCAGCGGAATGTTCAAAAAGGCGGCAGGAAGGGTCATTCGATCTCAAAGATGCCTTCGATTTCGACGGCGACACCCAGCGGCAGCGACGCGGCAGAGACCGCCGAGCGGGCGTGACGGCCCGCATCGCCCAACGCCTCGACCATGAAATCGGAGGCGCCGTTGATCACCTTGGGCTGGTCGGTGAAATCGGCGGTGGAGTTCACGAAGCCGGTCAATTTCACCACACGCTTGAGCCGGTCCAGATCGCCATCACAGGCGGCGCGGACCTGCGCCAGAAGGCTCAGCGCACAGCTGCGCGCGGCGGCGGCACCGGCGTCGACATCCATATCAGCGCCCAAACGCCCGGTGATCAACCCATCCGGCCCGTTGGAGATCTGGCCCGAGACATAGACGGTATTGCCGGTGACCACGAAGGGCACGTAGTTCGCGGCGGGTGCGGGCGCGTCGGGCAGGGTGATGCCGAGTTCGGCAAGGCGGGCGGTCAGGGACATGACGGGCTTCCTTTGGTTGCGGTTCTGGGCGGACGCTAACCGCCCGCCGCGCCAAGGGAAAGCCCCTTTGCCACCTGCCCCGCCTCAGCTTTCGCGGAAGGCGCGGGCGAAATAGTCGGCCATCGGTTTCAGCAAATAGGCCATGGGAGAGCGCTCCCCGGTGCGGATAAAGGCCTCGACCGGCATGCCGGGGAGGAGAATGGTGCCCTCCTCCAGCTTATCCGTCTCACCGGGGTTCAGCGCGATCTCGGCCCGGTAATAGCTCTGACCGGTGGCGTCATCCTCGATGGAGTCGGCAGAGACCTGAAGGACCTTGCCCACCAGTTCCGGCGTGGTGCGCTGGTTCAGCGCCGAAAGACGCAGGTTCACCTCTTGGCCCACGGCGACCTGATCAATGTGAATGGTCTGCACCTGCGAGGCGATGATCAGCGGACGGTCCTGCGGGACGAGATACATCAGCGGCTCCGCCGCGCGGACGACGGAACGCGGGGTTTGCACCTGCATGCCATAGATCACCCCCGACACCGGCGCGCGGATATCAAGGCGGTCGATCTCGGCCCTAAGCGCGCGGCGCTGCTCGGCCATCTCCAACTCACGGTAGCGTAGATCGCGCAGTTGAGTGATCGCCTCTTCCCGCCCGGCGGAGCGCAGTTTGAGCCGTTCGATGTCGATCTCTGTCACCCGCTCTTGCGACTGCGCCTTTTGCGCCGACAGCTCTCCGATCTGGCCGCGCAGGCGGGCCTGTTCGCGCATGAGGGTCAGCACGGCGGAGGCCTGCGTCAGGCCCCGGTCCAGCAGCGATTGCTGGTTGGCCAATTCCTCTTCGATCAACTCCAACTGCCGCGAAAGCGCGGCCTCCTGCGCGTCGACCCCGCGGATTTGCGCGTTGATCTGCGCCCGGCGTTTGCCCAATTGCTCAAGCTCTTGCGCCACGCTGACGCGGCGCGCGTCAAAGAGGTTGCGCTGCCCGTCCACCAATTCCTGCACGTCAGGGTTCGTCGCCCCGGCGGTCAGCAACTCTTCGTCAAATGTGACCGTCTCGACCTCATCGCGCTGCGCTTCGAGCCGCCCACGCCGAGCCATAAGCTCGTAAAGCTGCCCCTCGACGATGGCCAATTGCGAGGTCAACTGCTCCGCATCCAGCCGCAGCAGCACATCCCCGGCAGCGACGCTGTCGCCCTCATCCACAAGGATGTCGGCCACGACACCGCCGGTCTCATGCTGGACGATCTGCCGGTTGCGGTCGACTTCGATCCGGCCCGAGGCCACGACCGCCCCGGCGATTTGGCTGGTCACCGCCCATGTGCCGAAACCGCCGAAGAGCAGGAGCAGCCCGATGAACCCAAGGATCAGGGGCCGCCTCGCCGACCAGCGCTTGTCCTCGCGGGCGTTCATACCACGCCTCCCGAGCGCGCGGGCGCTTTCTGAATCTCGCGGTGGTTTTGCACCATCCCGGCCAGCACCTCATCCTTGGGGCCAAAGGCTTTGCGCATGCCGTTATCCAGCACCAGCAGCGTGTCGCATTCCTGAATGGCCGCCGGACGATGCGCCATGATCAGCACGGACCGCCCGCTGGCCTTCATCTGTCGGATCGCGTGGTTCAGCGCCTGAGAGCCGGTATTGTCGAGGTTCGAGTTCGGCTCATCCAGCACAACGATCACCGGGTCATCATAAAGCGCACGCGCCAGCCCGATCCGCTGCATCTGCCCGCCTGAAAGCCGCACCTGCCCCGCGCGGATGGGCGTGTCATAGCCTTGCGGGAATTCGAGAATCATCTCATGGGCCGCCGCCATCTTGGCCGCCTTGACCACTTTGGCGTCGTCAGGATTGGGGGAGAGGCGGGCGATATTTTCGGCAATGGTGCCGTCGAACAACTGAACGCGCTGCGGCAGATATCCGATATGCCGCCCCAAGGTCTCGCTCCCGTAATGCTCCAGCGCGGCCCCGTCGAGGCGGATAGACCCGCCCGCAGGCGGCCAAACCCCGGTGAGCGTGCGGGCCAAGGTCGATTTCCCCGCCCCCGAGGGGCCGATCACGCCAACCGCCTGCCCCGGCTCAACGGTGAAGTTGATCGACTTGAGCGCCGCCTGTTTCTCACCCGGCGCCACGACGGTCAGCGCTTTTGCGGCGAGTTTTGCCTTAGGCTGTGGTAGGGCAGTGCGCGCGGGCTCCTCCCCCACCGCCCCCAGAAGCTGCGCCAAATTGGCCCAACCGGCCCGGCCCCGCTGCACGACCGGCCATTGGTTCAACGCCAGTTCCACCGGCGCCAGCGCCCGGCCCAAGAGGATCGAGCCTGCGATCATCGCGCCCGGCGTCATCTGGTTTTTCAAGACCAGCCAAGCGCCGAGGCCCAGCATGGCGGATTGCAGAAACAGCCGCAGCGTCTTGGTCATCGCGGTAAAGGTGCCGCCCACGTCGGTCGATTTCACCTGCTGCGCCAGCGTCTGCCCCCGGGCCTGCTGCCAGCGGGTAAAGGCGGCATCGCGCATCCCCATGGCCTGCACCATCTCGGCCTCGACCCTGATCTGGCCCGACATGGCATCCGCCGCCTGCCCCGAGATGCCAGCCCGGGCTTGGCTTTCGCGCGACAGCATTTGATTGGCCACCGCGATTGCCACCAGCACGGCGGCACCGCCCAAGGCCAGCCAGCCCAACATCGGGTGGAACAGAAAGATCGCGGCAAAGAAGATCGGCGTCCATGGCGCGTCAAAGGCGGCCATCAGCACCGGGGAGGTCATGAGGCGCTGCACGGCTTCGAGATCGGCAAGGCCCGCGTTGGTTTTCACATCCGGGGCCACGGCGGATTTGCGCACCACCGCGTCGAACACCCGCCGGTCGAGATCGGATTGAAACCGCGCCCCCACCCGCGCCATGATCCGACCGCGCGTGTAATCCAAAAGCCCCATCACCGCATAGAGAAAGACGACGAGAACCGAGAGGGCGATCAGCGTTTCCTCTGACCCTGAGCCGAGCACGCGGTCATAGACCTGCAACATATAGAGCGGGCCGGTGAGCATGAGCATATTGGCAAAAAGGCTGAACAAGGCCACCGCCCAATAAAGCCCGCGGCTGCGCCTGCGCACGCGACGCAGCTCGGACAGCCCCCTGTTCACCACATCGCTTTGCATCAAACCCCTTCAACGCTGCCCGCCACGCGCGCAGCACCTTCCCGCCTTTGGGGAATTGATACTGAGTTTAACAACCCAATGCTATTGATTTTTCGGCCCGCCCCCGACCGCCTCAGCGGTCGAGGAAGTTCGGCGCGGGCGCGCTGGCCCCGCTGCCGCTGCTGCCGCCGCCAAAGATATCGCGCAGAACCCTGTCGATCACATTGTCCGCGCCGCCGCCTTGGTTGCCACCGCCTTGGGGTTGCGGCTGTGGCTGCGGTTCGGGCTGTGCCTCGCTCAGGTTGCTGGGCGGGGCGGGCGCCTGCATCGGTAACTCCTTGAGGGGCATCCCCTCATGCACGCGGCTCATGGTTTCGCGCCAGATCTCTGCGGGCAGGCCCCCGCCCGTGACCCCGGTGAGCGGCGTGTTGTCGTCATAGCCCATCCAGACCCCGGCCACATAATCCGCCGAGAAGCCCACGAACCAGGCATCTTTGTTGGCCGAGGTGGTGCCGGTCTTGCCCGCCAATTGCCGCCCGCCAAACTTGGCGCGCTGGCCGGTCCCTTCAGAGATCACCTTTTCCATCATATAGACCAACTGGCGTGCGGCATCTTCTTGGATCACACGTTCGTTGATGCCGCCGCCGGTGCCCATCAGCGGCTCCGTCTCGCCCAGAAGGCGCAGGTCGACCAACCCATAGGGCGTCACCGATGAGCCGCCGTTGAGGATACCGGCATAGGCGCCGGTCATTTCAAGCAGGGTGCTCTCTGATGCGCCAAGCGCCAGCGCCGGACCAGCGGCCAGATCGCTTTTGATGCCGAACTGCGTGGCGACCGAACTCACCGTTTCGCGGCCCACGCTTTCCGAGACTTTCACCGCCGGAATGTTCAGCGAGCTTTTCAGCGCCTCGGTCAGGGTCACCGGCCCCTTGAAACTCTTGGTGTAGTTCTTGGGGCACCATTGTCCCGAGCCGGGTATGTTCAGGCAATAGGGCTCATCCACGATGATGTCATCGGGCGAATAGCCCAGATCGAGCGCCGCGGCATAGATGAAGGGTTTGAAGGCCGAGCCGGTCTGACGCATCGCCTGCGTGGCGCGATTGAAGGCGCCCGCGACCTTGGTCTTGCGCCCGCCCACAAGCGCACGCACCGCGCCATCAGAAGACATCACCACGATCGCCGCCTGCGCCTTGGAGCCTTCGCGGACCTTATTCTCGAACACCCATTTCAAACCTTCCTCGGCTGCGCGCTGGATGCGCTGATCGAGGGTGGTCTTGATGATCACATCTTCGGTGGTGTTGCGGGTAAAGAATTCGGGCCCCGAGGACATGACCCAGTCGGCGAAATAACCGCCCGCCTCGGCCTCTGCCGCCTCGGACAGTTGCGCGGGGTTGGCGATGGCCTCATCAGCCTCGGCGGCAGAGAGATAGCCCTGCTCTTCCATCAGGCGGATCACCGTGGCGGCGCGGCTTTGCGACCGGTCCAGATTGTTGGTGGGCGAAAGCGTCGTGGGCGCGGTCAAAAGACCGGCCAGCATCGCGCCTTCGGCGGGCGAGAGGGCCGCTGCGGGCTTGCCGAAGAACCGCTGCGCCGCGGCCTCCGCCCCAAAGGCACCGCCGCCCATATAGGCGCGGTTAAGGTAGATCGAGAGGATGTCGTTCTTGGTGTATTTCAACTCCATCGCGATGGCAAAGAGCGCTTCCTTGGCCTTGCGACCCAAGGACGAACGACGGCATTCCGCCTCATATTCCTTTTCCGTCATGCCGCTGCTGGGGTCATAGGGCTCGCCCAGACAAAGCAGTTTGGCTGTCTGCTGGGTGATGGTCGAACCGCCGTGGCCGGAAAGCGGCCCGCGCCCCTCGCTCAGGTTGATGCGCACAGCCGAGGCGATGCCCCGCGGGCTGACGCCCAGATGGCGATAGAATCGCTTATCCTCGGTGGCGATGACCGCGTTTCTCAGATGTCTAGAGACCGATTCCGCTGAAACCACGCCGCCGAACTGATCGCCGCGCCATGCAAAGACCTCTCCCTCACGGTCAAGCATAGTGACAGACCCGCGCGCGCGGCCATCCAACAACGCTTCGAGGGGCGGGATCGTGGTGTAGATATAGCCAACGGCCAAGGCGAGGACGAGGAAGACCACAAGGCTCACCCGCCATGTGATGGTCCAGATCAGCCGCCAAATCCAACGGGCCACCCCCGCAAAAAAGCCAAGGATACCGCCGCGCCGGGGGCGTTTGGGACGGGCGGCTTTGCGGCGGGCGGGCGCGGCCTTGCGCGTGGCCGGTTTGCCCCGCGCTGCGGTCTTGGCCTTGGGTTTGGCCTTCCCGGGATACCGCTTGTCGGCCACCAAAGGGCGTTTGCGCTTGTTCTTGTCGGTCATAATATCGCCTGCTCGGCCCTATTTTTCGCCACTTTAGCCTGACTGCAGCGGTTTGTTTAGCGCTGCAAGGTCCAATCGTCGTCAAATGTCTGATTAATTTATAGGCAGATTCCAGCCTGCGCCCGCTTTTTAGGCGGCACTGCCACGCAATGGCGCAAGTATGGCAGGCAAACCTGTCCAAGAGCGCCCGATATCCGGTTTTCTCATGCTGCACGGGCAGCCGCCCGCTTCGGTAAGCACGCATTCGGACCCGCAGACAGGAAACGACCATATGAAACCCATCTTAATACTTCCCCTCGCAGCGGCGGTCAGCGCCCTGCCCGGGCTGGCGCTGGCACAGGACGCGGAATACGCGACGCTGGCGGATACGACCTTCATCTTCAACACCCTGCTTTTCCTGATCGGCGGTTTCCTCGTCTTCTGGATGGCGGCGGGTTTCGCCATGCTGGAAGCGGGGCTGGTGCGTTCCAAGAACGTCACCACGCAGCTGACCAAGAACATGGGCCTCTTTGCGCTTGCCGCGGTCATGTATTGGCTGGTGGGCTACAACATCATGTATCCCGGTGACGGCAATTGGATCATGGAAGGCGTCTTTGGCACCTTCGCGACCAAGGATATCAAGACCGAGATCGACGCAGGCGGCTATTCCAACGCCTCCGACTTCTTCTTTCAGCTGATGTTCTGCGCCACCACCGCCTCCATCGTGTCGGGTGCACTGGCCGAGCGGATCAAGCTGTGGCCCTTCCTGATCTTCGTGGTCGTGCTGACCGGCTTCATCTACCCGATCGAAGCGTCCTGGCAGTGGGGCGGCGGTTTCCTTTCCGCCATGGGCTTCAGCGACTTCGCCGGCTCGACCCTCGTGCACGCCGCTGGTGGCTTTGCCGCCCTCGCCGGGGCCATCGTCCTGGGGCCGCGTTTGGGTAAATACGGCAAGGATGGCCGCGTTGTGCCGATGCCGGGTTCCAACCTTGCCCTCGCCACTTTGGGCACGTTCATCCTGTGGATGGGCTGGTTCGGCTTTAACGGTGCGTCGCAGCTTGCCATGGGCACCATCGAAGACGTGGACGCCGTGGCGCAGATCTTTGCAAACACCAACATGGCCGCTGCTGCCGGTGCCGTCGCCGCGCTGATCCTGACGCAGGTGATGTACAAGAAAGTCGACCTGACCATGGTGCTGAACGGCGCGCTGGCCGGTCTCGTCTCGATCACTGCAGGGCCGCTTGACCCGACGCTGTTTGGTGCGCTTTGGATCGGTGCCGTGGGCGGTGTCATCGTGGTGCTGACCGTGCCGATGCTCGACAAGTTCAAGATCGACGATGTGGTCGGCGCGATCCCGGTTCACCTGATCGCCGGTTTCTGGGGCACGCTGGTCGTGCCGGTCTATACCGAAGGCACATCCTTCGTCACACAGATCATCGGCTTCGCCGCGGTTGGCCTCTTTGTCTTCATCGTCAGCTTCGTCGTCTGGCTGATCCTTAAAACCGCCGGTGGCATCCGTGTCAGCGAAGAGGCCGAGATCACCGGTCTGGACATGTCCGAACTGGGCATGGAAGCCTACCCCGAGTTCGCCAAGGGCTAAGCCCCGGCGACATCGCCAAACAATCGACCGCCCGGCCCGCAATGGCCGGGCGGTTTGCGTTAGGCCACTAGAGGTAAAGAAATGGTAAAGGTCGTGCCGACACCCGGGGCGCTGACATAGCGGATGCTGCCGCCGTGTCGGTCCAGAATCTGCCGGGTGATATGCATCCCCAGACCGCTGCCATAGGCGACCTTGGTGTCGGAGCCATCGACCTGCGAAAAGGGCGCAAAGACCTGCTCTTCCGCGCCCGGCGGGATGCCACAGCCGCTGTCGCTGACCTGCACATGCGCCATGCCTTCGGACTGCTGAAGGCTAACCTCCACCTGCCCGCCCGGGGCAGAGAATTTCACCGCGTTCGACAGCACGTTGCCAAAGACCTGCCCCAACCGCTCTGCATCGGCTTGGACCGTCAGCACCGCCTCGGGCATCTCGCAACGGAAGCGTATATCCTTCTCCGGTTGCAGGCTCTCCGCCCGGACCACGGCCTTTTGCACCAGCGGGGCGAGAGCGGCAGGCTGCAGGTCGATGCTGAACTCGGCACTGCTGAGGCTTTGGGTGTCGATCAGATCATTGACCAAGGTCGTCAGCGTCTCGGAGCTACCTGCGGCCTTTGCCAGCAGACGCGCCTTTTGCGCATCGCTCACCTTGGCCCCGCCCTGCGACAACAGGCCAAGCGCGCCGTTAATGACCGTCAGCGGGGTGCGCAGCTCATGGCTGACCGTGGCGAGGAACTGCGCCTGCATCTGCTCGGCGGCGATGGCCTTTTCGGCGGCGATCTTTTGCACGGTCACATCCAAAAGCGCCACGGCCCAGCCCACCTGTTTTTGCCCCGCCCCCAGAGAAATCGCATGGGCGCGCACGGCGAAATGGCGGTGACCCAGTTGGATATCGGTCACATCGGGTAGGCCGCCATGGGCCGCGAGATAGCGGATGATCGGCCCCAACTCCCCAAAGGCGCTCAGCGGGGCCTCGGGATCGGCCTCCCGGCGCAAGAGGTCGGCGGCGGCTGGATTGGTCTCAATCGCAGCGCCGCTCGGGTCGACCACGAAAACCGGATCGGTGCTGTTGTAGAACAACAGCTCGCGCGCGATTGCGTTCACGTCGATCCAGCGATTATCGGCCACCAGCCAGACCACCAGCGTCAGCGAAAGCGCGAATGAGAAAGGCGTCGGATCGGTATTGAACAGGGTGATGCCGCCCAAGATATAGGCCAGATTGGCCACCATGGGGATCAGCGTCGCGGCAAAAAGCTTGAGGAAAAAGCTGCGCACTGCGGGGTTGGCCGAACGCACCGCCCGCCCCGCCACGACCGCCGCCGCCATGATGACCATGTAAAGATAGGTGATCGCGATGAAGAACAGCGGGCCGTGGTCGGATTGGACATAGGCCCCCTCTGCGCTCAGCAACCACTTGGTTTCGGGGCCATAGAATGTCTCATGCCAGCCGCTCGTCACCGCGGCGAGGGTGATCAGCGCAGGCGCAAGCCCCGCGCAAAGCGGCACGAGCCATCGCGGCACCTTGGCCCCAAGCGCATATTCATAGAGGAAAAAAGCCCAGAAGGTCGGCAGCAGCACAAAGCCGATCCACGCCCAACGGCTGACCCCAAAGGCGCAGGCGGCAGAGGTGGCGGAAAGCTCGACCCCGACCGACAGAAGCCAGAGGTCCATGGCCAGAATGGCCAGCAAAAACCAATGTTTACCGGGTAGGCTGCTGTGCCCACGCACCCAATAGCCCAACACGGTGACAAGCGTGGCTGTCACGATCACCAGCTCTACCGCTGGCAAGCTCACATCCAAGCGGATGCACTGTAAGAATGATTCTAAAATTGGCCCGACCCTGAGTTTTCACTCAAGCTATCCAAACATGCCATTTCGACCAAGTTTTGATTAAAAGAGGCCAGAATAGAGGCATAGGGCGATTGTTCCGCAACAATCGAAGGCTGACCGGGCCGCGACATGCGCGGCCCGGAGCGCGATTAGATACCGACGTCGATGATCGCACGGGCGAGGATCGGCACGCTGTTTTGATTCAGCCCGGCAATGTTCATACGGCTGTCGCCGACCATATAGATGCCATGTTTCTCACGCAGCGCGTCGACCTTATCCGGCGTGGTGCCAAGCCGCGAGAACATGCCCCGGTGCTGGGCGAGGAAGCCAAAGCGGTCCGACCCGGAAAGTTTCTGCAACTCACCCGCCAGTTGCTCACGCAGACCCAGCATGGCGTTGCGAACATCCTCAAGCTCGGCCATCCAATCGGCCTTGAGCTCATCATCGGTCAGGATGGTCGACACGATCCGCGCGCCGTGATCGGGCGGGAAGCTGTAGTTCTGGCGGTTGAGGAAGGCCAAAGTGGCTTGGTTCAGCCCCTGCGCCGCCTCGGCGGCCACCAGCATCAGAATGCCGGTCCGTTCGCGGTAGATGCCGAAGTTCTTAGAGCAGCTTGCCGCGATCAGGCATTCCGGCACCGAGGCGGCCACTTTGCGCGTCGCAGCGGCATCCGCCTCCAACCCGTCGCCAAAGCCCTGATAGGCGATGTCGATCATCGGCACGGCGCCGGTGCTTTGCAGCACTTCGATCACCGCGTCCCACTCCGCGCTGTTGAGGTTCGCGCCCGTGGGGTTGTGGCAGCAGCCGTGCAGCAGGACCACATCGCCTTTCTTGGCGGTCTTGAGGTCTTCGATCATGCCGTCGAAGTTCACGCCGCCGGTCGCGCTGTCGAAATAGCGGTAGTTCACCACTTCCATGCCCAGATAGGACAGGATCGACAGGTGGTTCGGCCATGTCGGATCAGAAACGAAAACGCGCGCTTCGGGGTTGGCCATACGCACCAGTTCAAAGGCCTGACGCACGGCACCGGTGCCACCGGGGGTGGCGGCAGCGGCAATCGCGCCGCGCGGCACGGCATCGCCCAGAACGAGCGCAGCCATCGCATTGGTATAGGTCGGATCGCCAGCCAGACCGGTGTAGACCTTGGTGTCTTGGTTTTCCCAGATGCGCTGCTCCGCGGCTTTGACGGCGCGCATCACCGGGGTGTTGCCGCTGGCGTCTTTGTAGACACCGACGCCGAGGTCGATCTTCGTGTCGCGCGGGTCTTCGCGGTAGGCCTGTACAAGGGCGAGGATCTTATCGGCGGGTTGCGCCTTGAGCGTCTCGAACATTGGGTTCTCCGGTTGGAAGGTAACGGTAAAGGATTAAGCCGCGCCAGTGGCCACGGGCACGGTGGGGAACATTCCCCATTCCGCCCATGAGCCATCGTAGAGCGACCATTTGCGGTGGCCCAGCCGCTCCAGCGCCAGCGCCAGCACGGCGGCGGTGATGCCCGAGCCGCAGGAGGTGATGACGGGTTTCGACAGGTCCACGCCCGCCGCCTCGAAAATGGCGCGGGTCTCTTCGGGGGTTTTCATCGTCTTGTCGTCGTTGAGCAATTCGGTGAAGGGCACGTTACGCGCGCCGGGAATATGGCCTGCGCGCAGCCCCTCGCGCGGTTCAGGCGCATCGCCGCGGAAACGTGCTGCGGCACGGGCGTCGACGATCTGCGGATCGCCGAGTTTGGAGGCATGGGCCACCTGTGTCACATCGCGCACCAATTGGTTCTGGAAGCGCACGGTCATATGGCGGTCGCGCGGCACGGGGGGCATGTCTTCGGTCTCGCGCCCCTCGGCCTGCCATTTCGGCAACCCGCCATCCAGAACGGCGACATTTTCCTGCCCCATCAGGCGGAACAGCCACCAGACCCGCGCGGCGGACATCAGCCCCGCGCCGTCATAGACCACCACCTGATGCCCGTCACCCACGCCCATGGCGCGCAGCCGCGACATGAATTTCTCGATCGGCGGGGCCATATGCGGCAGGTCCGAACGCGCGTCCGAGATATCGTCGATGTCGAAAAAGCGCGCGCCGGGGATGTGCGCGGCGTCATACTCCGCCTTCGGATCGCGCCCGGCGTCGGGCAGATACCACGAGGCATCAAGGATGCGCAGGTCCGGGTCTTTCAGATGCTGAGCCAACCAATCGGTTGAAACCAATGTCTTGGGATCGTCGGCCATGGGGGCCTCCTTCGTCGCGGGCGTTGCCCATGCCTATAACCGGCGGGGGATGCTGGCAAGTGGAAGGGGGGCGGTGAGGCGTGCTGAGGACCATCGCCTGCCCGCGGGTGGGCGATGTGACGGTGCCACATGCCACTTTATGGTTCAGCTTCGATGTGCGCTCACGAGGTCACGCCCAGCCTCGCCAAATCGCCTACCCGGTCGCACCAAAGGTGCGCCTAGTATAATCTGGCACGCCTTTGGCGAGACGGGCGGGCAGGCGATGGCCCGGCGCCTGCGGCTTCATTCCGGGCCGGTGGTAATCTCGGTCGAAGCGAAACCTACCCGTGATCTTTCAGCAACCGCTGCTTCTGCCGCGACCAATCGCGCTTGGCCGCCGTCTCGCGCTTGTCATGCAGCTTCTTACCCTTGGCCACGCCGATCTTGATCTTCGCCATGCCGCGATGGTTGAAATACATCACCAAGGGCACCAGCGTCATGCCCTTGCGCTGCGTCGCGTTCCACAGATCGGCCAATTCCTTGCGGCTGACCAGCAGTTTGCGCCGGCGCCGTTCTTCATGCTGAAAGGTCTTGGCCTGCTTGTAGGGCGCCACATAGGAGTTCACCAACCACAGTTCGCCATCCTCTACGGCAGCGTAACTCTCGGCAATATTCGCCCCGCCTTCGCGTAGGGATTTCACCTCGGATCCCTCAAGGATAATACCGCATTCGATGTCTTCTTCGATCGCGTAATCAAACCGCGCGCGGCGGTTTTCGGCGATCACCTTGTAATTCGGATCGGATTTGGAACTGGATTTGACCTGTGACATGCCAAAGCATGTAGAGCGCCCCCCGCCCCGGTGCAAGATGCTGCCGCTCAGTCACCGAGTTTGGCGTGCACCTCATCCAAATCGATCTCCCCCAGGGGGTGCTTATTGCCGGGGTTGTCAAAGTCATATTTGAACAGATCGAAGTCGCGTTTGTAGATCTCGCGCATCAGATGCATCGACAGATCGTCAAAGTAATCCTCGACCGGATGCGCCCGCTTGGGCCCATGGCCCTCACTCTCGTTAAAGCGCGGGATCGCCGCCAGATCGACAGGGTGCGGCGTGTCCACGGCATCAAGCACCTGCTGCATCCCATCGTTGAACCGCTCGGTCCAGAAGATCTGGTCGTAGGTGCCGCCATTGACGATAAAGGTGCTGACATGGCCCGAGACCGCCGACCAATGAATGTCCGGGTCCATTGGCCGCCGCCAACGAATGGTATCGCGGGCAAACAGCAGGAACCGCCGGAAGCTCGCGATCTGGTCGAACTCCTCCTTGCCGTCCTCACCGCCCACGTCGATCCCGTATTTCTGCACCAGCAGCGGCACCAGATTGCCGCGATAGCGCCGCCCGTTGCGCTGAATGCCGCAAATCTTGTCAAAGAAAGACGACAGGATTCGCGTGTAAGGGTTGCGCACGCAGGTAAAGGCATAGGACTTGCGCGCCGTCACATTCTCGGTGATCGGCCCCTGCGACCCATCCAAGGCCCATTTATGAATGCCTGATTTGGCATCATGGATGTCGCCGTCAAAAAATTCGCCATGATCGGAATAATACATGATCTGGCCGATGGTCGAACAGGCGCATTTTGGCACCACGCGGTACACCATGCTCTCACTTTCCGTCATCCATGTTCCGGGAAAACCCATGCGCGTCCTGCCTCCTGCTGGCGCTGGCTGTTTTAAGCAACAGTCAGACCTCGGTGCAAAAAAGCAAAGAAATGCTGTTTATTCAATCGGTCTTCAGGATTAACTAGAAAGGTGATCCACGACAAAAGGCCGATGCAAGCGGGCCGCGACAAGGACATTCGGTATCCTGCATGGCGAAAATTGCCTATATCCTGCTGTGCCACAAGGATCCGGAGGCCATCATCCGGCAAGCCGAGCGGCTGACCGCCGTGGGCGATTACATGGCGATCCATTTCGACGCCTCCGCCAGCGCCGAAGACTACGCCCAGGTCACCGCGGCCCTGCGCGACAACCCCAACGTCGCCTTCCCGCGCAAACGCATCCGCTGCGGCTGGGGCGAATGGTCACTGGTGCAAGCCACGCTCGACACGCTTACCGCCGCGATGGAAGCCTTCCCGCGCGCCACGCATTTCTACCTGCTCTCTGGCGATTGCATGGCGATCAAATCCGCCGAATACGCGCATCGGTTCCTCGATGAGAATGACACCGACTTCATCGAAAGCGTGGATTACTTCGAAAGCGATTGGATCAAGACCGGCTGGAAAGAAGAGCGGCTGATCTATCGCCATTGGTTCAACGAACGCACACAACGCAAACGCTTCTACGCAATGTTCGAGGCGCAAAAGCGTCTCGGCCTGACCCGCAAGATCCCTGCCGACCTTCAGGTGCAGATCGGCAGCCAATGGTGGTGCCTGCGCCGCCGCACCGTGGAGGCGCTGATGGCATTCAGCCACGAACGCCCCGATGTCATCCGCTTTTTCCGCAGCACTTGGATCCCAGATGAGACCTTCTTTCAAACCCTCGTGCGCCACCTCGTCCCCGAAGGTGAAATCGCCAACCGCAGCCTGACCTTTCTGCTGTTTTCCGACTACGGCATGCCGGTCACCTTCTACAATGACCACTATGACCTGCTGCTCGGCCAGAACCACCTCTTCGCCCGCAAAATCAGCCCCGAGGCACTGGACCTCAAACGCCGCCTCGGCCTGCTCTATGCCGCCCAAGGGGTGCCTTTCCAGATCAGCGACGAAGGCCGCAACCTGTTCGAATTCCTCACCGCGCGGGGCCGCATTGGCCGCCGCTTCGCCCCCCGCTTTTGGGAGAGGGAATCCAGCCTTGGCCGCGAACGTGAACTGCTGATCATCATCGCCAAGAAATGGCATGTGGCAAAACGGCTCGTGGGACGGATACGCCAGCAAACCGGCCTCCCGGCGGTGGATTTCCTCTTCAACGAAGAAGACACCCCTCTGCCCGACCTCGGCGGCATTCAAACCACGCTGGAAAAACGCACCCGCCACCGCCGCGCCCTGATGCGGATGCTCTACGACTACTACGACAGCACGCGGCTGATCGTCTGCATCGACACGTCGAACCTTGACCTGCTGCGCGATTTCGCCTCGGACCGCGCGCAGGTGCGCATGCTCGAAGTCGAATGCAAACTGACCGACGCCTATCTCAGCGGCCACGCCCGGCGCATCGGCCTGAGCGGCGCGCAAACATCGCAAGAAAACCTGTCCCGCCTGCTCCCTACGATCCGCGGGAACATGCTGCATGAGGTCGACCAAATCCGCGATGCCCAATTCGCAAACTACAGCCGCCTCTCCGAATACGCCAACCCCGAAACCAACGCCGCAGCCCTCGCCCACTTCCTCAAGCTGACCGAAGGCGAGGCCCGCGCGATCGTCCAGCCCGCAGGCCTCTTCGCAGATTAGCGCCGCCCGCCCCTACCGTCCGGAACAGCCCCCCGCGCCAAGCGTTGAACCAAGAACGCCGCCACGCGGCCCGACGCACCACAACGCAAGAGGTTTTTCCATGACACATAAGCTCACCGCCCTCGCCACATCGCTCCTGCTCGCCCCCGCAGCCCTCTTCGCGCAAGAGACTGCCCCCAAGGCTGAGCGCATCAGCATGTCCCAAGCCATCAAATCCGCGCAAAGCAGCATCGACGGCGGCGTGCTGGAAGCCGAAATCGAAACCGAAGGCGACGCGCTGGTCTATGAGATCGACCTCGTCCGCCGCGAATCCGTGTACGAAGTCACCGTCAATGCCGCCACCGGCGATGTGATGAAGCAGTCCGAAGAGCAACTCACAAGCTTCCTCAGCGGCCTCTTCCAAGAGGACGAGTTGCGCGTCGCTGGCACGGCCCGCGAAGTGCTGATGACCGCGCTGACCGAGCTGGAAGGCCAAGACGGCACACGGATCGAGGAAGTCTCGCTCGACGATGAAGATGACCGCATGGTTTATGAAGTCGAACTGACCGACGCCACCGGCGAACGCGAACTACTGATCGACGCCACCACCGGCGAAATCACCCCCGACGACTAACCCCAGCCAAAGGTGCGGCCGCCTCTACCGGCCGCACCCCCCTATCTTCATCCTTTCTCAAATACCCTGCACAACACCGCCCCAAACGCCCCCCAACGTTTGACGCGCCGAGCTACCCCCGCCCGCCCGAGATCAGATCCACCGGATCGATCCCGCGCTTCTCCGCACTGGCACGCACCGCCTCGCGCAGGGCCGCGCTTCGTTCCAGCAGGCGCCGGAACCGGTCCTCGTCCAGAACCAAAAGCGTGGTCGGCGCGATGGCGCGCACATCCACCCGGCGGACGCGGTTCGTCAGGATGGCCATTTGGCCAAACATCTCCCCCCGCCCCAAACGCCAAGTCTGACCCGCGCTTTCCAATTCGACAGCGCCTGAGGCGATGAAAAACACGCTGCGCGCGGGGCTTTCCTTGCGCAAAACCACGTCGCCGATATCGACATAGCGGGTCTTGAGCGCCCGGCTCAGCCGTTTGAGCGCGCCCTCCTCCAGATCCGCAAACAGCGGAAACTGCTCGATGAAAGCCCCGCGCCGCACTGCAAGGTCAAGGCCCGGCCGCCCCTCTGCCGCGGTGCGCCGGGTCGCCAGTTCCTGCATCAAGGCGGTATAGACCTCGGCCCCAAACAGACCGTCTTCGCGCATCAATGTATATTCGCGCTCTTCCAAACGCAGTGCCGTGCGGCGGATGAAACGCCGTTCCAACTCCTCAGCATAGCCGGGATACTGCAAGCGCAGCCCCTCCAGCGCGGTTTCAATCCCTTCGATGCGGCGCGCCAACAGGTCGTGCAGCAATTCGGCCACCCGCCGCCCATGGATCCGGCGAATGCGGCCATCGATAAAAGTGCCCAGATCCCGCAGGATCAACCGTTGCGACAGCAGCATTTCAAAGCGGTCCGCCGTCATCCGCGCCAGCGGCCCCGACACGCCGTAGCGCCCGTGCAGCACTGCCGCCGCGCGAAAAGTGCGCCCATAGGCCACGCTGCGCCGCGCCGCGCGTTGATAGCCGCTGCGCCCTTGGGTTCGCGCCCCTTCGATTAGCCGGTCCGCATCCGAGAGCACCAGATCGGCCATCCGGGCCGAGATCGTCCGCTCGCGCACCCGCGCAAGGATCGTGTCACGCTCATGCCCCGCCAACGCGATCAGCCCAAGCGCGATGCGGTCGCGGTCGAGGATATCGGTCGCCTCCTCCGCGGTCTTGACCGCTGTCTCAAGCCGCTCGCCAAACCGTTTCGCCTCAGAGCGGACGATGTCGCGGTTCAGGTCGTAATTCTCGGTCGTTTGGGCCACGTCCTCGCGCACGGTCTGCAGGGCCACGGCGATGACCTGCCGCGACAGGGCGTGGTCGATGGGCGAGAGTTGATCCAGCCCCAGCCGCCCGATGATCCAGCGCAGCGTCGTACCCTGGGCCAGCAGGGTGAAGAGCGTGAAGCCGGTGGCCAGAATACCCACGATCCGCTGAATGTCATCCGGCACCCGCACGCTTTCCGTCACCGCCAGCGCCAGCGCCAAGGTGACCGCCCCGCGCAAGCCGCCCCAGAGGATCGCCACCCGGTAGGGCCGCTCGACCGCGGGCGAAAGCTTCGCCGCCGTCAACAGGGGCAGCAGGCCGAAAAGGATCACCGCGCGGGCGAAAATGGCGGCCACCACGACCACGGCGATGAGAAAGAAATCCTCCAGCCGGACTTCCTCAAGCAGCCGCGGGATCAGCAGGGCGGCGAGGATAAAGATCAGCGCCCCCGCCCAATGGGCCAGCACGTCCCAAAGCTCGCGCAGGTTGGTCAACGCCTGCGGCGGCAGCCGCCCCGGCGCGGTGAGGTTCAGCGTCAGCCCCGCCGCCACCACGGCAATCACCCCCGACGCGCCGACGCTTTGCTCGGCCACGATATAGGCCAGATAGGGCAGCGCGACCGAGATCGACTGTTGCGCCAATTCATGCCGCGCAAACAGCGCCATGACCCAAACCGCGATCCGCGCGCCCAGCCAGCCCACCAGCGCCCCGCCTGCGATCAGCATCGGGAATTGCGCAAGCGCGCTGCCCAGTTCCGGGTCGGGAATGCCCAGCATGACATAGCCCATGAACAGACCGAAAAGCGCGATGGCAGCGGCGTCGTTCAGCAGGCTCTCGCCCTCAATGATCCGCGCCAGCCGCCGCGGGGCCGAGATCGACCGAAAGATCGAGACCACCGCCGAGGGGTCCGTGGTCGAGACGATGGCCCCGATCAGCAGACAGGCCGCCAGCGGGATCGCACTGACCCAGAACAACGCGTAGCCAATGCTGACCGTCGCCACCACCACGGCCACGACCGCCAACACCAGAATGGGCACCCAGTCGTCGACCATGCGGCGCAGGTTCATCCCCAGTGTCGCCTGAAACAGCAGCGTCGGCAGGAAGACATAGAGGAAGACGTTCGACCGGATCGGCAGCCCCAGAATGGCCGCCGCCACCGGGTTCAACGCATCCGTCAGATCAGTGCGCAGGAAAAAGATCGCCGAAGCCCCGATGAGGATGCCGACGACCGCCAAGATCACGCTGAACGGCAGTCGCAATCGCGCGGCCAAGGGCTCGGCCAAGCCGATGACGACAAAGAGCGACGCGATGACCGTGGTGACGAGGATGATGTCCATATAGGATGGAATACCAGAATTTAGCTGAATGCAGGGCGTTTCTTGCCCCGCTCAGCGCCTGCAGTTCGTGGTGAGGTTATTTCCGCGCGCGACGTTCGGCCCGCCAGCGGGCAAAGCGGCCCCGCCGCGCGGCGATGTCATCCTCGATCGCCTCGATCTTGGGGTCCAGCCGCGCCCGGCGGAACCGCCGCCAGCGCACCCAGATCGCATAGAACAGCGCCGCGGCGAGGGTCAGCACGATGATGGTTACGAAGGGGATACCCTTGCTCGCTTCCGGCCCCTCAACCGGGCGGAGCGAGATGGCATTGGGGTAGATCGACAGTAGCTCACTGCGCCAGCCATAGTGTTTCAGCGCGTAATACTGCGGCGCGCCGGTGGTGCTGCGGGCATCGGCTGCCTCGGCCTGAAGGTTGGCGGTGTCGAACTTGAAATAGGGCGGCCAGCCCCAGCCGGTGTCTTCGTTGCGGTAGACCATGACATCGCCCTTGGCACGCCGGGTCTGGATGAAAAAAACATCGCGGTTGACTGCTTGGCCAGCGCTATCGGTCGATGAGCCGGACCAGAAGATCGAATTGTTGCCGAAGTCGATCCGCTTTTCATAGGTGTCCGTGACGCGGACGATATCGGTCTGCGGCAGCGTATAGTGGAAGAACGCCCCCACCAGCACCCAGACGGTCACCCAGAACACCCATTTAACGATTCTCATCTTCGGCCCTTTCCATTAGGTCGCGCGGCCGGACAGGGGCCTTTGCCCTTCTGACATAGTGTTTCCGCGGCGCTGCGGCAAATGCCTTACGCGCAATAAGGCGGGACATTTGCCGCAAAATTCGGGCCTTAGCTGCCCAGCAGCGCTTTGGTCAGGTCGCTGTCCGGCTCTGACAGCGGATCGATCACGTCGAAATGGTGCTTGCCCTCGGCCACCACATGTTTCGCGCCCCAACTGCGGGCGAAATTCTCGGCCTGTTCGAGGAAGGCGGGCCGCTCCGCCGCGCCGACCCAGACGGTGACGTCCACACCATGGGGCGGGGTCATCTTGATCGGGCTTTCAGCGGCGGCTTCGGCCTCATCCAGCCGCAAAGTGTCGTTCATTTCGGTTTGCAACAAGGGCGCCAGATCAGCCACGGGGGAGATCGGCACGATCCGCGTGATCCGGTCGCGCACCTCGGCCCCCAGCAGCAGCGGGTCGGTCATGCGGGCCACCAAATGCCCCCCCGCCGAATGGCCCGACAACACGATGGTGCCCTGCGTGCGGTTCGCCACTTCGGTCAGCGCCGCGGCGATCTGGGTGGAAATCTCGGAAATGCGCACCTCGGGGCAAAGGTCATAGGACGGCACCGCCACGGCATAGCCCCGCGCCAGCGGACCGGCGGCCAGATGCGACCAATAGCTCTTGTCGAAAGCCTTCCAATAGCCACCATGCACGAAGACCGCCGTGCCGCGCGACACGCCCTCGGGCTGGAAAAAGTCGAACTTTTGACGGTCCGAAGGGCCATAGCGCACGTTAAGCTGCGCGCGCGCCCCCAATGACGCGCGGAATGCCTCTGCCTCCTTTTCCCAGCGGGGCGGAAAGCCGTCGGCCCCGTCGATATAGGCAGCGTTTGCATAGGCGTCATCTAGCATCATTTGGGTCTCCCACCCCGGATTTGATCAAACTTAACTGGACAATCATACTCGTTGTTGCTTTGGAGGCTATAGAGAATAGCGGAGAGATGACATGACTGATGCTAAGACGGATCTGAAATCACTGCTGAAAGACCCCAGCCTGCTTGAAACCCGCGCCTATATTGGCGGCCAATGGGTCGAAGGCGACGACGGTACATTTGACGTGACCAATCCCGCGCGGGGCGATGTCATCGCACAGGTCGCCGACCTCAGCCGCGCGCAGGTCGCGGGCGCGATTGCCCAAGCCGAGAAGGCGCAGAAGGACTGGGCCGCTTGGACCGGCAAAGAGCGCGCCGCCGTGCTGCGCAAATGGTTCGACCTGATGATGGAGAACCAAGACGATCTGGGCACCATCCTCACCGCCGAACAGGGCAAGCCGCTGGCCGAAGCCAAGGGCGAGATCGCCTATGGCGCCTCCTTCATTGAATTCTTCGGCGAAGAGGCCAAGCGCGTCTACGGCGAGATGATCCCCGGCCACCAGCGCGACAAGCGCATCATGGTGATGAAACAGCCCATCGGCGTCGCGGCCTCGATCACCCCGTGGAACTTCCCCAACGCGATGATCACCCGCAAAGCCGCGCCAGCGCTGGCGGCGGGCTGTTCCTTTGTGGCGCGTCCGGCGGCGGAGACGCCGCTGTCGGCCATCGTCATGGGTGTACTCGCGGAACGCGCAGGGATCCCGGCGGGCGTGTTCAACGTGGTGCCATCCTCCTCCTCCTCCGTCGTGGGCAAGGAGTTCTGCGAGAACCCCGCCGTGCGCAAGCTCACCTTCACCGGCTCCACGGAGGTCGGGCGCATCCTGTTGAAACAGGCCGCGGATCAGGTGATGAAATGCTCGATGGAACTGGGCGGCAACGCGCCCTTCATCGTCTTCGACGACGCCGATTTGGATGCGGCGGTCGAGGGCGCGATCATGTGCAAGTTCCGCAACAACGGCCAGACCTGCGTCTGCGCGAACCGGATCTATGTGCAGACGGGTGTCTATGACGCCTTCGCGGCCAAGCTGAAGGAGCGCGTGAGCCAGATGAAGGTGGGCGACGGCCTTGAAGAGGGCACCGACCTTGGCCCGCTCATCAACCCCGAAGCCTCGGACAAGGTGCAAGAGCATATCAAGGACGCGGTCGACAACGGGGCCGAGATCATTCTGGGCAATGCCAAGGACGATATGGGCGGCAACTTCTTCGGGCCCACCATCGTGACCGGCGTGACGCAGGACATGAAGGTCGCCAAGGAAGAGACCTTCGGCCCCCTCGCGCCGCTCTTCAAGTTCGAGGATGTGGACGACGTGATCGCCATGGCGAACGACACGATCTTCGGCCTTGCCTCCTATTTCTACGCCAAGGACCTCAGCCGCGTCTACAAGGTGGCCGAGGCGCTGGAATATGGCATCGTCGGCGTCAACACCGGCATCATCTCGACCGAGCTTGCGCCCTTTGGCGGGGTCAAGCAATCCGGTCTCGGGCGCGAAGGATCGCACCATGGGATCGAAGACTATCTTGAGATGAAATACGTCTGCCTGTCGGTCTAAGCACCGGCGGAAGTTAAAGAAACGGGGCGTGCCATGGCGCGCCCCGTTTTGCATCGGGCTATTGCGTCAGCCGGTCCTGTGCCAGCATCCGGCGCTCCGCCCGCGAAAGATGCGAGACCGCCTGCGCGACATCACCTTCGCAACGCTGCAACGCCCGACACCACAGCCGATGCGCCGAACGGGGCGACCACGGCAGCGCCGCCTGCGCCAGCCATGCCCGCAGGGGCGGCGGCAGTTGGTCAAAGGCCGCCATCGGGTTCCCCTGACGCCGCCGCTGTTTCAGCCCGCTCCGCAGGTTTCGCTTTTTGCCAGTCATGCCGCGGGCCGCCCTTAATGCGCCTGCATATCCGCCGCGATCTCAGACGCGCTCAGCTCGGCGGGGAAATAGGTCGGCCAGTTGGTCAACTCTTCCAAAACCTCGGCACGGTCGTCGCCCCAGTAGAGGTGATAGTGATCGGCCTTTTGCGGCGCGATGATATGGTCGCTGAATTGGATATATTCCGGCGCCTCGGCATCGCCGCCCTCTTTGGCAAAGACATAGCGCACGCCGCGGTTGCCCTTCTTGTAGGTAAGTACCTCATAGCCATCGCTGGCATAGCGCCCCTGCACCGGATCACCGTCCCGGAAGAAGGTCACGGCATTGCCGTCGATGGTGATGCGGTCCACATCGGTGGCATAGCCAACCTCGTAATAGGCCTTGTACTCCGCCGCCGTCTTGTCGCCGTGCTCGGCCTTGTGCTGCATCACCGCGTCCAGCGCGCCCTGCTGCAACAGCGGGTAGACCGATTGCCAGTCGCCCGCCCAATCCGACAGGGGCCTATCCTTGATCTGCGCGTCGTCGAAGTAGCCTTTGTAGATGTCGTTCTGGTCGTGGGCGTGGTCATGCGCATGGGAATGATCGTGGTCATGCGATGCCTCTTTCGTCTCGGCCACGACCGGGGCCGAAAGGGCAAGGCCCGCGCTGAGCGTCAGGAAGAATAGCGGGGATGCGGATGTTTGGGGCATGTCGTTCTCCGTAGGTTGGCCTGCGTCATGATTCGATATGTTATATCATAACTAGCGCGGAGTAGCCCTGTCCCGGAGAGTTTGCAACCCGATGGCCGCTAGCCCGAACATGAAAAAGCCGACAGCACTTTCATGCTGTCGGCTTTCGGGCGGGGGAGAGATCCGCCCTGGGGTGACCCGTCTTAGTTGGTCCGGGTCTGCGCCGCGCCGTCCGCATTCACTTGCTGGGACAGGGCCGCGGCGAATTCTTCGCCCGTCATGCCGATGAGCAGCTGGCCATCGGCGTCGACATCTTGGTCGATCTGCACGACCGCACGGTCGCTATCGGCGGCGAATTCCTCGGCCAGATCAATGGAATAGCGCATGGAACCGTCCGCTTGCGGCTCTGCGTTTGAGATGGTGCCGATGACCGTATCATCTGAGGCGACGGCCACGGTGCTGCCATCCAGCGCGATATCGGCATCCGTATCAATGTCCGAGGTCGCGGTTTGGTCGATGGCCTCTTCGGTGGTCAGGGTGCCATTCGCCTCGGCCCCGGCTGTGGTGTCCAATTCCGTGCCCGCCAGATCGGCGGTCGCATCGGTGCCAACACCGGCGTCCAGCGTCTGTGCGGCGACTGGGGCCGCCATAAGAGCGGCGACAGCCGTGGTCAGGGAAAGCTTGCGTAGGGAATTTGCATAGGTCGTCATGGTTCTTCCTTTCATTGCGCGTACGGTACTCTGCACGCTGTTGTCCGGGCACGCCTGCCCGGCCCCCCACTCAACCCGACAGCTTTTGCTTGGTTTCACCCCGCCCCCCGCGCAGCAGAAAGCCGCCGTTTTCGCCCCCAAGCTTCGGCAGATATTCACCCACGAAAGGGTCGAGCTTGGGAGGCGACCGCCCACAAAAAAGGCCCGCCAAAAGCGGGCCTTCGCAAAGCGCTGGAACGGTCGCGCTTAGTTCACGGATTTGGCGTCAACCACGTCCTTGTCGATCGCCTTCACCTCGGAAGAGATGGTGATCTGGCGCGGTTTCAGGGCCTCGGGCACCTGACGCTCAAGCTCGATATGCAGCATGCCATTGGCATGGGCCGCGCCGATGACCTGAACGTGGTCCGCCAGATGGAAGCGACGCTCAAAGGCGCGGGTGGCGATGCCACGGTGCAGATAGGTCTTGGCCTCATCCTCATCCGCCTTGCGGGCCGAAACGATAAGCGCCTTCTCACGCACTTCGACGCTCAGATCGCTATCCGAGAAACCGGCGACGGCAATCGAGATGCGATAGGCATCGTTGTCGAGCTTTTCGATGTTGTAGGGGGGATAGCTGGGGGTGGCCCCATCGTTTGTCAGAACCCGGTCCATCATGTTGGCGATCTGGTCGAAACCAACGCTGGAGCGGTAAAGGGGTGCGAAATCAAAGCTACGCATGTGTTCATCCTCATCAGTGAGCGATTGACATATCGGGCCTTCCACCATTGGACAGACCCGGTTGTTCAAGCGCCGAAGCCCTATTGAGGCACCTCGGCAAAGCTCATGTGGGAAAGGGTTTGCGCGCTTTCAAGTCCTGCCGCGCAGAATTACGGGCGGATGAATTTCGCCCCGGTGCCGCGCTCTTCGCCAACGCGGATGCGCTTGCCTGCGGGGTTGGAATCCAGAAACACGCCCTTGCCAGCCACCAGTTCCGCTTGCAGCAGCGCCAAAGGCGCGCCAAGCGCCGTGCCGAGCGAGACCTGCGCGCCCTCGACCTCGGCTTTGGCCGAAACGACGGAGACGATATGCGCCTCGCCTGCGACGAAGCTAAAGATCGGCGCGCCGCTAGAGCCGAAATCGACCGCGCAGGAGGTCACCAGAACCCCCTCTTGCTGGGCCAGCACCTTGCAGACCTCTTGCAATGATGGTGCCTCGGCCCGGTCGCGGGCATAGCTGACCACGCCGACACGGTCGCCGGGGCGCGGACGCGCGGCGGTGCCGAAGGGCCGGATGGTGGTGTTGCGGATCGGGCGGGAGAGTTCCAGAAGCGCCAGATCATTGCGCACCCGTCCCGAAGAGACCTCACCGTCGTAGACGTAATCGGGATGCACCACGGCACGGCGAATGTCGCGGTAGGCCCCGGCGCGGCCATTGCGCCAACCGGCGAGGAACTGCACCTCACCATGGTCGATCCGGGCCTTGGTTTCGCGGTCAAACAGGCAATGCGCAGCGGTCAGCACCAGACGCGGGGCGATCAGCGTGCCGGTGCAAAAGCCGGTCCCGCCGATGTCGAGACGGCCCACCGCCTCCCAAGCGGCGGCATCTACACCGTTGTCGAGCGCTTTGAGCGCGCTGTCTTGGGCCAGCGCCGCCGTGGCTAGGGTAAAGACGCCGAAGATAGCCGCCAACAATTGTCGCAAAATGCACCTCAAAACCTTGTTTCCTTGGCGGATATAGGGGAGTTGCGGCGAAAATACGGCGCAGGCTTAACGCAAACGCGGCACCTGCGCAGGCGCGTCGGGATCGCGGCTGAGCGCGGGTGGTTTTGGCCCACCGCAGGCCCAATCGAGCAGTTCGACGCTATGCACCACCGGCACCCCGGTGCCCGATCCGATCTGCATCATGCAGCCGATATTGCCCGCCGCGATCACATCCGGTGATTTGGCCTCCAAGGTCTTGATCTTGCGCTCTTTCAGCTTGGCCGAAATCTCGGGCTGCATCAGGTTATAGGTGCCCGCCGAGCCGCAGCAGAGGTGACTGTCCGCCGGTTCCACCACCGTGTATCCCGCCTGTTTCAGCAGGGTCTTCGGCACGGCCTTGATCTGTTGCCCATGTTGCAGCGAGCAGGCCGCGTGATAGGCGACGACCATGCCCGGCGCTGCCGGTTCGGCGAAGGGCAGCTCCAGCTCTGCCAGCAGTTCCGTCACATCTTTTGCAAGGGCCGAAACCCGTGCCGCATCCTCTGCCAGCGGGCCATTGCGGAACATATGGCCGTAGTCCTTGACCGTGGTGCCGCAGCCCGAGGTGTTGATCACAATGGCATCCAGCCCCTCGCCGTCCATCTCGGCCCGCCATGCGCGGATGTTGCGGGCGGCGTGGGCGTGGCTCTCATCGGTCTTGCCCATGTGATGGGTCAGCGCGCCGCAACAGCCCGCCCCTTGGGCCACCACCACCTCACAGCCCGCGCGGGTCAGCAGCCGGATCGTGGCGTCGTTGATATCGGTGTTCAGCGCCTTTTGGGCGCAGCCGGTCATCAGGGCCACCCGGCGCAGCGGCTTGCCATGGGCGGGAAAGCTCTGCGGGTCGTCGTTGCGGCTGACCGGGGGGACCGTCTTGGGCGCCATTTCCAGCATGGCGCGCAGCCGCGCGTCGGGCATCAGCCGGGCAAAGGGCCGCCCGATCTTGGCCCCAAGCAGCGCCAGCCGAAAACGTGTGGGATAGGGCAGAATCCGCGCAAGCATCCAGCGCAGGGCGCGTTCGCCCATGGGGCGCTTGTAGCGTTCTTCGATATAGGCGCGGGCGTGATCGACCAGATGCATGTAATGCACCCCCGAGGGGCAGGTCGTCATACAGGCGAGGCAAGACAGGCAGCGGTCGATATGCTGAACCGTTTTCGGGTCCGGGTCGCGGTCGTTCTCCAGCATGTCCTTGATCAGGTAGATGCGACCGCGCGGGCTGTCCAACTCATCGCCCAAGACCTGATAGGTCGGGCAGGTCGCCGTGCAGAAGCCGCAGTGCACACAGGCGCGCAGAATCTCATTGCTGCGCTGCGTATCAGGATCCTGCAACTGCTCAGGGGTGAAGGTGGTTTGCATGGCGGCTCCGTTCCTATGTGCTGCGCATCAGATTGGCGAGGACGAGGCCGAACCACGGCACCGTCGTGCCCACGGCTCCCAAAACCCCGCTCCACCGGCGCATTGCCGGGCGCGGATCGGCCCGGCGCAGGGCTTGGACCACCAGCGCAATCACCCCGATCCAAGCGGCCCAGAGCGCCAAGGCGATGGCCCCCAACAGCCAAGCGCTGTCACCCCAATAGCGCAGCAGACCATAGCGCAGGGCAAGCGCGATGAGAAAGGTCACCAGCACCATCGCCGCCAAGGCGCGGATGACCCTAAGCGAAGGCGGCACGGCAATCAGCGCCTTGAACAGAAACGGGCCGATCAGAAAGACGATGAGGAAGACCAGCACCAAAGTCATGCGCTGCGGGCCAAGGCTTCGGCGTTGAACAGGCCACGGGGGTCGAACTTGGCCCTGAGCCCCGCCGTCAACCGCGCCACCCCCGGCGCTTCGGGTTCCTGTCGGGGCAGCGCCCCCGCCGCCTCGGCCCGCAACAAGGTCGCGTGGCCGTCATACCGCCCCAAGCGCGCGCGCAGGTCCGTGCCGGGGGCCATGCGCAGCCATAGCAGCCCCCCGGCCCAATCATAGAGCCGCGCCTCCGCCCCGGCCTTTGCCGCAAGCGCCGGAGCCTCGGTCGGGCGGCAATGCAGGCGCCAGACATCGCCCGCCGCCCCATGGAAAGGTGCCACATCTCGCAAACCCTGCCAGAGGGTCTCTGAGCTACCTTCTGCAAGCACCTCAATCTCGCCCCCCGTGGCGGCGAGCAGATCCTTCAGCCGCCCGATCCGGTAGCTGACCGAGGTCTCGAACCCCTCCAACCGCAGGACCGTTCGGCCCTGCGCCGGGTCATGGGCCGCGCCGGTCACCTCGAAGGGGCTGCGCATGGCCTGCGCCATCGCGGCGATGGCGGCGGGGTCGTTCAGCCCGGACAGCACAAGCGTCGCGCTGGTTTCGGGTTTCGGCAGCACCTTCAGCGAGACTTCGGTCAGCGCGCCCAAGGTGCCCTGCGACCCGGCCATGAGCTTGACCAGATCATAGCCGGTGACGTTCTTCATCACCCGGCCCCCATTCTTGATGATGGCCCCCTGCCCATCGACGAACCGCACCCCCAACAGGAAATCCCGCGCGGCCCCAACGGCAAGCCGCCGCGGGCCGCTGACATTTGCGGCAAAGACCCCGCCGATGGTCGGCGTGCCGCTGCGGCCCATAAGGGCGCGATGGTCCATCGGCTCAAAGGCAAGCCGCTGCCCCTCGACGGCCAAAGCGGCCTCGATCTCGGAGACCGGCGTGCCCGCCTGCGCGACCAGCGTCAGCGCGCCCGGCTCGTAAAGGGTGATCCCCCGCAGACCGGCAAGCGACAGTGCCGCACCCGG
This sequence comes from Sulfitobacter sp. 1A10359, assembly GCF_043558145.1. Taxonomy (NCBI): domain Bacteria; kingdom Pseudomonadati; phylum Pseudomonadota; class Alphaproteobacteria; order Rhodobacterales; family Roseobacteraceae; genus Sulfitobacter; species Sulfitobacter sp. 1A10359. The sequence goes on along the minus strand of NZ_JBIFGB010000007.1, from coordinate 4,603 downwards.
CCCTGCCATGCCGCGCGTATCGCCGCCACGCAGGGAAAGGGGCGCATCTGCGCCACCGATCGTCTCGGCCAGTTCCGCCTCGGAAGTCACCGTCACGCCGCCACCGACGCGCCGCTGCCGCGCCGCCCTTTCGTCACGTCGAGGGGGAAGACCTTGGCCGGGTTCAACAGCCATGCCGGGTCAAAGACATCCTTCACCATCAATTGCGCCTCTAGATCAGCGGGGGCGTATTGCTCATGCATCAGATCGCGCTTCTCGATCCCAACCCCATGCTCCCCGGTCAGGCAACCGCCCGCTTCGACGCAGAGCCGCAGGATGTCGGCGCCAAAGGCCTCGCATTTCTCCAAATCGCCGGGTTTGTTGGCGTCAAACAGGATCAACGGATGCATATTGCCGTCGCCCGCGTGAAAAACATTGCCGACCTTGAGCCCATAGTCATCGGACATCTCACCGATGCGGCGCAGCACCATGGGCAGCTCATTCACCGGGATGGTGCCATCGAGGCACATGTAGTCATTGATCTGCCCCATCGCGCCAAAGGCGGACTTGCGCCCCAGCCAGATCGCGGCGCTTTCCTCGGCGCTGGTGCTTTCGCGCAGTTCCACCGGGTTGTGACGGCGGGCAATCTCGGTGATCAGGGCCAATTGGTGGTCGATCTCGGCATCCGAGCCTTCGACCTCGACAATCAGCAGCGCCTCGCACATCGGGTACCCCGCATGGGCAAAAGCCTCCGTCGCCTCGATGCAGGGGCGGTCCATGAATTCGATTGCCACGGGCAGCACACCCGCCTTGATGATGTCGCTGACACAGGCCCCGGCGACGGCGTTGTCGTCGAAGCCCATGAGCACGGGCCGCGCGCCTTCAGGTTTGGGCAGGATGCGCAGCGTGGCTTCGGTCACCACGCCCAACTGCCCCTCGGAGCCGCAGATCACGCCCAAAAGGTCCAGCCCAGCCGCGTCCATATAGCCGCCGCCGATCTCGACCACTTCGCCGTCCATCATCACCATGGTGACGCCCAAGAGGTTGTTGGTGGTGACCCCGTATTTCAGGCAATGCGCCCCGCCCGAGTTCATCGCGATATTGCCCGCGATGGCACAGGCCAACTGGCTGGAAGGGTCAGGCGCGTAAAAAAAGCCGTCTTCCTCCACCGCGCCGGTGACGCTGAGGTTGGTGCGCCCGGTCTGCACGCGCATAAGCCGGTTGTCGTAATCGACCTCAAGCACCTCGGCCATGCGCGCCACCCCCAGCACCACGCTATCGGCAGTGGGCAAGGCCCCTCCGGCAAGCGAGGTGCCCGAGCCGCGCGGCACCACCGGCACGCCCTCCTCATGGCAGATCGCCAGAATTGACGAGACTTCTTCGGAGCTGGCAGGCAGGGTCACGGCCAAGGGGGGGCATTTATAGGCCGTCAGCGCGTCGCATTCATAGGCGCGGGTCTCATGCGCATCGTCGATCACGGCATCGCGGGGCAGCGCCGCACGCAGCCGCGCCACGACACGCGCCTTGCGCGCAATGATCCCGGCATCGGGTGTTGGCATCTGCATTGCGGTCCCTCCTCTGGCCCGCAGCATAGAGCCTATGGCGCGGGTTTGGCCAGTTTGCCGCGCGCCTGGTGCAATTGCACCACTAAATTGCGGCTTCAGGGTGAATTGCACCGGGCCCAACTTCCGCCTACCTTGGAACCTTTCCGAAATGCGCTATATTCAGTTCGTTGTTTTATTGGTGTCCCATGTTCAAACGTAGCCTCATTCTCGCCTTTTTGGCCTTTGCCGCGCCGGGTTTCGCCGATCCGCCCGCCATTCTGAATGTCACGGTCGATCGACAGGGCGACTTGTGGAAGTTTGACGTCACCATTCGGCACAACGACAGTGGCTGGGACCACTATGCCGACGCTTGGCGCATTCTGGGGCCCGATGGGAAACCCTTGGGCACCCGCAATCTGGCACATCCGCATGTGAAAGAGCAGCCCTTCACCCGCTCGCTTTCGGGCGTGCGCATCCCCGAGGGGATGACGGAGGTCAGCATTCAGGCGCGCGACAGCGTCAGCGGCTGGTCTTCGGAATTGGTGACGATCCCGCTGCCCTGACCTACGCCCTTTCAGACCCGGTGGTAAGGCCCGCCCGAGAGGATCGCGGCGGCGCGGTAAAGCTGTTCGGCCAGCATGACCCGCACCAGCATATGCGGCCAGACCATCTTGCCAAAAGAGAGGGCATGATCCGCCTTAGCCCGCAGGCTGGGGTCGATGCCATCGGCCCCGCCGATGACAAAGGCCAAATCCCCCCGCCCGGCGTCACGCCAATTGCCAAGCCGTTCGGCAAATGCGGGGGAGGTTTCGACCTTGCCGCGTTCATCTAGCACGCAGATCACCGCCCCTTGGGGGATCGCGCGCCGTAGCAGCACGGCTTCGGCGGCCATGCCGCCGTTCTTCTTGTCTTCCATCTCGACCACGCGCGCGGGGCCAAGGCCCAGACCGCGCCCGGTCCGGTCGAACCGGGTCAGATAATCATCGACAAGGGATTTTTCCGGACCGGCGCGAAGCCGGCCCATGGCACAGATGTGAACCCGCATGACCTAGGCCCGCAAAGCGGGATCAGTGAGGTGCCGCTGTGGCCGCGTCGTCGCCGCCCAGCCACATCTTTTCAAGCTGGTAGAATTCACGCACTTCGGGCCGGAAGACATGCACGACAACGTCGCCTGTGTCGATCAAGACCCAGTCGCCGGTTTCGCGGCCTTCCATCTTGGACGTGCGTCCGGTGGCGTCTTTGACGGCCTGCGCCAGCTTTTCCGAGATCGCCGAAACCTGCCGCGTGGAGCGGCCCGAGCAGATCACCATATAGTCGCCGATGGCCGTCTTGCCGCGCAGATCGATCTGCACGATATCTTCGGCCTTGTCGTCATTCAGCGAGGAAAGGATAAGCGCCAGCAGGTCGTCGCTGGTTGCGATTTGCGAGGCGGCAGTCATTGCAGCCCCATGGTCAGCAGCCTGCGCTGCGTCAACGTTAAGAGACAGGACATTGTCCTCCTTCGTAAATAGCACCATCAATGCTGAACGCTTGCCCCGGTGCCGAGCAGCCCCAATTTAGCGACCCGGGGTTTATTTTTCAATGGATCGCGTAGCCATAGCGTTAACCACGGCGCAAATCCCCGCTCACTCAGGCATATCCCGCGATGCCGCGGCGCGCGACAGGGCCAGTTGACTGTCTTCGATGACTTTTACCTCGCGCTGCGGGAAGGGGATGGAGATGCCGTGTTCCTTGAACGCATCCCAAAGCGCCAGATAGACATTGCCGCGAATGTTGGTCAGCCCGCCGGTCGGATCCTTGATCCAGAAGCGCAGGATGTAATCCACCGACGAATCGCCAAAGCCCACAATATGGCAGACCGGCGCCTTGTAGCTCAGCACCCGGTCGACGCCCTTGGCCGCCTCCACCGCCAGTTTGCGCACCAGATGCGGATCGTCGGAATAGGCCGTGCCGAAATAGATATCGAGCCGCACAAAGTCATTGGAATGCGACCAGTTCACCACCTGCCCGGTGATCAGATCTTCGTTCGGGATCAGGTATTCCTTGCCATCCCGCGTCACCACAGACGCATAGCGCGCGCCGAGCGTTTGGATCCAGCCAAAGGTCTCTCCCAGACTGATCACATCGCCGGGCTTGATCGACTTGTCGAGCAGAATGATCACGCCAGAGACGAGGTTCGACACCACCTTTTGCAGACCGAAACCAAGGCCCACACCGATTGCGCCCGACAGTACCGCAAGCCCGGTCAGGTCAATCCCCACCGCCCGCACACCGATGAAGAACGCGAGCCCGTAGAGCAGGATTTGCACCCCCTTCACGGCCAGCACCTGCATGGAGGGGCTGATGTCTTCGTTCTTGCGGATCGTCGCGGCGGTGGTCGTGCTGACCAGCCGCGCCATGGTCAAAAGCGCACCGACAACCACCAGCGCGGTCATAATGGTCAGCACCGAAAGGCGGAATTCGCCCACAGTCAGCGCGACCCCGTCCAGAAACAAAGCCACATCATCGGCGACGTTCAACATGTAGAGCGTGGCATAGATCCACAGCCCCCATGTCACCATGCGGCGCAAGGGTCGGTTGCGCACCAGACGCGCGGCGAAAGCGATGCCCACATAGATCGCCGCCAGCGTCGCTGCCAAACCGATGAGGTACGACCGCGACGGCCAAGTCACGTTCTGCATCACCTGATAAAGCAGCCCCGCCAGCAAAGCGAACCAGATCAACCCCAAGCGCCGCTTGACCTGCACCACCACGCGCAACTGCCACTTGGACCAGCCCTCGCGGGAGCGGACCCAGTTTTGCAACATCACGCCGGTGACCCGGTGCAACACCCACGCCAACGCCACCAAGGCCAGCAGGATCAGTATTTGGTTTTGCCGCCAGCCGGGGCTGAGGATGCTTTCCCCAAAGCCAAGCACCCCGTCGAACAAAGCCTGTAGCGACAGCAGGAAGTTCGAAAAAGGGTGGGATTCGGGGATCATGGACGGCCTTTGTGGCTAGGGATGTTGATTGTCACTGAGAACTGACCCGGTATTTTCACCGAGATTTGACCCACCCTCAGTTATGCGTCGTGGTTTATG
>NZ_JBIFGB010000006.1:0-201854 GCF_043558145.1 Sulfitobacter sp. 1A10359 | reverse complement strand
CATAAACCACGACGCATAACTGAGGGTGGGTCAAATCTCGGTGAAAATACCGGGTCAGTTCTCAGTGACAATCAACAGGCACAACCGCCAAACCGATGCAAAGCAGTAAAAAGAGCGCGACCACCCAAATGTACCAACTGGCAAAACTGCTCAGCATTGCGCCATTGAGCGCGTTCAGTACAGAAGCAGCATTCGCTGGGACGGTTATCGCCCAGACGATAAGGGCGCTCACCAGAATTTTCGATGGAATAGCGACACTGCGGGTAAAGCCGGAGTAGAATCCCCGGCGTGTGGTTGCGATGTGCAAATCCATTAAGGGTGGTTTGTAGGCCATATATCCTCCATCATGGCAATAAGATCCAGACAGCATCCTCCACTTGCCGTACACCGATGCACGACATGACTGGTCCGAACCATTCGGGTAACGCAGCACCTTGGTTGTCCGAGTACGCTGCAAAGGAAGGGCAGCCCGTTCGGCGCCGCCCTAATTTTTTGCTAGCTAGGCAGGTATTCTCCGCTCCAGCTTTCGCTGATCTGCCCCGATTTCAACATCCGCTCGATCGCGCCATCGGAATAGCCTAGCTCGGCCAGAACCATGCGCGTGGAGGCTCCGAACTTCTCGGTTGGCGGCAACGCAAAGACCCGCCCTCGTTCCGGACGCACGGCGTAGGGGTCAAGTTGAATGACCTCATGGCCACTCGGATGATCTGCATACTGCGAGAATGAGTAACTGCCCCGTTCGGTGCCCGGCGAGCCATCCGGCTCGCGCATATTCTCTGAGCGTAATTCGTCGATGTTATTGCACAACGCACAGCCGATATCGGCACTACGCAACCGGGCGATCCATTCGGTTGCGGGGTGGGACTGGAAAGCCCCCGCCAGAAAAGCGGCACGCTCTTCCGCAGGCACATTTGGCAGGTCTTCGAGTCCTTCCACAGCACGAAAACGAGGTAGGTCTGCTTCATAGGCGCTGAGCAGGATATAAACCCCCGAAGCGGTACTGTAAAAACGGCTGAGCGGGTCGTAACCATTCACTTCCGGCCCTGAAGGTTCATCGAAGAGGCCCCGCCCCCGGAAATCATAGGCGAAGGGGATTTGCAGCAGGCCGCTGTTTGAACTCAGCGAGGTACGCCCCCGCCCGATCCGACCGAAACGGTGTTTCTGGTAAAGCGACGCCGCCACAGCCAAAGCGCCGCCGAAGCCACACATCACGTCGATGGTGCCCACATGGGCGTGCTCTTCGGGCCGGTCCATCGCACCGCCAAAGCGCAGCATGATCCCCGTTGTAGCCTGTACGAGGTCGTCATAGCCGATGTAATCGGTCCGCACGCCGCGTTGAACGCCGCTGAAGCAGTCAAGTTTACAAAAGATCGCTTCGGGATTCAGCTTACGCAGGCTTTCAGCATCAAGGCCCATCCGGCGGATCTGACTGTCGGGCGCATTCCAAAAGATCACATCAACCGATTTCACAAGGTCTTCAAAAACCTTGCGACCATGCTCAGATTTGATGTCCGCCAGAATGGATTTCTTTCCCCGCCCTTGGCTCATCCCGTAAATCACGGTGTTCCAGCTGTCGTAAAGCGGCGTGGCCGGGTCCAATTTGATCACTTCAGCACCGAACCGCGCCAGATAGCTTGCGGCATGCGGCCCTGCGATCACGTTACACATGTCCAATACTTGAACGCCCGAGCCAGCCCTCCTGATCAATGCCCTCTTCCGGTTCGGGGATATCAGTCCGAAGTTTGCGCAAAGCCTTCAGGGCCACATCGAATTCAACCCATTGGCGCGGTGCGGTGGCCAGCGCCTCTTCGCCGCTTTCTTCCATCCACACCACCGGGCCGGGTTGGGTCATCTCTCCGTAAATCGGATCATCGACGTCGATCATCAGGCCGGAAGCTTCGGCGTATTCGTCATTAATCCACTCTTGCAACCAACGTTGCGGTGCGCCCGGAATTCCAGCCCGCCCGAACATGCGTTTCCACTCGTGAGAGGTCCGGGTCATGAAGACTTCTTTCATCCGAGCCGCGATCTTATCGGCCCAAGGTTTCGGCATCGGATAGACACCAAGTGAGGTATCTGACTCCCATTCCGCCTGCGGCTTATAGGTGTCGTCTTCTTCCCGAAGCCCCCCCTCAACCATTTCGTCATAAAGGCCCAACACCTCAAGACAGCGCCGGGCATGGTGTTTATGGCTGGGGCAAACGACGTAGAACATACGCCCGTCCTTGCACATGTAGCTGCGAAAGAACGGATCCAGTAGTTCTTGCAAATCCTCATATGAAACGTTCATGGGCAGGCCTTCGACACGGCGGCGTTCGATTTCGATCTCGCGCTGCGTCAGATAGCGCTGCGGCATATCTGCGACCTTGATTGAATTGTAGCACAGTCCTTCCATCACAGCGACGGCCAGCGGCACTTCGATATGATCTCCCAATCCGGTCAATTGCCGCGACTGAAGCGCCAGCACAGTGGCCGAGGCTGCAATCTGCGAGGCATAGGCTGACGACAGCGGCAAGGGAGAGAAGGACGGGTTCAACCCCATAAGGACACGATTTAGACCCATGTCCGTAAAGACCCCGGAACTCGCCGCGACGACGCTTTCAAACGCGCGTTGTTCACGCCGTTCGGCATCGTTGGAGGCGAACCCGGGGATAGACACGGTGATCAACTCGGGCCGCGCGGTGCGCATCTCGGTAAAGTCTACTCCGAGTGCGGCCAGCTTGCCGGGGCGGAAGTTTTCAACAATGATGTCAGCCTCGGCGCAAAGCGCCCGTGCCTGCGCCAGCCCTTCTTCTGATTTCAGATCAAGCGTTACAATCATCTTATTGCGCATCAGCGCAGCATTGGCCGGGCTGTCCCACATCGGTCCGTCCGGGGGATCAATATGTACGACAGTAGCGCCCAGATCCTCCAGCAACATCGCCACGGCAGGGCCAGCGATATATTGACCGAAGTCGATGACTTTTACCCCGGTCAAAGGAAGGTTGGATTTAGAGTTTCGCATATTTCCTCCTCGGGAAATGGGGTGTCTACTGGCCGGCAAGAATCCAGCGTGCTGCTTTTTCCGCGACCATCAAAGTGGGCGAATTGGTGTTTCCGCTGACTATTTCCGGCATGACACTGGCATCGACCACCCGCAGCCCTGCTACGCCTTTCACTCGCAGGTGCGGGTCGAGAACGGCGCGATCATCGTCAAGCCTTCCCATTCTGACCGTACCGGCAGGGTGAAAGATCGTATTGGCGATATCTCCCGCGAGTTTGGCGAGATCTGCGTCGCTTTGATATTGGGGTCCGGGCTTGTATTCTTCCGGCTCATAAGGCCGCATCGCAGGCTTCGCCATAATCTCGCGCACTTGGCGTAGGCTGTCGGCGGCAACTTTGCGGTCGTCTTCTGTCGCCAAATAATTTGGCGAGATCATCGGCGCATCGCGGAAATTGGCAGACCGAATCCGGACATGCCCGCGACTGGATGGGTTGAGGTTGCAAACGCTGACCGTAATTGCCGGAAACTTATGAAGGTCGTCACCGAAGGCTTCGAGGCTCAGAGGTTGCACGTGATATTCGAGATTTGCATAAGTCCGTTTCGGGTCCGAGCGCGTGAACGCCCCGAGCTGACTGGGGGACATGCTCATCGGACCGGAACGCTTGAAGAAATATTCTGCCGCAATGGCGGCCTTACCCAAAAGGTTCCCCGTCAATGTGTTCAGTGTTCGTGTCCCCGCCACCTTATAGACCGCACGGATCTGCAGGTGATCCTGAAGATTTTCCCCAACAGGAGCGTCTCGCACCACCTCGATGCCATGCGTCTTTAACAAGTTTGCCGGGCCAATACCCGACAGTTGCAATATCTGTGGGGAGTTGATCGCACCGGCTGATAGTACTGTCTCACGCCGCGCAGTCACCTCAATCGCCTGCCCTTTACGTTGAACCCGCGCGCCGGTGCAGCGTAGCTGTCCTTGCGGATTAGCGCCGAATACCAGCTTTTCTACCTGTGCTTCAGTCCAGATCGTCAGGTTCTGCCGATCCTTGGCGGGCCGCAAAAAAGCTTTGGACGTATTCCACCGCCAACCAGAGCGCTGGTTCACATCAAAGTAGCCAACACCTGCGTTGTCACCAGAATTGAAATCTTCTGTCTTCTCGATTCCTGCCTGTTCTGCCGCATCGGCAAAGCTATCCAAGACGTCCCAGCGCAGCCGCTGCTTTTCAACTCTCCATTCCCCGCCATGGCCATGCATGTCGGAAAATCGGCTGTTGTCGCCCGTGGTCGGGTCGGCGCCATCTTCAAGCTTTTGATGATCCTCATGCGCCATGAAATCGCGCAGAGAGCTTTCCCAGCCCCAGTCCTCGTCCCCGCAAAGGGACGCCCAATTGTCGTAGTCTCTGGCCTGCCCGCGCATATAGATCATGCCGTTGATAGAAGAGCAGCCTCCTAAAGCCTTGCCGCGCGGATAGCGTAAGACCCGGCCGTTCAGCCCGGGATCAGCCTCGGTGTTGTACATCCAATCGGTACGCGGATTGCCTATGCAATAGAGGTACCCGACAGGAATATGGATCCAGTGATAGTTGTCCCGCCGCCCCGCTTCGAGCAGCAGAACCCGGTTGCTCGGATCCGCGCTTAGCCGATTGGCCAAAAGACACCCCGCGGAACCGCCCCCAATGACGATAAAGTCGAATTCACTCTCGGTTTGCGACACCACCCGGCCTCCCCTTTGTTCTTGCTGCAGCATTCGTGCGAGGGGGCTCGCTGCGATCGAACCGCGCAACTCACTACGCCAACGCCCCCACGCCGCTGCAACATCAGCCAAGGTTTAGTTAGCCATGCGCGGCTTTCCTAATGACAAATTCCTTCGCCTGATATTAAAGATTCTAATATGGATAGGCTGACGAACGTGAATGGAATTCTGGCTTTCGCAACCGTCGCGCGTGAGGGCAGCGTCTCGCGTGCAGCCGAGGTGCTTAACCTCACCCAACCCGCGCTCAGCCATCAGATTAAACGACTAAGCACGGACCTAGGTGTCACCCTGTTCACCCGATCGCCGCGCGGCCTGGTGCTCACGCCTGATGGCACGGCACTGTTACCGCTGGCAGAGCAGGTTCTCGCTGCCATGTCCGATTTCCATCGCCGCGCGAGCACGCAGTTTGGTGAGCTGTCAGGCAAACTGAAAATCGGCACGATTGTCGATCCTGAGTTCATCCGTCTTGGACGGTTGCTAAGCCAATTGGGCAAGGCCCATCCCAAAGTGACGACAGAGTTGGTACACGGTATCAGCGGTGACATCCTGCGCATGCTGAAGGGACGCCAGCTTGATGCAGGCTTCTACCTCACCGATCCAGATGAAGCGAATTCAATTCCTTCGACACGGCCTTTGCATACCAAAACGCTAGCTCAATTCTCCTATCGCGTCATTGCACCCGCAGGCTGGGAGGCGCAGCTCTCCACTGATGATTGGGCGCAGCTTGCAACCCTTCCTTGGATCGGCACCTCGCCCGCCTCGGCCCATAATCGCCTTTTAGGAAACATCTTTGCGCGGCATAACTGCCGTCAAAAGGTGGTCGCGCTGGTCGACCATGAAGCCTCTATGCTAGAAATGGTCCGTTCTGGTGTGGGGCTGAGCCTATGCCGCGAGTCCATCGCGCTACATGAACGTCAAAGTTCTGGCCTTACCGTCAGCGAGAGCCTGCACGTGCCCGCCTGCCTTATACTCATTGCGTTCAAGGACAGGATGCAAGACCCGGTGATCGCCGCGCTCTTCGAGCAGTTGCAGAAAGTATGGTGAACGGTCGATCTCTAAACCTTCCAGTTCGCTATCCCCACCATAATCCCCCGTCCGTGCATCCTTAGAGGTGTTCGGGCGGGGCGGCTCTTCCTCACTATTTTTTGCTGTTCTGGGTTAGTCCTTCTGGGAGGCGCTGGGCTCCCATCCTAGGATCAAGATACTGCCTGTCTGTCCTTTTAGCCTCCGAAAAGGGCCACCTACCGAGATGGATATCCTGCCGCCTCTGGGCACCCAAATGCCCCCAAAAGCGCCCCTGATTCTGCTTCTCGTGACGTAAGCCGATGAACGGGATCGACTGACTGGGGTATTCTACCATCCCAGCCAACACTCTCCCTCGATAGACATCCCCCGCACAGCGCCCGGCCTACGACATCGCGTCGCAGATCAAAGCACCCTATAGCCTTGCCGCGACAGCCGGGGTATCAGGGCGCATGTCCGCCGTTTCGCGCATATCCTCGCTTCGGGCCAGCCTGACCCTCTTGCTGCTGCTGGCCCTTGCCAGCTTGCCTTTCGCCCATCGGGCGACCGCGCAGGTGCAGCAGGATCCGGCGTTCATCGCCTTTATCCAAGCGGGCGGCACGTTGAGCGACCTTTGCGATGGGCCGGTCGAAGGGCAGAACCATGCGGCATTGGATTGCGAAGCCTGCCGCATCGTCAACGCACTGATCCTGCTCAACCCGGCGGATGTCTTGCTGCCGCGCGCGGCGCTGCACTTTGCCACGCCCCGCTTGACCCGTGCCTTGGGCGCACCACGCAGCCCCGCCGGGGCGCCACCGCCTGTCCGGGGGCCTCCCTTCGTCTGAGCCACCACTTTTTTTTTGCACATCTCAGACAATGGAACATGACAATGAAATCTTTCTATACCGCAGCCTTGGCTGCCCTCCTCGCCCTGCCCGCCGCCGCGCATGAGTACACCGCAGGCGCTTTGACCGTCGATCACCCGATGGCCTATGAGACCCCGAAAACCGCCCGCGTGGGCGGCGGCTATCTGACGATCACCAATGGCGGCGACACTGCCGACCGTCTTGTCAGCATCAGCGCCGAGGGCTTTGACGAAGTCTCTCTCCACGAGACGACCACCGATGACATGGGCGTCGCGCGCATGTCGCATGTGGACGGCATCGACCTGCCCGCGGGCGAGACTGTCACCCTCAAGCCCGGGGGGCTGCATGTGATGTTCATGGGCCTCGACGGTGACCCTTTTGAGGAAGGCGAGAAAATTCCTGCCACCCTGACCTTTGAAAAGGCCGGAACCTTGGATGTGACGTTCAATGTCGAAAGCCGCCGCGGGCATGACGCGGGCGGAATGGATCACTCCTCGCACGAGCATAAACACTAAGCCCAAGCCCATCGCAGGATGCGCCGCAAGGCGTTGACCGGCCCGCTTCAACACCTCTGCCTCTGGGCGGTGGTGTTGTTGTTTGGGGCGTTCTCGGCGCTCGCGCCCGGAACCATGCCAGAGCGCCAGCAAGGCGCGCTGACCATGGTGCTGTGCACGGGCTACGGGGTGGAGACGGTGACCATCGGGCCGGATGGCGAACCGGTGCAGCCCGAGCACAAGCCCTGCGATTGGAACCAGCACTCCCTCGCGGCCCTACGCAGGGGGCTGGCGGTACAGCCCTTGGCCGTCACCTTTCACCCGGCGCCACCGCTGCCCCCTGCCCCTGCCACAGGGCCCAAACCGCGCCGCGCCTCTGTCAAACGCGCAAGGGCGCCGCCACGGGTTCTCTGACCTCCAAACCACATATCAATTCAGTCAGAGGACCAAACACATGGTTTCCATCGATCCTGCAGGCGCGGCAGCCCTGCAAAACGACAACACGCAACGTGCGAACAGCTTTTACCGCGCCGCTTGGCGCTGGCATTTCTATGCCGGGGTCTATGTCATCCCCTTTTTCATCATGCTCGCCCTAACCGGGCTCGTGATGCTTTGGATCGCCTTCATCGGCGGCCGGGACGGAGAGCGGATTGCCGTCACGCCCCAAGACGCGCCCCTTGCCCTCTCCGATCAGGCCGCCGCCGCACAGGCCAGCATCGAAGGCGGCACCCTTGTGCAATATGTCGCCCCCCGCGCCGATGATCTGGCCGCGATCTTTCGGGTGGACGCGCATGACGTGGCGACCATGGTCGCCGTCGATCCCTATACCGCCGAAGTCCTCGCCAGCTTCCCGCGCCGCAGCGGCTGGTACGACATGGCCGACAACATCCACGGCAGCCTGCTATTAGGCGTGACCGGCGACCGCATGATCGAGATCGCGGCCTCGCTTGGCATGGTGCTGATCGCCACGGGGCTCTACCTCTGGTGGCCGCGCGGCACCGGTTTGCGCGCGGCACTGCTTCCGCGATTGGGCCGTGGGCGGGCCTTGTGGAAATCCCTGCACGGGGCGATCGGGCTTTGGGTGTCGGTGGTGCTGTTCTTCTTCCTGATCTCCGGGCTGTCGTGGGCCGGTATCTGGGGCGAGAAGATGGTGCAGGCTTGGAGCCAGTTCCCGGCAGAGAAATGGGAGGCCCCGCTGTCGGATGACCTCCACGCCAGCATGAACCACGGGCCCAAGGAGGTGCCTTGGGCGCTGGAGCAAACCCCGATGCCCGCCTCAGGCAGCGATGCCGGGGTGACGGGATTGGCCGAAGGCACGCCGGCCACGCTTGACACCATCGACGCGCTGGCCCGGCAGATCGGCTTTGACGCGCGCTATCAGATGAACCTGCCGCGCGGCGAGGACGGGGTTTGGACGCTGAGCCGCGATTCGATGAACACCGATGCCGAAGACCCCACCAGTGACCGGACGGTGCATATCGACCGGCACACGGGCAAGATCCTCGCCGATGTGCGCTATGAGGATTATTCGCTGGCCGGCAAGGCGATGGCCGTGGGCATCGCGCTGCATATGGGCACCCTGGGTTGGCCGAGCGTTTTGGCCAATACGCTGTTTTGCCTGTCGGTGATCTTTCTTTGCGTCTCGGGCGTGGTGATGTGGTGGAAACGCCGCCCGGCAAATCCTGCCGGTTGGCTTTCGGCCCCGCCGGCGCCGCGCAATATGACGCTGTGGAAAGGCGCGGTTGTGGTCGGTCTGGTGGTGGCGCTGGCCTTTCCGATGGCGGGGGTCACCCTGCTGGTCGTGGGGCTGCTGGATTGGCTCCTGCTGCGCCGCGTGCCCGCGCTCAAGCGCATGGTCTCCTAAGATGCCGCCCGCCCCTTTGCGGGGGCGGGCACCCTCGCGGCGTTCAGGCCGTGTGCTGTTTGATCAGCTCTTTGTACAGCGCTTGGATGCGTTTGGTGACAGGCCGCTCGCCCGCGCCGATAGGTTTGCCGTCAATCTCGGCCACCGGGGTTTGCGCGCCAAAGGTGCCGGTGAGGAAAGCCTCATCCGCGCCGTAAGCCTCGTAGAGCGAGAAGTTCTTTTCCTTCATCGGGATGCCATTCGCGTGGCAGAGGTCGATGACCTTCTGCCGCGTCACCCCGTTCATGCAATAGTCCCCGGTCGAGGTCCAAACCTCGCCCCGGCGCACGATGAAGAAGTTACAGGCATTGGTGGTGTTCACGAAGCCCTGCGGGTCGAGCATCAGCGCCTCATCCGCGCCCGCTTCTTCGGCCTGAAGGCAGGCGATGATGCAGTTGAGCTTGGAATGGCTGTTAAGCTTCGGGTCTTGGCTGTGCGGTAGGCCGCGCACCTGCGGGACCGAGGCCAGACGGATGCCCTTGGACTGCAGCCGGTCCACGGGTTTGGAATGCTCCATGATGATCACCAGCGTCGGCCCAGTGGTGCTAAGCGACGGGTGCTGGAAGGGTTTGTCCTTGATCCCGCGCGTCAGCATCAGGCGGCAGTGCACGTCATCGTGCATGTCATTCGCCTCGGCCGTGCGGCGCAGGGCGTCGGCGATGCCGGCCTTGTCCATCCCCACATCGAGCGAGATCGCTTTGCAGGAGTTGAAGAAGCGGTCCATATGCTCATCGAAGAAGGCCCATGTGCCGTTATAGAGGCGCATGCCTTCCCAGATGCCATCGCCCAGCATGAAGCCCGCGTCATAGACCGAGACTTTGGCCTCGTCGCGGTGCAGGATGTCGCCGTTGACGTAGATCTTGATGTCGCGGTTGCGCGCGTCTTCGTCGGCGGCGTGGGTGGTGGTGTGTTCGGTCATGGTGAGGGTCCGTTGGTGAAGGCGGTTGGCGCTATTGATAGCAAAGCCGTTCAGGACTACCACCCCAGCCCGGAATCAAGCCGCAGGCGCCGGGCCATCGCCTGCCCGCCCGGACGGGTAGGCGATTTGGTGAGGCTGAGCGTGACCTCGCGGGACGCACATCACGGTTGAACCATAAAGTGGCACGAGGGACCGTCAGATCGCCCACCCGCGGGCAGGCGCTGGCCCTTGTGTTAGACCCGCCAGCGCAACACGCGCCGCTCCACAAAGGCCACAGCCGCAGAGACCGCCACGCCCAGCAACGACAGGATCACCACGCCCGCGAAAAGCCGCTCCAGATCATACAAGCTCCCCGCCTGCAGGATATACGCCCCAATCCCATATTCCGCGCCCAGCATCTCTGCCGCCACCAGCAGGATAATCGCGATCGTCAGCGAAATCCGCAGCCCAGAAAGGATCCCCGGCATCGCGCCGGGCACCACGATCTTGGACACGATCGACCACCAGCCAAGCCCGAAACTCTGCCCCATGCGGATCAGCACCCGGTCAACGTTGTCGACCGCCGCATAGGTCGCCACCACCGTGGGCGTGAAGGTGCCAAAGGCGATCAGCGCGTATTTGCTGGCCTCGTCGATGCCGAACCAGATGACAAAGAGCGGCAGCAGCGCGATCTTGGGGATCGGGAAGATCGCCGCCACCAGCGGCACCAACCCCGCGCGGACCAGAGAGAACAACCCGATCAACACGCCAATGCCGATGCCCAATGAGGCACCGATCAGCGCGCCCACCGCCAGACGGGTCAGCGAGGGGCCGAGGTGTTTGAACAGCATCCCCGACTGATAAAGCTCTTGAAAGGTCAGCAAGACATCGCTGGGCCGCGGCAGGGTCAGGGGTGAGATGAAACCGCTGCGCGTGCCCCATTCCGCCAGCAGGATCAGCACCACAAAGACCGCAAGCCCCACGCCGCGCCGCGTGCCGGGCTGGAAGCCGCCGCCGCGAAAGATGACCTCGCGGGCATTCACATCCGTCATTTCAGCCATCGATCAACTCCGCATCCGCCGCCGCGGCCTCATCACGCATCAAGCCCCAAAGGTGCTGTTGCTGCGCCTCCAATACCGGATCGCCGTGGCGCCGCTCGGCCAGCGGCATGTCCAACTCCACCACCTCGCGCAGCTCGCCCGGACGGCGCGACAGGACGACGATCTTATGCCCCAGCCGCACGGCCTCGGCGAGGTTGTGGGTCACATAGACCGCCGTGAAAGGCTGGCGCGTCCAGAGCGCCACGAGGTCATCCATCAGCAATTCGCGGGTCTGGCTGTCGAGCGCGCTCAGCGGCTCATCCATCAGCATCACGGCAGGGTTCACAGCCAGCGCTCGGGCAATCGCCACCCGCTGTTTCATCCCGCCCGACAACTGCTTGGGCAGCGCATCGGCGAAATCGGTCAACTTGGTCCGCGCCAAGACATCGGCGATGATCGCCTCGCGCCGCGCCTTGCCCAGCCCATGCCCCTCCAGCACCAGCGCCACATTGCCGCGCACGCTGCGCCAAGGCAGCAGGGCGAAGTCCTGAAAAATATAGGTCAGCGGGTTCAGACAGCCCGCCGGCGCATCGCCCATTTGCAACACCCGGCCTTCGCTGGGGCGTTCCAACCCGCCCAGCATCCGCAGCAAAGTGGACTTGCCACAACCCGACGGGCCGACGATGCAGACGATCTGGCCGGAGGGAATGTCGAGCGTGATGTCACGCAACACTTGGGTTTCGCCATAGTAATGGCTGACGGAGGAAAGCTTGAGATCCATGCCGCCCTTTTTCAGCAAAAACGCCCCGCGCGCAATGTGCGATCCGCATGCGGGCGCGACCGCCCTGCCACGCGGGGTCGGTTAGGAGGGCGGCTCCCCCTTGCCGCGCAGCCCGTCCACCGCGATCCCGGCGGTGAACCCATGCACCAAGGTCGACAGAAGGATGGCAAAACCCACCATCGCCCACAGCGGCTCCTCGTCCAGAAACTCGACCTTCCCCGCCGCATAGGCGAGGTAATAGATCGACCCGATCCCCCGTATCCCATAGAGCGCGATAACCCAGCGGGGGCGCGTCTCAAGCGGCGTGCCCATAAGCGACAGCCACCCCGCCAAGGGGCGCACGACAAAGATCAGCGCCAGCACGATCACCGCGCCTGCAAGGGTCAGATCGCTCAGCAAGGCAGGCATCACCGCGCCGATCGCCACCAGCAAAAGCGCCGTCAGCGCGTGTTCGACAGCGGCGGTGAAGTCATGCAAACGGCGGTGGAATGCGTGATCCGCCTCGACCCGCCGGATCACCAGACCGGCCATTGCCACGGCGATAAAGCCATAGCCCTCGGCCAATTCGGTGGTGCCATAGCACAACAGCACCCCCGCCAAGGCCACCACCCCTGAAGAGGTTTCGGCCAGCACCGCATTACGAGGCACTGCAAACAGAACCTGCCCCAAGGCCCAGCCCCCCGCAGCCCCCATGGCGGCCCCCACGGCGATGCGCCAAAAGACATCGCGCGCCAGCCATTCCACGCCCCAAGAGGCCGGGGCCAACCCCTCGGCCGCGACCAGAATACCAAGGTAGACGAAAGGAAAAGCCAAACCGTCATTCAGCGCCGCCTCGGTGGTCAGGGCGAAACGCACCGGATGCTCGCCGCCCTCATGCGGTGGACCAACCTGCACATCGGCGGCCAAAACCGGATCAGTGGGCGCCATCACCGCCCCCAAGAGGATCGCGCCCGCCGCAGTCATCCCCGCAAAGGCCCAGCCCATCAGCGCGACCGACAGGATCGTCAACGGCATGGTCAGCGCCAGCAACCGCGCCGTCGGCCCCCAGCGGGACCAATCCGAAAGCCGGTCAATCCTTAGCCCCGTCGCGAAAAGCGCGACGATGACGCAAAGCTCCGAGACGACCTCCCATGGGAAGGGCATCGCGCGGGGGTCGGGGAATGTCGGCATGCCGGGGACAAGGGCGAAAACCCCCATGCCCAAAAGGATCAACAACCCCGAGGCCGCAGGCTCACGACGGCTGAAAAAACGGGGCAGCCAATGGGCAAGGATGACCACCGCCCCCACGGCCCCCAATGCGAAATGATAGCCGTTCAGGGCGAAAAAACTGCCGTCGCTCACTGCCGATTCCCGTTTTCTGCTCAGGGGCTTGGCCCCGTCTCAGCATCATAGGTATCTTGGCGCGGCGGCATTGCCAGTCATGCGGGGCGGAAATCC
The DNA here is from genome assembly GCF_043558145.1 of Sulfitobacter sp. 1A10359. NCBI lineage: Bacteria > Pseudomonadati > Pseudomonadota > Alphaproteobacteria > Rhodobacterales > Roseobacteraceae > Sulfitobacter > Sulfitobacter sp. 1A10359. The sequence goes on along the minus strand of NZ_JBIFGB010000006.1, from coordinate 188,700 downwards.
CCTTGCAAGCCCGAAAGCAAAAGGCGCGCCCCTGGCGAGCGCGCCTTGCACAGTGTAGCTATTAAAGGAGAGGGCGTTCAGCTGCCCGCCGTTTCGACATAAGAGGTGTCGATCAGCGTCTCCAAAGTGATGTCGGCATCGACCAACCCTTCGGATTGGAACCACTCCAACTGATCGCGGACCGAGGCGACGTTCAGCTTGGCCCCTTCGTTCAGGCGCATGGTGCCGTTGATGATCGAAGGCGCGGCTTTGTCGCGCGGGCGGTCGGTGTAGACATATTTGTGGATCAGATCGACCATCTCATCCACGCCCGCATCGCCGCCTTCCTTGGCGATCATCGCCGCGTTGTAATCGGCGACACCTTTGGAATAACCGGCGAGGAAATTCTTGGTCATCTCCTGCTCATCCGTGGCGTTTTTGGTCGAGGTGAAGACCGTGGTCACCTGATAATCCGGCAGATAGGTCGCCACATCGCCGATGATATGCACGGCACCCGACCCGGCCAGCGGCTTGGCGATATGCGGCACGATCGACCATGCGTCGATCTGGCCCGACTTCAGCGCGCCGATCACCGCGCCGACCTTTTGCAGCGGCTTGAACTTGAGGTCGATCCCCTCAGCCGCGGCCATTTTGGAACCCATGTAGTGGAAGGACGACCCCGCCTGCGTCATGCCAAAGCTCTTGCCGTCCAACATGCCCGGCGCAGTGATGCCCGCCTGATAGGCCGCGTCGGAGACGAGGAACTTTTGCCCGTCGATGCCCTGCTCTTCTTGCAGGCCGCCGCCGATCACCTTGACCGCGCCCTTTTGCGCCAGCGACACCAGCCCGCCGGAAATCGCGGTGATCGCATAGTCCACATCGCCGCTGGCAATCGCCACAGCCATCGGCTGCGCGGCCTCGAAAAAGCGCAGTTCGACATCCAGACCGGCCTCTTTGAAATAGTCCCGTTCAAAGCCGACAAAGCTGCCCGCGTGGCTGGTGAAACGCAGCGCGCCCAGGGTGATCTTGCGGTTCTGCGCCAGTGCCGGTGCCGCCAGCCCCACAGCCGTTGCGGCGCCCAAAGTTGCGATGGCCTGACGGCGGGTGAACAGGGTCATGGTCTTACTCCTCCAATTTTGCCGCAGCATGGTCGGCGGCTGCGCAAAAAGTCAAGCGAGAGCAGTGTTTACCGATACAACCAAGGCTAGCATATCATCCCAAAGCGTGGCATCGATTTGCCCATGAAGCTCTTTTCGTCCAAGACCCGCCCCATGCATCTCGGCCCCTTTCCGCTGGAACGGCTGCGCCGGTTACAGGCACCGCATGACCGGCTGCCCAAGACGCCCGAGCCGGAACTGCGGTTCGAGCGGCCCGAGACGCCGCAGAGCATCTGCAACGCCATGGCCCCCTTTCAGGCGATGATGGACGTGCTGCGCGACGGGCCGGTCAACAGGGCGGGCGCGGTGATCCCCGACAGCCCGCAGGAGCGGGCCAACCATCTGAAATCCTTTGGCTATTACAACGATGCCTCGATGATGGGCGTCTGCGCCCTGCCGCGCGAGGCGCGGCTGCCCCACCCGCGCCGCAGCCAAGGCACCGCCCAATTGGCCGAAGGTCTGCGCAGCCGACAGACCAAGACGCTGGCCGCGGGCGTCGATGTGATCATGGCCAACCTGCGCGACGCCGTGGATGCGCCAGAAACCCCGATCGACGGCCACAGTCATGCGCTGGTGATCCTCACCGCCTACCCCCGCGACCCGCGCGCGGGCGAGCCGGGCAGCGACTGGATCATGGACGCGCAAGCCGAGCGCGCCTGCCTGCGCGGCACCGAGAACGCCACCGTGCTTGCCGAATACATCCGGCAACTGGGCTTTGCGGCCAAGGTGCATTCGGCCACCACCTCCGACGTGAACCTCGGCCAACTGGCCGTGGCGGCGGGGCTGGCTGTGATGGAGGACGGCAGCCTGCAAGCGCCATGGATCGGCCCGCGCTTCGGCCTCGCGGTGGTGACGACCGACATGGCCCTCGCGCCCGACATGCCGCTCGCCCCGCTGGCCGAACAGCCGTGGTCGGTGCTGAAGGGGCCGCATTGGCAGTTGGGCACCCACGGCGGCGTCAGCGCCCGCGACGTCGACCCTTACGCCCGGCGCGATTATGCCATGGGGCCGCATCCTTTCGAGACGTTGAAGAGGGTCGAGGAGCCCACGACCTATATCGACGCCGCCAATGTCCCGCGTGTGCCGAAACGCGGTGACCTTTTTGCGCGCGGGCAGTTCGGCGACATGGGGCCGAAGGTGCAAAACGCCATGAAGGGCGGGCATCACGTGATCAAATCCGCCCCCTCCGCCGCGCAACGCCGCCTGCTGGGCGCGCTGATCCTGCTGCAGGACGGGCCGGTGAACGAAGGCGCCCCCGAGGCCGGGGATGCCGCCCGCAATGCGGCGAACCTCAAGGCGGCGAGCTATTTCCTCGGCGCCGATGCCGCGGGCCTCTCGGCCTGCCCGGACTGGACATGGTACAGCCACGATGCCACCGGCACCCCGATCACCCCGCCGCATGACCAGGCGCTGAGCCTGATCATCGACCAGGGGTATGACACGATGGAAGGCTCCTCGGGCGACGATTGGATCGCCGTGTCGCAATCCATGCGCGCCTATCTGCGGTTCTCGATGCTCGGTGGCGTGCTGGCGCAGCACCTGCGCAACCTCGGCCATGCCGCCAAGGCCCATACGGTGATGGACGGCGACGTGCTGCAACCGCCGCTTCTGTTATTGGCGGGCTTGGGGGAGGTCAGCCGCATCGGGGAGGTGATCCTGAACCCCTTCCTCGGCCCGCGGCTGAAATCCGGCGTGGTCACCACCACCCTGCCCGTCGCCCACGACAAGCCCATCGACTTCGGCCTGCAGAAATTCTGCGAGGCCTGCAACAAATGCGCCCGCGAATGCCCCTCCGGCGCGATCACCGCGGGGCCGAAGAAGATGTTCAACGGCTACGAGATTTGGAAATCCGACAGCCAGAAATGCGCCACCTACCGGATCACCAACCAAGGCGGCGCCATGTGCGGGCGCTGCATGAAGACCTGCCCGTGGAACCTCGAAGGGCTCTTTGCCGAAGCGCCCTTCCGCTGGGCCGCCTCGAACATCCCCGCCGCCGCACCGCTCTTGGCCAAGCTCGACGACAAGGTCGGCAAAGGACGTCTGAACCCGGTGAAGAAATGGTGGTGGGACATCGAACGCAAGCCGTCGGGCCAGTTCGATACCCCCGCGCAACCCGTGAACGCGCGCGACCTGCAACCGGAACTGGACCTCAAGTTCGAGGACCAGACGCTGGCCGTCTACCCCGCCCCGCTGGCCCCGCATCCCTGGCCCTATCCCGACCCGATGAACCGCGAAGCCGGGATCAAGGCCCATGCCGCGCTGATCAGCGCCGACGAACATCGCCGCAAGACCGCCGCCGGAGAGACCGATCACCTGCATCTTTACGCGGTCGGCAGCGACACGCCGGTGCTCGACCTGCGCATCACCGCCGTTGAGGAATTGAACGCCACTACCCGGCTCTACGACATCGCCCATCCCGAAGGCCACGGTTTACCCGCATGGACCGCAGGCGCGCATCTCGACCTCGTGGTGGCGCCGGAATACCTGCGCCCCTATTCGCTCTTGGGCGACCCCAAAGACCGTAGCCGCTACCGTATCGCGGTGCTGCGCGAGGACGAAGGCCGCGGCGGCTCGGCGCTGTTGCACCGAGTCTTTACCCAAGGGCGGCGCATCTTCGTGGGCAAGCCGGTGAACCATTTCGAACTGGTCGAAGGCGCGTCGCACAGCCTGCTAATGGGCGGCGGCATCGGCATCACGCCAATGATCGCCTTCGCCCACCGGCTGCATGCGCTCGGGCGGCCTTTCGACCTGCATTACTCCGCCTCCACCCGCGAGGCCGCAGCCTTTGCCGGGGAGCTCGCTCAGGCCGCTTGGGCCGACCGTGTGCATCTGCACATCAGCGCCGAGGACACCCGCGCCGACCTGCCCGCGATCATGGCCCGCGCGCCCGAGGGCACCCATGTCTACACCTGCGGGGCGGACGCCTATATGCAATCGGTCATGGCCGCTGCCGAGGGCGCAGGCATCCCCGAAGAGGCGCGGCATCTTGAATACTTCTCGACCCCCGAGGTGCCGGATTACGAGAACCACCCCTTCACGCTGAAGCTCTCCTCGGGCCGCGAGATCGACGTCGGGGCCGAGGAGACCGCCGCCGAGGCGCTGATCGCGGCGGGGGTGCCGGTGGACCTGAAATGCTCCGACGGCATCTGTGGCGTCTGCAAATGCGGGTTGCGCGGCGGCGAGGTGGAGCACCGCGACTTCGTGCTCTCGGCCAAGCAACGCGAGGGGGCGATCATCCTCTGCCAGTCCCGCGCAGCGCAGCCCGGCGGGGTGCTGGAGCTCGACCTCTAGCCCTCTTTCCCCGGGGGCGGTCAGCCGCTATGAGGGGCCAACCCTGGTAACAAAGGCCTGCCCCCATGACTTTCGACCGTTCGATCAAGATCGCCCCCTCCATCCTCGCCGCCGATTTCGCCAATTTCGGCGCCGAATGCGAAGCCATCGAAGCCCAAGGCGCCGACTGGGTGCATGTGGATGTGATGGACGGGCATTTCGTGCCCAACATCACCTTCGGCCCCGCCACCTGCGCGGCGATCCGGCCCCATATCAAGGGCGTGATGGACGTGCATCTGATGATCGCCCCGGTCGACTCCTATATCGAAGCCTTCGCCAAGGCGGGCGCCGATTTCATTACCGCCCATGTGGAGGCCACGCCCCATATCCACCGCACCCTGCAAGCGATCCGCGGCGCGGGTGCCAAGGCGGGCGTGGCGCTGAACCCCGGCACGCCGGCGAGCGCGGTGGCCGAGATCCTCGACATGGTCGATCTGGTCTGCGTGATGACCGTGAACCCCGGTTTCGGCGGGCAGAAGTTCATCGACATGACCGCCAAGATCCGCGAGTTGCGCAGCATGATCGGCGACCGGCCCGTGCATATCGAGATCGACGGCGGCGTCGATCCCAAGACCGCGCCGCTGGTGGCCGAGGCCGGGGCCGATGTGCTGGTGGCGGGTTCCGCCGTCTTCAAGGGCGGCTCGGTCAGCGATCCGGCACCCTACGGCGAGAACATCCGCGCGATCCGCGCCGCTGCCGAAGGCACCTACGTCTGATGGAGATGCGGGGCGCTTCTGCGCCCCGCCCTGTCACGCCAGTTGATCGGCAAAGGCCGTCAGCAAGCGGTGCTTCAGGATCTTGCCCGTGGGTGCGGCGGGCAAATCGGTCGCCACGATGATCTGCGCGGGGCGTTTGTAGCCGGTGAGCCGTTCCTTGACGAAACCGCGCAACTCCTCTGCCGTGACATGGTCGCCCGCTGCGACCTGCACGAAGGCCAACACCTCTTCATCGCCCTCGCGCCGCCGTCCGACCACCGCCGATTGCACCACGCGCGGGTGATCGTTCAACGCGGCTTCCACCTCGGGCGGGTAGACGTTGAAACCGCCGTGGATGATCAACTCTTTTGAGCGTCCGAGGATGTGCAGCCGCCCCTCCTCATCGAGCTTGCCCAAATCGCCGGTGTGCAGCCAGCCTTCGGCGTCGATGGCTTTGTCGGTCTCGGTCGGGTTGCGGTAATAGCCCTTCATCACATGCGGGCCGCGCACCAGCACCTCGCCCTCTCCCGCGCCATTGCCGCCGGGGGCTTGGTCGTCGATCTTGCACTCGGTGCCCGGCGTCACCGGCCCGACGGATGTATCGGGGGAGCCAAGCGCATTGGTCGTGGCCGAGGCGCCCGAGCAGGTCTCGGTCATGCCGAAACCGTTTTGCAGGGGCAGTTCGTAGAAAGCCTCGGCCTTGCGCTTCCACGCCGGGTCGAGCGGCGCACCGCCGGAGGAGACATAGCGCAGGGTCGGGCTTTCCAGTTTCGGCATCCCGCGCTCGCGCGAGTATTGCATGACCAGCGCGTGCATCTGCGGCACCGCAGGCAGGATCGTGACGTCCTCATGGGTCGCAGCATGAAGTTTCGCGGCGGAAAAGCGGCTCTCCTGCCGCACCTTCGCGCCCGCGCTGACGGCGGCCATCAGGACCGAGACGAGGCCGAAGACATGGGTCATCGGCAAGACGCCATAGACCACATCCCCCGGCACCATCTGCCGCAAATCGGCAGAGGCACGGGCGCCGAAGCGCAGGTTGGAATGGGTCAGCATCACGCCCTTGGGATCGCCCGTGGTGCCGGTGGTATAAAGCAACACCGCCACGTCATGCAGATCGGCATCCGGGCTGCTGGGCTGTGGCGTGGCCAGATGCAAGCTGCCGAAATCGCCCGCAATCTCGCGTGCGTCCAGCCGCGCTGCATGGGCCGCCGCCTCGGGCGAGACCTCGCAGGTCAGCAGAACCGCCGCCGGGGTGGCGTGGTTGATGATGCGGGTGACCTCGGCCTCGCTCTGGCGGGCGTTGATGGGGATCGCCACGGCGTCCAACTCCCACGCGGCATAGAGCCCGGCCACAGCGGAAACGCAGTTTTCCACCATCAACAGCACGCGGTCGCCCGCCTGCACCCCCGCGGCCCGCAACTCCGCCGCCAAAGCCCGACGCGCGCGGTCCAGATCGGCAAAGCTCCAAGCCGCGCCGCTGGCGTCGCTCAGCGCTGGTGCCTCTGGGCGGGTCGCCAATTGCTCAGCTAGAAAATCCTGTACCCTGGCATTCATGGGTGTCTCCTCCTGCCTAATAGCGGCCCCCTCCTCCGGCAGCCGCCGCCCGGCTAGAACCGGGGCTTTCGTTTCTCCAAAAAGGCCGCGATGCCCTCGGCGGCTTCGTCGCCGCCCGCGGCGCGGGCCATGGCGTTGCGCTCGGCGTCGAGCTGCGCGGCCTCGTCGGTCTCATAGGCCTGCCCGACCAAGGCCCGGATCGTGCCCTGCGCCGCGCGCGGGCCCGCGGCCAGCGTGTCGGCCAGCATCAGCGCCTCGTCGAGCGCGCGACCGTTGGGGCAGATGCGGTTCACCGCGCCCAGTTCGGCAAAGCGCATGGCCATGACCGGGCGGCCCAGCAGGCACATCTCCATCGCCAAGGGGCGCGGCAGGAGCCGTGCGAGTGACGCCGTCAGCCCCGCATCGGGCACAAGCCCGGCCTTGACGTAGGCGGCGGTGAACTGCGCGTCCTCGCAGGCCACGATCATGTCGCAGGCCAGTGCCAGCGACAGGCCCGCGCCCGCGGCACCGCCTTCGACGGCGGCGAGGACGGGCACCGGGCAGGCGCGGATCGACCGCACCAGATCATGCAGCGCATCGACCCGCTCGCGGCGGACCTCCTCGGTCAGCTTGCGGCGTTCGATGAGCACGTTGAGGTCGCCCCCGGCGCAGAAGAACCGCCCCTCGGAGGTCAGGATCACCGCGCGGATGCGCGGCTCCTCGGCCAGTCGCATCGCCTCGGCAATCGCGTCGTAAAGCGCGGGCGTGAGCGCGCCGCGTTTTTCGGCGTTGCCGTTCCAGACGATCAACCGGTCGCCCCGGTCCTCGACGCGTGCAGTCATGTCTTGGCCCTCTTGAATACGCCGGTGGCGCGCGACAGCAGGCGGCCTTCGGCATCGTGCAACTGCGCCTCGGCGTAGAGAATCTTGAAGCCCCCGCCGGTGACGCGCCCCGTGGCGACAATCTGCCCCTCGCGGACCGCGCCGATGTAGTCGGTGGTCAGCGAGAGCGTCAGCATCGGCACGAAAGGCCCGCTCATCGCGCAGTGCCGCGCGCAGGCGAAACCGGCGGCAACGTCAAGCATCAGCGTATGCAGCCCGCCGTGCAGCACGCCCGAAACATTCAGGTGCTGCGGGCCGAGGTCGAGCGTCACGCGGGTGCTGCCATCGGGGTTCGACAGGTCGGGGGTAAACCCGATCAGCTGCTGAACCCCGCTGGTCGGTGCATCATGCGGCGGATAGTGCAATGAACCGCTCCAGATGATGGTCGACGTCACCAAAGCGGTGGTCCGCCATGGTGATGCGCTTGGCGATATGCGCCAGTTCGTACTCCTGCGTCATGGCGATGCCGCCATGCATCTGGATCGTGTCCTCCGAGACCAGACGGCCAACGCGGCCCATCAGGTTCTTCGCCGCCGAGACGTGACGCTCGCGGCTGGCGCGGTCGTCTTCCAGATGGCCCGCCGCGTTGATCACCGCCGAGCGCGCCTGTTCGAGGTCGATGAGCAGGTCCGCCATGCGGTGCGCCAGCGCCTGAAAGCTGCCGATCGGGCGGCCGAACTGCTTGCGGGTGCCGAGGTATTCGCGCGTGAGGGTGCAGGCGGTCTCCATCGCGCCGAGTGTCTCGGCACAAAGCGCAGCGGTGGCCTTGGCGGTGCGGGTCTCGATCGCCTCAAATGCCTTGCCCGCCGCGCCCAGACGGGCGCTTTCCGGCAGGGTCACGTCATCCAGCGTTACCTCGGCGGCGCGGCCACCGGCCAAGAGCGCGTAGCCGGTCACGGTCAGCCCCTTGGCATCGGCGGGCACGAGGAACAGCGAGATGCCGTCGCGGTCCCCTGCCTCCCCGCTTTCGCGGGCGGAGACGACGAGCATGTCGGCGGCCTCGGCATTCGCCACCACGGCCTTGCGACCGCTGAGCACGATCTGGTCGCCGTTTTGCGTGGCCGAAGTGGTGACGCGCTCGAGGTCATAGCGGCTGCCCGGTTCGCCATGGGCGAAGGCGAGTTGCAGCGCGCCGCCGATCAGCTGCTCAATATGCTCTTGCTGTTCTTCGGTGCCGAGATCGGCGATCAGCCCGCCGGCCAGCACGGCGCTGTCCAGAAGCGGCTCGACCACGCCAGCGCGGCCCAACTCCTCGAAAACCACGGCGAGGTCGAAACCGGCACCGCCGAAACCGCCCTGCTCTTCTGTGAAGAGCGCACCGATCACGCCCAGTTCGGCCAGACCTTCCCAGATCTCGGTCGAATAGCCGGTCTCGCTTTCAAGGATGCGGTTGCGTGTTTCGGTGTCGTATTTGTCGCGCAGGAACCGCCGCAGGCTGTCCTGCAACATCTGGCGTTCTTCGGTCAGGTCGAAATTCATTTGCCACCTCCCAGCATGGTCTTGGCGATGATCCCACGCTGGATCTCGTTGGAGCCGCCGAAGATCGACAGCTTGCGGTTGTTGAAATATTGCGCGGCCACGGGGCCCGCGTCATTGGGATCGGGCAGCGCGTCGTTGCTGCCTGCCACCGCTTCGGAGGCAAAGGGCATAGCGTAGACCCCGGCGGCGCGACGCGCCAGATCGTTGATCTCCTGCCGGATGATCGTGCCTTTGACCTTCAGCATGGAGCTTTCCACGCCCGGCGCCTGCCCTGCGGCGGCTTTCGAGATGATCCGCAGGTTGGTCGTCGCCATCGCCATCAGGTCGATCTCGGCCTGTGCCACGCGGGCGGCGAAATGCGGGTTCTCGATCAGCGGACGGCCCCCGGCCATCTCGGAGCGGGCGATGCGTTTGACGGCCTGAAGACCGGCTTGGGAGAAGCCCACGCCCGCAATGTTGGTGCGCTCATGGGTAAGAAGGTACTTGGCGTAGGTCCAGCCCTTGTTCTCCTCGCCCACGAGGTTTTCGGCGGGCACTTTCACGTTGTCGAAGAAGACCTCGTTCACCTCGGCGCCGCCATCCAGCAGGATGATCGGGCGCACGGTGATGCCGGGGGTTTCCATGTCGATCAGCAGGAAGGAGATGCCCTCTTGCTGCTTCACCTCCTTGTTCGTCCGCACGAGGCAGAAGATCATGTTGGCGTGCTGGCCCAGCGTGGTCCATGTCTTCTGACCGTTGACGATGTAGTGGTCACCGTCCTTCACCGCGGTGGTCTTCAGCGAGGCGAGGTCGGACCCGGCGCCCGGCTCGGAATAGCCCTGACACCACCAGTCCTCACCCGAAAGAATCCGCGGCAGCCAGTAGTCCTGCTGCTCTTTCGAGCCGAATTTCTGCAGCACCGGGGCCAGCATCGACAGGCCAAAAGGCACGATGCGCGGCGCGTGGTGCGCGGCGGCCTCTTCCTCGAAGATATGGCGCTGCACGGCGTTCCACGCGGCCCCGCCGAACTCTTTCGGCCAGTTGGTGGCAAGCCAGCCCTGCTCGTTCAGGATCGCGTGCCAGCGTTCGTGGTCGTCCTTGGTCAGCTCCTGCCCACGGCGCACCTTTTCGGAGAGTTCCTTGGGCAGTTTCTCGGCGAGGAATTGACGCACCTCCTCGCGGAAGGCGCGTTCTTCGTCTGTATAGCTCAGGTCCATGTCGGCCCCCTTTAGTAAATTTCGAAGAGGCCAGCCGCCCCCATGCCGCCGCCGATGCACATCGTCACGACGCCCAGTTTCGCGCCGCGGCGGTGGCCTTCGCGCAGGATGTGGCCGGTCATCCGCGCCCCGGTCATGCCGAAGGGGTGACCGATAGCGATGGAGCCGCCGTTCACGTTGCACTTGTCCGGGTCGATGCCCAGACGGTCGCGGCAGTAAAGCGCTTGGCTCGCGAAAGCCTCGTTCAACTCCCAGATGTCGATGTCGTCGACGCTGAGGCCGTGGCGTTCCAAGAGGCGCGGCACGGCAAAGACCGGGCCGATGCCCATCTCGTCGGGCTCGCAGCCCGCGACGGCGAAGCCGCGGAAGGCGCCCATGGCCTCTAGCCCCTGCTGCTCCGCCTCTTTGCTGTCCATCAGCACCAATGCGGCGGCGCCATCCGACAGTTGGCTGGCGTTGCCGGCGGTGATGAAGGCCCCCTCGCCGCGCACCGGGGTGAGGCCCGCAAGCCCCTCCATCGTGGTGGTGGGGCGGTTGCATTCGTCGCGGTCCACGGTGACCTCGCGGGTGGAGATCTCCTTGGTTTCCTTGTCCTGCACGCCCATGGTGGTCTGCATCGGCACGATCTCATCGTCGAAGAGACCGGCCTCCTGCGCCTTGGCAATGAGTTGCTGGCTGCGCAGACCGTAGGCGTCCTGATCCTCGCGGGAGATGTTATAGCGTTTGGCCACGATGTCGGCAGTGTCGATCATCGCCATGTAGACCTCGGGCTTGTGCTCCTTCAGCCAGGCTTCCTTTACGGATTTGGCATCGGGCTGGACCATCGAGATGCTCTCGACCCCGCCCGCGACCATCGGGCCCGCGCCTTCCATGCAGATCGCGTTGGCGGCCATGGCCACGGTTTGCAGACCCGAGGAGCAGAAGCGGTTCACGGTGACGCCCGAAGCGGTCACCGGCAGGCCCGCACGCAGGGCGATCTGGCGCGCGATGTTCGAGCCCGTGGCGCCTTCGGGGTAGCCGCAGCCGATCATCACGTCCTCAATGGCCGACGGGTCGACGCCCGCGCGTTTCACGGCTTCGGCGACGACATGGCCGCCCATGGTGGCCCCATGGGTCATGTTGAATGACCCGCGGAAGGATTTGGCCAACCCGGTGCGGGCGGCGGAGACAATAACGGCCTGTTTCATTTGGCAGCTTCCTTGTTCAGATCATCAAAAGTGCGGTTGGTCTTGACCAATTCGGCCAGCAGGGGCGCGGGCTTCCAGAACCACGGGTCCTGCTCGGCGAAACCTTCGATTGCGGCCAGCACATTGGGCAGGCCTTGGATGTCGGCCCATTTCATCGGGCCGCCCCAGTAGCGCGGGAAACCGTAGCCGAAGAGCAGCGTCATATCGATGTCGAGCGGGCGTTGAGCGATGCCCTCTTCCAGCACCTTGGCAGCCTCGTTGACCATGGCGCACATGTAGCGGCGCACGATCTCGGCGTCGGTGAAGTCGCGCGGGGTGATGCCGCGCTCCTTCTGCTCTTCTTCGATCAGACGGGTGATTTCAGGGTTCGGCGTGCCGCCGCGTTTGCCCTTTTCGTAGATGTAATAGCCCTGCCCGGTCTTCTGGCCGAAGTGGCCCTGTTCACACAGGCGGTCGATATAGGTCGGTACCCGCTCCTCGGGGTGGCGCGTCGCGGCCTTGCGCTTGCGCGTAGCCCAGCCGATGTCGAGACCGGCGAGGTCGGCCACGGCGAAGGGGCCCATGGCGAAGCCGAATTTCTCAAGCGCTGCGTCGATCTTGTAGGGGCTTGCCCCGTCGAGTACCATGTGGTCCGCCGCCGTGCGGTAGGTGGCGAGGATGCGGTTGCCGATGAAGCCGTCGCAGACACCTGCGCGGACAGAGACCTTGCCCAGTGCCTTGCCGAGCGCAAAGCCCGTGGCGACCACATCTTTCGCGGTCTTGTCGGCGACGACGACCTCGAGCAGTTTCATCACATGCGCGGGCGAGAAGAAGTGCAGCCCGATCACGTCCTCGGGGCGCTTGGTGCTGGCGGCGATCTCGTTCACGTCCAGATAGGAGGTGTTGGAGGCCAGCACGCAGCCCGGTTTGCAGACCGCGTCGAGCTTGCCGAAGACCTGCTTTTTGACGTCCATGTCTTCGAAGACCGCTTCGACCACCAGATCGACGTCCTTGAGGCTGTCATACTCGGTGGAGACCGTGAGCGCCTCGCCGGTCAGGTGATCGAACTTCGCCTGATCGATCTTGCCGCGCTTCAACGCGCCCTGCAGGTTGCCGGAGATACGGTCATGCGCGGCCTTGGCGGCCTCGTCCTTCATCTCGATCAGCACGACCGAGAAACCCGAAAGCAGCGCCGCCGTGGCGATGCCTGCACCCATGGTACCGCCGCCAATCACACCGATGGCTTTCAACTCCCGCGGCTCGACGCCCCTGAGTTCCGGCAGGTTGCTGACCGCCCGCTCGGAGAAGAACGCGTGGATCATGCCCTGGCGCTGGTCGGTGTTCATCAGTTCCGAGAAGATGCGGCGCTCGGCCTTCATGCCCTCCTCGAAGGGTTTCTCGACGCCCGCCTGCACGGCACGCACCGCCTCAGCGGGGGAAATCTGGCCACGCCCCTTTTTCAGCGTCGCCTCATAGGCTGCATCCCAGTCGATGGGTGCAGGCGCGGGCATGTCGCAGATCGGACGGCGCTCGGCCCCGCTGTCGAGCAATTCACGGACATAGGCGAGCCCCACTTCCTGCGGATCGCCCTCTTCCACGCGGTCGACGATGCCCATTTCCAGCGCCTGCGGTGCCTTGATGTGGCGGCCCGTGGTGATCGCATCGAGGGCGGGTTCCACGCCGATGAGGCGCGGCAGACGTTGGGTGCCGCCTGCGCCGGGGATCAGGCCAAGGTGTACTTCGGGCAAACCGACACGCGCCGAAGGCTGGGCAATGCGGTAATGCGCCGAGAGCGCGACCTCGAGACCGCCACCAAGGCTCACGCCATGCATGGAGGCGACGACCAGCAGCGGCGAGGCTTCGATCCGGTTGCACAGGTTGGGCAGATGCGGCTCCATCGGCGGCTTGCCGAACTCGGTGATATCGGCCCCCGCGATGAAGGCGCGGCCCTCGCCCACGATCATCACGGCGCGCACGCCGTCCTCGGCCTCGGCGCGGTCCATGCCATCGGCCAGCCCTTGGCGTACGGCTTGGCTCAGCGCGTTGACGGGCGGGTTCTGGATGCGCAGCACGACGATGTCGTCATGGCGGGAATAGGCGATCTTGTCGGTCATGATGATGTCTCCTTGTTCTTTATCCGCGCCGTGACAGGGCGGGTGCCCGTCCGGTGCGTTGTTCGATGCCGCTGACCACGTCACGCAGGGCTGGCCCCACTTGTGACAGAATGCGGTCGTCGGGCAAGTCCGCCGGCAGCGCACCGCAGCTAAAGGACACCGGCTCTCCGAACTCACCGGCGTAATAGGGCACGCTGACCGCGTTTACATTGCGGGCATAGCGGGTGTCGGGCGGGGCCAGCACGAAGCCCTGCGCCAGCAGTTGCTCATAGCCCTCACGGCGGAAATCGCGCAGCCGGTCGTCGGGTTCCAACGCTTCGAAACGGTCTTCGTCAAGGCTGGCCAGCGTGGCCAGACCCGAGGAGGAGCCATAGACCGGAATGCGGTGCCCCGGCTCCAGCCAGATCGTCGAGGCCGTGCGCGGCCGCCAAGTGCGTACCAGCATCATCCGGTCGCCATCGCGCACGGCGATCAACGCCAGCGTGCGGGTCTCATCCGCCAGTTCCTGCATCGCATCCGACGCCATATCCACGAAGCTCACCGCGACAGAGGCGACGGAGCCGAGCGCAATCGCCGCAGGCCCAAGTCGAAACTTGTCGTTGCGCCCGCCATGGGCCAGATACCCCAACTCGCAAAGCGTATAGGTCAGCCGCGACACCGTGGGTTTCGGCAGCCCCGTCCGCTCGGCAATCTGGGCGTGGCTCAGCCCGCTGTCGCTGGCGCGAAAGGCCCGCAGAATGCCAAGCCCCCGCGCTAGCGTATTGGCGAACTTGCGGTCCGTGACGGTATCGGAAGCCGCCTGGTTCATCGCGCCGCCATCGGGATCAGGAGCGAGATCATCGGGAAGGACATGATCAGGATCAGCACGATCACGTCGACGCTGAGAAAGCGCGTGATCCCGGCAAAGATTTTGTCGATCGGCGCTTCACGCCCCACCACGTTGGCGATGACGAAGACGTTCAGACCCACCGGCGGGGTGATCAGGCCGATCTCCAACAGCTTGATGACCACGACGCCGAACCAGATGAGGTTCAGGTCATAGCTTTCTACCAGCGGGATCATCAGCGGCAGAGTCAGCACCATGATGCCGATGGGATCAAGGAACATGCCCAAAAGCAGGTAGATCAGCGCGATGCAGAGCATCAGGACCACCAGCGACATCTGCGCGTCAGAGACGAAGCCCACGATGGTGCCAGCGACGCCAGTCAGCGCGACGAAGGCCACGAAGATCTTGGCCGAGGCGGCGATGAGGAAGATGGCGGAGGTCTGCACGCAGGTCTCTTTCACCGCAGCCCAGAGGCCCGCCCAGTCGAGCTTCTTCTGCGCAAAACCGATCAGCGTGGCCGAGACGACGCAGACAGCTGCGGCCTCGGTCGCGGTGAAGATGCCGCCGTAGATGCCGCCGATGATGAGCACGAAGAGCAGCAGCGCGGGCCAGCTTTCGAGCGCTGCGGTCCAACGCTCCCCCGCGCTGTAGCGCTGGTCGGTCGAGGGGGCGACCGATGGATCGCGCCAGACCCAAACGGCGATGACCAGCACGAAGCCCATCAGCGTCAGCAGCCCCGGCAGAACACCGGCGAGGAAGAGCGAGGAGATCGAGGTCTCGGTGAAGATGCCGTAGATGATGAAGAGCACCGAAGGCGGAATGAGCGAGCCCAGCGTGCCCCCCGCCGCGACCGAGGCGGTGGCGAGGCGCGGGTCATAGCCCATGCGCAGCATCTCGGGCGTGCAGATCTTGCCCATGGTCGAGGCGCAGGCGATGGACGAGCCGGTGATCGCGGAAAACCCGCCGCAGCCCATGACAGAGGCCATGGCGACCCCACCCGGCAGCTTGGTCAGCCAGACCTTGGCGGCGTGGTAGATTTTCGTCGTGATATCCGCGCGGTAAGCGATATGTCCAAGCGCCACGAAGAGCGGGATCATTGACAGATCGTAGGAATGGATAAGGTCGAAGGAGTTCGAGAACACCATCGAGGTGGTCGCCTTGATCGCGCGCTCGGGCATGAAAGTCCCGGTGCGGAAGGCGAAGATAAAGAAGGTGGCGACGGTCGCGACCGAGGCCAGCGTGAAGGCGATCGGCACCCGCAGGGCCAACATGATCAGTACCGCGGCAAAGGCGATCATTCCGATGGTCGAAGCATCCATTAGCGCAGGTCCTCTTCAACCATAAGGTCAGCCGCATGATGTTGCTCATCCGAGACGACGCCGCCTGCAAGCACCGTGCGCCCGTCGCGCCATGTCAGCTCGGCCAGCCGCAAGAAAGTGGCGATCATCCCGATCAGGAACAACAACCGCCCCGGCCACTTGGGCAGGTTCAGGTCGCCATAGAAAAAGCTCCCCTTCTCCACCACGGAGAGGAATTCGCGCCCGCCGGAATAGATCAGCGGCGCCAGCGCCAGCATCCCGATGGCAGAGCCTGCCACGATCAGCACCGAACGCGCGCGTTCGGGAAAACGGTCGGTCACGAAGGCGACCGAGACATGCGCACGGGCCGCGGTGGCGGCGGCGAGGGGCAGCAGGATGGCGGCGACCATGAGCTCTCGCACCATGGTCACGCTATCGGGCACCTGACTGGCAAAGAGCGCGCGGGCGATCACGTTGGAGGTGATCAACACCCCCAAGGCGATCACCGCCAAGGCCCCCAGTCCCAACAGGATTTTCTCCAGATTTACCAACATATGCTGCCCCTCCCCAGTGTCAGCGATCAGTTACCAGCGGCGTCCCATGGGTAGCCGTTGGCGTCACGCTCTTCGGTGTATTTGGCGATGAGCGCCTTATACTCTTCGAGCAGTTCCTCACCGGGCAGACCGGCGGAGCTTGCCGTTTGCACCCATTCGTCAAGGAACTTCTCACCGGCCTTGACCAGTTTCGCGCGGTCTTCTTCGGGCAGGGTGATGACTTCGACGCCCTGCTCTTTCATGGAGGCGATGGCCTTTTCGTTGGCGGTGGTGATCAGACGACCGAATTCATCGGCCATGTCCGCGCCAACCTCGGCCAGCGTTTCCTGCTGCTCTTCCGTCAGGCTGTCGTGCATGTCCTTGTTCATAAAGATGCCAAGGCCGCCGACCTGACCCCAATCGAGGATCGTATAGCTGTCCATCACCTCGGCCTGCTTCAGCGCCGCGACGGCATAGCTGTAGCCCTGCGAACAGTCGATCAGACCGGTGTCGAGCCCTTGGTAGGCGTCGTAGATCGACATGTTGACCATATTCGCGCCCTGCTCGCCGAAGACCTTGCCATAGGCGCCGACGCCGCGGACCTTCTTGCCCGAGATATCGTCGACGGATTTGATCGCGCCGCCCTTGCAGCCGATGTTCACCTGAGAGGTGGTCCAAGTGCCGATGTAGACGAGGTTCTTGTCGGCGAGGTCTTCTTGAATGGCTTCGTTGCTGCGCATCAGCTCATCGGTGGCGCGCATGCCGACCCAAGCGTCGGGGTTGTTCACCGGCAGGTCGGCGATGCCGTAGCCCGCCATCTCTTGCGGGTAGTAAACCGCGATGACCGAGCCGGTGTCGGCCACGCCATCGGCCAGCGATTGCACGGCGGCATTGGCTTTGAACAGCGCCCCGCCCCACTGGATGTCGAGGCGCATATCGCCGTCGGACCGTTCGGCGACCTGATCGGCGAACCACTGCAATGCCTGCGCGCGCGCACCGCGGTTCGGCCCGGCTTCCCCATGAATCAACACGGTCTCAGCGCTTACCGCGCCACCAGCCAGCGCCAGAGCTGCGGCGCAGCTCAGGTGTTTGAAAATTGTCATGTCGGCTCCTCCCAGAGACTTGTTTCGCAATGCGAACCGTTGTTTCGCATTTGTCGCAGGTCACGCTAGTCCGCGGACCGAAGGCGATCAAGCGAAACTTCGGCCATCGGCAGGAGGATCGGTTAGGCTATTGAATTTGTTAAGGGAAAATTTCCCGAAGGTTGGTGCAGGCGTGGAACAGCCCCACCAGACCCCGGAATCGGCTGTTCGGATCGAACGGCCCGTATAGAAGGCGGCCACGCCCGCTTAGGACGTGGCCGCCGAATTTTAATACCAGTCGCCGAATTTGACCTCGACATCGGTGCCGACGCGTTTGGCGAACTCTTGCGGGTCTTGGGTGCCGCCGTCTTTGCCCCGGAAGTGATAGGGGTAAACGTAAGCGGGCTTGAACTCGGCCACCGCCGAGGCGGCGGCGTTGGAATCCATGGTGAAGGGCAGGTTCATGCAGACGAAAGCCAGCGAGATATCGGTCAGCCCGCGCATCTCGGGCGTGTCTTCGGTATCGCCCGAGATATAGACGCGGAAGCCGTCGAAGCCGAGGATATAGCCGTTGTCGCGCCCCTCTGGGTGGAACTTCTTGCGCTCTTCGGTGGTGTTATAGGCCGGGATCGCGTTGATCGGCAGGCCGTTGAACTCGGTATTCTCGCCATTGGCGATCTTGTTGGCCTTGGCGGCAAGCGCTTCGGGCAGCATGTCGAAAACGGCGGGGTTGGTGATGATCTGCACGTCATCGCCCGCCAGCGCGGCAAGCGTATCGGTGTTGTAGTGATCGCCGTGCTCATGGGTGATGAGGATTAGGTCCGCCGCCGGGAAATCGCTGTATTGCGCGGGCTCGCCTACCGGATCGACATAGATCACGCCCTTTGGCGTCTCCAACACGATGGAGGCGTGATCGACGGGGTGCACGGTGATCGGCCCTGCGTCGGTGTCGAAGGTATCACCGCTCTGCGTGGCGGCGCGGGCGGCGAAGGGCAGCAGGGTCACGACGCCAGCGGCAGCGGCGGAGGTGGCAAGGAAATGGCGGCGGGTCTGGGACATTTCAGGCTCCTGTTGGTTGCTGGAACGGGACATAGCGGCCCCGCCCCGCATTTCAACGCGGCACCCGTTTCGCGGCAAGCCTATGAGGGGCGCAGGCCGAGAATCTCACGCGCTTGTGCAGCCGTGGCGACGGGGCGCTCATATTTCGCGCAGAGATCCGCCGCGCGCTGGATCAGCGCCGCGTTGGAGGGCGCCAGCGTCTCGCGGTCCAGCCGCACGTTGTCCTCCAGCCCGGCCCGCGTGTGCCCACCCGCCGCAATGGCCCATTCGTTCAGCACGATCTGGTTCGGCCCGATCCCGGCGGCACACCACTGCGCATTGGGCGCAAGGCGGTTCAGCGTCTGGATGTAGAAATCAAAGGTCTCACGGTCCACCGGCATGGCGTTTTTCACGCCCATGACGAATTGCACATAGAGCTGGCCGGGGATGCGCCCGTCACGGTTCATCTCGGCGGCCTTGTGGATGTGGCTGAGATCGAAGGCTTCGATCTCGGGCTTGATCTCATGGGCTTTCATCTCCGAGGCCAGCCAATCGACCAATTCCGGCGGGTTCTCGTAAACCCGCGTCGGGAAGTTGTTGGACCCGACCGAGAGCGAGGCCATGTCGGGCCTGAGCGAGAGCATCCCGCCCCGCTCCCGCCCCGCGCCCGAACGCCCGCCGGTGGAGAACTGGATGATCATGCCGGGGCAATGTTTTTGCACGCCTTCCATCAGTCGCGCGAATTTTTCGGGATCGGAGGACGGAGTTTCATCATCGTTGCGCACATGGGCGTGGCAGATGGAGGCCCCGGCCTCGAAGGCCGCATGAGTCGACTCGACCTGCTCGGCGATCGAGATCGGCACGGCGGGGTTGGCGGCCTTGGTGGGGACGGAGCCGGTGATGGCGACGCAGAGGATGCAGGGGGTGGTCATGGGTGGGGGTCCTGTAGTGTTTGGTGCAGAAGGTCGCATATGGCGGGGGCGGTGTACACTGGTTGGGAAGGTTCAGGCGCAGCCAAATCCCCAGGGGTTTGGCACGAGGTTTACCATTCCTTTACCACCTCGCAGCAACCTCCACGGATGTCCTCCTATCGCCGTCCCCGCATCGCCGGTGCGACCATCTTCTCCACCGTCAACTTAGCCGACCGCCTGTCGGACATTCTGGTCCGGCATGTAGATTTTCTGCGCACTGCGATACGCCAAACCAAGGCAGAACGGCCGTTCCGGATCGACGCCTTCGTGGTGCTGCCGGATCATCTACATTGCGTTTGGACCCTGCCTCCCGGCGACTGCGATTACTCGCTGCGCTGGCGATTGATCAAGGCGCGGTTTTCAAGGGTCTTGCCAAAAGGCGCAACGCGGTCGAGCCATGACAGGCGCGGCGAACGCGGCCTTTGGCAGCGCCGCTTCTGGGAGCACCACATTCGGGATCGACGCGACTTCGACGCGCATGTCGGCTATTGTTGGAACAATCCCGTCAAGCACGGGTACGTCGAAAACCCGGAAGATTGGCCTCTGTCGTCCATCCACCGAAATGCGGCCCCGTAGGGTGCGTGGTCCCCACGCACCTTTGTATGCGAGGCGGCGCGGGCGTTGACGGTGTTCTTTGCGGGCGGTGACATGGTTTGAAAGGTGCGTGCGGAGCACGCACCCTACGGGTGGTTTTGGGGGCCGCGCACCGAAAAATGGACAGCCTCAGCTGTCCATCTTCAGCGCCGAAATAAACGCTTCCTGCGGGATATCCACTTTCCCGAACTGGCGCATCTTCTTCTTACCGGCCTTCTGCTTCTCCAGCAGCTTCTTCTTCCGCGTGGCGTCGCCGCCATAACACTTCGCCGTCACGTCCTTGCGCATCGCCGAGAGCGTCTCGCGCGCGATCACCTTGCCGCCGATGGCCGCCTGGATCGGGATCTTAAACATGTGGCGCGGGATCAGGTCTTTCAGCTTTTCAACCATCGCCCGGCCGCGCATCTCGGCGCGGTCGCGGTGCACCATGGTTGAGAGCGCATCCACCGGCTCGTCGTTCACGAGGATCTGCATCTTGACCAGATTGTCCTGCCGGTAGCCGATCATCTGGTAGTCGAAGCTGGCGTAGCCCTTGGTGACCGACTTCAGCCGGTCGTAGAAATCAAACACCACCTCATTGAGCGGCAGGTCATAGACCACCATGGCGCGGGAGCCGGCATAGGTCAGGTCTTCCTGAATGCCGCGGCGGTCTTGGCAGAGCTTCAGCACGTCGCCGAGGTAGTCGTCGGGCACGAGGATCGTGGCCTTGATCCGCGGCTCCTCCATGTGATCGACCAGCGTCATGTCGGGCATGTCGGCGGGGTTGTGCAGCTCCTGCATCTCCCCGTCCTTCATGTGGACGTGGTAGATCACCGAAGGCGCGGTGGTGATGAGGTCGATGTCATACTCGCGCTCAAGCCGGTCGCGGATCACCTCAAGGTGCAAAAGGCCAAGGAAGCCGCAGCGGAAGCCGAAGCCAAGCGCGGCGGAAGTCTCCATCTCATAGGTGAAGGAGGCGTCGTTCAGGGCGAGTTTCTCGATCGCCTCGCGCATGTCCTCGAAATCATTAGCGTCAACCGGGAAGAGGCCGCAGAAGACCACCGGCACCGAGGGTTTGAAGCCCGGCAGCGCGGTTTCGCATTTGCGTTTCTCATGGGTGATCGTGTCGCCGACGCGGGTGTCGCGGACCTGTTTGATCGAGGCGTTGAGATAGCCGATCTCGCCGGGGCCGAGACTGTCGACGCCGACCATCTTGGGCCGGTAGACCCCCACGTCGTCCACATCATAAGTGCCGCCGGTTTTCATCATGCGGATGCGGTCGCCCTTCTTCAGGGTGCCCTCCACGATGCGCACGATACAAATGACGCCAAGGTATTGGTCGTATTTACTGTCTACCAGCATCGCCTTGAGCGGCGCGTCGGGGTCGCCGCCCGTGGGCGCGGGCAGCTTGTTGACGATGGCTTCCAGAACGTCCGGGATGCCGACGCCGGTTTTGGCCGAGATCAGGCAGGCCTCGGAGGCGTCGATGCCGATCACATCCTCGATCTGCTCGCGCACGCGGTCGGGGTCGGAGGCGGGCAGGTCGACCTTGTTCAGCACCGGCACGATCTCATGATCCGCGTCGATGGCGGTATAGACATTGGCCAGCGTCTGCGCCTCGACACCCTGCGTGGCGTCCACGACAAGCAGCGAGCCCTCGACCGCCTGCATGGAGCGCGCGACCTCATAGGCAAAATCGACGTGTCCGGGCGTGTCGATCAGATTCAACACATAGGTCTTGCCGTCCTTGGCCGGGTATTCGATGCGGACGGTGTTCGCCTTGATGGTGATGCCCCGCTCCCGCTCGATATCCATGTTGTCCAGAAGCTGGCTTTGCATGTCGCGTTCGGCGACCGTGCCGGTGAGTTGGATCAACCGGTCGGCCAGCGTGGATTTGCCGTGGTCGATATGCGCCACGATGGAGAAGTTGCGGATGTTTTCAAGCGGTGTCATGCAAGGGGATATGGCGCAGAGCCGCGCCTGCGTCAATTGGCCATGAACGCGCCCATGCCCCCTGCCCGCACGTCACGGCGCTTTATCGCGGGTCGAAGGGCGCAGCCCCCCAAAGGAGAATTGCGCGAAGCCCCGTTTTGCGGCATAGTGACGGGCAGAGCAGACCGGGCCGACAAGGGGAAAACCCCATGGTCCAGAACAATAGGGCAAATCAATGCGGACAGTTGCAAGTTTGATGGCGCTCGCCATCTTGGCGGGTTGTGGCGGCACACGTTATTCCAGCGATGCCGCCGTCGGACGTTTCTCCCCCACACCGGTTCTTTTCGCCACGGGGCCGATCCAAAAGGCCTGTCTGGCCGATGGGCGCCGCGGCTCCAGTCATGCACGCTGCGGCTGTGTGCAGGCGGTGGCGGATCAGACGCTGTCGCGCTCGGACCAGCGCCAAGGCGCCAAGATTTTCCGCGACCCGCACCGTTTGCAGGAAATGCGCCAATCCGACAACAAAAGCGACAATGCTTTCTGGAGCACATGGAAAGCCTTTGGCCAAAGCGCCGCGGCGGCCTGTTCCAACACCTGATTGCTCAGTCTTGGCTGAGCGGTTGGCCAAAACGGTTAATCAGCCGTCCGACGATTTGATCGCGGGCGGCGCGAAACTGCGTGAGCTTGGCCTCGCGCCCCTCGCCCAGCCCCGTGGGGTCAAGGATCGGCCAATATTCCACGTCGAGATGATAGAACCGCGTCAGTTCCAGCGCCCGGCGCTGGCTGGCAGGGCTAAGCGCGATCACAAGGTCAAATGACCCCAGATCGTCGCCCCATTCCTCCATCTCGTCGAAACTGCGGCTGCGGTGGCGGTCGAGTTCCACATCCAACTCTCTGCAGACGGCGATGGAGAAGCCGTCAATCTCCGTATCGTTCTTGACGCCGACGGATTGGACATAGGTGCCGGTGCCGTAGAACTTCTTCATCAACCCCTCGGCCATGGGGGAGCGGACGGCGTTGTGATCGCAGCAGAAGAGAACGGATTGAGGCAGCGGCTGCGTCATTTATCCGCCGAAATGCAGAACGCAAATCAGGGTAAATAGCCGCCGGGCGGTGTCGGTGTCGATCTCAGCCTTGCCCGAGAGCCGCTCTTGCAGCACGCGGGAGCCTTCGTTGTGGATGCCGCGCCGGGCCATGTCGATCGTCTCGATCTGGCTGGGGGGCAGCTTCTTGACCGCTTCGAAATAGCTTTCGCAGATTTGGAAGTAATCCTTCACCACCTGCCGGAAGGGGCCGAGGGAGAGGTGAAATTCCGCTGCCTTTTCAGCCGCTTCGGTCTGCACGTCAAAGACCAGCCGTTTGTCGCGGATCGAGAGCGACAGATGGTAAGGCCCTTCGGGCACCGGCCCCTTTTCGCGTTCGGGCAGGATGAAACTGTTCTCTTCCAGCAGGTCGAACATGGCCACCTTGCGCTCCTGATCGATCTCGGGCGTGGGCGGCGGCATGTTCGCGTCATCAAGCGCGATATGGGTGATGCGGGTCATCGGCGCATCCTTTTTGCTGGCGATACCCTTTCGTGGATAGCGCAGCGGTGGGGAGGGGGCAATGCGCGAGAACACGCGCGCCCGCGATTGCGCCCCGCCAGCGCATTTGACGATACGTCAGAAGCATCGGCAACACCGAGAGCGCGCAGGCGGGGGCAGCGCTGCCCCTGCCCTAGTCGTTGAGTTTGCGCAGACGCGCGGTGACCGACAGGCCATGCGCCTCAAGACTTTCGGACTGGGCCAGCCGCTCTGCCGCGGGGCCGATGGCCTTGAGCGCCTCGGGCGACATCTGCGCCAGGGTCGTCCGCTTCATGAAATCCAGCACAGACAGGCCAGAGGAGAAACGCGCCGAGCGCGCCGTGGGCAGCACGTGGTTCGGCCCGCCGACGTAATCGCCGATCGCCTCGGGCGTCCATTGGCCAAGGAAGATCGCCCCGGCGTGGGTGATCTTGTCCGACAGCGCCTTCGGGTCCGCCACGCAAAGCTCAAGGTGCTCCGGCGCGATGCGGTTGCTGAGGGCGGCGGCGGCGTCGAGGTCCGGCACGGTGATGATCGCCCCATTGTCGCGCCAGCTTGCGCCCGCGATGGCGCGGCGTTCGAGGGTGAGCAGACGTTTCTCAACCGCCTCTTCCACCGCGCGGGCAAAGGCAGGGTCGGTGGTGATCAGAATGCTCTGCGCGCTCTCGTCATGTTCGGCTTGGCTGAGCAGATCAAGGGCGATGAAATCTGGATCGTTCTCTCCATCAGCGATGACAAGGATCTCGGATGGCCCCGCGATCATGTCGATGCCGACCTTGCCGAAAACGCGGCGTTTGGCGGCGGCGACGAAAGCGTTGCCGGGGCCGGTGATCTTGTCCACCGGGGGGATCGTTTCGGTGCCATAGGCCAGCGCCGCCACGGCCTGCGCGCCGCCGATGCGGTAAATCTCATCCACCCCGGCGATGCGGGCGGCCAGCAGTACAAGCGGGTTCAGCACGCCATCGGGCGTCGGTACGACCATGGCCAGACGGGCCACTCCCGCCACTTTGGCCGGGACCGCGTTCATCAACACCGAGGACGGGTAGCTCGCCAATCCGCCGGGCACATAGAGGCCCGCGGCGGAAACCGGCGTCCAGCGCCAGCCCAGCGTGGCGCCATCGGGGTCGGTCCATTCCGCATCCTCGGGCAATTGCCGGGCGTGATAGGCGCGGATGCGGTCGGCGGCGAGTTCCAGCGCCTTGCGGTCTTCGGGAGAGACTTCGGCCACGGCGGCGTCGACCTCTTCCGCGCGGATGCGCAGGGTTTCGGCGGTCAGGGTCACGCGGTCGAATTTCTGCGACAGGTCGATCACGGCGGCATCGCCACGGGCGCGCACATCGGCGATGATCTCGGCCACCACGGCATCGACATCGGGGCTGTCCTCGCGCTTGGCGTTCAGCAGTTTGTCAAAGGCCGCTTCGAAATCGGCGGCGGAGGCATCGAGCGTGACGGGCATGGGTTCAAGCTTTCGTAGAGGGGCCGCCGCGCAGGGCTGGCCCGAAAAAGTTAAGACGCCTGCGGGCGGCGCAGGCTGGGCTCGGCCCGCAGGCCCGCGGTTTTAGAGGTGGCAGCGGGGGCGGAGCGCTGCGCCAGTCGCATGGCGCGGGTGTCTTGGGCATTGTCGAAAATCGCACGCGCCACCTGCGCCACCAAAATGGCGGAGAGACCGCCAGAGACCAGCGCGAGCGGCACCACCAAGGTCGCGACCGAGAGCGACGCGATGAGTTGCACCGCGCCCAAGACGCAGCCCAAGAGGATCAGCGCCCAACCGGACACTTCGGTCAGCAGCGCGGTGATCCGGCCCCGGGTAAATCTATTCTGTTTCAGTTCAGGCATCTTGCGATCCTTGCCCGCCATGCGGCGGCGTCACTCAGGGTGAACGGGCCGTTTCTTGGACGGGGCGACATAGGGGCGGGTCACGTCCTTGAGCGTCACCTCAAGCGCTTCGACCTCTAGCCGGATCGCGCCGTCTCCGGCCAATGTCAGCGTCACATGGCCCGAGGGCGCGTCGCCCTCTTCAAACGCGATGTCGAGCAGCGACAGGATCGTATCGGCATCGCCCTGCGGCACACCTTGGCTGGCGACACGTTGTACGTTGTTGAACATCAGCACCGATTGCACCCGCTCGGGCGCGTGACGCGCCGCCCCCGTATCCTCATGCCGCAAACGGTTCAGCAGCAGCGCAAAGCGCGCGCCCGCGCGGTGCCAGCGCATTTCGGAGGCGGGAAAGACCGCGTCTTGGGTCAGCGAGGCGATCACCGTCAGATCCTCGGCATCCAATGCTCCAAGGTTCAGCGGCGCTTCGCGGCCATCTTCGAAACGTGCATCTTCGGTCATTTGTCGCTGATCCTTTCGATATCCGCCCCAACGCCGCGCAGTTTGGAGACCACATGCTCATAGCCGCGATCAAGGTGGTAGACCCGGCTGACCGTGGTCTCTCCAGTGGCGGCCAACCCGGCGAGGATGAGCGAAATCGACGCCCGCAGATCGGTCGCCATAACCGGCGCCCCTTTGAGCTTTTCGACCCCGGTGACCTTGGCCGTACCACCCTGCACATCAATCCGCGCTCCCATGCGGATCAGCTCCGGCGCGTGCATGAAGCGATTCTCGAAAATCTTCTCTTCCAGAACCGATGTGCCTTCAGCCGTGCAGAGCAGCGCCATCATCTGCGCCTGAAGATCGGTCGGGAAGCCGGGGAACGGCTCGGTGGTGACATCCACTGCCGAAATCCGCCCGTTGCGCCGTGCGACCTTGAGGCCCGCATCAGTCTCACTCACGTCGATGCCCGCCGCGTCGAGCTTTTCGCAAAACGCCTCCAGCAGATCGATTCGCCCGCCCAGAAGCTCAACCTCACCGCCGCAGAAGGCGGGGGCCAGCATATATGTGCCAAGCTCGATCCGGTCGGTCACGACCTTATGGGTGGCGCCATGCAGGCTGTCGACTCCCTGAATGGTGATGCTGGACGTGCCATCGCCTTCGATCTGCGCGCCCATGGCCCGCAGACAATCCGCCAGATCGACGATCTCAGGCTCCCGCGCGGCGTTGTTGATGACGGTGGTGCCCTTGGCAAGGGTCGCTGCCATGAGGATATTCTCGGTCGCCCCGACAGAGGCAAAGGGGAAGTCGATCACCGCCCCCTTCAGTTTACCGCCCGCGGCCTTGGCGTAAAGGTAGCCGTCGCGAAGGTCGATCTCCGCGCCCATCTTGGCCAGACCGTCGGTGTGAATGTCCATCGGGCGCGCACCAATCGCGCAGCCGCCGGGGAGCGAAACTTCGGCATGACCTTCCCGCGCCAAAAGCGGCCCCAAGACCAGATTCGACGCGCGCATCTTGCGCACGATGTCATATTCGGCCCGTGTATTGATCTCCCCATGGCTTGCCATGGTGATGACCTTACCGTCCTGCATCGCGGCCACTTCGGCGCCGAGAGACTGCAAAAGCTGCGTCATCGTGCGAATATCGCTCAGACGCGGCGCATTGGTCAGCGTCAGCGGCTCTTCGCTCAGCAATGTGGCGGGCATCAGCGCCAGACAGGCGTTTTTAGCACCCGCGATGGGAATTTGCCCGTTGAGCGCACCGCCGCCCCTGACCAGAATGGAATCCATCGTTCAGCTGTCCTTTTCCGGCCCCTCGGGGCCATTGCCTGTATCCTGCGCCACATCCTCGGCCCGCGCGCGCGCCTGCGCCTTGCGCCGCGCCATATTTGCCTTGAGCGCAGCCTTCAGCCGCGCCTCCCGCGCAGAGGGTGTTTTCGCGTTCTTTTCCGGGGCGTTTTGCTTTGCCATGCCGCCTATCTAGCGCAGGGGGCAAGAAGGGTCCAGATCAGGGGTTGCGCCCCCTTTCGATTGCGGCTAATCACCCGCCCACGGCGCTGCTGTAGCTCAGAGGTAGAGCACTCCCTTGGTAAGGGAGAGGTCGAGAGTTCAATTCTCTCCAGCAGCACCATTAATCTTCCTTATTTCCGGATATGTAACGTCTAGCACGAGCGCTGGTCTCTCGACTTACGCCCGACGCTACGCGTCAGTCTGAGTGCGAGAGTTCAATTCTCTCCAGCAGCACCATTAATCTTCCTTGTTTCCAACTATGCCTCGCAAGAGCGATGGTCCCTCGACACCTCAAGCACCCTTACAGATCGAATCGACACCCCCGCTCCGACAACCCGGGACGGAGGTGCCAAAAATTCACATTAAATCACGACGCCTCAAACACGCCACAAGCGATACGCGAACCCGCGTCGCCCGATGGCTGCGATTCGTAGTCGTCTGCGCCGCTGTGGATGATGAAGGCCGCACCATCATCATCTTTGATCATGGTCTCAATATCGAGCAGGTCGAGGAAGACTTCGGCTTCCAGCACCCCATCTTCACCCACGACCATATTGGGCATATCACCGGGATGCGGCCCACCTTCGACGAGCACACCGTGCTTGCGGTCCCCCGCGATATGGCCACCGGCGGATTTGAAATCCTCGGCCGAACAATCACCGGTCTCATGCAGGTGCACGCCGTGGGTACCCGCAGGCACGCCGGTCACGTCGATCTGAACCAAGGTGCGGCCCGATGCGGTCGTGTTCAGCGAAACATTGCCCGAAATTCCGTTCGAATTGCCCGCGACCTGGGCCGTCGCCGCCGTTTGCATATGGCTTTCGGCCTGCGCCGCCACGGCGCCTGTTGTGGCCAAAGCGGCCCCGAGTAGGATATTGCGCAGATACATGGCTTCCTCCTTTGGGTTATATGTCCGATGACGGCTCAACCCACCCGGACCGCGTCGGGTTCCTCTTGATGCAGGGCGAGGCTTGCCCCTATAAGCGGCCGAGTGCTCCCTTAGCTCAGCTGGATAGAGCAGCCGACTTCTAATCGGCAGGCCGAGGGTTCGAATCCTTCAGGGAGCGCCACTTTCCTCCACACTTGGGCCCTCTACACCTACGCGCGCGAAAAATCCTCGATCGCCGCGGCGATTAGGTGCGGGAAGGTCGGTTTGCCAAGCATGGCGACAGGCTCAAGCGCGCTTAGCCGTTGCTGGGTGAGATCGTCCAGATTGCCGCTCATGAAGACGCAGCGGATGTTGTGTTCTGCCAGCAGCCACTGCGCCACCTCTTCACCGGAATCGCCATTGGCGAGCCGCAGGTCCATGAAGGCCAGATCGGGCCGGGTCTGCGTCACCACCTCCCGGCAGGTCGCGAAATCCTTGACCGGGCCAAGGACGGAATGTTGAAGCTGTTCGAGCTGCATCTGAAGGTCCAAGGCAATCAAAAATTCGTCTTCGACAATCAGAATATTCACCGGGCATCACCCGGCGGGCATGGGAACCTCAATCTCAACGCAATAACCATGCTCTGTTGTCCTCTTATCCATCGCCGCCCCAAGCTGGCCGACAATGCCCGCCACGATCTTCGAACCGAGACCGACCCTACCTACACTCTCCGCGTTGCCGATCCCATCGTCCGACACCGTTAACGTCAAAAGGTCTCCCTCTTGATGCAAACGAACATCAACCCTGCCCTGTTCCCGCGCGACGAAGGCATGTTTATGCGCGTTGGTCACAAGCTCATTGATCAGCAGCGCAAGGTTGATGGCCAAATCGGTCGGCACGGTGACCGACGGCGCGTCGACGATTGTGTCGATCTGCTTGCTGTCGGTCTCGGTGCTGGCTGAAAGGAAATCGACAAGCTGCGGGATGTATTCACCGACATCCACATGGGTAACGTTATGAGATTTATAGATAAGTTCATGGACGGAGCTTACCGCATGCACCCGAAGCGAGGCCTGTTGCAGGCTGTGTTTGACAGACGCATCATCCACCGACGCGGCTTCGAGACGCAGAATGCTCGACACCAGATGCAAGCTGTTCTTGATCCGGTGGTTCACGTCGCCAAGCAGTGTTTCCTTCTGCTCAAGAAGCTTGTCACGCTCGGTCAGGGTCTTCTGCAAGACCTCTTCGCGCTTCTTGGAATGGGTCAGATCGAGGGTGGCACCGATGAACCGCGCGGGCTTGTCATGTTCGAAAAGAACTTCACCACGCGTGTTCAGCCACCGGGTTTCCCCATTGGGCAAGACGATCCGATAATCGGCGTTCACCGTGGCATCATTGGCCATCGTTTCGCCCAAGCTTTGGTTCACATGCGCCAGATCATCGGGATGGATACGCCGGAACAGCTTGGCCATGGGGATTGTCCCCTCGGTATCGGCATAGCCGAACAGATTGGCCAATTCCTGCGAGATATTCGCGGTCCCCGTCTGAAGGTCCAACTCGCCATAGCCGATCCCCGACACCTGCTTGGCCAGATTGAGCCGTATCGCCTGATCACGGCGACCGATAAATTCCGAGGTGACATCCTCGACATGGTGGATCAGCGCGACCAGCTTGCCATCTTCGAACACGGGCGTGTTCAACGGTTGCCAATATTTCTCTTCAAAGGCTCCGTCGGCGCTGTCGCGAATGGGAATATTGTACTTCTGCACGGCCATGCGGTGCTGTTTTCCCGTGGCGGCGACGATCTCAAGCGACTTGCCCAGATTATTGGTGCCATCTGCCGTCGCGTCGGAAGGGTCATCCGGGAAAGCGTCGAACAGATGTTTCCCTACGAGGTCCTCCGCTTCTGACCCGGTGATGAATAGGTACCGGTCATTCACGTCGATAATCTTCAAATCGGTATCTAGAACGAGATACCCGTGGGGGGATGCCGCAAAAATTGCAGATCTCGACACGCTACCGTTCGCCGATCTTTCACCACCCATATTCTTCCCTATAAACTTCCTTCAATCTCTCTGGCCACCATATCCCCCTAACTTTGAACAGAAAAGCTCAGCCTCCTTGATATAAGTTAAGCAGCGATATGGCGGCGCGCCGCAGCAAATGATGACCCGCTCAATTATTCGGCAAGCTAAGAACTCAGGTAATGAATGACGCGCATAAATGGCGCGTCTTTTTACGATTGGCGCTTTTGCGCCTCTATTCAAGCCGCAGCACCCTGAGGCGTGCCAATTGAATTAAGACTGCGCGCATTCGCTTACTCGACGGGCGTATTCAGAGGCCCCGCCCCGAATTGGGAAAGGGCCGATCACGCGGCCACAAGCGCTTCCTCTGCCGCGATCTCCGAGGCGCAGAGGGGCAGATCGACGGTGAACTTCGTCCCAATGCCAACGGTGCTCTCTACCCTGATGTCCCCCTCATGTGCAGCGGCGAGTTTTTTGCTGATCGCAAGGCCAAGACCAGTGCCGCCATCAGCGCTTTTGCTGGCTGTTTCCGCTTGAATGAAGGCTTGGAAAATCCGCTGCAAATCCTCTGCCGGCATCCCGCAACCGTTGTCTTCGACCTCAAGTCGGCATGTATCGCCGACCTGCTTGGCGCGCATGCGAATGCTGGAGGCCGAAGAGAACTTCAGCGCGTTGCCCAAGAGATTGATCAGGATCTGTTTGCAGCGCCCGCGGTCGGCGAAAACGTCGAATTCATCATATTCGATTTCCAGCATCGCCTGTTTTTCCTTGGCCAGCCCCTGAAATTGCTCTGCCAATTCGGCCAGCAAATCGCCCGCCGCGAAAGAGGTTCTGTTGAGCTTCACGGAATTCAATTCAATGCTCGTATAGTCAAGCAGCTCATTAATGATGGTCAGCAGATGGTCGCCCGCCGATTTGATACGCCCGCCGTAGCGCTCTGTCTGGTCGCCCAACTCATCGAAATGCACCTTTGAGATCGGCTCGTTCGGTTTCAGCTTGGCC
Organism: Sulfitobacter sp. 1A10359; assembly: GCF_043558145.1. Taxonomy (NCBI): domain Bacteria; kingdom Pseudomonadati; phylum Pseudomonadota; class Alphaproteobacteria; order Rhodobacterales; family Roseobacteraceae; genus Sulfitobacter; species Sulfitobacter sp. 1A10359. The sequence goes on along the minus strand of NZ_JBIFGB010000006.1, from coordinate 157,637 downwards.
ATGGTATGGCCTTTGAGGTTGGTCAGGAAGCTGGCGTAGCCGTTGATGATGGTCAGCGGCGTGCGCAGCTCATGGCTCAGAACGCTCATGAACTCCGACTTGGCGCGGCTGGCATCGCGAGCCTCATCCCGCGCTTGGCGCAGCTCCACGATGTTCTCCATCCGAGTGCGGTTTTCGATGAAATAGGTGAAAAGCCCGCCCAGCACGATCATCGCAGCCGTCCCGGCGATGACCATCGCCAGCAATCTGAATTCATCCGGGTTGCTATGGCCGGTCAAACAGGTCGGCGTTACATGAAAGGCGGCCATGCCGGTGAAATGCAGCCCGATAATCGCCAGCGCAAAGCTGGCCGTCATCTTGCCCGTGGCGTATTTCCCGTTTTGCGCGCCAAAGAACAAAGCCACGGTCGACAACACCATGGCCAGCAGAACCGAGGCGACGAGATAGGTCTTGTCCCAAAAGATGACCCCCTCGATCCGATAGGCGACCATCCCGGTGTAATGCATGGCCGAGATCGACAGCCCCAAGATCACCCCGCCAATCACGGTGGTGACCCGCCTGCGGAACATCCCGGCGATCAGAATGCCCACCGTAGACCCGATAATCGCGATCAGTAGCGAGGCGAAGGTCAGCCCGAAATCAAAGCTGACCGGCGCGTCGGGCTGATAGGCCAGCATGGCGATGAAATGCGTGCACCAGATGGCGATGCCCGAGGTCACGGCGGTCAGAAAATACCACAACAACGCCTGTCGCGGCGTTTGTTTAAGCGCGTGCCGGTAAAGGTTTGCGATCACCCAGCTGCCGAATGCGCACAAAAGCGCGGCAAGCAAGACCAGCGTCATATCGTGGTCCGAGTGCATAGAATGAGCCACAGTCAGCATTTTTAAACCTCAAGATAATGAGGCCAGTGTTGCGCAAGGATTGCGTCGAAACATTGTTCGAGTGCGTTCTTTTTGGCGGTAATTCCATCTGGCAAAACCGCGGGCGGGGCCTGATTGCGCCGGATGCCCCCCATACCGTCTTTGAACAAGCATCCGGCGAAATGCCGCTACGCGCTGCTGCCTTCGACTGTACCTTGAACCCCGTTCTCAGCGCCCTTCGCCCCCTCTTTCGCAGAGGCAACCGGCCCGCCTGCACGCATGACGAACGGTACTTGCGGCCCCAAATCACATCCAAGGGTTGCACTTGCTGGCCATAATACGCCACTACAGCGCCAAACTTGCGCCGCATTTTAATGCTGGTCTGCGCACATTCATTTTGGTTCATAGGTATTTCCGCCATGCTAACGTGTTTCCAAGGGCTGATGCTCGACCCGGTCTATTGGACCGTGCTCGCCGTCAGCACGATCGCCGCAGCTGTCGCCTTTTGGACGCTCAAGTTCCAAGAGTTCCATGGCAAAATTTACTATGCGCTCACCTTCTTGGGGATGATCTGGACCCTGATGATGGTCGGGGCCGAAGCTGCAACGCCCGCCTACGCCTGCCAGATGCAACAGGCGCAGCTTGCGTGGCTGGGGCATGGGATGGTGCCGGTGGCGTGGTCCTTCTTTATCTTCGAATATGTCGGTCCCTCCAGCCGGTCGCGCGGGTGGGTGAGCCTTCTGGCCCTGATCGCCGTGCCGCTTGCAGCCTTCGGCCTTGCCGCGACGAACGATTGGCACCACCTGATCTATACCGCCGAGACCGCGCTTCAGCCGGGCGACGATCAGATCACCTTTGAACATGGGCCGGGGTATTTCCTCGTTCTTGCCGGGCTCTATTGCTTCGTGATGGCGACGCTCATCTGGCTGGGCCGGGCGTTCTTTCGCGCGAAACGGGCCGCTTGGCCGCTGCTGACGATGCTGGTGGTGATCACGCTGATCCCCTTGGGCGCGAACGCGGCCTATGCGCTGCTTGGGTTTACTGTCGTCGGCCTTGATCCGACCGCCTTCATGTTCACCTTGGGCATCTTCGCCTTTTCGTGGTTGCTGGTCACGAACAAGACGATGGACATGCCCTCGGTCGGGCAATCGACCCTGTTTGACACGATGAGCGAACCGCTGATCCTTTTGGACGCGCGGCGCCGCGTCATCCGCTCGAACGCCGCGGCCAAGCGCAGCGGGCTTCTGTCCGATCCAACATTGAGCCACGATCTGATCGCGGGGATCGAAGCACAAATGGCGCAGAACGGCTCGGCCCATATCACCTGTAACGAACGGCTTTATGAGCCGCGCGTTCAACCCATCGAAAACCCCCTCGCCCCCGCTGGCCCCGCCATCGGATGGAGCGTTACTTTCGTCGATGTCACCGAGCGGATCGCCACCACCACGGCCCTAGAGCGGGCGCTGAGAGAGGCGGATGAGGCGAACCGCGCCAAGGATGAATTCATCTCGGTCGTCAGCCATGAGCTGCGCACGCCGCTGACCTCATTGAAAGGCGGCCTGGCTCTGGCTCTCAGCGGTAAGCTGGGTGAGATCAAAGGCCCGCTGCGCTCCTCGCTCGACATTGCCCATCGCAACGGGGTGCGCCTGTCGCGGTTGGTCGATAATATCCTGCTGGTGCAAAAGCTTGAGGTGCAGGCGCTCTCGCTCGAATGGCTGCCGGTCGACCTGCCCGCCCTGCTGCGCGAAAGCATCGAGGAAAACCGCATGTATGCCCATGAGCGCGGCGTGCGGCTGGATATCGGCAGCGTGGGCCAGCCCGCCGTGGTCTTGGGCGATGCCTTTGCCATCCGGCAGGTGGTCGACAACCTCATTTCGAACGCGGTGAAATTCTCGAATGTGGGGGATACTGTGGAGGGCACGCTGACCACCAACAACGGCCGCGTGCGGGTCTCGATCCGCGATCATGGGCGCGGCATTCCTGAGGGGATGGAGGAAAAGGTCTTTGGCCGTTTCGGGCAGCTTGACGACGATGGGCAGAAATCGACCCAAGGCTCCGGCCTCGGCCTGCATATCTCCCGCCAACTGGCGCGGCAGATGGCGGGGGATCTGTTTTACGAAAGCGAAGTCGGCGTCGGATCGACCTTCCATGTCGAGTTCGGCATCGGCGCCGGGGCAGAGACCACCCCGCAAGCCGCCCCAAGCGCGTTGCAAAGCACCGACTGAGCGCCGCGCCCGCGCTTAAAGTTCGATACGGATATCGTGAATCCATAGCTTCGGCGGGCGGGACAGGACAAAGACCACCACATCGGCCAGATCATCCGGCTCGGTGAAAATATGGTTCGGCACGTCCTCTCCGGCCTTGGCGAACATGCCGGTGTTGGTGCCAGACTGATACAGCCCGCCAACCCGCACGCCGGTGCTCTCCTCATCCGCCTTCAGCACCTCCGTAAAGCCGCGCACGCCGTATTTCGTGGCCGTATAGACCGACTGCCCCGCCTGCGCCACGACACCGGATTTTGAGACGACATTGAGGATGATCGCCTCGTCATTGTCGCGCAGCGCGGGCAGCGTGGCCTGTGTCATCTGCATCAGGCCGGTCAGATTGGTCTGCACCGTAGCCTGCACCATCTCAGGCGCGATCGTGTCGAGCGGCCCTGCCTTGTGCCAAATCCCTGCGTTGTTGATCAGGATATCCAAGCCACCAAAGCGTTCCACCACGTGCGCGGCGGTCTGGTCGATTGCCGAAGAGTCTTGCAGATCGCAGGTCAGCCCCACCGCCTCTGCCGCGCCAGCGGCTCGGCAGGCTTCGGCCACGGCCTGAAGACGTGTCTCATCCCGGCCCAGAATGGCCAGCCGCGCACCCGCCTCCGCCAATTTCAAACAGATGTGGCGCCCGATCCCGTCGCTGCCGCCGGTGACCAAAATACGTTTGTCGCGCAGTTCCATATCGCTCTCCTATGTTGCAGGCGGCTTACCGCGCGGCGAAGCCGCCGCCAAGCCCTGCCCGCCCGATCAGATCGTGATGATCTGCGCCCGGATCGCCTTGGCCACCGCATGGGTCTTGTTGGTCACGTCCAGCTTGGCACAGGCATTATACAGATGATGGTTCACCGTGCTGGCCGCCACCGTCATGATCTGCGCCGTCTCCCATGCCGTTTTGCCCACCGCGGCCCATTTCAGCACTTCCTTTTCACGGTTGCTCAGCCGTGGCCCCGGCGCGGCGGGGGCGATATCCGCTACCATATCGCTTTGGATCAGACAGCCCAGATAGATCGCATCGGCGATGATCCCGCGCTTGTACTTGCGCCATTCGTGAATGCGCAGGTCAGAGTTCAGCGTCAGCACCGCCTTGCCATGCGCGTGGTCCCGAATGGGGATCGACACACCGTTCTGGCGCACGCCGAACTCCATCGCCTCGCCAAAGAAATTGCGCGTGGTCCGGTCGACCTTGGGCAGCTCGCTCCAATCCACCGGCAGGGTGCCTTCGAGGGATTTGTCGACCGCCGGGTCGATCAGATGGTAGTTTTCCTCTTGGTAGCGTTTCAGCCAAGCGGGATCATAGGTCGAGTGAATGACCGGATCGCTGCCGCTGGCGCCGGTCTTGTGAAATCCCAGATAGGACAGGTTGTTCAGCCCCATATCCTGCGCCAAGACCTGCAACATCTCGGCGGGTTTGATGTCGGGGCGTTGTTCTTTCAATAGGAGGTAGCGGTCGGAAAGCGGTGTCACCATAGGGCGGCGTTCAAAAGCTCATGTGATTAAAAACTGAGCATTCAGTTAGGGCACCTCAACCAGTGAGGGAACATGCCCGCCGTCGAATGATTTCTCGGAATAAGGGAAACCGGCCAAAACGTTGCAATTTTGCCCCGATGACCAAGGGTCAAGCGAAAGAGCCGCCCGACGAAAGGTCGGCACGTCCGCCTGCCCGCGAAGCGGTGCAGAGCATAAAGCGGCCCCCGCCCGAAAACCAATGCGCCCCTTACAAAAACACGGTCGTCCAACACAGCGGACAGGGGCGCAGCTTCCGAAAGCGGGGACCGAAACAGAGCCAAATGGCAGGCCCTGTCAAAAGGTCGCGTCAGCCTGAGCGCGCATCTTATGTCTGACGGCCATTCAGCACAGCCGCAAACTCGGATAGCAAGATTCGCCCCGTCGTTCTTCAAGCATTTGTTATAGTTTGATTAAATTTCCGGCGCATCTTGACTGCGCGCGCCGGGGCGCATCTGTAAAGCTGGTAATATTTATAGGTTTCGATGAATCGCGGTGGATAGGGGCGATACGGGCGCAGGCGATTTGACGCTGTTACAAAAACTTCACTGGCGCAAAGCTCATTAATTCTGCAATTCATGAATTATGGAACAAGTGATCCCCAACCGCCTTGCCACCCTCGGCCATCCGCAGCGCCTCGCGCTGTTTCGGCTGCTCATGCGCCGCTACCCAGACAGGGTTCCCGCGACCGAACTGGCGCAGGCGCTCGGCCTCAAGCCCAACACCCTGTCGACCTATATCGGCGCGCTGATGCAGGCGGGGTTGGTGAGCCAAGAACGGCAGGGCACATCCCTGCGCTATGCGATCGATATCGAGGCGGCGCGGGACACCATCGGCTACCTGCTGAACGACTGCTGCCGTGGCCGGCCCGAAATTTGCCTCCCCCTCACCTCTTCAGATGGAAACGCACCCATGACCGATGACAAGTTCGACGTCCTGTTCATCTGCACCGGCAACTCCGCCCGGTCGATCTTTGCCGAAAGCATCCTGCGCGACCTCGCAGGGGACCGGTTCAACGTCTACTCCGCAGGCACCCGGCCACAGTCTAAGCTGAACCCTTTCGCCGTCGAAGTGCTCAAGCAAAAGGGCCATGACGTGACCCACCTCAGGTCAAAACATATCTCTGAGTTTCAGGCCGCGGATGCGCCGGCCTTCGACTTCGTCTTTACCGTCTGAAATCAGGCCGCCAATGAGGAATGCCCCACATGGCCGGGCCAGCCGATCACCGCCCATTGGGGGCTGCCCGACCCGGTCAAGGTCGAAGGCTCCGACGCAGAAAAGAGCCTCGCTTTCCAGCAGGCCTATGGCACCCTGCGCAACCGGATGCTGGGTTTTACCAGCCTGCCGCTTACCTCGCTCGACCGTATCTCGCTGCAAAAGGCGCTGGATGACGCTGGCCAAACCGACAAAGAAGGATCTCCCGCATGACCACCTACGCGATCAACGGCCTTGGCCGTATTGGCAAGCTCGCCCTGAAACCGCTGCTGGACCAAGGGGCCGAGATTGCATGGATCAACGATGCGGTGGATGACCCGGAAATGCACGCGCATCTGCTGGAATTCGACACGGTGCACGGGCGCTGGCAGGCCGATTTCGCCCATGACGCCGACAGCGTGACGATCAACGGCACCCGCCTGCCCTTCATCGGCACGCGTGACCTCAGCGCGCTGCCGCTTGACGGGGTGGATGTGGTGATCGATTGCACCGGCGTCTTCAAGACCGAGGCGAAACTCGCCCCCTATTTCGAAGCCGGGGTGAAGAAGGTGGTGATCTCGGCCCCCGTAAAAGACGGGGATGCGGCCAATATCGTCTATGGCGTCAATGACGGCGTCTATGATCCCGCCCGGCACCGGATCGTCACGGCGGCAAGCTGCACGACCAACTGCCTCGCCCCGGTGGTGAAGGTCATCCATGAGGCGCTGCGGATCAAACACGGCTCCATCACCACGATCCATGATGTGACCAACACACAAACCATCGTCGACCGCCCCGCCAAGGACCTGCGCCGCGCCCGTTCGGCCCTGAACTCCCTGATCCCGACGACCACGGGCAGCGCCACGGCGATCACCCTGATCTACCCCGAACTCAAAGGCCGGCTGAACGGCCATGCGGTGCGGGTGCCGCTGCTGAACGCCTCGCTGACCGACTGTGTCTTTGAGGTGGAGCGGGAGACGACCGTGGAAGAGGTGAACGCCCTGTTCAAGGCCGCGGCCGAAGGAGAGTTAAAAGACATCCTTGGCTATGAGGAGCGCCCGCTGGTCTCGACCGATTACACCAATGATACGCGGTCCAGCATCGTCGATGCGCCCTCCACCATGGTGGTGAACGGGACGCAGGTGAAAATCTATGCGTGGTACGACAATGAGATGGGCTATGCCCACCGTCTGGTCGATGTGGCGCTGATGGTCGGGGCAAGCCTGTGAGCCAGAGCGCGACCCGCCCCGAGGGGCTTTCGGCCTATATCGCGGTCACGGCGGCCTATTGGGCCTTCATGCTGACTGATGGCGCGTTGCGCATGCTGGTGTTGCTGCATTTCCACCGGCTTGGCTTTTCGCCGGTGCAACTGGCCTATCTCTTTGTGTTGTATGAGATCGCGGGCGTTGTCACCAACCTCTGCGCGGGCTGGATCGCGGCGCGCTTCGGGCTGGCCTCGACGCTCTATGCCGGGCTTGGGTTGCAGATCGTGGCGCTGCTGGCGCTGGCACAGCTTGACCCCACCTGGGCGGTTGGTGCCTCGGTGGTGTTCGTCATGCTAGTGCAGGGTGCAAGCGGGGTGGCCAAGGATTTGGCCAAAATGTCGTCGAAATCCGCCGTGAAGCTGCTGGCCCCGGCTGAAGATGGCGGGTTGTTCCGCTGGGTGGCGCTGCTGACCGGGTCCAAGAACATGGTCAAAGGCTTGGGCTTTCTGCTTGGCGCGGCTTTGCTGGCGACGCTTGGCTTTGTCTGGGCGGTGCTCGGGATGGCCGCGATCCTTGCGCTGATCCTGATTGCCGTGCTGACCGCCATGCCGCCCGGCCTGCCCAAGGGCCGCAAGGGGGCGAAGTTCTCGGAAGTCTTCTCAAAATCCGCCAATGTGAACTGGCTCAGCGCGGCGCGGGTGTTTCTCTTCGGCGCGCGGGATGTGTGGTTCGTGGTGGGCATCCCGATCTATTTCTACGCGGTCCTCTCGGATGGCACGGAGGAAAGCAACCGCGCGGCCTTTTTCATGATCGGCACCTTTATGGCGGTCTGGGTGATCCTCTACGGGCTGGTGCAAATCTACGCCCCACGCCTGCTCCGCGCGAAATCCCGCCCTGCAGAAGACCTGATCTCAGCCGCGAAGGGCTGGGCATGGTCGCTGGCCGCCGTGCCCGCGGCGCTCACGCTGGCGGCGCTGTTCAGCGACGGGCCGCAGGGCTGGCTTACCGTGACGCTTGTGATCGGCCTCTTGGCCTTTGGCGCGGTCTTTGCGATAAACTCATCGCTGCATTCCTACCTCATCCTCTCTTTCACCAAAGCTGAGCGGGTGACGATGGATGTGGGGTTTTACTACATGGCCAATGCCGCCGGGCGGCTCTTGGGCACGCTGATGTCGGGGCTGAGCTATCAGATCGGCGGCCTGCCCCTGATGCTGGGCGCGGCGGCGATCATGGTGGCCCTGTCGGCGCTGCTGGTCGGGTTCTTGAAACCCGACCAGAGTTAGCCCTCAGCCCACCTTGCTGGCGCGACCGTTGCTTTCATCGGCCTGCGTATAGACGTTCATCGCCGCGACTGCGCCTGCGTTCCAGATGAGCGAGAGCCAAGCGACAAAGGCATCGCGGAACGCCTCGGCCTGCGCCAGATCACCGTAGAGGCGCTCTTGCTCAAGCCAGGCTTCGGGCCGTTCCCGCGCGGCCTGCGCCACGGCTTTCAGCGCGTCCCAGATCGGATCGTTGGCCACGATTTCGCTACCATCTTCGCGCGTGCCCGCACACATCCGGGCCCAGAGCGCTTCGACCAAGGCCAGACCGCTGACCGAACGCCCCGCCGCCAGTTGATCCCGCAAAATCGGCAGGACAAAGCCGGTGTGCCGGGCCGAACCGTCAAAGGCCACGCGGCGGGTGGTGTCGACGATGCGCGGGTTCGAGAACCGCTGTTCGATCAGATCGAGATAGGCCAGCGGTGTCATGCCGGGCACCGGGGCGACCGTCTGGGTGATCTCTTCGGCCTGCACGCGGTGGAACATCGCACGGATCGCCGGATGCGCCATGGTGCCGGAAATCGTCTTGATCCCCAGCACCTCACCGACATTGGCCAAGACCTGATGGCCCGCGTTGAGGATGCGGATCTTCATCTTCTCATAGGCGTGCACCTCGTCCGAGAAGGTGGCCCCCACCTGATCCCAATCCGGGCGGCCCGCGCAGAAATCGTCTTCGATCACCCATTGGCGGAAGGCTTCATGGGTGACGGGGGCGGCGTCGTTCACGCCGAACTCCCGCGCCTGTGCGATCTCGGCGGGGCCGGTGGCCGGGGCGATGCAATCGACCATGGAGTTGGGGAAACTGGCGTTTGCCTCGATCCAATCGGCCAGCGCCGGGTCGGACATGCGCGCCAGCGACACGACCGCTTGGCGCAGGATATCGCCATTGCCTTGCAGGTTATCACAGCTCAGCCCGGTGAACGGCCCCTGCCCCGCATCACGGCGCAGCCGCAGGGCCGCGACCATGGCCCCAAAGGCGGTGCGCGGAGTGTCAGGGTTCGCCGCGTCATGGACGATATCGGCATGGGTCGCGTCGAACCCCTTGCTCACCGGGTCGATGTAATAGCCGCTCTCGGTAACGGTCAGCCCGACGATGCGAATGGCCGGATCGGCCATGGCGCGGATCAGGGCACCGTTGCCCTCTTCGATTGGCAAGTAGTCGATCATCGAGCCCACAACCTCGGCCGAGGTCTGCGCGGGGTCGAGTTCGATCAGCGTTGTCAGACAATCCTGCGCCAAGAGCTTCTCGCGCATGGCCGCATCATAGGGGCGCACGCCCGCGCCGAGGATCGCCCAGTCATGCGCTTGGCCGTTCTGCATCAAACGATGCAGATACCACGCCTGATGCGCGCGGTGGAAATTGCCCACGCCGATATGCACGATGCCGGGGGTCAGGGCGCTGCGGTCATAGCTGGGGTGGGCGATGTCGAGATCACCCAGCGTCGCGTTCGAGAGGTCTACCAGTTTATCCATGATCCACATCCTTAAAGGGCCGCGCACCGGGGAAAGGGTGCGGGGGTCGGCCTGTCATTCCTGCCGCTTGCATTACTCGACCCGAAGGCCCTGCGCGTCGAACCGGTGCAGCTTGTCCGCCTGTGGGGTCAGGAAAATCCGGTCTCCATGTCGGACCGATAATTCGCCATCCACGCGCACGGTCATCGGGTCGCAGCCCGCTACGCCATGGACGTGCAAGAAGGTGTCGGAGCCCAGATGCTCGGCCACGCCGATGGTACCCTCCCATGCGCCTTCGGTGGTGGAGACGTCGAAATGCTCGGGCCGGATGCCGATGGTCGGCGCGCCGCGCGCTTCGGCTTCGGCGCCCTTGATCAGGTTCATCTTGGGCGAGCCGATGAAGCCCGCGACAAATTCGTTGCGCGGCTTGTAGTAAAGCTCAAGCGGGGAGCCGACCTGTTCGATATGGCCCGCCCGCAGCACGACGATCTTGTCGGCCATGGTCATCGCTTCGACCTGATCGTGGGTGACGTAGATCATCGTCGTGGCCAGCCGCTTGTGCAGCTCGCTGATCTCAAGACGCATACCCACCCGCAGCGCGGCGTCGAGGTTCGACAGCGGCTCGTCGAAAAGGAAAGCCGAAGGTTCGCGCACGATGGCACGGCCAATGGCAACCCGCTGGCGCTGACCGCCCGAGAGTTGGCCCGGACGCCGGTCAAGGTAGTCGGTCAGGTTCAGCGCTTTGGCAGCCGCTTCAATCCGGCGGTTCTGCTCATCCACGGGCAGCCCGGCCATCTTCATCGGAAAGGCGATGTTTTTGCGCACCGACATATGCGGATAAAGCGCGTAGGATTGGAACACCATCGCCAGACCCCGTTTCGCGGGCGGCACATGGGTCGCATCGGTGCCGTCGATCTCGATATGGCCCGAGGTGATGTCCTCCAGGCCCGCGATCAGCCGCAACAGGGTTGATTTACCGCAGCCCGAAGGGCCGACGAAGACCGTGAACTCGCCATCTTCGATGGTCAGATCAAGGGGCGGAATGACTTCCACATCGCCGAAGCTTTTGGAAACCTGATTGAGTTTGATTTGTCCCATGTGACTGTCCCTTGCTTACTTGACCGCGCCGAAAGTCAGGCCGCTGACGAGTTGTTTCTGGCTGAACCAGCCGAGGATGAGGATTGGCGCGATGGCCATGGTGGAGGCCGCGCTGAGCTTGGCGTAGAAGAGGCCCTCGGGGCTGGAATAGCTCGCGATGAAGGCGGTGAGCGGTGCGGCCTTGGCCGCGGTGAGGTTGAGCGTCCAGAAGGCTTCGTTCCATGCGAGGATGAAGTTCAACAGCAGGGTGGAGGCAATGCCCGGCACCGCCATGGGGGTGAGGACGTAAAGCACCTCTTCGCGCAGGCTTGCCCCGTCCATCCGTGCCGCTTCCAAAATCTCACCGGGGATTTCGCGGAAGTAGGTGTAGAGCATCCAGACGATGATCGGCAGGTTGATGAGCATCAGGATGATGACCAAGGCGATCTTGCTGTCGAGCACGCCGAACTGGATGCAGAGCAGATAGATCGGGTAGAGCACGCCCACCGCGGGGAGCATCTTGGTCGAGAGCATCCAGAGCAGGATATCCTTAGTCCGCTTGCCGGGGACGAAGGCCATCGACCATGCGGCAGGCACCGCGATCATGATGCCAAGGATGGTCGAGCCACCCGCGATGACGATGGAGTTCCACAGGAAGCGCCCGTAGTTCGACCGTTCCAGAACCGCCTCGTAATTCGCCAGTGTCCAATCGAAGCCGAGGAAGATCGGCGGATCGGCGATGGCCTGTGCTTCGGTCTTGAAGCTGGTAAGGATGGTCCAAAGGATGGGGAAGAAGATCAGGAAACCAATGCCCCAAGCGAGGGCCGTGTTGACGATCTTGCGTTGCCTTGTGACTGCGCGTGCCATGATGTCTCCTCCTCAGGCGTCCAGGTTCTTGCCGACGATGCGCATCAGGAAGATGGCGACGATATTGGCGAGAATGATTGCATAGACACCGCCCGCCGATCCGAGGCCGATGTTCTGGCTCTCCAGCACGCGCTGGAAGATGAGATAGGTCAGTGTTTTGGTTCCAAAGGCCCCGCCCGTGGTCACGAAAATCTCCGCGAAAATCGACAAGAGAAAGATCGTCTGGATCAGGATCACCACGGTGATCGCGCGGCCCAGATGCGGCAGGGTGATATAGGCGAAACGTTTGGTCACCGGCGCGCCGTCCATCTCGGCGGCGTCCAGCTGCTCGCGGTCAAGCGACTGGATCGCGGTGAGCAGGATCAGCGTCGCGAAGGGCAGCCATTGCCAGGATACGATGATGATGATCGACGACAGCGAGGCTTGGCTCATCCATTGCACCGGGGTGGCGCCAAAGAACTCCCACAGATGCGCGAAGAGACCATAGTTCGGGTCCATGAACATGTTCTTCCACACCAGCGCCGACACGGTGGGCATGACGAAGAAGGGCGCGATGACAAGGATGCGGACAAAGCCCTGCCCCCACATCGGCTGGTTCAACAGAAGGGCAAGTAGGATGCCAAGGCAGACCGTGATCGCCAGCACACCGCCGACGATGATCAGCGTGGTCATCACCGAGGGCCAGAAAGAGCTGGAGGTGACGAAGCGCACATAGTTGTCGAAGCCGACCCAACCCAGATCACCGCCGCGCATCGGCAGGTATTTCTTGAAAGAGAAGTAGAGCGTCATGGTCAGCGGGATGAGCATCCATCCAAGCAGCAAGACCACCGCCGGGGCCATCATCAGGCGTGCCGCTGATCGGGAATGTTGGGTAGCCATCGGGCACATCTCCTCTGCCGGCGGCGGATGCCGCTGTTAGGTGAAGGGTATCATATCGGGTGGTGGGGCGGAAAAGGGCGGCGGTGTTCGCCGCCCTTTGAGCCGTGGAAGCGGCGGCTTAACGGTAGCCAGCAGCTTCCATTGCGTCGTTGGTCAGGTCCTGTGCCTTCTCAAGTGCCTCTTCGACGGTCTGCTGACCGGCATAGGCGGCAGAGAACTCTTGGCTCACGTCGGTCGCGATGCCTGCAAACTCGGGGATCGCGGCGAATTGCACACCGACGTAAGGAGTCGGATCGACGGTGGAGTTCTCAGGATCGGCCGAGAGGATCGAGTCGAGCGTCATCTGCGCGAAGGGCACTTTCTGGTACTCGGGGTTCTCGTAAAGCGACTTGCGCGCGCCGGGAGGAACGTTTGCCCAGCCTTCGTTCTCGGCAACCATCTCGATATAGTCTTTCGAGGTGGCCCATTCGATGAACTCTTTCGCGGCATCTTCTTTCTGAGTGCCCGCCGGGATTGCCAGCGCCCATGCCCAGAGCCAGTTGGAGCGTTTGCCAAGGCCCGTGTCCGGTGCCAGCGCAAAGCCAACCTTGTCGGCCACCGTGGAATCCTCGGGGTTGGTCACGAAGGAGGCCGCCACGGTGGCGTCGATCCACATGCCGCATTTGCCTTGCTGGAACAGCGAGAGGTTCTCGTTGAAGCCGTTGGAGGCATAGCCCGCCGGGCCGCTTTCATCCATCAGGTCTTTGTAGAAGTTGATCGTGTTGGCCCATGCCTCGGTGTCGAACTGGGCATTCCAGTCTTCATCGAACCAGCGCGCGCCAAAGGAGTTGGACATCGCCGTGATCAGCGCACCGCCCTCGCCCCAACCGGCCTTGCCGCGCAGGCAGATGCCGTTGATGTCGTTTTCACGATCGGTCATCGCGGCGGCGGCTTCGCGGATGAATTCCCATGTCGGGTCTTTCGGCATTTCCATGCCGGCTTTTTCCATCAGATCAGTGCGGTACATGATCATGGAGCTTTCGCCGTAGAACGGTGCCGCATAAAGCGTGCCGTCGTGGCTCAGGCCACCGGCCATGGCGGGCAGGATATCGTCTGCGTCGTATTCTTCGCTGAGGTCATCCAGCGGCACCAGCCAGCCGTTCGCGCCCCAGATCGGCGTCTCATACATGCCGATGGTCATGATGTCGAAAGAGCCACCCTTGGTCGAGATGTCGGTGGTGACGCGCTGGCGCAGGACGTTCTCTTCCAAGGTGACCCACTCCACTTCGTGGCCGGTCTCTTCGGTGAATTTGTCGGTGTAGCCTTGCATGCGGATCATGTCGCCGTTGTTGACGGTGGCGATGGTGATCGTCTCGGCAACCGCGCCGCCCGCCATGATCAGGCCCAAGGCCGTCGCGGCGTAAAGTGATTTATCGCAGAACATCGATAGTTCCTCCCTCTATAGATGATGCACCGAGACTAACGACCCACGCAACGCGCAGTCAAATTAAATTTTACGCGCGATAACTATTTTCTGAGCAACTTGCGAACTCAATGGCTTAGGCAGAGGCACGCATCACCAGCTTGCCGTCAAATAGCGTCTCTTCGCGCTCGGCCAGCCGGGTTTCGCTTTCGATGATGCGAAACAGGGTACTGGCGGCACGATTCGCGATGGCCCCGTAATCCTGCGCGATGGTGGTCAGCGGTGGGCAGGTGTAGCGCGAGAACGGGTGGTCATCCTGCCCCGCGATCCGCATGGCGCAATCCTTGCCGTGGCCTACCCGCAGACCCAGCTCATAAGCCGCCGATAGCATCCCGATGGCCAGACGGTCGTTTGAGCACAGCACTGTATCCGTCTCAAACGCCCCTGCCGAAATCAGCTTCCCGCCCTCGGTCGCCCCGATCTCTTCAAAGTTCCACCCCTCACCCGGCACCTGATGGATATGCGGCGCAAAGCCGTGCCGCTCCATCGCTTCCAGATAGGCTTGGCGGCGCTTGTTGGCGTTGGGGTTGCTGGGGGTCTTCATCTCGAAAAAACAGGGCGGCTCACCGCTGCGACAAAGGTATTCGACGATCAAATCAACGCTTTGGAAGTTGTCCGTGCCGACGAAAGCCTCGCAAACCCCTTCGACATTGGCGTCAAAGGCCACCACTGGCACGTCCTTGCAAAAGCGCGCGATCTCGTCGCGGTCCGAGGCTTTGCCGAAGGGCGCCAGCAGCACGCCCGCCGGTTTCAGCGCCCGAAGCGAGTCGAGATTGGCCCGCTCCTGCGCCGGATTGCCGTGAGAGCTGAGCAAGATCGGGCTATAGCCCTCGGCCAGACAGGCCAGTTCCACCTCGCGGCCAATCTCGGAAAAGAACGGGTCGGCAAGGTTGGGCACGACCACGCCGATGTTGCGGGTTTTGCGGCGGTTCTGGTTCACCGCATAGACGTTCGGGCGATAGTCATACTGGCTCAGCGCCGCTTCGATCCGCTCCCGGGTCGAGCGCCGCACGCTGTCGGCATCGTTAAAGTATTTCGACAGAGTGGGCCGCGAAATGCCGCTCACGGCGGCAAACTCCTCCATATTGCGGATCTTCTGCTGGCCCATCTTAACCCTCCCTTGACGAAACGCTGCGCGCGTAAACTAAAGTCAATATAGAGATGAGTTCGGCCGGCCAGCAAGGGTCTGGTGGCGTCAGGCTTTCCGCGGCCCTTCGGGGGGCAACGGAAAGCCCGCGCCCGGCCTTCTTTCGGGGTTAGCCGGCCTTGCCCAATTGTGCCGCGGCGCGGGCCAGCGCTTCGATCCCGGCCCAGTCCCCGGCATCGATCAGCTTTTTCGGCGCGACCCAGCTGCCGCCCGCGCAAAGCACATTTGGCAGGCTTAGGTAGCTTTCCGCATTGTCGGGGCTGACACCGCCCGTCGGGCAGAAGGTGATCTGCGGCAGGGGCGCGCCGATGGCCTTGAGCGCGGGCGCGCCACCCGAGGCTTCGGCGGGGAAGAACTTCAGCATGTCATAGCCGCGCTCCAACAGCCGCATCGCCTCGCTCGCCGTGGCGGCACCGGCCAACAGGGGAAGCTCTTCCTCCTCGCAGGCCGCGATCAGCGCGTCGGTGGCACCGGGCGAGACACCAAAGGTCGCCCCCGCCCGTTTCGCCGCGCGGACGTCTTCGGGGGTGACCAGCGTGCCCGCCCCCACATGTCCGCCCGCGACCTCCGCCATGGCGGCAATCGCGTCGAGTGCGGCAGGCGTGCGCAGGGTCACCTCCAAAGCAGGAAGCCCCCCGGCGATCAGTGCTTCGGCCAAGGGCCGGGCGTCGGCGACATCTTCGATCACCAGCACGGGCACGATCGGGGCAAGCGCGCAGATTTCGCGGGTGCGACGGCTGGCGTCTTTTGCAGTAAGGGTCATGGATCAGCCTCCAAAAATCGTTGCGCCGGTGGTAGCAGAACCGACTGTGTCGCGGAACATAGCGAACAACTCGCGCCCCGTCCCGGCATGATAAGCAGAAAGATCAACGGTGACGTTGGGACGGTCGTCGAATCCTTCGGCCAGCACGTCGAGCGTCCCTGCCACGGCATCAACCCGCAGCAAATCGCCATCCTGCACCCGCGCGATGGGGCCGCCGTCGACCGCCTCGGGGCTGACGTGGATCGCCGCAGGCACCTTGCCCGACGCGCCCGACATGCGCCCATCGGTGACCAGCGCCACCTTCTGCCCGCGCCCCTGAAGGATCGACAGAAGCGGCGTCAGGCTGTGCAACTCAGGCATGCCATTGGCCTTTGGCCCTTGGAAGCGGACCACGACGATCACGTCGTCGGTCAGCTCGCCTGCCTTGAAAGCGGCCTTCACCTCGTTCTGATCTGCAAAGACCCGCGCCGGGGCTTCGATGATGTGGTGTTCGGGTGCCACGGCAGAGACCTTCATACAGGCGGTGCCGAGTGATCCGGCCATGCGGCGCAGCCCGCCGGTGGGCTGGAAAGGATCGCTGGCAGGGCGCAGGATTTTCTCGTTCAGGCTCTCGCCCGCGCCCTTCTCCCAGACCAGACCCTCGGCCTTCAGCTTCGGCTCGGCGGTGTAATGCTCCAGCCCCTGCCCCGCGACGGTATGGGTGTCGGGGTGCAGATGGCCGGAGTTGAGCAATTCGCCGATCATATAGCCCAAGCCCCCGGCGGCGTGGAAATGGTTCACATCCGCCAGACCGTTGGGATAGACCCGCGCCAGCAGTGGCGTGACGTCGGAAATATCCGAGAAATCCTCCCAATCCAGAATGATCCCCCCGGCCCGCGCCATGGCGATGAGGTGGATCAGCAGGTTGGTCGACCCACCCGTAGCATTGAGCCCAACGATCCCGTTCACGAAGGCCTTTTCATCCAGAACCGAGGCGAGGGGGGTATAATCATTGCCCAAAGCGCTCAGCGCTAGCGCGCGTTTCGCGCCTTCTTGGGTCAGCGCATCGCGCAAAGACCCGTTCGGCGGCACAAAACTCGCCCCCGGCAGGTGCAGTCCCATGAACTCCATCAGCATCTGATTGGTGTTGGCGGTGCCGTAGAAGGTGCAGGTGCCCGGCCCGTGATAGGCTGCCATCTCGGCGGCCATCAGCGCGTCGCGCCCGACTTCGCCCGCGGCGAACTGCTGGCGTACCTTGGCCTTCTCATCATTCGACAGCCCGCTTTCCATCGGCCCGGCAGGCAGGAAGACGGCGGGCAGATGGCCGAAAGCCTGCGCCGCGATCACCAGCCCGGGCACGATCTTGTCACAGACCCCAAGAAAGACCGCCGCGTCAAAGGTGTTGTGGCTGAGCGCCACGGAGGCCGCCAAGGCGATCACATCGCGCGAGAAAAGCGACAGTTCCATCCCCGCTTCGCCTTGAGTAACGCCATCACACATGGCGGGCACCCCGCCCGCGACCTGCGCGGTGCCCCCCGCCGCACGCACGGCCTCGCGGATCAGATCGGGGTAGCGCTCAAACGGCTGATGCGCCGAAAGCATGTCGTTATAGGTCGTCACGATCCCGAGGTTGCCCGCGCTGGTGGTCGCCAGCCGGTCCTTATCCGCGCCAGAGGCGGCATAGGCATGGGCCTGCCCGCTACAAGACAGATGCGCGCGGGCCGGTCCCTTGGCGCGGGCGGTCTCCATCCGGTCGAGGTAGGGCCGCCGGGTCGCCTCGCTGCGGGCGATGATACGGTCGGTGACGCGGTCAATCGTGGAATGCAGGGTCATGTCTCGTCCTTTCGTGTGATCTCGCGCCAGCGGCGGCCGTCGCGGTGCATCAGCATCAGCGCCTCTTCGGGGCCGGAGCTGCCGGGGTCATAGGGATACGGAGGTTGCCGGGTCTCTTCCCAGCCATGAATGATCGGATCGGCCCAAGCCCAAGCGGCTTCGACCTCGTCCCCGCGCATGAAGAGCGTTTGATCGCCGCGGATCACATCCATGATCAGCCGCTCATAGGCGTCCTGCGGGGTGCCCTGCTCGCCCAAGGCATCGGCAAAGGTCATATCCAGCGCCACTTCGGCCAGACGCATGCCGCCGGGGCCGGGGTCTTTGATGGTGTTGCGCAGGGTGATGCCCTCATCCGGTTGCAACCGGATGATCAGCGCATTGCCCTTATGGCCCTCCATCGCGGGGAAGATCATATGCGGCGGGTCGCGGAAGATCACCGCGATCTCGGAACTGCGCCCGCGCAGCTTTTTGCCCGTGCGCAGGTAGAACGGCGTGCCCGCCCATCGCCAATTGGCGATCTTGACCTTCATCGCGACAAAGCTTTCGGTGCGGCTGTCGGGGTCGCCCGCATGGTCGCGGTAGCTGCCCGCGCCATTGGCGGCGCGGTACTGGCCGCGGGCGATGTCCTTCTGTGCCACAGGCTCAAGCGCCTCGATCACCTTCACCTTCTCATCCCGCACCGCGTTGGGGTCAAAGCGCGAAGGCGGCTCCATCGCCGTCAGACACAAAAGCTGCATCAGGTGGTTCTGCACCATGTCGCGCATGGCGCCCGATTTATCGTAGTATTCGCCCCGCCCTTCGACACCGAGGCTTTCGGACACGGTGATCTGCACATGGTCGATATGGGTGGAATTCCACAGCGGCTCCCAAAGCGCATTGGCGAAACGCAGCGCCATGAGGTTCTGCACCGTCTCTTTGCCAAGGTAATGGTCGATCCGGTAAATCTGGCTTTCGTCGAAGTTGGCACGCAAGTCGGCGTTCAGCGCCTGCGCGGTTTCCAAATCATGGCCAAAGGGCTTTTCGACGACGATGCGGCTCTCGGCTGTGGCGATGCCGTGATCATGCAGTTTGCCACCAATCGTGCCGAACAGCGACGGCGAAACCGAGAGGTAGAAGGCCCGCACGACATCATCGCGCATCACGTCTTTGAGATCCGCCCAGCCCGCATCGCCAGAGGCATCCACGCGCACGTAATGCACCATGACAAGGAACCGCTCCAAGGCGGCACTCTCTTGGGCCAGCTTGGGGGCGAACTCCAGCAGGCTGTCGCGGATCATCTTGCGAAAGGCCTCGGCGTCAAGCTCGGAACGGGCCGCGCCGACGATCCGCGCGGCCTCCGGCATCTGGCCGACGGTAAAGCGGTGAAACAGACCGGGCAGAATCTTGCGCCGGGCAAGATCGCCGGTCGCGCCGAAAATGACGAGGTCGAAAGGATCAACGGGGATTACGCGCGATACCATGGGGTCAGCCCTCCTGCCTGCGCAGGTGCGCTATGGCACCCTGTTTTCGATTGCCCAAAGCCATCACCACCCCCTTCGCGCCCTCCTCCGGGCGGCTACTGGTAGCGCTAACATATTTGAGCGAAAAAGATAAGCGGTTCTTCAACATTTCATATTTCCTCGACCCAAGGCGGGTTCGCCCCGGCCCGCGAAACGGTCACGGCGGCAACCCGCGCGCCATAGGCCAGCGCTTCGGACAGCACCTCTGGCGCGAGGGTGACAAGCGCAGATTTATGCAACTGCCCAAGCTCCGACATCTTGGCCAGAACGCCTGCATTGAACGTGTCGCCCGCGCCGACCGTATCGACGATTTCGGCTTTCACGGCGGGCACTTGCACCTCTTCGCCATTCGCCAGATAGCCGGTCGCCCCCTCGCCCCCGCGGGTCAGGATGACAACCGATGGGCCCTTCTTTAGCAACTCGGCCACCTTGTCGCGCAGCGACAGCGGCGCGGGGTTGATCCAGTTCAGATCCTCATCCGACACCTTCACGATATCAGACAGCGCCAGCATCCGGTCGAGCCTTTGGCGATAGCGTTCGATATCCTTGATAAAACCGGGGCGGATGTTGGGGTCGATCATTACCGCGCGCCCCTCGGCGTTGCGCGCCAATAGCTCGGCATAGGCATCCGCCCCCGGCTCGCAGGCCAGACTGATCCCGCCAAAATAAAGCGCCGAAACCTCGCTGGACAAGGCGGGCATATCCTCGGGCGTGATCATCCGCCCGGCGGAGTTTTCGTCATAGAAATCATAGGTCGCATGGCCGCCCACCAGCCGCACGAAGGCCAGCGTCGTCGGACGGTCGGACAGGACAACATGCGACACATCCACATGGCTTGCCTTCAACCCGTCGACCAACTGCCGCCCGAACATGTCCGACGACAGGCCCGAGAGCATCCCCACCTGCGCGCCGAGCCGCCCCAATGCGATGGCCGTGTTGAACACCGCCCCGCCCGCATGGGGCACAAAGCCATCGGGGCCTGCCTTGGTCGGGGTCGGGATCATATCGATCAGGGCTTCTCCGCAGCAAAGGATCATCTGTCAGCCTTTCAAGAATGCGTCACGGTCGACGAGGAAACGGTCCGAAAGCGGCAGGCTCGCCGCGCCGAGCGCACGGGCATCGCTGCCGACGGTGCCTTCGCGCAATTCGGGAAGGGTGACGCCCGGCAAGGGCCGGGCGGCGAGGTGGCGGCGGGTGCGGGTGACCAATTCGGCGCGAACCTCTGCGGGTACCGACCCGTCGATCATCACCGCGTCGAAATCAATCAAACATGTCGCGGCGCGGATCGCCTGCGCCAAGGCCTCGGTCGTGCTGTCGAGCCATGGGTGCAAAATGTCGCCGCCAAAGCCCCAGGCCGCCGGATCGCTCCACGGGGCGCGGCGGGTCTCTCCGGCCTTTTGCAATGCGCCTTCCAAAGTCGCCAAAGAGGCCACATCGACCAATTGCCGCGCCGCATCCCCGGCCAACGGCATAGAGCCGAGCGCCCCGGCATTGCCGCTTTTGCCGGTGTAGAGCTTGCTGTCCAGCACCAGCCCGCCGCCGACGAAATAGCCGATGTAGAAATAGAGGAAATCGCGCGGCTTGTCCTGCGCGCCAAAGACCAGTTCCGCCCCACAAGCGGCAGAGGTGTCATTGCAGATATAGATCGGCAGATCGACCATCTCCGCCAAAGCGGCTTCGATATCAAAAGTTTGCCACGCGCTTAGATCGCCGCCGGCGACCTCCCATTCCCACATGCCGAACGGCAGGGCGACCCCCAGACCGGCCATCCGCGCCTGCTGCTCGGCGGAAAGCGAGGCAAGTGCATCTTGCAAAGCACGCGCGGCAAAGGTCATCACCGCATCGGGCGTGGGATGGGCATAGGTCTCACTGCTATGCCGGGTCACTTGCCCCTCGAAATCGGTGAGGATCAATTCCACACTGCGGCGCCCGACCTTCAGGCCCAGAAAAAACGCGCCCTCCGCGTTCAGGCTGATCGGCACTGATGGCTGGCCCACACGGCCCCGCACCCGCGCGCCCTTTTTCAGCAGACCTTCGGCTTCGAGGGCGCGCATGATGACGGATACGGTCTGCGCCGAAAGGCCCGTAAGCCGGGCAATCTCGGCCTTCGAAGTGGGGCCACTGCGGCGGATCAGCGACAGGACGAGCCGTTCGTTATAGGCCCGCATCCCGCTTTGGTTCGACCCGCGCGCGGCCCGGTCGGCGATAGTCTGTAGCTGCTGCAAACTGGCCTCCCCTCCGGTTCATCCGCACTTCAACGGACAAATCCCAAATGGGAGGGGTTAAGTCAACGACTAAATCAATCTAATTTACTTATTGGCGATGAAAGGCCGCTCATCCTGATATGAGCGGCCCTTCTTCGCGTTTAACCGACCACCGCAATGCCGATTTTCCCCATATGAGATTTCTCAAGAAAGGCTTCCTGCGCCTGTTTCAGATCGCGCAGCGCATAGCTTTCCGCCACGACAGGCCGAATTTCCCCGCGTTCGATATAGCCCACCAGATCGGCAAAAACGCTTGGCTCTTGCCGGGTGCTGCCCATCAGGGTCAGGTCCTTGAGGTAGAGCGTGCGCAGGTCCAACTCCACGATCGGCCCGGCAATCGCGCCCGAGGTCACATAGCGCCCACGCGTCACCAGCGCGTCAAGCAATTTGGGCCAACCCGCCCCGCCGACGAGGTCGAGCACCACGTCATAGCTGTCCTCCGGCAGGGCCGCATCCCGGTCGAAGGTCTCATCCGCGCCAAGCGCCCTCAGCGCCTCCATCTTGCCGGGGCTGGTCACCGCCGTCACATGCGCGCCGCGCCGTTTCGCCAGTTGCACCGCCGCCGAGCCGACCCCGCCCGAGGCGCCGGTGATCAACACACGTTCGGCCCCCAAGGCGGCCCGCTGGATCATCCCCTCGGCCGTCGAAAAGGCGCAGGGAAAGGAGGCGAGTTCAACATCCGTGAGCGCGCTATCGACCCGCAGCGCATTGCTGGCCTCGGCGGTGGCATATTCCGCAAAACCGCCGTCCCGCTCCGATCCGAAGGTGACGAGATCATCCGGCCCCGCGGCCGCAGGGCTGTACATGGGCCGGATCAAAACCCTCTCGCCGATGCGGCCTTGATCGACACCCGCGCCCACGGCCACGACCTCTCCGCAGCAATCGGCCCCTTGGATGCGCGGAAAACTCAGTGCGCCAGACCATCCGCCATCGGCGTCCGACGCGCCGCCGTAGCCCTCGCTCGCCGCCGAGCCGGTGTCGCCGCGCACCGCTTTGGAATACCAGCCCGTGCGCGTGTTCACATCCGTGTTGTTCACCGCCGCCGCGCCGACGCGAACCAGAACCTCACCGGCGGCGGGCTTTGGCAGCGCGACATCCTCGCGCCACTCCAGCTTGTCCAAGCCGCCATGGCCGGTCAGCAGCATCGCTTTCATGGTCTTCGGTAGGGTCATCGCTCGGGCTCCTTCAGCGGCAGAATGGCAAAGTGTAGAATGATTACTCTACTTGCGTAGGTAGAGCGCCCCCTCTACATCGTCAAGCATGACAGATACCAAAAGCAAGATCGCCGCCGGGCTGGAACGTGCCTTTGCCACCCGCGGCTTTGCCGACCCCAGCGTCGAAGACCTGCGCGATGCGGCCGGGGTGAGCCTGCGCACGCTCTACAAATACACCCCCTCCCGCGCCGAAATGGTACTGGCCGCGCTGGAGAACCGGCAGCAACGCTATCTGGCGCTGGTCTTCGGCGATCTGCCCGAGACCCCGACCGAGGCGCTTGAGGCAATTCTGACCCGCGTCGGGCAGTGGATGGCGACGGAAACCTCTCACGGCTGCCTGTTCCACGCCGCCGTCGCCGCCGACCCCGGCAGCGAAAAACTGCACGCCTTGCTCTCACGCCATAAGGCCGAGGTCGCGGCCAAAGCCGCCGCAGCCGCCGATCTGCCGGGTGCGGAGACCGAGTTGCTGTTGATCCTCGAAGGGCTCACACAGACTTGGCCGCTGCACGGGGCGCAGGCGGTGACCGCCGCGCAGCATTTGGCCCAAACGCTGCTGCGCGATGCGCGCCAGCACCAATGACATGCTAGGGACGTTTTCATGATGCAGGGCCACCGATGGGGCGTGATCGCCATCCTTTTCGCTGCCGTGGTCTGGGGCACGACCGGCACCGCCGCCACCTTCGCCCCCGAGGTCAGCGCCGCCGCCATCGGTGCCGCTGCCATGGGGCTAGGCGGGATCGCGCAGGCCCTCTGGGCCGGTCGGGGCATTCTGAACCAGCGCGCGCGGCTCTGGCAACAGCGCCGCCTGCTGATCATCGGCGCGCTGGCCGTGGCGGTCTATCCGCTGGCCTTTTACGGCGCGATGCGGCTGGCGGGGGTGACGGTGGGGACGGTCATCACCATCGGCTCCGCCCCGCTGCTCTCGGCGCTGATCGAATACCTGTTGGATGGCCGCCGCCTGACCCTGCGCTGGTCCTTTGGCGCGGCGGTGGGGCTGATCGGCATGGGGTTGATTTGCCTAGCCGAAGGCGATGCCCATGGCAGCGCGGCAAGCGCGCCTTCCGTCCCTTTGGGCGTTTTGCTGGGGCTGATCGGCGGCTTCACCTACGCACTTTATTCGTGGAGCGCGCGCCGGATGATGCTGCAAGGCACCCGCTCTGCCGTGGCCATGGGGGCGACCTTTGGGCTGGGCGGGCTGTTGCTGATGCCGGTGCTGGCGGTCTCGGGCGGGGCGTTTCTGGCCTCTTGGACCAACGCCGGGGTGGGGCTCTACATGGCCGCTGTGCCGATGTTTCTGGGCTATATCGCCTTCGGCTACGGCCTTGCCCGGGTGGAGGCGAGCACGGCCACCGTGATCACCTTGTTCGAGCCGGTCGTCGCGGCGGTGCTGGCCGTGGTCATCGTGGACGAACGCCTGCCCCCGCAGGGCTGGGTCGGCGTCGCGCTGGTGATCGGCTGTTTGGCCATCATCACCCTGCCCGCCCCGCGACGGCTGCGGCGGCACACCCCTGCTCCGCCGCCACCCGCCACCTAGAGGGCCGCTGCCGCTAAAGCTGATCCGGCGGCGTCTCGCCCCGGAAGAAATGGTCGAGATTGTCCAGCGCCTTGAAGCCCATCGCATCACGGGTCGCCACGGTGGCGCTGCCGACATGGGGCATCATCATCACGTTATCATGGGCCGCAAAGGCCGGGTTGCCGCCCGGCTCGGTCACGAAGCAATCCAACCCCGCCGCCCCGACATGGCCCGAGGTGAGCGCGTCGAGCAGCGCCGCCTCCTCCACCAGATTCCCCCGCGCGGTGTTCACGATCACGCAGCCCTTGGGCAGCCGCGCCAAACGCGCGGCGTTCATGAGGCCCACCGTCTCGGGCGTGGCAGGGCAGTGAAGCGAGAGGAAGTCCGAGACCGCCAGCAGGTCGTCCAATTCGGCGTGATAAGTCGCCCCCGCCTCCGCTTCCGGGTCCAGACGGCGGCGGTTGTGGTAATGCACTTCCATATCCAGCCCCCGCGCCTTGCGGGCAAAGGCCCGGCCCACGCCACCCATCCCGATGATGCCAAGCCGCGCGCCGGAAAGCTGTTTGCCCACAAGCATCGCAGGCGACCACGACTGCCACTGCCCGCTGCGCACCAGCCGGTCCCCGGCAACCGCGTGACGGGCCGCCCCCAGCATCAACATCAGCGCCAGTTCCGCCGTGGCATCCGACAGAACACCGGGCGTGTTCGTCACCACGATCCCCCGCGCCTTGAGGCTGGGCAGATCGCAGTGATCGACGCCCACGGAATGGTTCGCGATGATCTTGAGCCGAGGGTCGAGCCGGGCCACAACCTCGGCGCTGAAATGTTCGGAATGACAGGGGATCATCCCATCGACCCGCGCGCTCATCGCGATGATGTCCTCAGCGCTGCCGGGCTTGTCGGCGGGGTCCCAGATCACCTCGTAATCCCGCCTCGCGCGGTCGAGTGTGGCGTCAGAGAGCTGCCGGGTGATCCAAATGACAGGTTTGCCCATGGCTCAGTCCCGATCTTTCCGACTGGAGGTGAAAAAGTCATAGGCCACAAAAGCCAGCGTCACCGCGACGATGATGATCAGGTCGATGCTGGGCACCTCCACGGCGAGGATCAGCAAAAACACCGCAATCGCGGCAAAGGCGAGCAGGGCAAGTAGGCGGTTCATGGTCTCATCCTCATTCAGTTGCACCATCGGCCCAGTCGAAAAGCCACTGGGCGCTGCGCATCAAACGCCCGTCTTGACCGTGACCGCCGACCAGTTGCACCCCCATCGGCAAGCCCTCTTCCGAGGTCATCAACGGCAGCGACACACAGGGGCTGCCGCAGAGCGTCCAAAGACCGTTGAAAATCGGATCGCCGGTGGTCTCCAACCCACGCGGCGCGGGGCCGGTGGCTGCGGGGCAGAGCAGCACGTCGCAACGGGTCAGCAGTTCTTCCAGCGCGGCGGTCAGCACCTTGGGCAGGTCGCGGGCCGATTGGTAATCGCGGGCCAGCACCTTATTGCCCGCCTCCATCGCCTCCCGTGCCACGGGTGAGAGCAGCTCGGCCCCGTCGCGCAGATAGGGGTAGAAATGATAGGCCATCTCGGCAAAGTTGATGCGTTTGCGCGCCTCGGCAGCCTCGTTAAAGACCGGCGGCAGGGGCATCTCAAAAGCCTGATCGCCAAGGGCCGCGACCAATTCCTCGAAAGCGGCGTGCAACTGCGGATCGGCATCCTCCCATCCCGGCGGGCGGACAAAGCCGAAAACCGGCGGGATCGGCGGCGCGCTGGTCGCCTCGGCCAAGAGCGCGGGGGTTGGGGCAAGCTCGGTCGCGCTGTCTTCGGGATCATGGCCAAACAGCACCTCGGCCAGCAGCGCGGCCCCAGCGGGATCGCTGGCAAAGACGCCAATGGTGTCGAGCGAGGGCGATTGCGTCAGCACCCCCCGGCGTGGGATCGCGCCGAAGGTTGGTTTGAACCCGGTAACCCCGCAAAAGGACGCAGGCCGGATCACCGACCCGCCGGTCTGCGTGCCGATGGCCAAGGGCACCATCCCGTCTGCCACCGCCGCCGCCGACCCTTGGGACGAGCCGCCGGGGCTATGCGCCGGATTATGCGGATTGGTGGTCTTGTTCGGATGCATGAAGGCCAGTTCGGTCGTGACCGTCTTGCCCATGATGATCGCGCCTTCGGCCTTGAGCCGCTCCACGATGAAAGCATCGCGCAGCGGCACGCGCCCCTTGTCCTGCGCCGCGCCGTTTTCGGTGGGAATGCTGCGCGTGTCGATCACGTCTTTCAGCCCCACCGGCAGCCCGTGCAGCCGCCCCAGCGGCCTGCCCGCCCGGCGATGATTGTCGAGCGTTCGGGTCTGCGCGCGGGCAAACTCGGGGTCGAACCACGCCCAAGCGCCCACCACCTCCTCGCGCGCTTCGATCCGCGCGATGTAGCTTTCCACCAGCGCCAGCGCATCCAATGCGCCGGTCGCCAAACGGTCCCGCAGTTCGACCACGCCAAGGGCTGCCGGGGCGGTCATCCGTGCCTCAGCGCCCATAGAACACCTCCGGCAGGTAGAAGACGATCTGCGGGAAGACATACATCAAGATCATCGACAGGATCACGCAGAACAGGAAGGGCATGACACCCGCGAAGATCTGCGTCAGGCGCAGTTCGGGCGGGGCGATTCCCTTGAGGTAATAGGCCGACATCGCCATCGGTGGCGTCAGGAACGAGGTCTGCAGGTTCAGCGCCACGAGGATGCCGAAGAACAGCGGGTCGATCTCGAAGACGGCCAGCAGCGGCAGGAAGATCGGCACGAAGATGATGATGATCTCGGACCATTCCAGCGGCCAGCCGAGCAGGAAGATGATGAGCTGCGCGAGGATCAGGAACATAATCGGCGACAGGTTCAGCGACTGCACGAACTCCGAGATCACATGCTCCCCGCCGAGGTAGGAGAACACCGCCGAGAAGGTGTAGGAGCCGACGAAAAGCCAGCAGACCATCGCCGTGGTGCGCACCGTGAGATACACGCTCTCGCGCATCCGCTGCCATGTCATCGCACGGTAAATGAAGGCGAGGAAGATGCCGCCGAGCGCCCCGATCGAGGCCGCCTCCGTCGGGGTGGCGAGGCCGAAGAGGATTGAGCCCAGCACCGCGAAAATGAGGAAGGCCAGCGGCAGGAAGGAGGTGGCGATCATCAGCAACAGCTTGCCCATCGGCATGTCTGGCACCTCATCCGCCGTGGGGCGCGGGGCCGAGGAGGGCTGCAACAGCGAGCGCCCGATGATGTAGATCAGGTAGAGCCCCACCAGCGTCAGCCCCGGCAGCAGTGCGGCCGCGTAAAGCCGCACGATGGAGACATTCGTCGCCGCCGCATAGACGATCAGCATGATCGAGGGCGGGATCAGGATGCCCAAGGTGCCGCCGGCGCAGATGATGCCTGCCGCAAAGGACGGGTTGTAGCGCGCCTTCAGCATCGCGGGCAGCGCTAGCAGCCCCATCAGCGTCACCACCGCGCCGACGATGCCCGTGGCGGTGGCGAACAGCGCGCAGGTGATCAGCGCGGCCACGCCCATGGAGCCGGGGATGTTCTTGGAAGCGATGTTGAGCGTAGTGAACAGCCGGTCGACGATATTCGACCGCTCCACGATATAGCCCATGAAGAGGAACAGCGGCACCGCCGTCAGCACTTCGTTCGACATCACCGTGAAGGTCTGGTTCACGAAAAGGTCGAATATTCGGTTGTTGAAGAACCCGTCGAGCCAGGTCGACCATTGCTCCCATTGGCCGGCCCCCTCGTCCAGCCGGTCGAAACTGCGCCACATGCGGCGCGCGTCGAAATAGGCGTAATAGCCAAAGCCGATGCCCATCGCCATCAGCGTGAAAGCAATCGGAAAGCCCAGGAAAACAAAGACGATGAACAGCCCAAGCATCATCAGGGCGATTTGCGGATCGGTCATGTGAGATGGCCCTTTTCGGCCTTGTTGGCTTCGCGCATCATGAGGTCTTCGGTCTCAAAGACGTCTTCCTCGGCTTCGAGCCAGTAGTTGGAACGTATGGCGATGAGACAGCGGCAGACCTGCGCGATGCCTTGGATGAACAGCAGTATCCCCGCCGCCACGATGATCGCCTTGAATTGATAGATCGGAACCCCCGCCGGGCTGTTGACCGACACTTCGCCATATGACCACGACCGTGCGGCGTATTTCCACCCCGCGAGGATCAGCGCGGTGACGCCGGGGAAAAAGAAGATGATATAGAGCACGAGGTCGATCATGCCTTGGGTGCGCGGCTGGAACAGCCGGTAGAGGAAATCCCCCCGCACATGGCCGCCCCGCGACAGCGTATAGGCCCCGCCCATCATAAAGAGCGTGCCATACATGATGAAGGACACATCCAGCGCCCAAGCCGTGGGATTGTTCAGCACATAGCGCACAAAAACTTCGTAGCCCGTGCCGATGGACATCAGCAAAATGAGCCACGCAAAAGCCTTGCCGAACCATGCGGAAAGGTTATCGGCGAACCGAATGAAAGATATCATGATGCCCTCGGTATCTCGCACGAACCCCGGCACGCCATGCGCCGGAGTTCGCGGTGATGTTATGGGTTTGCGGGATCAGAGTTTGATCTTGCCGGGGAAGTAATGCTCATAGGCAAGCCCGTAATCCGGCGAGTTCATCAACTCGTAATAGGCCACGCGGTCGACCCATTCGCGCTGGCTGTCGAGGGTCTTTTTCATGAAGGGATCGGATTCCAGCTCGGGGATCAGTTCATCCCATGCTTTAAGCTGCGCATCCAAGATTTCCTTGGACGTGCGCCGCACGGTCACGCCAGCCTCGTTTTGCAGGAACTGAAGGTCCGCCGAATAGCGGTCCATCGCCTTGGCCGTGTTCGCGGTCGAGGCCGCCTCGACCGCGTATTTCAAGATTGCCTGAAGATCGGGGTCGAGGTCTTCGAGGAACATCTTGGAGAACAGGAACTCAAAGCTCTCGGAGGCTTGGTGATAGGACGACAGGTAGTAGTTCTTGGCCACGTCCTGCGCGCCGAAATCCTTGTCCGACGAAGGGTTGTTGAACTCGAAGGCGTCGATCACGCCGCGCTCCATCGCGGGCACGATCTCCCCGCCCGGCAATTGCGCCACCGACATGCCCAGCTTGGCCATCAGATCGGCGGCCAGACCCACGGTGCGGTATTTGAAGCCTTGCAGGTCGTCGACGGTATTGACCTCATTCTTGAACCAGCCGAAGGGCTGGGCGAACATCGGGAAGCCCATGTAGCCCACAACGTCGAGGCCCATGATATCCTGCGTCAGCTCGTTATAGAGTTCCTGACCGCCGCCCTGATAGAACCACGACAGCATCGTGGTGGCAGAGCCGCCGAAAACCGGGCCGGTGCCAAAGAGCGATGCGGCCTTGTTCTTGCCGTACCAATAGACGGGCACCGAATGCGCCGCGTCGATCAGACCGTCGTTCACCGCATCGAGCACCTGAAACGCCGCGACGACCGCGCCCGCGGGCAGCACGTCGACCTTCAGACGCCCGCCCGACATCTCCTCGACCCGTGTCGCGTAGTCGCGGGCAAAGTCTTGCCAGATGTTCGCGTCGTTCCACGACGTCTGCATCTTGATGACGATCGGCGCTTGAGCCAGCACCGCCGGTGCGGCCAGCATGCTCCCCGTCGCCGCCCCCCCAGCAAGTGCGGACTTCGTCAGGAACGAACGTCGATTGAACTTTTTAGTCTCAGTCATGTTTCCTCCTCCCAGAGTAGCCGCCCCTTTGCTTACTTGAAATACGCTATTGGTCGGGCGACCCGAGATCAGAGACTAACCAAATGATCTCATTTGGCAAGAATTGTCCGCAAGGGACTCTTCAAGTGCAACTTTATTGTGCAAAAGCTGCAAAAATCGACACTCTCCTTCGGCGCGGATGGCCTGCGGATATCGCGCGTTCTGAGCAGGGCGGAGACAGGCCCCGCCCGCCCCTCAAACCGCCCATCGAAAGCCTGTTTCCACCTCGGACCGCTCCCAGAGGCTGACCATCGTCTCCTTGTCATAGGCATAGGGTTCCAACCTGCCGCGCCCAACGGGGCCGACCATCTCCATCCGGCCTGTGGGGCCGTAAAGCGCGCGCTGCTCTAGCCCATCCTCGGTGGCGCACATGACCTCGGGATAGGCGCCGCGCTCCGCCGTTTGAACGATCGGCAATTTCGACATCAGCCACCAAGTGAACCGGGTCATCAGCCCGCCACTGGTGCTGATCAAAGAGGTGGCCGAGGCGCCGGGATGGCAGACATAGACCGCCACGTTCCTCCCCGCCCGCGCGACGCGGTCCTGCAACTCATAGGCAAACATCATCTGCGCCAGCTTGCTTTGGCTATAGGCCGGGTTGGCGCGGTAATTCTTGTCCCAGTTCATGTCGTCGAACTGGATGGTGCGCAGGCCCATCTTGTAGCCAAGGCTGGCCACCACCACGATCCGCCCATTGCTTTCGTCGATCCGGTCGAAGAGCAAACCGCAGAGCAGGAAGTGGCCGTAGTGATTGGTGCCGAGCTGGCTTTCGTGGCCGGCCTTGGTCAACTGGCGGTTTGGCACCTGCGCGATGGCGGCGTTGCAGATCAGCGCATCAATGCGGGGAATGTCGCGCAGAACCTCTGCCGCCGCGCGGCGCACCGACTGCAAATCGGCGAGGTCCATCTGCATGAAACGCACCTGCGCCGCTGCGCCAAATTCGTCTTTCAGCTTGGCCACCGCCTCTGCCGACCGTTCCGCGCTGCGGTTCAGCATCACCACCGCGGCACCTTTACTCAGCAAGGTCCGCGCTGCCTGAAACCCGGCCCCGGCATTGGCCCCGGTGATCACAAAGGTCTTCCCCTCTACCCCGTCAATCTGCTCAGGGGTCCAGCCGTGCG
Source organism: Sulfitobacter sp. 1A10359 (assembly GCF_043558145.1). Classification (NCBI taxonomy): domain Bacteria; kingdom Pseudomonadati; phylum Pseudomonadota; class Alphaproteobacteria; order Rhodobacterales; family Roseobacteraceae; genus Sulfitobacter; species Sulfitobacter sp. 1A10359. The sequence continues at coordinate 126,460 of NZ_JBIFGB010000006.1, read as the reverse complement.
CGCCGAAAGTCTTATCTGTCATGGTCTCGTTCCTTAGCTTTGCTGAGGCATCGCGCCCCGTTGACCCTGCAGATAAATCTCAGCCCCCTACGGAAATAGACCGGATCGTCGCGATTACTTGCCTGATCCTCTCACAGCCATTGCATGAAACACTCATGCGGTCCTAATCTGCACGCATGAGCAAAGACCAAATCCGCCATATCATCGAACGGCACAGCCATACCGACGGGCTGACCGAGACCGGCATCAAGGGCGTTCAGTATTTCCGGGCGACCAGCGCGATCCCATGCGCGCCCGCGGTCTATGAACCCTCTGTCATCGCCATCGTCAGCGGCGCGAAAGAGGCCGTGCTCGACGGTCAGCGCTATGTCTATGACGACAGCCGCTATATGTGCTGCCCCATGTCGATGCCGGTCAAAGCGGGCACGCCAAGCGCCTCGCCCCAGACCCCTCTATTCGGCGTCTACATCGCTCTGGACGCGCGACTTATGGCGGAGCTTTCGCTTGAAATGGAAAGCGCGGGGAGCCTGCTGCCCCCTGCCCCCGCCGACCTGCGCGCCGAGGGGATCAAACTCGCGGCATGGGACGGGGCCTTCTCCGACGCACTGCTGCGTCTGCTGCAATTGAGCGAAAGCGAAACCGACCGCGCCGTGCTGGCCGAAGCGCGCCTGCGCGAACTTTACTACGCCATCCTGAAAGGAGAGGCAGGGCTCTTCGCGCGGCGGGCCTTCGGGGCAGGCAATGCCGTGGCGCGGGCCATCTCGCATGTCGCGGCCCATCTCGACGCGCCCATCTCTATCGACGCGATGGCCCAACGCGCGGGCATGAGCCGCGCGGTATTTCACCGCAAGTTCAAACAGGTCACGACGATGTCGCCGATACAATTCGTCAAATCCATGCGCCTGAACAATGCCGCCGTCAAAATCGCAGGCGGCGCCACGGTCGGCGAAGCGGCAATGGCGGTGGGCTATGTCAGTGCCTCGCAATTCAGCCGAGAGTTCAAACGCATGTACGGCCAATCCCCCCGCGAATGGGGCGACGCGCAGCAGATAGCAGCGGGGGTGATTTAGAGGGGGTCTCCGCCCCCCCCCCCCCCCCCCTTAAGCCGTCAGCCGACAGAACAACCCCGCCGCCAGCTTGGCGCGTTCGGTGAGGCTGTCGACATAGATATGCTCCTGCAACGTATGCAGACCCTTGCCGCGCACGCCGATGGAATCCAGCGTCGGCAGGCCAAGAAAGCCGGTGAAATTGCCGTCCGATCCGCCCCCGGCAGAGCTTCCGGTGATCTCGATCCCCAGTTCGCCCCCAATCTCCTGCGCGAGCTTCAGCATCGCCATCGTGCCGGGCTGGTCGGGCTCCCAAACCGGGCGGGTGACGCCGCGGCGGATTTCCATGATCACGTCGCCTTCGTCCGAGTTCAGCGCCATCATCTTTTCCACGCCTGCGTCGAGCTGCTCTTGCGTTTTTGCCATGGTGAGCACTTCGGCATCGCAGACCGAGGACACGCAGTTGACCCATTGGCCCGCGTGAAAGACCCCGAGCGAGAAGGTGCAATCCTCGGTGGTCATGCCCTCGATCGTGCCCACGGCCTTGGCCATCTCCGCGATGGCCGAGCGGCCTTCGGCGAGCGCCCAGCCCGCGTGGCTGGGGCGCCCCCGGGTCTGGAGGTTGAACCGCGCGATGGCGTAGCGCCCGATCACCGCGCCGCCGTCGGGGCGGGCAGGTTCGGGGACGAGGATGTATTTGTGGCGCTTCGCCTCCTCTTCGATCAGACGGCGTGTGGCGGGGGTGCCGATCTCCTCATCCGGGGTGAAAAGCACCGTCACCGGCAGCGGCGTCTCGACCCCGGCGGCCTGTAGCTTGCGCAGCGCATCGAGGTAGACGTAGTTGCCGCCCTTCATGTCCATCAGACCGGGGCCGTAGCAGATATCGCCTTCGCGTTTGTAAGGCAGGCTCGCCAAGGTGCCGAGCGGGTGAACCGTGTCCATATGACCCAAAAGCAGAATGCCCCCCTCGCCCGCGCGGGGATGGGGCATCTCAGCGCGCAGGCTGTCGCCCAGCCCCATCGGGCTTGGAATACGCTCTGTCCGCGCGCCCAAGACCGCCAGATCGTGCTGCGCCACATCCATCATCCGGTTCACCGCCGCCCCGTCGAATGTGGGGCTTTCGGTTTCGATCCATGGGCGCAGCCCGGTGAGCATCTCTTCGGTATCAAAAGGCAGATCGAGCGGGTTGGGCATGTTCAATATCCTTTCCTCCGCCGCGCGACAGCGGGCGGTTGGCTTAAATTAAAAGAATGGCGCAAGGGCCTAGCCGCCGACCTTTGGCAGGCGCGTCTCGACAATCCGCGCATAGATCGAGGCACCGACAGGCAGAATGGCGTCGTCCAGCACGAAGCCGGGGTTGTGCAAAGGCACGCTGCCCGCATGGCCCACGCGGCAATAGGCCCCCGGCACCACCTTCAGCATATCGGCGAAATCCTCGGACCCGCTGGCCTGTTCGGTCGAGACATGGGCATTCTCGCCCCCCACCACGCTGGCCGCCGCTTCGACATAGGCGGTGGTCAGTTCGGGGTCGTTCATCAACACGTCAAAGACGTTACGGATGTCGACTTCGATCTCGATCCCATAGGCGCTGGCCATACCGGCGCAGAGTTCGCGCATCCGGGCCTCGGCCATTTCGATCACATCCTCATGGAAATAACGGATTGTGCCCGCAATACTGGCCGCATCCGGCACCACGTTATAGGCCGAGCCTGCGTTGAATTTGGTGACCGACAGCACGATCGGCTTGGTCGGCGGCGTGTTGCGGCTGACGACGGATTGCAACTGCTGCACCAGCGCCGTGCCGATGACGATGGGATCGCGCGACTGATGCGGCATGGCGGCGTGGCTGCCAGTGCCTTTGACGGTGATGTCAAAGAAGGCCGCCCCGGCCATGGCCGCACCGGGGGTGACATTGACCACGCCCGGCTCGGAGTTTGGATCGTTGTGCATGCCGTAAATCTCGTCGCAGGGGAATTTCTCGAAGAGCCCCTCTTCCAGCATCCGGCGCGCGCCGCCCAAACCTTCCTCGGCAGGTTGAAAGATCAGCACCACGGTGCCGTCGAAATCGCGCGTCTCCGCCAGATAGCGTGCAGCCCCCAAAAGCATGGTGGTGTGGCCGTCATGACCGCAGGCATGCATCCGCCCGGGGTTGGTCGAGGCATAGGGCACGCCGGAATCCTCCACAATCGGCAGCGCGTCCATATCTGCGCGCAGCCCGACACGGCGGTTGCCACCGCCCGCGCCCTTGATGATGCCGACAACCCCGGTGCCACCCAGCCCTTCGTGCACCTCATCCACACCGTAGGCGCGGAGCTTTTCGGCCACGATGCCCGCGGTGCGGACCTCTTCGAACCCCAGTTCGGGATGGGCGTGGATGTCTTGACGGATGGCGGTGAGATCGGCGGCGAAGGCTTCGATCTTGGGAAGGACGGTCATGCGGTGGCTCCTGTCGTCATGGTGGCGCTGCCGAGCGCGCGGTAGTTGGCAAAATCCCAATGGCGGCCCGGCGCCGCTTCGATCAGGTTGCGTGTGTAGTCGTGATGCGGGTTGGCCAACACATCGCCCGCGGGGCCGTATTCGACGACCTGCCCGCGCTGCATGACCAAGACCTCGTCACAAATCTGCGCGGCGACGCGCAGGTCATGGGTGATGAACAGCATGGCCACGCCGAACTTCTCTTGAATGTCATCCAAAAGATCGAGCACCTGCGCCTGCACGCTCACATCAAGGGCCGAGACAGCCTCATCCGCGACCAGCAGATCGGGCTTCATCGCCACCGCCCGCGCGATGGCGATACGCTGGCGTTGCCCGCCTGAGAATTGATGAGGGTAGCGGTCGAGTGCGTCGCGCGGCAGGTCCACCAGCTCCATCAGCTCAGCGGCATGGCGCATCGCCTCTTCGCGCGGGGTGCCGAAGTTGATCGGCCCTTCGCAAAGGCTGCGCGCCACGGTCCAACGCGGGTTGAGCGAGCGGTAAGGGTCTTGGAACACGATTTGCAGATGTTTGCGGTGATCGCGCAGCTGACGGCGCGAGAGTTTGGCGATCTCGGTCCCCGCGACATTCACGCTCCCCGCTGTCGGGTCGATCAGCCGCATGATGGCCCGCGCCACGGTGGATTTGCCCGAACCGGACTCCCCAACGATGCCCAGCGTCCGCCCCGGTTTGATGGTAAAGCTGACATCCTGCGCGGCTTTCACACCCTCGCTGCGGCGCAGGAAACCGCCGCCGCCATAGGTCATGTCGAGCCCGGCCACACGCACCACTTCGCTTTGCGATGCCGCCGCCCTTGCGGGGCGCGGGGTGAGGTTGGGCACGGCGGTCAGCAGGGTGCGGGTATATTCCTTCTCCGGCTTGGTCAGCAGCTTTTCAATCGGCGCGCGTTCGACGATCTTGCCCTGCTGCATCACCGTCACGGTATCCGCGATCTCGGCCACCACGCCCATGTCATGGGTGATGAAGAGCACGGCGGTGCCGTGGCGCTCTTGCATCTCGGCGATGAGCTTGAGGATCTGCAACTGCGTGGTCACATCGAGCGCCGTCGTCGGCTCATCCGCAATCAGCAGATCGGGGTCGAGGATCAGCGCCATGGCGATCATGATGCGCTGGCGCTGCCCGCCGGAAAGCTGGTGCGGGAAGGCGCTGAAGATGCGGTTCACATCCGGCAGATGCACCTGATCCATCATGTCGAGCGTGCGTTTCTTGGCCTCGGATTGGCTCAGATCGCTGTGCATGTTGAGCACTTCCATGATCTGCTCGCCCACCCGCAGCACCGGGTTCAGCGCGGTCATCGGCTCTTGGAAGATCATCGCGATCCGCCGCGCGCGCAGCTGGCGCATTTGCGCGTGGCTGGCGCTGGTGATCTCGAAATCGTCCAGCGTGATGCTGCCGCTTTGCACCTCCAGCGCCGATTTCGGCAGAAGCCCCATAGCCGCCAGCGAGGTCACGGATTTGCCTGAGCCAGATTCACCCACCAAGCAATGCGTCTCGCCCGCGCGGATGGTCAGGTCGATGCCGTCAATCACCGGTTTGGCCTGTGGACGCCCGCTCAACCCGATGCGCAGATCGCGCACTTTGAGCACCTCACGCGCCTCCGAGAAGTCTTTGGTCTTGAACTGCATCTCTCAGCCCTCCCGTTTCTTCATGCGCGGGTCGAGCAGATCGCGCGCGGTATCGCCCAAAAGGTTGATCGACAGGATGCAAAGCGACAGCAGCAGCCCCGGCCAGAAGATCAGCCCCGGCTTGATCTGGAAATAAGTCCGCCCCTCGGCCATGATATTGCCCCATGTGGGGATCTCCGTGCTGACGCCCGCGCCGAGGAAGCTCAGGATCGCCTCGATCAGGATCGCCGAGGCGCAGATATAAGTGCCTTGGACGATAAGCGGCGCCATGGTATTGGGCATCAGGTGCTGGATCAGGATCTTGGGCATCGACGAGCCGAGCGCGATGGCTGCCTCCACATAGGGTTCCTCCCGTGCCGACAGCACGACCGAGCGCACCAGCCGCACCACGCGGGGCACCTCCGGCACCGTGATTGCGATGATAACCGAGCCGAGCGATGGCCCGTTCAGCGCCACCAGCGCAATCGCCAGCAGGATCGCGGGGATCGCCATCAGGCTGTCCATGATCCGCATGATGATGCCATCCGCCACCCGAAAGAAACCGGCGACAAGGCCGATGGCCAAGCCGATGGCGACGCTGACCAAGGCCGCCCCAACCCCGATCAGCAGCGACACGCGCCCGCCGGTCATCACCCGCGAAAACGTGTCGCGGCCATAGGGGTCGGTGCCCAAAAGATACTCTTCGGAAGGCGGCTTGAGCCGCGCGGCAGAGTTCATCGCCAGCGGGTCATATGGCACGTAAAGCGGTGCCAAGATCGACGCCAGCACGATGGCCAGGAGGATAAGCGCCGCCAGCAGCGGGCCGATACCGACCCTTGCGCCCGCAGGCAGGGAAAGCAGTCCGGTCAGCACCTGAAAGGCGCTGTGACGGGATTGGTGTTGCTCGATCATGTCAGTACCGGATCCTTGGGTCGAAGAATGAATAGGAGACGTCAACCAAGAGGTTCACGAAGACGTAGATGCCCGCCGTCAGCAGGATCATCGCCTGAATGACGGGGTAGTCGCGCGCGAGGATTGCATCGACCGTAAGCCGCCCGATGCCGGGGATGTTAAAGACGCTTTCCGTCACCACCACGCCCGAGATCAGCAGCGCGAAACCGGTGCCGATGATGGTCAGGATCGGCACGGCGGCATTGCGCAGCGCATGGCGAAACAGCACGACATTCTCGCGCACGCCCTTGGCCCGCGCGGTGCGGATGTAATCTTCGCCCAGCACTTCGAGCATGGAGGCCCGCGTCATCCGCGCGATGAGCGCCACATAGATGGTGGCCAGCGTGAGCGAGGGCAGAATGGCGCGCGAGAAGAACGGCCCGATGCCCTCCGAAGGCGCCTTGTAGCCCTGCACCGGCACCCAACGCAGTTCGATGGCGAAGATTTGGATCAGGATATAGCCGATCACGAAGACCGGCACCGAAAAGCCCAGCACCGAGAAGGACATCACCAGAAAGTCGACCCATGTGCGGTGACGCCATGCGGCGATCACGCCCATCGGCACAGCCAGCAGGACAGAGATGGTGATGGTCATCAGCGCGATGTTGATGGTCGGCCCCAGCCGGTCGCCCAACATGCCCGCCACTGAGGTGTTCGACAAAAGCGATACGCCCAGATCGCCGCGCAGCAATTGCCCAATCCATGTGAAGAACTGTGTCAGCAGCGGATCGTTCAGACCCAGACGGTCACGAATCCGTTCAAGCTGTGCGGGGGTGGCGGCATCGCCGGCGAGAATGGCTGCCGGATCACCGGGGGTGAGACGCAGCAGGAGGAAGACGAAGATGGCGACGATCAGCATGACCGGGATCGTGGCCAAAACGCGCTTCAGGATATAGACGAGCATTTTCCGGAAGGTCCCTTTCGGCGGAAAGAAGGCAGGCCCGGAAGCGGGGGCGCTGCCTGCGGGCAGAGATGACGGTGGAGAGCGCGGCGGCCGCGCCCTCCGAAAGGCTGGATTACTCCGCCTCTTTGGTTATGTTCCAAAACACCGGCACGGGCGATGGCAGCATGTTCTGGATCGTGTTGCGACGCGCCTGCGGGATCAGATATTCACCCATCATGATGTAGTTGACGTTATCCATGACGTGTTTCTGGATCTCGACGGCCACTTCCTTTTGCGCCTCGGGCCCTTCGGCCTTCATGAACTTCGCGCGCAGTTCTTCGACCTTGGGGTCATCGGGCCAGCCGAACCACGCCTCGTCGCCACGGCCACTGACCATCACATTGGTCAGCGGGTCCGAAATCTCGGGCACCATCCAGTTGGTGAAGAACATGTTCCAGCCGCCCTCAGAGACCGGGCTTTGCTGGGCGCGGCGCTGCACGACCGACTGCCAGTCCATCGACTGCATGTCGACTTCGAAACCCGCCTCGCGCAGGGCTTGGGCCGCCACCACCGGCTGGTTGATCAGGCTGATCACATCCGTTGGCGCCATCAGCACGATGGGCGTGCCGTCATATCCCGCCTCTTCGAGCAAGGCCTTCGCCTTTTCCGGATCCGCGCCGCCGGTCACGATCTCAGCATCCGCTTCGTCGCCCAGAGGGGTCGAACAGCCAAAGATCGCGCCGCAGACATTGTAATAGGCCGGGTCGCCCTGCATCGTTTGCAGCATGGATTCTTGGTCCAGCGCCGCCATCGCCGCCTGACGCACGAGCTTGTTGTCAAAGGGCGGGTGCAGGTGGTTGGGCCGACCGATGGTGACATAGCCAAGGTCATCGCGGGTCTCGACCGTGACCTCGGGGCTGGCGTCGAGGATCGGCAGCAGGTCAATTTGCACCTGCTCTAGGTAGTCGATCTCGCCTGCCGAAAGCGCGTTGATCGCGGTCAGCGCGTCGGGCATCGTGGTCCAGACCACACGGTCGACATTGACCACCTTGCCACCCGCCATCCACGAGGCTTCCTCGTCGCGCGGGACGTAGTCGTCGAACTTCTCGTAGGTGACGTTCACGCCGGGTTCGTATTCATCTTGGTTAAAGACGAAGGGGCCGGAGCCGATATATTCCGTGATCGTCTCATCCGCCGAAGTTTCGGCCACGCGCTTGGGCATGATGAAAGGCGGCACGGCCGATTGTTTGGAGATCACCGACAAAAGCGGGCCGAAAGGCTCGGTCAGGGTCCAGACGACGGTCTTTTCGTCGCTGGCCTCAAGGCTCTCGGTCACGTCAAAGATCAACTGCCCGCCGCCGTCACGCTTGCCCCAGCGCTTAAGCGAGGCCACGACATCTTCGCCAGTCACCGGCGCGCCGTCATGGAACATCAGCCCATCGCGCAGGGTGAAAGTATAGACGAGCCCGTCATCCGAGACCTCCCAGCTGGCCATCTGGGGCTGCGGCTCAAAGTTTTCGTCCACGGCAGTCAGGACGTCATAGACCATATAACCGTGGTTGCGGGTGATATGCGCGGTGGTGATGACCGGATCGAGAACCCGCAGGCCCGAGTGCATGACCGCGGTGATGGTCGTTTCGCCATCCTGCGCCGCCAGAGAGCCGGGTGCCAAAAGCGCCGTGGTCGCGGCAAAGGCGGCGGCAAGCCCGCGCGACTGTTTCAGTGCCGATCGTAGAGGTATCATGTGGTTTTCCCTTGTTGAGTGATCTTTTGGTTTTTATTGGGCCAAGGCGGTCTTGCCGCCCTGGTCGGGTGGTGCGCTTTGGGCACCCTTGGCCCCGAAACGGGGGCCATTCGGAGACAGCCGAAGTCCTGCGCGCAGGCGCGTGAAGGGCAAATCGGCTGGATTGAGGGGCATCGGCCCCGGCGCACAGGCGACAAGGATGTCGCGCGCGATGGGGGCAAAGTCTGCCCGGAAATGGGTGGAGCTTTTGACCACCAAAAGATCCATCTCTTCAGGTTGGATGCCGACAAAGCGGAACATCTCGCGGTCGGCCATCTGGGCGATGCGGCTGGTCACGACGACATGGACCCCGCCGATGCGCAGACAGGCCGAAGGGCCGAGGTCCAGCGCCGTGCCGCCGTAATAGGGGCCGGTCGCGCGCAGCGTTCCGTCAGACAGATGCTGCACGGTCGCCGCCGTTTCAAATGGCGCGTCATCCGCGATGTCGGCATGGCCGCCAAGGCGCAGGTTAACCTCGGCTCCGACCCCGGCTTGATGCGCCGCCTCGGCGGCGGCGGGGTCAACGATCAACCCGATGGCCGCGTTCTGGGCCTCGGCCTTGACGAGCGCGCGCAACATGCCCGTGGTGGCCGAAACGCCGCCCGCGCCGGGGTTGTCTTGGGTGTCGGCGATGACCACAGGCCCACGCCCCGGCCCGGCGGCACGCGACAGCGCTTCGGCCACCGCCCTGTCGGGATCATAGGCCTCATTTTCCAAGAAGGCGGGCGCGGCCGCCTCATAGGCCGCGGCAAGCCTGTCGGCGGCGGCGTCTGCTGCGGTCTGCGTCTCGCCATAGGCCACAGCCACGGGGCCGCAATCGGGAATATCCGTCGCCGGGAAGCCCATGAACAGGCTGGCCGAGAGCGCCCCCGCGGCTTCACAGGCGGCGACCCCTTCATAAAGCTCACGCCCCGGCGACATTTCGGTCGATTGAAACGGGATCGGCACCAGATATGACATCTGGCGGAAGGCTTTGGCCGGGCGCTGGCCGGTGGTCATGATCCGGTCGAGCTGGCGGGCCGCGGCAGCGCCGGTATCGGCCATGTCCACATGCGGATAGGTGCGAAATCCGACAAGCACATCGACATTCGCAACGAAATCTTCAGAGATATTGCCGTGCAGATCCAGCGCCGTGGCGATGGGCACCTCCGGCCCCACGACCGCACGCAGACGGCGGACAAGCTCCCCTTCCCCGTCATCGAGATGCTCCGCCACCATGGCGCCGTGCAGGTCCAGAAAGACCCCGTCGAGCGGCCCGGCGTCCTGAATGCCTTCGATGATCTCACCCGCAATCGTCTCATAGGCGTCGCGGCTGACATGGGCCGAAGGGATCGCCCCCGCCCAGAGGATCGGCACGATGTCCCAGCCCTGCCCTTGGCCCACCCGCAGCGCGCCCGCCATGCCGAGGTTGACCTCTTCGAAGGCGGGCAACATCGCCGCGCCGCGCACCATGGGGACATAGCCACCGCCCAGTTGGAAAGCCTGCATATCCGCCGGATTGGGGGCGAATGTGTTCGTCTCGTGCAGAAAGCCCGCAACAGCCACGCGCATTCCAGAACCACTTTCCAAACCCGTCTCCTTCGCCTTCTCGGCCCCGTCATCCGCGGGCCACGCCCATTGTGTATCGCATTGCAATACAGCTATAGTGCACAGCAAGCGTAAGCGGCGCTTTAACGATTCGTCAACTACAGGACATTTATGAGTAGATTTTTCCGTGAAGATGCCCCGCAGGCGGCGCAGAATCAGGCAGAGGACGACCGTTTGTTCGTCCGGGCGGCAGATCGCGCAATGCAGGTGCTGGGCGCCTTTCACAACGCGACCGGGCCGATGACCCTTTCCGACATCGCCAAGACCGCAGGCATCGACCGATCCGCAGCCCAACGGCTTGTGCATACGCTCACGAAGAGCGGGTATATACGGCGTAGCGGGGATGATCGCGGATACCTGCCCGGCATCCGACTGTTGGATCACACGCTTGATCTGCTGCGGCTCGACCCCGTGGTGCAGAAAGCCACGCCAGTCCTGCTGGAACTGCGCAAATCCCTGCGCGAGCGGGTCGATCTCAGCCTCTATGACGAAACGCGCCTGATCTATGCCCTGCGCATGCAAAGCAAACGCGAGACCTTTTTCGCCACCCTCGTGGGCCATAGCGTGCCGACCTTCTGCACCGCTGGCGGGCGTGCCGCGCTGGCGCAGCTTCCCGATGACGCGGCGCGCGAAATCCTCACCCGCGCGCCCTTGCACCCCTTCACCGCCAGCACCAAGACCGACCCCGAAGCGATCATAGCCGAGCTTAGCATCGCCCGCGAAAACCGCTTTGCCGTGGTCTGTGATGAATATGCCTTGGGCGAGGTCGCGGTGGGCGTCGCCATCACCGACCGGAACGGCGCGCCGCTCAGCGCGATACATCTCGCAGGCTCCCTTTCGGAATACACGCCGGAGGAATTTGTCGCCAAGGCTGCCCCCCTCGCCATAGAGGCCGCCAGCGCCATCATGGCCGGGTGATCGCTGAAAGCCTCGAATGTAGCCAGCCGCACCGCCGACAACGCATTTCGCCGCGAATTTACTTGCGTTGCTAAATTCTTTCTCCGAAGTTCGCGCCATCAGGGTGCGGATGCCGCTTTGAAAACGACTGAACGAAAGGAACCGGAATGACCGACAGTAAACCGCTTTGGCAATGGGACGCGCAGGAAATCGCAAGCGCGACCCGCGCAGGAAAACTCTCGGCGGTTGAAGCGACCGAGGCGGCGATTGCCCGCATGGAGGAGGTCAATCCGGCTTTGAACGCGGTGGTCGAGACCCTCGCCGATGAGGCCCGCGCCAAGGCTGCCGCCCTCGACAAAAGCGACGCGCCCAAAGGGCCGCTGCATGGTGTTCCGGTCACGATCAAGATCAACGTCGACCAAAAGGGCCATGCCACAAGCAACGGCGTCCCCGCCTTCAAAGACATCATCGCGCCCGAGGATGCGCCGGTGGTGCGCAACCTCAAACAGGCGGGTGCCATCGTCATCGGGCGCACCAACACGCCGGAGTTTTCCTTTCGCGCCGATACCGACAACCCGCTTTATGGGCGCACCTACAACCCTTGGGGGCGGCATCTGTCGGCAGGCGGCTCCTCCGGCGGCGCGGGCGCGGCTGTCATGGCCGGGATCGGCGCGCTGGCTCATGGCAACGACATCGGCGGCTCCTTGCGTTTCCCCGCCTCGGCCAATGGCGCGGTGACGGTCAAGCCGGGCCTAGGCCGGGTGCCCGCCTACAACCCCAGCCAAAAGGCCGAGCGCGGTCTCTTGGCGCAATCCATGTCGGTGCAGGGGCTGATCGTGCGCAAGGCGGCTGACCTGCATCTATCGATGCCAAGCCTGATCGCCGCAGATGCGCGCGACCCCTTCCATGTGCCTCTGCCCTGGCGCGGCGCGCCGATCGAAGGCCCGATCCGCGTGGCCTTCACCCGCGATGATTTCGGCTTTGGCCTGCATCCGGATGTGGCCACCGCACTCGACAAAGCCGCCTCTGCCCTGTCCAACGCAGGCTACGCCGTCGAAGAGGTGGAACCGCCCCTTGCCTATGAAGCCGGCAAAAACGGCTATCGCGCCCTGATGGGCGAAGTCGAAGCGCTGATGGGCGAGGACATCCGAACCCACGGCTCCGACGATCTGAAGGCGATTTTTGAGGATTACTACGCCGAATACCCGCCCTTCAAAGGCACCGAACAGCTTGCCATGCTGGCCAAACGCACCCATTACGCGCGCGAATGGTCGCTGTTTCTTGAGGACTACCCCCTCGTGCTGACCCCCTTCATGTTCGCCCCCTTCTTCACCGCCGGGCGCGACACCGAAGGCCCGGAGGGCGTGCGCGAAGTCTTGGGGAAGGGGCTTTGGTCCTTCGTCATGAACTTCACCGGCCTGCCCGCGGGCAACATCCCCACGCATATCGCGGAACTGCCCCAAGGCCCGCAGCCCATCGGCGTGCAAATCGCAGGCCGCCGCTGGCGCGAGGACCTGATCGTTGACGCGATGGCCGCGATCGAAGGTGAGATTGCCCCGGTTTGCACGCGGTTGTGGGGGGCGTGAAGTAGCCTCAAAGCGTGACGCCGATGGCCCGCATCTACTGTGAGGCGGGCCAACGGCTAGCGGTAACTCAGGCGGTCGCAGGCTTCGTCCACAGCGGCTATGGGCCTTTGACCCCGTAGCTGCCCGTGAAAATTTCCTCCACCGGGGGATGGAACAACGTCCTGTCAGGATATTGCGCGACCATCCGGTCGAACTGCGCCTGCGCTTTGGCGTGATAGGCCATGTCGTCGACGCCGGGGATGACACCATCGCGCATGACGAACCGCCCCGCGATCATCACATCCGATACGTCGCGGCCTGAGCCGTTAAGCAGGATCGTCTGAATGGGGTCGATGCGCTGCCCGATGTCGGGGCTGTCCAGCCGGATGACGTTCAGGTCGGCAGCGGCTCCCGGGGCCAGCCGGCCCAGATCCGGACGGTTCAGGGCCGCTGCGCCGCCGAGGGTGGCGGCATCGTAGAAATCGGCGGCGCGGACGGTGGTCGGATCACCCTCCGCGATACGGGCGGTCATCACACCCAGGGCCATGTTCTGGATCATATCGGCGGGATGCGTGTCGGTGCCCATACCGATGGGGACGCCAAGGTCGCGAAACCGTGCGAAGGACTGCATGATCTTGCCACTCCGGGCCATCACCAGCGGGCAATGGGCAAGGGCGGCACCGGAGGCCCTCAGGATTTCGAGATCGGGCGCGGCATGGGTGATGCCGTTGAGGCCCGACAGGAACAGCCCATGCGGCAGGATTGTGGACGGAGCAAAAAAACCGGTATCGCGCAGCAGTTCCAACGGGCTTTTGCCATGCTGTTGCAGCACCAGATCATATTCCAGCCGCGACTGGCAGCAATGCAGGCGGATCGGCACGCCGAGGGCGCGGGCAGCCGCACCGCTGCGGCGCAGAAGCTCGGGGGTGCAAGTCTCGATCCGGTCGGGGGCCAGCATGGTGCGGATCAGCCCGCCGTGGGTGTTTTCGTGCCGCGCGATAAAGGCTTCGGCCTCGGCCAGCCCCGCAAAGCCGCGCGGTTCATCATAGTGAAAACCGATTTGCCGATCTTCATTCACCACCAGATTGCCGCTGCGATAGGCGGGGCCAAGGTAGACCCGCAGCCCGAGGTCCGCCGCCGCCTCTGCTGCGGCATCGAATTCCTCTGTCGTCTCGCCCCAAGCGCGGTAGAAGAGCGAGGCAATGGGCAGCGCCGTGGTGATGCCGTTGCGGATCAGCCGAGTGAAGGCATAGCGTTTCTGAAAGGCCAGTTCCTCGGGCGTGTACATCTCACGCGGGCCAGCGGCCATGTAACTCTCGGGCCAAACCCGGCCCTTTAACTCAGGCGGATGGTTGTCATAGCCAAGTACAGTGGTGTCGAGATCGGCCAGCGCGTCGAGGTCGATGAACCCCGGCCCGATCAGCGCCTCGCCAAAGTCGATTGTCTCGGCCACGTCGCCCGCGAAGTCATGGCCGACGTGCAGCACCTTTTCGCCTTCCACGACCACGGTGCCATTGCGGTAGAGGCAGTGTTGCCCGTCCTCATGCCCCACGACCCAAGCGGCGGTCAGGGCGCTGCGTTTCAAGCGCTCTGCCATGTCGCCTCCGTCTCGCCATTGCGGGCCACGATCTGGCCGCCCGACAGGACCAAGCGGCGCGGCGGGCGTAGGGTGATGGCCTCCGAGACCGCCTCGACATCGACCAACACCAGATCCGCGCGGCAGCCTTCGGCGAGGCCGTAGCCCTCAAGCCCCATCACCTTCGCGCCTTCGGTGGTGCAGGTGTCGAGCGCCCAGCCAACCTCAACATCCGCGCGAAAATTGTTGCGCAGGCCGACGAGCATGGCACGCTCTAACATGCAGGCGTTGCCGTATGGGGTCCAAGTGTCGCGGATGCCGTCGTTGCCCGCGCAGATCGCGATGCCGCGCTCGCGGCAGGCGGCGACCGAGGGCACCGGGCGCGCAGCGGGGGCAGTGGTGGCCAGCGAGACCTCCAGCGCCGCGATCCGGTCGAGCAGCCCCGCCACCCGCGCCTGATCCCCCATGCCGAGGCAGAAGGCGTGGCTGACCGTCACCCTGCCCTGCATCGCCAGCGCCTCGGTCCGATCGAGGATCATCTCAAGGCTAAACGCCCCCATCTCCCCCGGCTCATGCAGATGAATGTCGATCGGCTTGCCGTGTCTCTCTGCCAGCCCGAAGACCGCGTCGAGCTGCCCCTTGGGGTCACGGTCAATGCCGCAGGGGTCGAGCCCGCCGACGATATCGGCGCCCTCGCGCAGGGCTTCGTCCATCAATTCCAGCGTGCCGGGGCGGATCATCAGGCCCGATTGCGGAAAGGCGACCGTCTCGATCTGCATGACATCCGCATAGCGCGCCCGGGTGGCGGCCACGCCCCGGTGCAGGCTCAACCCATGTTCGGTGTCGATATCGACATGGCTGCGGATCGCCGTGGTGCCCTTGGATAGCGCCAGCGCCACCTGCCGTGCCGATTGCCGCTCTGCGTCCATGTCCAACTCGTGACGCAGCTTGCGCTCGGTGTCGATCATCTGTTGCAGGCTTTTGCCCTGCTGATGCGGATGCCAGGGCATGCCCCAGAGCGTCTTGTCGAGATGTGCATGCGCATCGACGAGGCCCGGCAGCGCCAGCGCGCCGCCGCAATCCTCAACGGAGACCTCCCCGGTCGGCGTGATCTTAGGCGCGATCTGCGCGATGCGCCCGCCTTCGATTAGCACATCGGCGGCATCCGCCCCCATGAGGCGGAGGTTCTTGAGCAGCAAAGGCTTGGTCATGTCTTGTCCTGTCTATCGTGTCAGAGGGGCGACACGCGCTTGCGGTGCGGCGACTTGCTTGACCCGCGGGAGGGCATAGGCGCCGGTCTTGGCGGTCACCAGCCCGGTCGCGGCAAGGCCAGCGGCCATGCGGATGGCAAAGCCCACACCGTCGATCACCGGCACGCCCGCGTCGCGGCCCAATTGCTCCAAATGCGCGCTCATGCCCGCGCAGCCCAGCACCACGGCCTCGGCCCGGTCTTCCTCGACCGTCTGGCGGATCTTGCGGGCGATCAGCGGCAGGGTCTGCACCGGCGCATATTCGAGGTCGAGCACCGGGATGTCGGCGGCATGTACGGCGCAAAGCGCACGGCCACAGCCGTAACGGTCGCCAAGGTCTTCGATGATCGGCACGGCCCGGGGCAAGGTGGTGACGACCGAAAAGCGTTTGGCGATCCGCCCGGCTGCAATGAGCGCGGCTTCGCACAGACCAATCACCGGCCCCTTGGCCACGGCCCGGGCAGCATCAAGACCGGGATCATCGAAACAGGCGATCACATGGGCCGCAGCCCCTGCCGCTTCGGCCTCAAGAATGGCGTCGAGCATGGCGGGCACGGCGCGCGCCTCATCGGCATAGCCTTCGATGCTGGGCGGTGTCGCCCGCGCGGTGGCGGCAACAACCTCGACCCCCGGCCCGGCTTGGGCGCGGGCGGTGCGGGCGATGGCCTCGGTCATGCCCGCGGTCGAGTTTGGATTGATCAGGTGAATTTTCATCAATTGGCTTTCTGTGTCACGCCAACCGGCGGCGTCTCGGGAACCTTGAGTTCGAACTGCCGGTCGGAGGTGATGTAATTGTCGGCATGCAGCCGCGCGATGGGCTGATAATTTTCGGGCCGGACATAGCGGCCCGCCTCGTCAAGGCAGTTGTCGCGCACATGCATCTGCACGACACGGCCCAGAATGATCTCGCGCCGGGCATAGCGGATGGTCTCTTCGACCACGCATTCCATTGCGCAGGGGCTTTCCGCGATCCAGCCACCGTCGATCTGGCTGGCGGGGGTCATGGTCAGCCCGGCGGTCGCGATCTCATCCACGTCCGGCTCATAGCTGATCCCGCAGGTAATCATCGCCTCGGCCAGCGCCATGTCGACCATATTGACGCAGAAGCTCTGACGCCGGTCGATGTTGGTGACCGTGTCTTTGATGCTGCCATCGGGACGGCACTGGATGCCGAGAATCACGATCGGCGGCTCCTGCGAGAAGACGTTGAAAAAGCTCATCGGCGCGGCATTGGGCACACCATCGGCGCTCAACGTGGTGACCAGCGCGATGGGGCGCGGCGCCACGAAGCTCGACAGCAGCCGGTAGCGGTCGCGTTCTGGCAGGGTGGTGAAATCGAACTCCATCCCCCCTACTCCGCCGCCAAACGAAGCCACGGCTTCAGCCGCCCCTCGTCCGCCGCGTGACAAGCCGACTTCTGCCCGCCCTCGCGCAGGTTGAGCGCGGGGGCCACGCTCCGGCAGGTATCATTCGCCATCGGGCAACGCGGGTGAAAGGCGCAACCGGGCGGCGGCGAGATCGGGTTCGGCACCTCCCCTGCCACGGGCGCGCGTTCGGCGCCGCCCACGGTCAGCTTGGGCACCGTCTCCATCAGCAGGCGCGTGTAGGGATGCTGCGGGTTGCCGAAGATCTCCTCTTTCGGGCCGACCTCTACGATCTTGCCCAGATACATCACCGCCAGCACATCCGCCATGTACCAGACGACCGCGAGATCGTGGCTGATGAAGATGTAGCTCATGTTGAACTCGTCTTGCAGGTCCTTCATCAGGTTGAGGATCTGGCTTTGCACACTCACATCCAACGCCGAGGTCGGCTCGTCGCAGATCAGCAGTTCGGGGCGTGTCGTAAGCGCCCGCGCGATGGACAGGCGCTGGCGTTGGCCGCCGGAGAACTCATGCGGGAATTTCTTGGCATCGGCGGGGTTCAGACCGACCTGGCTCAGCAGTTTCTCGACCTCGCGGGTGACCTCGGCCCGGGTCTTGCAGATGCCGAAGTTCTTAAGCGGCTCGCCGATGATGTCGCGCACCCGCCAGCGCGGGTTGAGCGAGGCATAGGGATCTTGAAAGATCATCTGCATTCGACGGCGCAGGGCGGCGGGTTTGCCGGGAGGCATATGGGTGATGTCGTCCCCCTCAAAGCGGATCGTGCCGCCGCTCGGGCTGTGCAATCCCATCAACAGCCGCGCCACGGTGGATTTGCCGCAGCCCGACTCGCCCACCACGGCAAAGGTCTTGCCGCGCGGCACCTCAAAGCTGATGTCGTTCACCGCCGTCAGGATACGGCGCGGGCGGCGTTCCAGCAGCCGGTTGAGGAAGGGTTCGGACACGTCGAAGCGTTTCGAGATGTTCTGCACGCTGAGGATGTCGTCGGGGGTGATCTGCGGGGTCATGACGTCTCTCCGTAAAGGTGACAGGCGACTTGGCCGGTGCCGGCGTCCTGCGGCGCGGGGCGGATGCTGTGGCAGTGGTCCATCGCCCGGGGGCAGCGCGGTGCAAAGGCGCAGCCGGGCGCGGGGTTGCGCAACCCGGGCATGGCGCCTTCGATCTGCGTGAGGCGCCGGTCGCGAATGCCGATCTGCGGGATAGAGGCCATGAGGCCGCGGGTATAGGGGTGCAGCGGCTCTTCGATGACCTGTTTCACATCGCCGATCTCGACCAGCCGCCCGGCATACATCACCGCGACGCGGTCCGCCGTCTCGGCGATCACGCCCATGTCGTGGGTCACCAGCACCACCGCCGTGCCGTTCTCGCGGCAGAGCCGCTTCAGCAGGGAAAGGATCTGCGCCTGCACGCTGACGTCGAGCGCCGTGGTCGGCTCATCCGCGATGATCAGCTTGAGCTCGGCGCAGAGCGCCAGCGCGATCACCACCCGCTGCCGCATCCCGCCCGAGAACTGGTGCGGATATTGGTCAAGCCGCGCCTCGGGGGCCGGGATGCCGACTTCGGCCAGCCAGTCAATGGCCCGCTGGCGGGCGGTCTTCTGGTCGAGGCCGAGATGCACGCGCATCGTGTCGACAAGTTGCTCGCCCACGGTATAGACCGGGTTCAGGCTGGTCAGCGGGTCTTGAAAGATCGCGCCGATCTCCTTACCGCGAATGCGGCGCATCTTGTCGGCGGGCAGATTGTCGATCCGCGCGCCGCGCAGCCGCACCTCGCCCGAGCGGATCAGGCCGGGCGGTTCGATCAACCCGGTGATCGCGGCCCCCGTGATCGACTTGCCAGCGCCGGATTCACCCACCAGCCCAAGGATCTCGCCTTCGTCGAGGTCGAGGCTCAGCCCCTTGACGGCCTCCAGCGGGCCGCGCCGGGTGGGGAATTCGACAACGATGTTGTCCAGTTCGAGAAGTGACATGGGATTACCTCAGCGCAGTTTGGGGTTGAGCGCATCGCGCAGCCAGTCGCCCAGCAAGTTGACCGCCAGCACAAGGATCGCCAGCGCCGCGGCGGGAAAGACGACGACCCACCAGATGCCCGAGAACAGAAATTCGTTGCCGATCTGGATCAGCGTGCCGAGCGAGGGCTGGGTGGGCGGCATGCCGACACCGAGAAAGCTCAGCGTCGCCTCGGTCAGCACCGCCATGCCGAGGTTGATCGTCGCGATGACCAGCACGGGGCCGAGCACATTGGGCAGGATATGTTTGATCATGATTGCCAGCTTGCCGGTGCCCAAGGTGCGCGCCGCCTCGATATACTCCTTCCGGCGCTCCACCATGGTCGAGCCGCGCACGGTGCGGGCGTATTGCACCCAGTTGGTCAGCCCGATCGACAGGATCAGCACAATGAGCGCCGACTCGGCCTGCGCCGAACTGGGCAGCGCACCGCGCAGAATGCCGTTGATCAAAAGCGCCACGAGGATCGGCGGAAAGCTTAGCAGCACATCGGCGATCCGCATCAGCACCGCATCGACGATCCCGCCGAGAAAGCCGCCCAAAAGGCCAAGCGCCACGCCCATCACGGCGGCAAGGATCACGCTGGCGAAACCGACCAGCAGGGAAATCCGCATCCCGTACATGATCGACGAGAGCACATCGCGGGCCTGCGTGTCGGTGCCAAGCAGGTAGGCGGCGCTGCCGCCCTCGGCCCAGGCCGGGGGCAACTCACTGTCGAAGAGGTCCAGCTCGGCGATGTTGAACGGGTCCTGCGGGGCAAGGCTGGGGGCGAAGATCGCCGTGAGGAACATCGCCAGCAGCACCAGCGCCGAGATCACCGCCACGCGCGACTTGCGGAAGCTGTAGGTGATATCGCTGTCCCAGAAGGCATAGAGCATGGGCATGAAGTTTGACATAGGGAAACCTCCTCAGACGCCGCGCGCGGGCGTTCTTTCGGCCCGCAGGCGCGGGTCGGCGACATTGTACAAAAGGTCGACCAGCGTGTTGATGACGACGAAGATGAAGGACACCAGCACCAGATAGGCGGCCATCACGGGGACATCGGTGAAGTTCACCGCCTGAATGAACAAGAAGCCCATCCCCGGCCATTGAAAGACCGTCTCGGTGATGATGGCAAAGGCGATGAGCCCCCCCAGTTGCAGACCAAAGATCGTCATCACCGGGATGAGCGTGTTCTTCAGCGCATATTTGAAATGCAGCATGCGGTTCGGGATGCCGCGGGCCTTGGCGAACTTGATGTAATCCGCGCGCAGCACCTCCAGCATCTCGGCCCGCACCAGCCGCATGATCAGCGTCATCTGGAACAGCGCCAGCATGATCGCGGGCAGGATCAGCGCCTTGAGGCCCGATACCGTCAGGAATCCCGTGGTCCACCAGCCGAGATCGACCACCTTGCCGCGCCCGAAGCTTGGCAGCCATCCCAGCGAGACCGAGAAGACGAGGATCAGCAGAATGCCGGTGACGAAGGTCGGCACCGAGATCCCCAGGAGCGAGATCACCTGCAACCCTTGGCTCAGCCAGCCGCGCGGGTTGAGGGCGGTATAGATGCCCAAGGGCACCCCAAGTGCCAGCGCCAGACCGGCGGCGACCAAGACCAGTTCGGCGGTGGCGGGAAAGCGTTCGGCCAGAAGGTCCGAGACGGGGCGGTTGTTGCGATAGGACTGACCAAAGTCGCCCTGCGCCGCATCTGCGATGAAACGCCCGTATTGCACCAGAACGGGGTCGTTGAGCCCCAGCTTCTCGCGCATTTCGGCGCGGTCCTGCACGGTGGCATCTTCGGGCAGAAGGTTGGAAATCGGGTCACCCAGAAAGCGGAACATCAGAAAGGCGATCGAGGCGACGACGAGCATCACCAGCGCGGCCTGTATGATGCGGCGGATAAGAAAGGCGAACATGCTGGCCTCCGGCTGGCAAGGTTATCGGTGGGCGGGCGTGAGGAGGGGCGCCCGCCCGGGGGCAGGTTACTCGATCCGGGCAAGCCAGAGGCGCGGCTTGTCGTCTGCGGTCTGAGGGATCTTCACGGCATCGCGCGCGGCCCAGGACAGGGGCTGGGCGTGCAGCGGCAACCATGCCACCTCTTGATCGGCGATGCGGAAGGCTTCGACCATCATCTCCATCCGCTTTTCGGCATCCAGCTCGGTCGCCACGGCCTTGGTCAGACGGTCAACCTCGGGGTTGGAGTAGCCGCCGGGGTTCCATGTGCCCATCTGCCCTTCGGGCGTGTGCAGCATCGCCGAGAGCACCGAGAAGCCGTCGAGCATCGGCAGCGTGGCCCAGCCCAGCATGAACATGTCGGTCTCATTGGCGCGGGCGCGCTCGAAATGGATCGCCTTGGTCTCTGCCGTGAGGTCTGCCTTGACGCCGACGCGGGCAAACATCGCCGCCAGCGCCTGACAGATCGCCGCGTCGTTGACGTAGCGATCATTGGGGCAGTTCATGTTCAGGCTGAAGCCTTCGGGGTATCCGGCATCGGCCAGCATCTGCTTGGCCTTTTCGGGATCATAGGCGGGGATTTCATCGACCCCTTCGTCAAAGCCCGGCACCTGCGGGGCCAGCAAACCGCCGAGGTTGCGGGATTTGCCGCGCATGATCTTCTCGCGCAGCAGGTCATAGCTGATCGCATGAACCAGCGCCTGACGAACCTCGACCTTTTGCAGCGGGTTGTCGTCTTGGTTGGGGTTGTTCGACGTGTCGGACATATTGATGCCCATCATGATCGCGCGCAGGCCCGGCGCTTCGAGCACATGCATGCCCTCGGTGGCCTCGATCCGCTTGGCGTCTTGCAAGGGCGAGGGCACGATCATGTCCAGCTCCCCCGAGAGCATTGCCGCGACACGGGTCGCGTCCGAATTGATCGGGTTCAGCTCGATCCGGGTCAGATTGTGCTGCGGCTCGTCCCACCAATCGTCGTTCACGGTCAGCACGGTCTGCGCGTCCGGGGTACGGGATTCAAAGCGGAAGGGGCCGGTGCCATTGGCGTTGGAGGTGGTGTAGCCCTCTTCGCCTTTCTGCGCGTCGATCGGGTCAAGCGCGTCATGTTCTTCAAGCCAGCCGCTGTCGAAGATCAGCACATTGGTCAGGAAGTTGTTCAAAAGCGGGTTCGGGCCGTCGAGCATCAGATCGACAGTCATCTCATCGACCATCTTGGCATCGACCAGACCGGCGATATTGCCGCGAATGGGGGAATCTTCATGTGCGGCCCGTTTGACCGATGCCACCACGTCTTCGGCTGAGAAATCCTGCCCGTCGTGGAACTTGATCCCCTCGCGCAGTTTGTAGCGCACCGTGGTCTCGTCGATCTGTTCCCAACTGGTGGCGAGCGCCGGTTCGATCTTGAGATCGGCGTCGTAGCGGACCAGCGCCTCATAGACGTGGTTCAAGAATGAGACGGTGAAACTGTCGGTCATCGAATGCGGGTCGAGACCGTAAAGGTCGCCATTGGTGCCAAGACGGAAGGTCTCGCCCTGCGCCATGCTGGCACAGCTGAGCGCCAGAGCCGAGGTGAATAGAAATTTGCGCGGTGTCATTGTTATCTCCCTGTTCGTGCCGCCCTGCGAGCACAGCGGACCTGCATCACAGCGACTAAAGCTAGGCTGGCACGATTCCATTTTTCTGTCTACAATTATTGTTAACAATCTGTGCTGACATAAATTGCTTGCACTTTATCGGGCGTTTCGACGACTATTGAGGCAAATTCAGTAAATAAAGATTTGAGGGGGGCCGATAGGTGACAGGAGCAAAGCTCACGGAGAAGCAGATCTATGAACGGATCTGGAAATCCATCGCCGAACGTCGCCTGCCGCCCGGCACGCGATTGAAAGAGGAACGGCTGTGCGAAATCTTTGGCGCCAGCCGTCCGCGCATTCGCCGGGCATTGGACCAACTGACCCATGACGGGTTGGTCAGCCACATCCCGAACCGCGGCGCCTTTGTCACCACACCATCGGTCGACGAAGCCCGCGATGTCTTTTTCACCCGCCGCGTCGTGGAACGCGGCGTGATCGAAGCGCTGAAGAAACACGGCGCGCAAGAGAAACTGGCCGCCTTGGAAGCCCATATCGCCGAAGAACGCGAAGCGCTGGCAGCAGGAGACACGGCGCGCATCATCCGGCTCTCGGGCGCCTTTCATATGCTGCTGGCCGAACTCGCCGCCTCTCCCCTCTTGGCCGATATCCTGCGCGACCTCGTTTCAAAAAGCACCTTGGTCACGGCTGTGTTCAAACCGAAATGCGATACGCAATGCGGCCCGGACGAACATGCCGCCATTGTCGCGGCCCTCGCAGCAGGGGATTTCGAAACCGCGATGATGGAGATGGAAGCCCACCTTCTGGAAGCGGAGCGCACTTTGAAACTTGAAGCCTCGCAAGACGGCGCTGCGGCGCAGGACGATGTCCTCGGGGCCGCGTTGAGCGAGGACCTGTAATGACCAGCCATGCGATCATCCACACCACCGCGATCACGATGGACGCGGAGCGACGTATCATCGACGATGCCACCGTGCTGTTCGAAAACGACCGTATCACCGCCGTCGGCCCCGCGGGCGATGTGCCCCTCCCCGAGACCGCCGAGGTGATCGACGGGCGCGATATGATCACCCTTCCGGGGCTGATCGACAGCCATGCCCATGCGGGCCACGGGCTGACGCGCAACCTGGGCAGCGGCGATGGCGATGCGTGGTTTCAGGCCTGCGAGACGATCTACACCCGCGGCTCCACCCCCGCGTTCTGGCAGGCCGAAGCCCGGCTTTCGGGGCTTGAGCGGCTGAAGGCGGGGATCACCACCTGCACGATGCTGCTCGGCGGCGGGGCGGATCATTACCGCACCGATACGGCCGAAGCGGGCAATCTGCATTGCGATGCCACGCGTGAGATCGGCATCCGAACGATGCTGGCCGCGGGCCTGAACCGCCGCCCCTTCCCCAAGCCCTACCGCAGTCTGGACCTTGACCGGGAGGTCAGCCTGTCCTTCGAGGATCAGTTAGAGGTCTGCGGTGAACTCGCGCAAACCAACGGGGATTTCTTGAACGATGGCGCGGGGGTCTGCCTCATCATGCCGGTCTATTCGCCCGAGGACTTTGCGCAGGCCCCGGAGGACATCCGCGCGATGTGCCGCGCCGCGATGGACCTGCGTGAAAAACATGGGCTGCTGTTCACTCAGGATGGGCACCGGTCCGGCTCCATCGCGCTGGCCGAAGACCTCGGCATCCTCGGCCCATGGGCCTATCTGTCCCATTCGGTCGACCTCACCCCCGAGGATATGGACGCGGCCAAACGCAGCGGCGCGTCGATCGTTCACAACCCCTCGGCCATCATGTCGGTTCTGGGCCGCTGCCCCGCGCCCGAACTGCGCGAGATGGGGGTGAACGTCGCCCTCGGCTCGGACGCCGCAGCGCCGGACCGGGGCTATGACATGTTCCGCCACATGGCCCAATGCCTGCACTACCACCGCCGCCACTTCCGCGACCCGGAGGTGATGATGCCGCGTGACGTGCTGGAAATGTGCACCATCGACGCCGCCAAGGCGATTGGGATGGATGCGGACCTCGGCTCACTCGAACCGGGCAAGAAGGCGGATATCGTCATGCTCGACCGCCGCAAACCGCATCTCTACCCGCCGATGATGCCCCTGACCACGGTCGCGCAATTCGCCAATGCCGCGGATGTACATACGGTCATCGTCAATGGGGAAGTCCGCATGAGAGACCGCAAAACGGCACTGGACGAAGCCGGCATACTCGATGCCGCTGCGGGGGAACTGAACGCGGCCCTCGCCCGCTGCGACCTGTCGCATCTTCTCACAGAATAACGGAAATCACGCGCGAAAGGGGAAAGGCGAGGGGTCACCCCCTCGCCTTCCCTTGCGTTCAGTCGGGCTTGGCGCCTTCCGTTTCACGGGCAACATTGCTGTTCCAGATCGTATGGTCGACGCCATCGCCAAGCTCGGCATATTCGGCGATCCTGAACATCGGCTCCTTCCCCGCCTTGCGCTGCGCGAAATAATCCCGCGTGAGTTTGGCAACGGTCTTGGACAGGATCAGGATAGCGATCAGGTTGACCGTCGCCATCAGCGCCATGGAGGCATCGGCGAAGTTAAACACGGTCGTGACCGCCTGCAACGAGCCCCAGACCACCATCGCGATCACCAGCGCCTTCAGCACGAGAAGCGGGATCCGCTTGCCCATCCCAAGGAACTCCATCGCGTTCTCGGCATAGGAATAATTCCCGATGATCGAGGTAAAGGCGAAGAACAAGATGGCGATCCCGATGAAGATCGGGCCGAATGCGCCGATATGCTGCTCCAGAGCGATCTGGGTCAGCGCCATGCCGGTCGCCGCACCTTCGGAATGGTCGACCACGCCCGAGAGCAGGATCATCAGCGCTGTGGCCGTGCAGATCACCAGCGTATCTATAAAGACGCCAAGCCCCTGCACCAGCCCTTGACTGGACGGATGGTGCGGATCGGGCACCGCGACGGCGGCGATGTTCGGGGCCGAGCCCATGCCCGCCTCATTCGAGAACAGACCGCGCTTCACACCGTTGAGCAGGGCCACCATGAAGCCCCCCGTAAAGCCGCCTGCCGCCGCTTCGAAACCAAAGGCCGATTTGACGATCAGGGCCAGCATGGCGGGCACATCGGCGATGTTCAGAACCACGACGAGCAACGCCACGACGATATAGAGCCCGGCCATAGCGGGAACGATCTTTTCCGCGACCCGCGCGATGGATTTGATCCCGCCGAAGATGACGATGCCCGCAAAACCGCCGACGACAAGGCCGGTGACGAGTTTGGGAATGGCAAAGGCTTCCTCCATCGCGACGGAGATCGAGTTTGCCTGCACCGCCGAGAAGATCAGGCCGAAGCTGATGATGAGGCAGACCGAAAAGACATAGCCCATGGCGTTCGACCCGATGCCCCGGGACATGTAGAAGGCCGGCCCGCCACGGTATTGCCCATCCGCGTTCCGAACCTTGTAAAGCTGCGCCAAGGTCGATTCCGCATAGGCCGTCGCCATGCCGACGAGCGCCACAACCCACATCCAGAACACAGCCCCCGGCCCGCCGAGATAGATCGCCACGGCCACCCCGGCGAGGTTGCCCGTACCGACCCGGCTGGCGAGAGAGATCGTCAGCGCCTGAAATGGTGAAATGCCCGCGGCGGAAGTGTCACGCGAGGATCTGACCACGCGAAAGAATTCGGCGAAATGCCGGAATTGCAAGAAACCAGTGCGCCAGGTGAAGTAAAGCCCGACAGCCAGCAGGCCATATACGAGGACGTAGCCCCATAAGACGGTGTTCAGGAAATCGACGATTGCGGTCATATTCTTGTCCCCCTCGTTTGCATGTTCAACAACTAACGCGTCGGCAGACAAGGGAAAGCTTTAAACCGAAATGAAAACGCCCGGCGGGCGTCAGTATCGATCGCCGCAGGGCTGCACGCCACCGCGCGAAAATGTGGTGCTACCTGCTACGCGGTCAGATGAATACTGGCGCGGGCCGAAGGGCGGGCGCATGGCCCGCGCAAGCAAGCGACCACCTTCACACCCCCAGTCTTCACACCCTCAGTGCGTCCACGCCCCACGGCGGCCGGTCGCGAAATTCTCGCCATAGCCGCCGGGGCGGACGTTGGGCTTGCGCTTGTTGGGCAGTTGCACCTGCGCGTCGATGCCATGATCGCGGGCGTATTCTTCGGCGGCTTCGCGGGTGTCGAACTGCAAGCGCACTTGGCTTTGCGTATCATCGGAAGATGTCCAGCCCATCAGCGGATCGACCCTGCGCGCTTCCGCGGGCGAAAACTCAAGCAGCCAGACACGGGTCTTGGCCGTGCCGGAGGACATCGCTGTACGGGCGGGTTGATAGATACGTGCGCGCATTTCGGGACTCTCGCTTCAATAACCTCGGGCTTTATCTAATATTCCGTGCCAAGGGGCAAGGGAATGCAGGCCCGCGCAAATAAACCCTACCATGCTGCGGTGCAGAGACTACATCAGGACCACCCCGTTGGAGTATTCCATATGACCCCCTTCGCCCTCTTCGCCCTGCAAAGCCAGATCGCCGCCCTTGCGGTGGAAACCCAGATCGTAATGTCGCTGCGCCTCTTGGGCATGGCAGGCGCGCTGCCCGCCCGCCCCGGTGAGAACAACCGCATGGTGGCCGAGAAAGGCCCGGCCATATTCAAAGCCTTCACCGCCGGGACGCAGGCCATGATGCTGGGCAAACGCCCCGATCAGATCATGGACGCCTCGCTCGCCCCTCTAGCCCGCAAGGTGCGACAGAATCGCAAACGGCTGATGAAGTAGCGGCAAATGCGCCCTTCGCGGCCCCCTGCCCCTTGAACCCCGCGTGAAAGAGGGCACCTATGGGAAGCTTGACGAAGGATACCCGCGATGCCCTATGCCCATTCCGACAAGACCGAGGGGATGCCGATGCTGGCAAACCCCGCCCCAGACGTGCGCAACCGCCCCAAACTGGAGGGCGGCCATAAGTTCAAACTGGTCACCGAATTCGACCCGGCGGGCGACCAGCCCACGGCGATCAAGGAACTGACCGAAGGGGTGAACTCGGGCGAGCGCGATCAGGTGCTTCTGGGCGCCACCGGGACGGGCAAGACCTTCACCATGGCCAAGGTCATCGAAGAGACGCAGCGCCCCGCCATCATCCTTGCCCCCAACAAGACGCTGGCGGCGCAGCTTTACGGCGAGTTCAAGGGCTTCTTCCCGGACAACGCCGTGGAATATTTCGTCTCTTACTACGACTACTACCAGCCAGAGGCCTATGTCGCGCGCTCCGACACCTTCATCGAGAAGGAGAGCCAGATCAACGAGCAGATCGACCGGATGCGCCACTCCGCCACCCGCGCGCTTTTGGAGCGTGACGACGTGATTATCGTGGCCTCGGTCTCCTGCATCTACGGCATCGGTAGCGTCGAGACCTATGGCGCGATGACCCAAGACCTGAAAGCGGGCAGCATGTACGACCAGCGCAAGGTCATCGCCGATCTGGTGGCCCAGCAGTACAAGCGCAACGACGCGGCCTTTCAGCGCGGCTCTTTCCGAGTGCGCGGCGACAGTCTGGAGATCTTCCCCGCCCACCTTGATGACCGCGCTTGGCGGCTGTCGTTCTTTGGCGAGGAGTTGGAGAGCATCACCGAGTTCGACCCGCTCACCGGCGAGAAGACCGACACATTCGACCAGATCCGCGTCTACGCCAACAGCCACTATGTGACGCCGAAGCCGACGATGCAGCAGGCCATTCAGGGCATCAAGAAAGAGCTGCGCACCCGGCTTGACCAGCTTGTCGCCGACGGCAAGCTGCTGGAGGCGCAGCGGCTGGAGCAGCGCACCAACTTCGACATCGAGATGCTGGAGGCCACCGGCGTCTGCAACGGGATCGAGAACTACTCGCGCTATCTGACGGGGCGCGCCCCGGGCGAGCCGCCCCCCACTCTCTTCGAGTTCATCCCCGACAACGCTATTGTCTTCGCGGATGAAAGCCACGTCTCGGTCCCGCAGATCGGCGGCATGTACAAGGGCGACTACCGGCGCAAGTTCACGCTGGCCGAACACGGCTTCCGCCTGCCCTCCTGCATGGACAACCGACCCCTCAAGTTCGAGGAATGGGACGCCATGCGCCCGCAATCGGTCTTTGTCTCCGCCACCCCGGCGGCATGGGAGATCGAGCAATCGGGCGGCGTCTTCACCGAACAGGTCATCCGTCCCACCGGCCTCTTGGATCCCAAGGTCGAGATCCGGCCCGTGGAGATGCAGGTCGACGATCTGCTCGATGAGGTGCGCAAAGTGGCCGCCGACGGTTACCGCACGCTCTGCACCGTGCTGACCAAGCGCATGGCCGAAGACCTCACCGAATATATGCACGAACAGGGCATCCGCGTGCGCTACATGCACTCCGACATCGACACAATCGAGCGGATCGAGATCCTGCGCGACTTGCGGCTAGGCGCCTTCGACGTGCTGATCGGGATCAACCTGCTGCGCGAGGGGCTCGACATCCCCGAATGCGGGTTGGTCGCCATTCTGGACGCGGACAAGGAAGGCTTCCTGCGCTCGGAGACCTCGCTGATCCAGACCATCGGCCGCGCCGCGCGCAACGCCGAAGGCCGGGTGATCATGTATGCCGACCGCATCACCGGCTCGATGGAGCGCGCAATGGGCGAGACCGAGCGCCGCCGCGCCAAGCAGATCGCCTATAACGAGGAACACGGCATCACCCCCGCCACGGTGAAAAAGAACGTCGAGGACATCCTCGCCGGGCTCTACAAGGGCGACGTGGACATGAACCGCGTCACCGCCAAGGTCGACAAGCCGATGGCGGGCGGCAACCTGCAAGCCGTGCTCGACGGGCTGCGCGCCGATATGCGCAAGGCCGCCGAGAACCTAGAGTTCGAAGAGGCTGCGCGCCTGCGTGACGAGGTCAAACGGCTGGAGGCTGTGGACCTTGCCGTCGCCGACGATCCGATGGCGCGCCAGCAGGCAGTCGACCGCGCCGTCGATGCCGCGCAGCAAGCCTCGGGCCGCAGCACCTCAGGCCGCGGCGGGATGCGCGGCGGCAATGTAAAACGCCGTAAACGCTAAAGAAAAAGGGCCGCCCTGCTCAGGGTGGCCCCTACACAATCCAGCACCGAAACGCCGCAGCTACCGTCGCAGCGCCGCCACCAAGGCCAACACCAGCGCCGCACCGATTGCGGCGACGACCAGCAGCAACAGCAAGCCCCCCGCGGCCACCACTGTCACGCCCAGCGCGGCAAGGATGAAGGGCAGCGCCACGGCGCCGACGACCCCCAGACCAAGGTAAAGAACTCGGTTCCGGCCCGCCACGGCCCCGGCAATGGCCCCGGCGGCAAGCCCGACCACCACGAGCGCGATCAGCGCCACCGCGCCAAGCGTATCAAGAAAGGCTTCCATCGAAGGGTTCTCCTAAATCAAATGAAGGGTACGAATGGCACGCCGCATGCTCCAAGGGTCAGCAGCAGGCCGAGAGCGATCATTCGGCGCATCGGGGTTCCTTTCCAATCACGGCCAAACCAGCCGCACTCTCATCAGACCCGATCCGCTGCGCGAAAACAATGGGCTGCGCAGACTATCGCCACAGCTAAAGGGAGGCGTCATCGCCTCCCTTAACCATCTAGAGCGCCTATCAAATCCAGTAATAAGGCACGCCGTAGTGATCGAACGTCCGCTCTTGCCACGCGCGGTCGCTGTGCCACTGCTCGGTCCGCTCCGGCGCGCCTTTGACTGTGGCCTCGTCGATGTTGGTCATGAAACCATCGCGCGAGGGGTCATAGTTCAGCGCGTTCCACGGCACCGGATAATGCTCTTCCCCGAGCCCCAGAAAGCCGCCGAAGCCCATAACGGCATAGGCGACCTTGCCGGATTTCTTGTCGATCATCAGGTGGTCGATATGGCCGATTTCGGTCCCATCTGCGCCGAAAACGGCGGTGCCGTTCACGTTGTCCGAAGAAACCAGCGATGCGGGTGCTGTCGTGTCAGTCATGGCTTGTTCCTCTCATGATTGCTGTACCAACAAAACCCAAGGCAGGCGGCACCGGTTCCCGCAATACGGGCAGACCGGCGGGGATCGGCTTAGGCCCAGCGCGGCGCGGTCCGGGAACAATTGGGCGCGCGCTTGGGTTGATCACTCAATAGACACGCACCCATTCGAGAGGGATCAAACAATGGAATATGGACTTTTAGGGCTCATCATCCTCATCGCCGACATCTACGCCATCTATCAGGTCGTCACCTCCAGCGCCTCGGGCGCGGCCAAGATCGCATGGGTCTTGGGCATCATCATCCTGCCGGTGCTGGGCTTCATCGTCTGGCTCATCGCAGGCCCCCGCGGCAACAAGGCCCACGTCTGAGCCCACGCCGGGCGACCCTGACATAGCAACTGCGAAACCCGGTGCCCTCGGCGCCGGGTTTTCACCTTCCTCCCGGCAAGCAACGATTTGTTAACCGCTATTAACCAAGATCGCAGCAGGAGCCTGCCATGCGATCTGCCCTTTGCCTTACCCTGCTGGCCTGCCAGTTCAGCCCCACCGCCGCCCACGCCGGGCCGTGGCTGCGCGAGGAAGGCACGACCTTCATCTCAAGCTCCTTCTCGGCGACTTACTTCTACGACCTCTCCCAAAGCACCTATATCGAATACGGGCTGCGCGAGCGGCTCACACTCGGCTTCGACCTCAACACCGCACAAAGCCGTTTTGGCCTGCAAAGCGGCCATGCCACCGTCTTCCTGCGCTTCCCCTTGGGAGAGCCGAGTGACACGGGCCGCTGGGCCTATGACATTGGCGCCGGGGCAAGCTGGTCGGGGGAGTTCATCTCGCCCCACCTCAGGGCCGGGCTGTCTTGGGGCCGCGGCTTCACCTTGGGCGAACGGAATGGCTGGCTTACCGTCGATGCCTCCGCAAGGTGGGAGTTCGGCTTTTCGCAAGAGGTCATTAAGATCGACAGCACCGTGGGGCTCGACTTCACCCCCGTGACCACCGGAATGGCGCAGGTCTTTCTCACCTACACCGGGGGTGAGACCTATGCCAAATTCGCCCCCTCCATCGTCCTGTCGCCCAGCTTCACCAAATACCGTCTGCAATTGGGCAGCGAAATCCCCTTCGACGCGCCAGAGAATTCGGCCCTCACCCTCAGCCTCTGGCGGGAGTTCTAAAACAAATGGCCCCGCCGATCTCCGGCAGGGCCTCTTCACACCTCAGCGCAGCGCCACGGTCAGCGGTTGTCCATCCGCACCATGACAGAGACCTTGCCCTTCACCGGCGTCGGCCAAACCACGTGCAACTGATCCCGGTCTGGCCCTTCCGCGTGTTTCACATAAGGCATGTCGAACTGCGCCACGTTGTTGCCGTTGCGGATCGCCCCATGGGCCACCACCGCATCGCTGTTGAGCGCTTGCCCCTCGAACGGCAGATGCCCAGCGGTATCAATCACCCAAGTCTCTGACGGGGTCGACTGGGTGAACTCGATCTCGGCCATATTCTCAACCTGCGTGGTCACCGCATGGAAGGAATTGCCCTTCATCACCACGTTCTTGCACCGCGACAGGTTAAGATCGGCAAAGGTCGTATCCACCCGCTCGGCCCGGTCGATGCTGCCGTTAAGGCTGCGGAACCGGTTGCCGGTGATGGTCACCCCGCTCAGGAAATGCCCCGCACCATGCGGTTTAACCACGATATAGCTGAACCACGGGGCCACCTCCCCGGACAGAAAGATATTGTCGCTGATGCTGAGCGCGCTGAACGAATAGCCCGTGGTGAAGGCCGGGGTCGGGTCCTGCTCATTCGTCCATTCGATAAAGCAGTTATCGACGTAATTGCCAGTCACCACCGCGCTGGTATGGGCCGAAGCAAGGATCAGCCCCGCCGAGCGCACACCGTTGTCGACCGCATCCCCCTGAAAGAAGTGATTGCCCGTCACGATGCTGTTGCCCCCCGCCAGCAGCGCGAAATGACGGAACTTGGTGGCGCGGCAGTCGCGCAGCTTCACGTCGTTGGCGTTGGTGTTAAGCGCGATGGAGGTCCGGTTCGGCACCGTCAGCGCATCCTCCGCCGACAGGAACTGGCAGCGGTCAATCAACATGCCCTGACAGCCGCCCCCGATCGAGGTGACGCCACGGTCTTTCGGGCGGCTGACAAAACAGTCCCGCAGGTGAAAGATCAGCCCCGAGGGCGCGAGGTTGATCGCACTGCACCGGTTGTTGCACTGGAACTCGATATCATCGAGCACGAATTTCGACAGCGAGGCGAAGCCGCTGAAATCCACCATGTATTGGAACTTGCGGAAGGTGAAATTCTGCGTCCCTTCCGCGTCGTAAAGCGGCGCGTTGAGCGTGATCTCCTGCGTGGCGACATTCTTGGACCGCACATAAATCTCGCGCCCCACCCCGGCCCCTTCAACCAGTGCGCCCACCGGCACATTGGCGATATTGGTCACATTGGTCAGCTTGCGCGCGTCCGCGGCCGCATAGCGCGCCTGCGAGGTCACCACCACCGTGTCCCAAGCGCTGCTCGACGCGGCCTCAAGCTGGCCGTTGCGGATCACCCGACGGGTGGCATAGCTGGTCTTGTCCGGCACCGCCGCCTGCATGTCGAGCGGCCCGGTCACATTCACCTTGCGCCCCCCCATATCGAGCGAGTCGTGATCCGCGTTGTTCAAAAGCGCCTGAAAGGCTTTCAGAAAAGCGGTCTCTTCATTCTCGAAGGCTTCGATATAGCTAGGCAGATCGAAATTGCGGCGCAGCAATAGCACCGCCCCCACCGGCATGGTCACATGGCCCTCGAATTTGACCGGCGTGTCAAAGGTCACATCCCCGTTCAGCAGGTAGTTCCCCGCAGGCACCAGCACCGTGCGCCCCGCCGCGGCGGCATTTGCCGCCTCGAAGGCGGCGGTATCGTCGCTCACCCCGTTGCCCACCGCACCAAAGTCGCGCACATCGACCTGCGCCAGCATGTCCCGCAGAAAGACCGAGGTGACATCCTCGATCACGATATCGTCGATCCGCACCACGCCGCCCGTCGGCCCGGTCAGGTCCAGCCCGAAATGCCCATAGACGGCCCCGGTGCCCCAGACCATATCGACCCCGCCGCGGTCGCCGCTGCCGATGATCGCGCTGACCTCGACCACCTCGCCATAGGCCGTCAGCGTGACCGCCGGCCCGGCCTCTGTCACGCCGCTCACCCGGCCCCCGCCCGCCTGCGCCGGATAGCCTGCGATCCGCACCGTCGGCAGGTTGCCACTCACCGCCTTCACCCGCGCCGTGACCCGCAGATAGCAGCCCGGCAGCAGCGGGGTCTGCCCCATGTAGCGCAGCCGCTGCGTGGCCTGCGTCTTTAGCAGTTCCAGCGCCCCGCCAAAATCCTGATCCGCGGGGACAAAGGCGGCATT
The DNA here is from genome assembly GCF_043558145.1 of Sulfitobacter sp. 1A10359. Lineage (NCBI taxonomy): Bacteria > Pseudomonadati > Pseudomonadota > Alphaproteobacteria > Rhodobacterales > Roseobacteraceae > Sulfitobacter > Sulfitobacter sp. 1A10359. The sequence continues at coordinate 92,532 of NZ_JBIFGB010000006.1, read as the reverse complement.
GGCCGCGTTCTCATAGGTGTCCGACCCCGGCGTGCCGTCGCCGCTCGACCAGACATTTAGCCCCGCCGCAAAGGGGGTGGGCATCAACACCACGCCATCGGTAATCGCCTTGTTCATCGCTTTTCCTTTCCCCGGTCCGCACCTCCCACCGGGGCGCGCCGCTCAACTGCTCAGGCTCGGCGAGGGCCGAACCGCGAGGTCAGGGAAGTATCAACGATGCATTAACCCACACTTGGCCCGCCGCGCGGAGGCGGCGCAACAATGGTCAGACATTGGCCCCCGGCGCGTCGAGGATTTGCACCCCGCCGATGCGCCAGCCTGCCTCTGTCCGTTCCATCAGATAGCCCAGCAAATGCGTGAACCCCTGAGGATCGACCACCTGCACCACCTGATAAAAACGCGCCCCATCCGCGCGCCGGTCGAGGAACCGCACCTCCGCCGGGTTCTGCACCATCGGGTAGCCATTGCTCACCATGCTGCGAAAGTTCTCAGGGGTCTGGAAATAGCGCTGCAAATTCGGCGTGGCGAATTCTAATGCGGCGGCGAAATCATTCGCGCGAAAAGCGTCGAACTGGCGGTTGATCGTCTCTTCGATCTCAGCCTGCTGCGCCATCGCGCCAAAGCTCAGGAGGGCCGATAACACCAGCCCTCCGAAAAACGTGAACATCCCTTTGCGCATTGCCTTTCCCCCTTGCCCTTGCTGAATGATCTAAGTCACGCAAGGGCAGAGGCAAAAGTTTCACGCGCTGGTCAGCTTGCCCGCCAGCGCATCGTCGATCAGCGCGACGGTCTCTTCCACGCCATAAAGCGCGATGAAGCCGCCAAACCGCGGCCCCTGATCGGCGCCCAGAAGCACTTGGTACAGCGCCTTGAACCAGTCGCGCAGCGGGTCGAAACGCTCCTTGCCGACGGCAAAGACCATGCTTTGCAGCGCCTCGGCATCCAGCCCGCCGTCCCAAACCTTGAGCCGGTCGCGCAGGTCTTCCAGCGCCTCGCGCTCAAGCTCGGTGGGCGCGCGGAACACCTTCGTGGGCTTCACGAAGTCGTTGAAATAGCGCACCGCGTGGCCCGCCGCGGCATCCATGCCCGGGTTGGTCTCGGGCGTGGCCTCGGGCGCGTAGCGCTGGATGAAACCCCAAAGCTGCGACTTGTCCTCGGCGCTCGACACGGAGGCGAGGTTCAAGAGCATCGAGAAGGGCACCACCATGTCCGACTTCGGCACATCACCGCCATGGATGTGCCAGACGGGGTTATTCAGCCGCGCCTTCACGTCCTGCGTCTCATAGGCACGCAGCTGCTGGTGATACTCGTCGACCGCCTTGGGGATCACGTCGAAATACATGCGCTTGGCCGTCTTCGGCTTGAGGAACATGAAATACGACAGGCTCTCGGTGCTGGCATAGGTCAGCCACTGGTCGATCGAAATGCCATTGCCCGAGGATTTGGAGATTTTCTGCCCGTTCTCGTCGAGGAACAACTCATAGCTGAAATGCTCGGGCTTCTTGCCACCCAAGATCTCGCAGATGCGGTCGTAGATCGCCGTGTTGGTGGCGTGCTCCTTGCCGTACATCTCGAAATCCACGTCGAGCGCGGCCCAGCGGGCGCCGAAGTCAGGCTTCCACTGCAGCTTCACGTTGCCACCGGTGACCGGCAGCGTCATTTCGTTGCCGTCCTCGTCGTCAAAGGTGATCGTGCCGTCCTTGGCGTTGACCTCCTTCATCGGCACATACATCACGCGCCCCGTCTCGGGGTGGATCGGCAGGAAGATCGAATAGGTTTGCGCGCGCTCTTCGCGCAGGGACTTCAGCATCACCGCCATGATTTCGTCGTACTTCTCGCAAGCGCGCAGCAGCACCTCGTCGAACTGGCCCGAGCGGTAGAATTCGCGCGCGGAATAGAACTCGTACTCAAAACCGAAGGTGTCGAGGAAGCGGCGCAGCATGGCGTTGTTGTGATGGCCAAAGCTCTCATGCGTGCCGAAAGGGTCTGGCACGGAGGTCAGCGGCTTGTGCATATGCTCGGCCAGCATCTCTTGCTGCGGCACGTTGCCCGGCACCTTGCGCATACCGTCAAGGTCATCCGAGAAACACACCAGCTTGGTCGGGATGTCGCTGATCTCTTCAAAGGCGCGCTTGATCATCGTGGTGCGCAGCACTTCGCCGAAGGTGCCGATATGCGGCAGGCCCGAGGGGCCATAGCCCGTCTCGAACAGGACGTAACCCTTCTCTGGCGGCTTCTTGGCATAGCGTTTGAGCACCCGGCGCGCTTCTTCAAAGGGCCATGCTTTGCTGCTGAGTGCCGCGGCTCGGGTCTCGGACATGTCAGATCATCCATCTTTTGGCGTCCCTGCGCCCAATGCGCACGGGGTCGCCCGTTCCTATTGCTTCACTTCCTGAGGGTCAATATTCTGCACCGCAACATACCTGTGCAAAGGATACCGCGATGCCCGACACATCTTCCCTCTCGCTCAGCGCCCAAGACAGCCTTGTCGCGCTGATGATCGCGGTCTCGGCCTCGGATGAGGACATCCGCACCGCCGAACTGGTCAAAATCGAATCCGCGCTGAACCTGCTGCCGGTCTTCTCGGGCTATGACAATGATCGCGTCTCGACGATTGGCAAAACGGTCTTTGACCTGTTCGAACAGGAGGACGGATTGGATGCCCTCTTTGGCTTGATCCGCGAGGCCCTGCCGGAGCGTTTGCATGAAACGGCCTATGCGCTGGCCTGCGATGTGGCCGCCGCCGATGGCACGCTGGACGAGGCCGAGCTGCGCCTGCTCGAAGAAATCCGTTATGAGCTTAACATCGACCGGCTCCACGCCGCCGCGATCGAACGCGGCGCGCGGGCGCGGCACCTGACCTGAGCGCGGGTTAGGACTCTTCCAGCGCGACTGCCGGCTCGGCCCCGACCTCGGCTTCGGCATCAGGGTCGGGCGCAGCTGGCGTCTTAGGCGCGGCTTCGCCCTCCGGCTCGGGCTTCACGGCGACGTTATACAACAGGCCCCACCGCTCCAGCAGCCCACGTTGCACACGTTTGGCCCGCGCGTTCCAAGCCCGCGCCCCCGGCGGACGCTCTCGCTCGGCCCGACTGATCTTGGCCCGTTCCTCGATATTCGCGGTCAGGATCGTAAAGGCCAGCACCCGGTCCTCGGGTGTGGTCAGGAACCCGGCCAGCGCCGAGACGAAGTTCAGCGTGCCGGTCTTCGCGTCGATCTCAATCGGATTATCCCGTTCAGGACGACCGCGATCATCGCGCAGATAGACCGGTTTGAGAATAGGCCGCAGCCCCGTGCCGTGGATGCGCGCCAGCCCCCCGGCCATGTCATGCACGGTCATCTTGCTGTCATCGCCAAGGCCGGAATGGTCGATCATCGCCGGGTTTTCCATGCCCAGTTCCTCAATCGCCCATTTGTTCATCTCGGCAGCAGAGGCGCGCAGGCTGGGCACCGCGCCCAACCGTTTGGCGCTGGCGGCCATGCCGACCATCTCGGCGGTGAGGTTGGTGGAGTATTTCAGCATGTCCTTGAGGATGGGCCGCAGCTTGGTGCTGCGGTGGGTAACGAGGGTCTCGCCCTCTGGCAGCGTCTCGATCAGCTCCGCATCGCCCAGTTTGATGCCATGGCTCCGGGCGATGGTGGCAAAGATATCGCCCGCATAGACACCGGGCCGCCGGATCGGCAGCCAACGCGCCCCGCCAGAGCCCAAGGCCCCTTCCGCGACCGTCCAAACATCGCGCTCAGGCCGGTTTTCGTAGGTATAAACCGGCCCACTACGGTCCACGACTTCTATCGTGGCGACGCGCACGGCGGGGGCATAGCGCGCCGCGCGGCCCTCCATCGTCACGTCATAGCCGTCGCCGCTGCGCTTCCACTCGAAATGCACGCGGTTGTAGTTCAGCGCGATGCCTGAGACGCCGGGGTTGTAGCCGACATGGTCAGGCTGTTCGGGGTCAATCGCAAAGGTCGCGGGCAGCGCGCCCTCATAGACCTTGAAACCGCCCTTCACGCCGATGATGCCCGCTTCTTTCAGGTCTTCGGCCATCTGCCCCAGATTGTCACTGTCGAGGGTCGGATCCCCCCCACCGACGAGGATCAGATCGCCCTGCACCTCACCATCGACGACACCGCCGGTCGCCAAAAGGCGCGTCTCGAACACATGATCCGGCCCCAGTTGATCCAGCGCATAAAGCGCGGTGATCGCCTTGATGCTGCTGGCGGGCGGGATGCCATCGGTGGCGTTGGACGCCTCCAGCCAGATGCCGGTGTCGACGTCGACCACGGCAAAGGCCACCGTGCCGGTGATCCCGCTGTCGGCGATGATCTCGGACACATTGGGAATGGCCTGTTTATACAGGTCGGCATCGCGCCCCACGGGGCGCAACGAAGTGGTCGGCGGCTCGGCCCAAGCAGAGGCCGCCGCCAGCGCAGCGGCAGCCGTCCCAAGGAAAATGCGGCGTGTGAAACGTCGTGAAAAACTCTGGCTCATGGGCTTGATATAAACCCCAAGCGGCGTTCGGCCACAACCGGTCTGACAAGGGTGGAGCTTTCGCGGTTGCACAAAACCGCCGACCTGCTAGCCCAACGTCATGCAACGCGCTATTCCGATCATGTTCATCGCCATGTCACTGATCCCCGCAGGGGACAGCGCGGGTAAAATCCTGACCTCTGGCATGGGGGTGGCACCGGTCTTTGTAGCATGGTCGCGCTTTGCCATCGGGGCGCTGATGGTGCTGCCGTTCCTGCCCCGTGGCACATGGGGGCTGATGCGCGATTGGCGGCTCTGGCTGCGGGCCGGCACCTTGGCCTTGGGGATCACCTGCATTCAAACCGCGCTCAGGACCGAGGCGATCGCCAATGTCTTCGCCGCCTTCTTTATCGGGCCAATGATCAGCTACCTGCTGGCCGCGATCTTTCTGCGCGAGCGCATCAGCCTGCTGCGCAGCGCGTTGATCCTGCTGGGTTTTTGCGGCGTGCTGCTGGTGGTGCGCCCGGGGCTGGGCGGTGGCACGGGCGGGCCGGGGCTGCTCTTTGCCGTGGCCGCGGGGCTGTTCTACGGCGTCTTTCTCACTATGTCGCGCTGGCTGTCTGACCTCGCCCCGCCGCTGGCGCTGACTTTCACCCAACTGGCGATGAGCGCGATGATGCTGCTGCCTTTGGGGTTGATGAACCTGCCCGAAGCCACCCTGCCCGTCGCGGGGCTGGCCACCGCGAGCGCGCTGTTTTCGATGCTGGGCAATCTGCTGCTACTCTATGCCTACCGCCGAGCCCCCGCCACGCGGCTGGCGCCGTTGGTCTATTTCCAACTGATCGCGGCGGTGCTGCTGGGGCTGTTCTTGTTCAGCACCCTGCCCGATGCGCTGACATGGGCGGGGCTGGCAGTAATCATCACGGCGGGCATCACCTCGGCCCGGCTACGCTGAGCGCCAGCCGCCCGCGGCCCGCAATGCGGTGGAAGAGACATCGACCATCGGCACATTGACGAAACACCACGCCGGCGCCATGGCCCGGCCCAGCAACTGGCTGTTCCGCCCCGCGATCCGGTAGGGCGCATAAAGCGCCGCCGCCCGGCTCATCCGGGCCGAGATACGCTGCCCAGGCCGCGCCAGCACGCCCACCGGCACCGTCTCCATGATCTGCCGCCAGTCTTGCCAGAGGTGGAACTGCGCAAGGTTGTCGGCCCCCATCAGCCAGACGAACCGCACCCCGGGATAGTGCCGCCGCAGCGCGGCCAGCGTCTCAGCTGTGTAACGGGTGCCTAACTGTGCTTCGATCCCCGTGATCTCGACCCGCGGGTGATCCATCACCGCCCGCGCCCGCGCCATGCGCTGCGCCATGGGGGCCGGGCCATGCTTTTTCAACGGATTGCCGGGGCTCAGAAGCCACCAGACCCGATCCAGCCCGAACCGTTTCAACGCCTCACGGGTGATATGCGCATGCCCCTCATGCGCCGGGTCAAACGACCCGCCCAACAGGCCCACGACCTGCCCTTTGGTGGCGAATGGCATGGTATTACGCAAGAAAATGGCCCCCGATCCGAAATCAGGGGCCAAAGGAGGGGCATTGCAGCCCTTTGTCAATGCGAAGCCCTTACTTGTGCTTCACGATCTCGCCCGAACGCAGCCGCGCGACATAGCTGTTCAACTCGCGCTTCACGATCGGCATCAGGAAGTAGAGCGCGATGATGTTCACGATCGCCATGGAGAAGAGCATCGCATCGCTGAAGTCGATCACCGGCCCAAGGCTCGCCGCCGCGCCGATCACGATGAAGAGGCAGAAGATCACCTTGAAGGTCAGCTCCTTCGCCGCCCCCTCGCCAAAGAGATAGGTCCATGCCTTGAGGCCATAGTAGGACCAGCTGATCATGGTCGAGAAGGCAAAGAGCACCACCGCCACCATCAAGAGCACCGGGAACCACGAGAAGGCCCGCGCATAGGCCGCCGAGGTCAGCGCCACGCCGCTCACGTCGCCCTCGGTCGCGATCCGGCCCGCCTCGGCGTTCCAGATGTAGAGACCGGTTTCAGGGTCTTGGTTGAGTACACCGCTGATTACGATGACCAGCGCGGTCATGGTGCAGATCACCACCGTGTCGATGAAGGGCTCCAAAAGGGCCACGTAACCTTCGGTCACCGGCTCCTTGGTGCGCACCGCCGAGTGGGCGATGGCCGCCGAACCGATGCCCGCTTCGTTGGAAAACGCCGCGCGGCGGAAACCTTGGATCAGCGCGCCGGTAAAGCCGCCGACCACGCCAAGGCCGGTAAAGGCGCCCATGAAGATCTGGCCAAAGGCCCAGCCGATCATATCCCAGTTAATGATCAGGATCAGGATCGAGACCAGCACATAGAAGATGCCCATGAAAGGCACGATCTTTTCAGTCACCCGCGCGATGGATTTCACACCGCCCGCGATCACCGCAAAGGTCACGCCCGCAAGGACAACCCCGGTGATCCAGCCCGGATAGTCACCCAAGACACCGGCAAGCTGGGCATGGGCTTGGTTGGCTTGGAACATATTGCCGCCGCCAAGCGCGCCGAGGATGGTGAAGATCGAAAAGAGCACCGCCATGAAGCCACCCAGTGGCAAGCCCCTCTCGGAAAAGCCTTTGACGATGTAATACATCGGCCCGCCCGAGACATGGCCGTCGGGGAATTCGTTACGGTATTTCACCCCGAGCGTACATTCGGTGAACTTGGTCGCCATGCCGAACAGGCCCGCGATCACCATCCAGAAGGTCGCCCCCGGCCCGCCGATGCTGACCGCCACCGCGACGCCCGCGATGTTGCCCAGACCCACAGTGCCCGACAGCGCCGTCGCCAGCGCCTGAAAATGGCTCACCTCGCCCGCGTCGTCGGGATCGGAGTAATCCCCCTTCACAAGCTGGATCGAATGCCAGAACCCTTTGAGCTGGATGGCCCCGAAATAGACGGTGAAGACCACGGCCCCTACGACCAGCCAAAGCGCGATCCAAGAGAAATTCGTCCCCGGCAGCGGGGCAAAGATGAATGACACATACCAGCCGGTGTAATCGGCAAAGATCTGGTTGATACGTTGGTCGATGCCCGCAGCCTCTTGCGCGGCGGCAAGGCTCGGCAGCAATGACGCAAAGGCCGCCATCGCAAAGGTCAGTAACTTGTTCATGGCGTTTCCTTTCAGGGAATGATCGTGACCGGCACGCTGGAGCCCGCGACCAACCGGCCCGTCACCCCTCCAAAGAGCCGCTTGAGGCCCCGCTCTCCAACCCGCCCGACGACGATCTGAACCGCGCCGCGCTTCTTGGCCACCGCTTCGAGGATATCGGCCACGTCGCCGTGTCGCACGATCCCCTCAACCTCGACACCGGCAGCCTTTGCCTCGGCCACGGCAGGGTCGAGCACCACGTCATGGGCGCGCTGCAACTCCTGCTCGCGCCGTTTGTGACGCTGCTCGTTCTCTTCCTTGGTCTGAAAGGTGAAAGGCGACCATTCGATCACAAAGCAAACCGTGATCGAACAATCCCCGATCTGTTTGGCCTGTGACTGGGCAAACGCCAAGGCTCGCGCGCCGGCCTCCGACCCGTCCAGACCCACAACGATGGTGGATTTTGTCATGAGTATTTCCCTGTTGTTGCGCTGAAACCGGCGCACCGCGAACGGTGAGAACCGCCTTCAACCTCCCTACTCTGCGGTAGGCGGTTTTTACCGTCCAACCGCAGATTGAATAAATTCTAGCGCGAAAACGGCAGAAAAGTCGACCGAATTTCACTGATCGACTACGCGGATCGCCTGCCAAACCCTTGCAAAACCATCCAATAGCCTGCCCAGCCATGCCGCCTGCGCGCGCCACGGGCGCGCCACGCAAACCGCCGCCGGGCAAGGTGCCTGTGCGGTACAGAGTGTTTGATATTGCGCCGTCCGGGCGATATTGCACTGCAAACCCCAAAACGCGTTGCAAGGATTCTCCAATGGCCGCCTATCAATACGTCTATCACATGTCCGGCGTCTCCAAGACCTATCCCGGGGGCAAAAAGACATTCGAAAACATCCACCTAAACTTCCTGCCCGGCGTGAAGATCGGTGTTGTCGGCGTCAACGGCGCGGGTAAGTCCACCCTGCTCAAGATCATGGCCGGGCTCGACAAGGATTTCTCGGGCGAGGCATGGGCTGCCGAGGGTGCCAAGGTCGGCTACCTGCCGCAGGAACCCAAGCTCGACCCGACCAAGACCGTGCGCGAAAACGTCATGGAAGGTGTGGCCGAGAAGAAGGCGATCCTCGACCGCTACAACGAACTGGCGATGAACTACTCGGATGAGACCGCCGAGGAGATGGCCAAGCTGCAAGACGACATCGACGCGCAGAACCTCTGGGACCTCGACAGCCAGATCGACGTCTCGATGGAAGCGCTGCGCTGCCCGCCGGACGACGCGATGCCGGAAAACCTCTCGGGCGGTGAGGCGCGCCGCGTGGCGCTCTGTAAGCTGCTTCTCGAAGCACCCGACATGCTGCTGCTCGATGAGCCGACCAACCACCTCGACGCCGAGACCATCGCTTGGCTGCAGCAGCACCTGATCGACTACAAGGGCACCATCCTCTGCGTCACCCATGACCGCTACTTCCTCGACGACATCACCGGCTGGATCCTCGAACTCGACCGTGGCCGCGGTATTCCCTACGAGGGCAACTACTCCGACTGGCTGGAGCAGAAGGCCAAGCGGCTGGCGCAGGAAGCGCGCGAGGACAAGTCCAAGCAAAAGACGCTGGAGCGCGAGCTTGAATGGATGCGCCAAGGCGCCAAGGCACGTCAGGCGAAATCCAAGGCCCGTATCGCGGCCTATAACGAGATGGCCGAACAATCCGAACGCGAAAAGCTTTCCCGCGCCCAGATCGTCATCCCCAACGGTCCGCGCCTCGGCAACAAGGTGATCGAGGTCGAAGGTCTGAAGAAGCACATGGGCGACAAGCAGCTGATCGACGGGCTCGACTTCTCCCTGCCGCCCGGTGGCATCGTCGGCGTGATCGGCCCCAACGGCGCCGGTAAATCGACGCTGTTCAAGATGCTCACCGGCCATGAGAAACCCGACGAGGGCACCATCGAATACGGCGACACGGTTGAGCTGTCCTACGTCGACCAGAGCCGCGACGACCTGAACCCCGAAGACACCGTCTGGCAGGCGATCTCAGGCGGGGCGGAACTGATCAAGCTCGGCGACGCCGAGGTGAATTCCCGCGCCTATTGCTCGTCCTTCAACTTCAAGGGCGGCGACCAGCAGAAAAAAGTGGGCCTCCTGTCGGGCGGTGAGCGCAACCGCGTGCACATGGCGCGGCTGCTGAAAGAGGGCGGCAACGTGCTGCTGCTCGACGAGCCGACCAACGATCTGGATGTCGAAACCCTCCGCGCGCTCGAAGATGCGCTGGTAGATTTCGCTGGCTGCGCCGTGGTCATCTCGCACGATCGTTTCTTCCTTGACCGTATCTGCACCCACATCCTCGCCTTCGAGGGCGAAGCGCATGTGGAATGGTTCGAGGGCAACTTCGAGGACTACGAAGAAGACAAGAAGCGCCGTCTGGGTGCCGATGCGCTGGAGCCCAAGCGCCTGAAGCACAAGAAGTTCGCGCGGTAACCCTTGCGACTTAGCAATTTGGAGGGCGTCGGATTTCCGGCGCCCTTTTTCGTGCGCTACTTTGCCACTGGGCCGCCCGGTGACACACCGGGCATCGCCCTCCCTCCCCCCGGAGGACGATTTTGCAACGCTACAACAGCTTGCCAGACCTCCACATCTTGCAGCGCCCTGCCAAACAGCGCGGTAGCGGATCGCCCCCCAGGGAGGGCGATGCCCTTACCGCTTACCTTCAACGCAAAAACCCGCCCGCAATGCGGACGGGTCTATCCCTTCAAAGGCTCCTGCCCTCAGCGTTCGTCGTCGATCGCCGTTTCCAGCTGGGCAAAGAGGTTATCCTCATCATGCCGCACCAAACCATGCAGCGGATCCCAGCTTTGCAGATATTCGCGCAGCTTATTGCTTGCCGACAGACCCGACCAGAGGCGCTGTTCGGTCACCGAATGCACCTGCAAGGACGGGGGCAGCCCGCCGTTCATGCCCTTGCCATCCCAGTTCTTCTCCAGATGCTCGCGCATCCGCTCGGCCATAGAGGCGGTGTTCAACCGCGCGCGACTCATCACCACGCCGATGAAACGCCCGCTGCCCGCATAGGCCAGATGAAAACGCATGCCCTCCAGCGAATGTACCGAAGCGCGGGCCACCTGCTCCATCTGGCGGCGGAAGGCCGGCGCCTTGACCGCGCGGTAGATGCCGCGCGCCCCCTCGACCGAGATCGAAAACAGGCTCATCGAGAAACAGCCGCTCGGCAGGCGCAGCAGGTAATTCTCAAGCGCGGAGACATTGCTACAGGCCGAGACATCGAGGTCGAAATCCTCGTCAAAGCGGATCTGCATCATCTGCGTCAACTCGGCCAGCGTATGCTGCGCCTCACGCTCACGCAGCAATGACGCGTTGAGCATGCTGGCGGCATTGATCCGCGCGCTGAGTTCGACACCATCCAACGGTTTGCAAAGGAAATCCGTGGCACCCGCGTCAAAGGCCCGCTGCATCATCGCAGGCTCTTTGCTGGCGGTGATCATGATGATCGGCACGGCGCGGTAAAACGGCACATCGCGGATCATCTCACACAGGCTGATCCCATTGATGCCCGGCATCATGATATCAAGCAGGAAGGAATCGAAGGGCCGGTTCGACTCCTGCATGATCTCCAGCGCTTCTTCCGAGCTTTCGCAGCAGGTCAGCTCGTAATTGTCATTCTCGGTCAGGCAACCTGTGAGCAGATCAAGGATGACCGGGTCATCGTCTACGGCAAGGATACGCATCATGTCTCGTTACTCCACATGGGGGGCGCTGGCAGGCGCACTTGGGGCTTTCTGGCAAAAAACCACCTACGCCGGGCAGTAATGAGACCGGTTTGCGGCAAACTCGGGACGGTGAAATTTGGCGCGTTTCCCGTAAAATATGGGGATCACGAAACTTCGTGGCGGGAATTTGCCGAAATTCGCGCTGCCGGACCCGCCGAAACCCGCCAAAATGCGATGCCCCTTGAACGAATCCCCCCCGAGTGCAATATAGACGGTGCAGACGTTATCTTTTTCGACCCACTGTCTCCCTCATACGGCGCTCAGTCTATCGATCCAGACCAACCACGCCGGGCCATCGCACCAACGCGGATGGCATCAATATGGAGACTACGGATATGGCCACTGGCACCGTAAAATGGTTCAACACAACTAAAGGCTTCGGCTTCATCGCACCCGACGGCGGCAGCAAAGACGTTTTCGTGCACATTTCCGCTGTTGAGCGCGCTGGCCTGACCGGCCTGGCCGACAACCAGAAAGTGACCTTCGACATCGAAGCTGGCCGTGACGGCCGTGAATCCGCGACCAACCTCGCGCTGGCCTAAGGCCCGGGGGCTTCGGCCCTGATGCAAGAATTCGAACCGACCTGCTGACACCGGCAGGTCGGTTTTTTTATGTCCAGCCTTGCTAAAATGGCCTCCCATGGCAAAATGCGGGCGAAACGCATTATTTTGATGGAGCCTGCCATGCGCCGCCGTACCTTTTTGACCAGCACCGTGGCCGCAGCCGCCCTTCCCTTGATGGCGCAGGCGCGCACCGCCGCCTATGACCCCGCCCCGCAGATGGTCCCGGTCAAGGCGCAATATGCGCCCGGGCAATTGCTGATCCTGCCGCGGAGCCATTACCTCTATTTCGTGACGTCGCCGGGCCAAGCGATGCGTTATGGCGTGGGCGTCGGCAAAGCGGGGCTGGAGTTCACCGGCACCGCGACCATCGACGTGAAAAAGGAATGGCCCACGTGGCGGCCAACCAATGAGATGATCGAACGCGATCCGCAGGCCTACAAACGTTTCATCGGCAACACCGACGCCCAGCCCGGCGGCCCCGGCAACCCCTTGGGCGCGCGGGCGCTCTACCTGTTCCAGAACGGGCGGGACACTTATTTCCGCATCCACGGCACCACGCAGCCGAACTCCATCGGGCGGTCCGTGTCGAACGGCTGTATCCGGATGCTGAACGAGCATGTGATCGACCTGTACCAGCGGGTGCCGATTGGGACAAAGGTCACGGTGCTCTAAGGCCCCTTTCGACAACACCCAGCCCGGAATCAAGCCGCAGGCGCCGGGCCATCGCCTGCCCGCCCGGACGGGTAGGCGATTTAGTGAATTCGGGTGCGCCATTGCGAAGGCGCATCACGGCTGAACCATAAAGTGGCACGAGGCTCCGTCGTATCGCCGACCCGCGTGCAGGCGCTGACCCTTCCCACCAAGAAAAAGGGCCAGCGCAGCGCCGGCCCCTCCCCTCATCATATACGCCAAAGCTTATTGAAGCGCCTTATCCGTCACATCATGTGTCCAAGCGCCCTCAGGCGCCTTGGTGATCATGCCACCTTCCATGGTGATCGCCGCACTGCGATCAAAGGCCGCCTCGTCCAGCCGCCCGTCGCTGCCCTCGGTCAGCTTGGCGATCTCGCCCATCATGCGGGTCTGGTGCTTCTCGGTCTGGGCGCCGGTCTGGTCATTTTCCAGCACGATCTCAGCGGCTTCTTCGACGTTCTCCTCGGCGTATTTCCAGCCTTTCATGGAGGCCCGGACGAAACGCGCCAGCTTGTCGACCATCTCGGGGTCTTCGAGGTTCTCCTCGGTGGTATAAAGACCGTCCTCCAGCGTGGAGATGCCCTCATCCTCATATTTGAAGACCACCAGATCCTCGGGCGTCAGCCCTGCGTCAATCACCTGCCAATATTCGTTGTAGGTCATGGTGGTGGCGCATTCGACCTGCTTTTGCAGCAAGGGGTCGACGTTGAAGTTGATCTTCTGGATCGTCACCCCACCGTCGGAGCCATCGGTGGGATAGCCCAGCTTGCCCATCCAACTCATTAGCGGGATCTCATTGCCGAAGAACCATGTGCCCAGCGTGTTGCCGGGGAAATCCTCGGGGCTTTCGATGCCATGTTCCTTGAGGCAGGTCAGCATCAGGCCGGATTTCGCGAAAGGCTGTGCGATGTTCACGATCGGCGCACCCTTCTCGCGCGCAGCCAGCGCCGAAGGCAACCAGTCCACCATCACGTCGGCCCCACCGCCCAAAAGCACCTGCACCGGCGCGATATCCGGCCCGCCGGGCTTGATCGTGACATCCAGCCCCTCTTCTTCGTAGAACCCCTTGTCCTTGGCCACGTAATAGCCCGCGAACTGGGCCTGCGTGACCCATTTGAGTTGTAGCGTCAGGTCGTCGGCGGCCTGCGCCACGCCCCCCCAGAGGGCCAAGGCCGCCCCGGCAGCGATCTTCGTGATGGTTTTCATTTTTATCTCCCTGTTGGTTGGTCGTCTCTAGTTCCTTTGGCTGGGGTGCCAGAAGGTCACCCGTCCTTCGATAAGGGCCATGATACCATAGAACGCCGATCCGGCTATTGCCGCGACAACAATCTCGGCCCAGACCAGATCAAGCGCAAGCTGACCCACCGAGGTGGAGATGCGAAAGCCCATCCCCAGCACCGGAGAGCCGAAGAATTCAGCAACGATGGCGCCAATGAGGGCAAGGGTGGTGCCGATCTTCAACCCGTTGAAGACAAAGGGCATCGCCGCGGGCAGCCGCAGCTTCAGAAGCGTGCGCCAGTAACCCGCCGCATAGGTGCGCATCAGGTCGCGCTGCATCGCGTCGCTGGCCTGCAGCCCCTGCACCGTGTTCACCAGCATCGGGAAGAACACCATGACCACGACAATCGCCGCCTTGGACTGCCAGCCGAAGCCGAACCACATCACCATGATCGGCGCCATGCCGATGATCGGCAGCGCGGCCACGAAGTTGCCCACCGGCAAAAGGCCGCGTTGCAAGAAGGGAAAGCGGTCAATCGCCAGCGCCGTCAGGAAGGCCGCGCCGCAGCCGATGATGTAGCCGCTCAGCGCCCCCTTGATGACGGTCTGCACAAAGTCGATCCACAGGATATCGAGCGACGTGGCCATGCGCGCCGCGATCACCGAAGGCGCGGGCAGAAGCACTTGGTTAATCTCGAACCCGCGCACCACGCCTTCCCAAACGGCAATGAGCGTGACTCCGAAGACCAGCGGTGCCGCCAGTGACGCCCCCCGCGAGGGCCGCTGCCGCGCCAGCCAGACGTTGAGCGACAGGCCCGCGACCCATGCGACGATGGCAAAAAGAACCCAGCCCATCATGCCATCCCCATCCGTTTCAAGGTCAGCCGCTGCACCAACCCGATAAGCCCCACCATGGCCGCCGCAAGCGCCGCCGCCATCAGAAGCGCGCTCCAGATCTGAACGGTCTGGCCGTAGTAGCTGCCCGCCAGCAAGCGCGCGCCGAGGCCCGCGACAGCCCCCGTCGGCATCTCGCCCACGATGGCCCCCACCAGCGAGGCCGCGACGCCGACCTTCAGCGAGGTGAAGAAATAGGGCATCGAGGACGGCAGCCGCAGTTTCCAGAAGGTCTGCCAGCCGCTCGCGTTCCATGTCCGCATCTGGTCAAGCTGCATCTGGTCGGGGCTGCGCAGCCCCTTCACCATGCCCACGACCACCGGGAAGAACGACAGATACATGCTGATGATCGCCTTGGGCAGCAGGCCCGACAGGCCCACGGCATTCAAGACCACGATGATCATCGGTGCGATGGCGAGGATCGGAATCGTCTGGCTGGCGATCACCCAAGGCATCACGCTCATGTCCATCGTGCGGTTGAACACGATGCCGACGGCGAGAAGCGTGCCGAGCGCGGTGCCCATGACGAAGCCCAAAAAGGTCGCGCTGAAGGTGACCCATGTGTGATAAATCAGCGAGCGTTTCGAGGTGACCTTCTTCTCCACCGTGGTCTTCCACAGTTCCGCGCCGACCTGATGCGGCGCGGGAAGTTTCGGTTTCTCCTGCGACCAGGTGTCGGCCACCAATTCCGAGAATGTCAGCGTTTTGTCGGCCCGTGCCGCCACATCCCGCGCCCATTGCGCGTTGAGCGCGACAGCCGCGCCATACCAGACGACGATCAACAGACCCACGACCGTGAGAACGGGGATAATGTTACGCATCAATCGTCCCCATGCCCGGCGCGCAGCCCCTCGCGCACCCGGTGTGCGATCTCGAGGAATTCCGGCGTCTCGCGAATCTCCAAAGGCCGTTCGCGCGGCAGCGGACTTTCGATCACGTCGGCGATCCGTCCAGGGCGCGGGCTCATCACCACGATCTTGGTGGAAAGATACACCGCCTCGGGGATCGAATGGGTGACGAAGGCAATGGTCTTTTCGGTGCGCGCCCAGAGCTTCAAGAGCTGCTCGTTGAGGTGGTCACGCACGATCTCGTCGAGCGCGCCGAAGGGTTCGTCCATCAGCAGGATGTCGGCATCGAAGGACAGCGCCCGCGCGATGGAGGCGCGCTGCTGCATCCCGCCCGACAATTGCCAGGGAAACTTCTTCTCGAACCCCGATAGCTCCACGAGGTCGAGCACCCGTTTCACCCGCTCGGCCTGCTCGGCCCGGGGCACGCCCATGATCTCCAGCGGCAAGCGGATGTTGCCGCCGATGGTGCGCCACGGATACAGTCCCGCCGCCTGGAAAACATAGCCATAGGCCCGCGATTTACGCGCCTCCTCGGGCGAGACGCCGTTGATGGTCACGCTGCCGCCCGTGGGCTGCTCAAGGTCGGCCATGACCCTCAGAAAGGTCGTCTTGCCGCAGCCCGAGGGGCCGATGAAGCTGACGAAATCCCCTTTGTGGATCTCGAGGTTCACGTCTTTCAACGCATGGACCGGCCCGTCATTGGTTTGAAAGGTCAGGTCAAGATTGCTGGCGCTGATCACGCTCTGGCTGTCATTCACGTATTTTACTTCCCTGTTGGTCGGCCGCTTTTAGCGCGGCACTTTACCTGGTTGTCGTGGCGGCTCTACATGGCTCAGATCCCCGCCGGGATGTTCAGCGGGTCGCGCTTGATCATCTTGGGGCTGTTGAGTTCCTTCCATTTGCTGAGGGCGACATTGGCGCTCGGGAAGGCCGGGCGCGGCACGAAACGGCCCCGGCCGGGCTGCGGCTGGCTGTTCTGACCCCAGGCCCAAATCACCTCGCCGCGGCTCAGGGTATAGCGGCTCTGCGCCTTGACCTCGAAGCCCTCGAAGACGTTGTAATCCAGCACCGAATGGTGGTTCGCGGGGCTGATCGTCTTGGTGATCTTCGGATCCCATACCACGATATCGGCGTCCGCCCCTTCAACGATCGCGCCCTTCTGCGGGTAGATGTTGAGGATCTTGGCGATATTGGTCGAGGTCGCGGCGACGAACTCGTTTGGTGTCAGGCGGCCCGTCTCCACCCCTTCGGTCCAGAGCACCGCCAGACGCTCCTCCAGCCCGTTCGAGCCGTTGGGAATGATCCGGAAATCATCGCGGCCCGCGCGTTTCTGCTCGGTCGAGAAGGCGGCGTGGTCGGTCGCCACCACCTGTAGGCTGCCCGATTGCAGGCCGGCCCAAAGGCTGTCCTGATGGTCCTTCGAGCGGAAGGGCGGCGACATGACGCGGCGCGCGGCATGGTCCCAATCCTTGTTGAAATACTCAGACTCGTCCAGCGTCAGGAACTGGATCAACGGCTCGCCATAAACCCGCATCCCCTTTTGCCGCGCACGCCGGATCGCCTCGTGGGTCTGTTCGCAAGAGACATGCACGATATAAAGCGGCACGCCCGCCGTGTCGGCGATGGTGATGGCGCGGTTCGCGGCCTCGCCCTCAAGCTCGGGCGGGCGGGAATAGGCGTGGCCCTCCGGCCCGGTGATGCCTTGATCGAAATATTTCTGCTGCAACTCCGCCACCAGATCGCCGTTCTCGGCATGGACCATCGGCAGCGCGCCTAACTCGGCACAGCGCTTGAAGGAGGCGAACATCTCGTCGTCCTCGATCATCAAGGCGCCTTTGTAGGCCATGAAGTGCTTGAAGCTGTTCACCCCCATGTCGACCGCGTCCTTCATCTCGTTAAAGACGGTCTCGTCCCAGCCGGTGACGGCCATGTGATAGCCGATGTCCGAACAAATCTGCGGCGCCGACTTGCGGTGCCATTCGTTGATCGCGTTCTTGATACTGCCATCGGCGCCGGGCAGGCAGAAGTCGACCACCATCGTGGTGCCGCCCACCGCCGCGGCCCATGTGCCGGACTCAAAAGTCTCTGCCGCAGTGGTGCCCATGAAGGGCATCTCCAGATGCGTATGCGGATCGATCCCGCCGGGGATCACATAGGCGCCTTCCGCGTCGATGTATTCGTCACCCGTGAGGTCCTCGCCGATGCGCTTGATCTTCTCTCCCTCGATCAGCACGTCGGCCTTCCACGTCCGGTCCGCCGTGCAGACCATGCCACCCTTGATTACCTTGCTCATCTTTCTCTCCCCATCTTTCTGGCTGTTTACATCGGGGGGCCGGGGCAGCACCCCCGACCTCCGCCCGAGTGTTCAGCCCTCTATTTCCGCTGTCTCCAGCACCGCATGGAGCAGCACATCCGCCCCCGCCTTGGCCCAATCCTTGGTGATCTCCTCGGCCTCGTTATGGCTCAGACCATCGACGCAGGGGCACATCACCATCGCCGTGGGGGCCACGCGGTTGATCCAGCAGGCATCATGGCCCGCGCCAGAGATCAGGTTCATATGGCTGTAGCCCAGCCGTTCGGCAGCGTTGCGCACAGCCGTCACGCAACCCTCGTCAAAGGCCACGGGATCAAAGCCGCCGACCTTTTCAAATTCGATCTGCACATCCATATCGTCGGCGATCTTTTGACCCTCTTCGCGCAGACGGGCCTCCATATCCTCGATGACCGACAGTTCGGGCGACCGGAAATCGACGGTAAAGACCGTCTTGCCGGGGATCACATTGCGCGAGTTCGGATAGACCTCGATATGGCCCGCCGCGCCGACCGCATGGGGCGCGTGGCTGAGCGCGATCTCGTTCACCTTCTCCAATACCCGCGCCATGCCCAGCCCCGCGTCCCGGCGCATCGGCATGGGGGTGGAGCCTGTGTGGCTGTCCTTGCCGGTGATCGTCACCTGCGTCCAGCTCAGCCCCTGCCCGTGGGTCACGACGCCGATGTCCTTGCCCTCGGCCTCGAGGATCGGGCCCTGTTCAATGTGCAACTCGAAGAAGGCATGCATCTTGCGCGCGCCGACTTCCTCGTCGCCCTTCCAGCCGATGCGCTGCAATTCGTCGCCAAAGCTTTTGCCCTCAGCATCGGTGCGCGCATAAGCCCAGTCTTGGGTGTGGATGCCAGCAAAAACCCCCGACGACAGCATCGCGGGGGCGTAACGGGTGCCTTCTTCGTTGGTGAAGTTGGTCACAACGATCGGGTGTTTGGTCTTGATGCCCAGATCGTTCATCGTGCGGATGATCTCCAACCCGCCGAGCACGCCAAGGATGCCATCGTATTTCCCGCCCGTCGGCTGGGTGTCGAGGTGGCTGCCTACATAGACCGGCAGCGCATCGGGGTCGGTGCCCTCCCGCTGGGCGAACATATTGCCCATCTGGTCGAGCCCCATGGTACAGCCCGCCGCTTCGCACCACTTTTGGAACAGCGCGCGGCCCTCGGCGTCTTCGTCCGTCAGCGTCTGGCGGTTGTTGCCCCCCGCCACGCCGGGGCCGATCTTGGCCATTTCCATCAAGGAATCCCACAGACGGTCGGGATCAATCTTGAGGTTCTCTCCGGGCGCGGGCATAGGTCACTCCTCTGTCATCGGCTTGGGCCGTGTTGTTTTTTTACCATTTGGTAAATCCACGATTGCGATTAGGTTAGGCTCTGTCAAGAACTGGTTTGAAACAACCCGCCGCCGATCCGGCAAACGCCTTTTTTAGCAGCACCAAGGATCATTGCCTTGCCCGAAAGCACCGCCAAGAAACCCAGCCGCATCCAGCAGCGCAACCGCCGGGTGATTCTGGATGCCGCGCTCGAAGTCTTTTCCAAACACGGCTACCGGGGCGCCACGCTGGATCAGATCGCCGCCGAAGCTGGGCTGAGCAAACCGAATATTCTCTATTACTTCAATGGCAAAGAAGACATTCATGTCACTTTGCTGTCGCAACTGATGGAAACATGGCTCGACCCGTTGGTGGAGCTAGACCCCGACGGCGACCCCCGGCGCGAGATTTTGGACTATGTCGAACGCAAGTTGACCATGTCGCGCGAATTGCCGCGCGAGAGCCGCCTTTTTGCCAATGAAATCCTGCAAGGTGCCCCGCGGATCGAGCCGGAATTGCATAGCCATCTCAAACCCCTGTTCGATGAGAAATGCGCCGTGATCGCGGGCTGGGTGGCGGCGGGAAAACTGCCCGCGCTGGACCCGCAGCACCTGATCTTCTCAATCTGGGCGACGACCCAGCACTACGCGGATTTCGAGGCGCAGGCGCAGATCCTGCTCGGTCCCGAGACCGACCCCCGCCCCCGCGCGCAGGCCCATCTTCAGGCGATGTTCGGCGCGCTTTTGGACCAGCCCGCGCCAACGCCAAACGGTTAACCATAACGGCCAGTGGCGCCCAGCGTTTAATCCCCCGTTAACACATGACACCCAGTCTGACTGGCGGGTGCGGGCTCCTTCCAAGGTAAAGGGGCAGTGATGAATGTAGGCGATATAAAGGGCGCAGGGGCTGCGCGGGATGCGAAGGGCGCAAATCCGAAAGCGTCCGATGAACCAGCGGGCGCACCGCCCGTCACCCGCGAAGAGATGGCCCGGGATGCGGCAATGGCGCTGATCGTGGCGCGGCGGGAGATGTCAGAGATACCGCCCCCCGCTGCCGATACCGCCACCCCGCCCCGCAGAAAGTCCTGAACCCGGGGCGCGGTGGCACTTGTCTTACTCCGCCGGTTCGACCGCGTGGACGGAGGGGTTATTGGGGTGCGTGGTCCAATTGGCATAGTCCGGCGTCACCGTCTTGCCCGTGCGCAGGTCGGTGGTGCCCGCTGCCAGTTCCTCCATCGAGATGCAGTCTTCGACCGGACAGACATTGACGCAGAGGTTGCAGGCGACGCATTCCTCTTCGATCACGGTAAAGGTGCGGTCTTCGGACATGGCGATGGCTTGGTGGCTGGTGTCCTCGCAAGCCGCAAAGCAACGCCCACAGGAGATGCACAGGTCTTGGTCGATCTTCGCCTTGGCGACGTAGTTCAGGTTCAACTGGTTCCAGTCAGTGACATTCGGCACCGCGCGTCCCACCAGTTGGTCGACCGAGGTCAGCCCCTTCTCGTCCATATATTCCGACAGGCCCGAGATCATCTCTTGGACAACCTTGAAGCCATAGGTCATCGCCGCCGTACAGACCTGCACATTGCCCGCGCCAAGGGCGAGAAACTCCGCCGCGTCGCGCCATGTGGTGACGCCGCCGATGCCGCTGATCGGCAGACCGTGGGTCTCGGGGTTGCGGGCGATCTCGGCCACCATGTTGAGCGCGATGGGTTTGACCGCCGGGCCGCAATAGCCGCCGTGGGTGCCCTTGCCGTCGATCGTGGGCTCAGGCGCGAAGAGGTCGAGATCGACCGAGGTGATCGAGTTGATCGTGTTGATCAGGCTCACCGCATCCGCGCCGCCGCGCTTGGCGGCCTCGGCAGGGTAAACCACGTTGGTAATGTTCGGCGTCAGCTTCACGATCACCGGCATGCGGGTGTACATCTTGCACCAGCGGGTGACCATCTCGATGTATTCCGGCACCTGCCCCACGGCAGAGCCCATGCCCCGCTCGGCCATGCCATGCGGGCAGCCGAAGTTCAGCTCGATCCCGTCGGCGCCGGTCTCCTCCACATGCGGCAGAATGGCTTTCCACGCCTCCTCCTCACAAGGCACCATGATCGAGGCGATGAGCGCGCGGTCGGGGTAGTCGCGCTTCACCGACTTCATCTCGCGCAGGTTCACCTCTAGCGGGCGGTCGGTGATCAACTCGATGTTGTTGAGCCCCAACAGCCGCCGATCCGCGCCCCAGATCGCGCCGTAGCGTGGGCCGTTGACGTTGACCACCGGCGGCCCTTCGGAGCCGAGGGTCTTCCATACCACCCCGCCCCAGCCCGCCTCATAGGCGCGGCGCACATTGTATTCCTTGTCCGTCGGCGGGGCGGAGGCCAGCCAGAACGGATTGGGGGATTTGATCCCGATGAAGTCGCTTCTCAGATCAGCCATGTTATGTCTCCCTCTCGGCGCGGCCTCAGCCCGCCGCCCCCATCAATGTGGTGTGAATGTCCATCGCCGCATCGCGGCCCTCGGCCACGGCGGTCACAGTGAGGTCATCACCACCGCTGGCGCAATCGCCCCCGGCCCAAACGCCTTCCAGACTGGTACGTCCGGTGCCGTCGACCTTGATCTTGCGCCCGTCGAGTTCGGGCAGGCCCTCGCCCAACAGCGTCTGACCGATGGCCTTGAACACCTGATCCGCTTGCAGGCGCAGGGTTTGGCCGGTGCCCTTCATCGCTTCATCGACATATTCGAACTCGATCTCGCGCACCGACCCGTTGCCATGCACGGCAATCGGCACCGCATGGGTCACGATCCGCACGCCCTTGGAGGCGGCGAGGTCTTGCTCAAACACACTTGCGTTCATCCGGTCGCGCCCGCGGCGATAGACCAGCGTCACATTGAGCGCGCCCAGCAGTTTCGCCTGCACCGCCGCGTCCACCGCCGTCATCCCGCCGCCGATCACCACCACATCGCGGCCAATCGGCACGCCGGAGATATCGCTGGCCTGCCGCAGTTCGGCGATGAAATCGACCGCATTGGCAACCCCTGCCTTATCCTCGCCCTCGGCCCCAAGGGCATTAACGCCGACCAGCCCCATCCCGAGGAAAACCGCGTCGTAATCGGCCTTCAGTTCATCGAGAGTGACATCCCGGCCCACGGCAACCTCATGCCGGAAGGTGATCCCGCCGATCTGCATCAGCCAATCCACCTCGGCCTGCGCGAAGCCGTTCGGGGTCTTATAGGCCGCGATGCCATATTCGTTCAGCCCGCCGGGCTTGGGCCGCGCGTCGATGATCTCAACATCATGGCCCAGCATCGCCAGACGGTGCGCGCAGGACAGACCCGCCGGCCCCGCGCCCACCACTGCGATGCGCTTGCCCGTGGCTGCGGCCCGCTCGAAGGGATGCACGCCCTGCGCCATCAAATGATCCGTCGCATAGCGCTGCAACTGGCCGATCAACACCGGCTTGCCCTCGGCCACCTCGCGCACACAAACCTCTTCGCAAAGCGTCTCTGTTGGGCAGACCCGGGCGCACATGCCGCCGAGGATGTTCTGGCTCAGGATCGTCTTGGCCGCCGCATCGGGCGTGCCAGTGGCGATCTGCCGAATGAACAGCGGAATGTCGATGTCGGTCGGACAGGCCGTCATGCAGGGCGCGTCGTGGCAAAAGTAACAGCGGTCCGCCGCGACCAGCGCCTCATGTTCATCCAAGGGCGGATGAAGATCCGAAAACCCCTCGGCATAGCTCTGCGGTTCTAACCGCCCCGGAACGATCCCCGGCTCAAACACATCTCGTGCCATATCAAAATCCCTGTCGTTTTCTTGGTGTTTTGAAAACGCTCTCATGGAATCATTTTTTTATCAACTGGTAAATTTTTGAAAAACGCGCCTTCCGAAAAATCCCGAGATGCCTGCCAGTTTTGTAACAGGCAGGTTATATTTCATGGGCGCTTCCTTGCTTGCGGCCCCTCGCCCCGTAAAAATCCTTGATTTTAAAAATAGAGATTCCAATATCACAACTGCGACGCGAAGACTTTTCGACCCGGCTGCCCTAAGGCTCCAGCGATCACGAATTCGACCGAGCCGCGCTGCCGCATGTTGCGGGCAGATCAAAGAAAGGGAGACACGGGGCATGGCTACTGGCACCGTAAAATGGTTCAACACGACAAAAGGCTACGGCTTCATCGCACCGGATGCGGGCGGCAAAGACATCTTTGTCCATATTTCCGCCGTGGAACGCGCCGGGCTGACCGGGCTTGCCGACAACCAAAAGGTCACTTTTGACGTCGAAGCGGGCCGCGATGGCCGCGAAAGCGCGAGCAACATCGCACTGGCCTGAACGGGCCACATCATGATGATCGAAACGGA
Source organism: Sulfitobacter sp. 1A10359 (assembly GCF_043558145.1). Classification (NCBI taxonomy): domain Bacteria; kingdom Pseudomonadati; phylum Pseudomonadota; class Alphaproteobacteria; order Rhodobacterales; family Roseobacteraceae; genus Sulfitobacter; species Sulfitobacter sp. 1A10359. The sequence continues at coordinate 68,937 of NZ_JBIFGB010000006.1, read as the reverse complement.
CGCTGCGGCGTCCGTTTTTTGTTAGCGGCTGTCAGCAGCCCGCGCTGCCAGCTCGGCTACCGCCGGGCCGATGTCTTCCACAATCAGGGCCACGCCTTCGGCATTGGGGTGGATGCCGTCGCCTTGGAAATAGCGCTGCACCGTCTCGCTCCGCGCGCTGGCGGCTTTCTTTTCCTCGGCCAGCAGGCCGGTAAAGAAGTCCGGGTAGAACAGCGTGCCGTAAGCCTCGGCCAGATCGGGGTAGAGCCCTTCGAACTCTGCCTTATAGCCCGCCCCGTAGTTGCCCGGCGCGCTCATGCCGACCAAGAGCACCTCAACCTCCGCCTTCTTTGCAGCCGAAAGGATGCCGTCCATGTTGCCGCGCGCCTGCGCCGGGTCCAGCCCGCGCAGCAGGTCGTTGCCCCCCAGCGTCACGATCATCGCGTCCACCTCGGGCGTCAGGGTCCAGTCGACCCGCGCCAGCCCGCCAGCGGTGGTATCGCCCGACACGCCCGCGTTGAGGATCTTGGCCTCGACCCCCTCGGCATCCAGCCAGCCTTGCAATTGCGGCACGAACCCCTCCTCGGCGGGCAGCCCGTAGCCTTGGGTCAGGCTGTCGCCGAGGGCGGCGATCACCACCTCCTCGGCCCGCGCCGCGCTGCCTAAAATAAAGGCAAAACAGATCAATACCTTGCGCATCCTTCGCGGACCTCCATATCCATCACGTATCCCAAGCCAAAGGCGACCCGATGAGCGACCCTGTCTATGACCTTCAAGATGTCACGCTGAGCCTCAAGGGCAATGCCGGCCCCGTCGATATTCTGCGCGGCATTTCGTTGCAGGTCCAGCAAGGGGAGAGCATCGCGCTGACCGGCGCTTCCGGGTCGGGCAAATCCTCGCTCCTGATGGTCATGGGCGGGCTGGAGCGCGCCACCGGCGGCAAGGTCACCGCCCTCGGCCATGACCTGAGCGCGCTGCGCGAAGACGGGTTGGCACAGTTCCGGCAGGGGCGCATGGGGATTGTTTTTCAGTCTTTCCACCTCATCCCCACCATGACCGCGCTTGAGAATGTCGCCACCCCGCTGGAGCTTTCCGGCGCCGATGACGCCTTTGACCGCGCCCGGGCCGAGCTTGAGGCCGTGGGGCTGGGCCACCGGATCAACCAGTACCCCGCGCAGATGTCGGGCGGCGAGCAACAGCGCGTGGCACTCGCGCGCGCCGCAGCACCCCGCCCCGCGATCCTCTTGGCGGATGAGCCGACGGGCAGTCTCGACAGCCGCAATGGGGCCGCGATCATGGACCTGTTGTTTGAACTGCGCGACCGCCATGGCGCGACGCTGGTGTTGGTCACCCACGCCGATGATCTGGCGCAGCGCTGCGACCGGGTGGTGGAACTCCGCGACGGGCGCCTCGCATGAGCCTGCGCCTTGCCGCCCGTTTCGCCCGTCGGGAAATGCGCGGCGGCCTGCGCGGCTTTCGCCTGCTGCTGGCCTGTCTTGCGCTTGGCGTGGCCGCGCTGGCCGCTGTCGGGACTGTCCGCGCGGCGATCGAAGCCGGGTTGGAGGCCGAGGGCGCGGCCCTTCTTGGCGGCGATGCCGAGCTGGATTTCACCTACCGTTTCGCCACCCCCGAAGAGCGCGACTGGATGGCCGAACGCGCCACGCGCGTCTCCGAGATTGTCGAGTTCCGTTCCATGGCCGTCACCGGCGCGGGCGAGACCTCAGAACGCGCGCTCACGCAGGTCAAGGCGGTCGATGACCTCTATCCGCTGATCGGCGAGATGGTCTTGGACCCCGCCCTGCCGTTGGAAGATGCCCTTTCGCCCGAGGCCACCGCCCTGCCCGGCGCGGTGATGGAACGGGCACTGGCGGATCGGCTGGCCCTCTCCCCCGGTGACACTTTCGCACTTGGCGAGGCGGAGTTCACCCTGACCGCGCTGATCAAACGCGAACCGGATTCCGCCGCCAGCGGCTTTTCCCTTGGGCCCCGCACACTGGTCAAACGCGCGGCGCTCGAAGGCTCAGGCCTGCTTGCCCCCGGCACGCTTTTCAATAGCAAATACCGTCTCGAATTGCCCCAGGGCACCGCCCTCGCCTCGCTCGAAGACGAGGCCAAAGCGCGTTTTGCCGATGCCGGGATGCGCTGGACCGACGCGCGCAACGGCGCGCCAGGCGTGGCGCGTTTCGTCGAACGCCTGAGCGCCTTTCTGGTGCTCGTCGGGCTCTCGGGCCTTGCCGTCGGCGGGGTCGGCGTGGCGGCAGCGGTGCGGGCCTATCTGCAACGCAAGACCGCCGTCATCGCCACTTTCCGCGCCATGGGGGCGTCGAGAGCGACGATCTTTCAGACCTATTTCATACAAGTCGGCATTCTGGCCATGGCTGGCGTCGCTCTTGGTCTGCTGATCGGCGCAGGCCTGCCGCTGCTGCTGTCGCCGCTGATCGAAGCAAGTCTGCCCCTGCCCGCGCGTTTCACCATCTACCCCGCCCCACTGATTGAGGCCGCACTCTACGGGCTGCTAACCGCCGCTCTCTTCACCCTCTGGCCGCTCGCGCGCAGCGCTGATGTCCGCGCCGCGACCCTGTTCCGCGACGATTGGCAACGGCAATCACCTTGGCCCGCCGCGCCCTACCTCGTCGCGATGGCGCTGCTGCTGGCCGCTCTGCTTGCGCTGGCGGGTTGGTTCAACGGCTCGTGGTCGCTCACGCTTTGGACACTGGGCGGATTGGCCGCGACGCTCGCCGTGCTCGCGCTGGCGGCGGCGCTCTTGCGTCTGCTGGCCCGTGCGACGGCCCGCCGGGCGCGGGGCCATCCGCGCCTGCGGTGGGCGCTGGCGGCCATCGGCGGCCCCGGCGAAGGGGCGACGGCGGTGGTGCTGGCGCTTGGCCTCGGCCTCTCGGTGCTGGCTGCCGTGGGTCAGATCGACGGCAACCTGCGCCGCGCGATTTCCGGCAACCTGCCCGACGTCGCACCCTCCTACTTTTTCGTCGATATTCAGAAAGACCAGATGCCCGGCTATACCGCGCGGCTTGAGGGCGATCCGGCCGTGTCGCGCATCGAAAGCGCCCCGATGCTGCGCGGCGTGATCACCCAGATCAACGGACGCCCCGCGCGTGAGGTCGCGGGCGATCACTGGGTCGTGCGCGGCGACCGCGGGGTGACCTATGCCGCGCAGCCGGGCGAAGACACGCGGATCACTGCGGGGGAATGGTGGGCGCAGGATTACAGTGGCGATCCGCAGATCAGCTTTGCCGCCGAAGAGGCCGAAGAGATCGGGCTGGAGCTGGGCGACACGCTCAGCGTCAACATCCTTGGCCGCGACATCACCGGCACGATCACCAGCTTTCGCGAGGTCGATTTCTCGACCGCCGGGATCGGTTTCGTGCTGACGATGAACCCCGCCGCCCTTGCAGGCGCGCCGCATAGTTTCATCTCGACCGTCTATGCCGAACCCGAGGCGGAGGCCGCGATCCTGCGCGATCTTGCCAGCGAATACCCCAACATCACCGCCATCCGCGTGCGCGATGCGATCGACCGGGTCGCCGCGGTGCTGGCTGGGCTCGCCTCTGCCATTTCCTTTGGCGCCTTGGCCACGCTGGCGACGGGGTTCATGGTGCTGATCGGGGCCGCCGCCGCAGGCACCGGCGCGCGCAGCTATGAGGCGGCGCTGCTGAAAACCATGGGGGCCTCGCGCCGCGCCATCGCCACCAGCTTTGTGCTTCGCGCCGCGCTGCTCGGTCTCTTTGCCGGGACGGTGGCGCTGCTGGCCGGGATCACCGGTGGCTGGGCAGTGAGCCATTTTGTTATGGAGACTGATTTCGCCGTGGTCTGGCCCAATGCGCTGCTGATCATCACGGGCGGCGTCTTGGCCACGGTGCTGGCTGGTCTGGGCTTTGCGCTGAAGGCGCTGAACGCCCGGCCCGCGGATATGCTAAGGGCGCAGGAATGATCCCGCGCCCTTAGGTGTTGTCTGGGTCTGAACCTTACTCCGCCGCTTCGGCGTAGTCCTCCAGCGGCGGGCAGGTGCAGATCAGGTTGCGGTCGCCATGCACGTTGTCGACGCGGTTGACCGGCGGCCAGTATTTGTCGACGCGGAAGGCACCGGGCGGGAAGCAGCCCTGCTCACGGCTGTAGGGCCGGTCGCCCCATTCCACCACCAAATCCTCCACCGTGTGCGGCGCGTTCTTGAGCGGGTTGTTGGCGCGGTCCATGCGGCCCTCCTCAATCTCGCGGATCTCCTCGCGGATCGCCAGCATGGCATCGCAGAAACGGTCCAGTTCAGCCTTGGTCTCGGACTCCGTCGGCTCCACCATCAGCGTGCCCGCCACCGGCCAAGACATGGTCGGCGCGTGGAAGCCGCAATCGACGAGGCGCTTGGCAACATCTTCGTTGGTGATGCCCGCCGTTTCCTCATAGGGGCGCACGTCGATGATGCATTCATGCGCCACCCGGCCAGAGGGGCCTTTGTAGAGCACGTCGTAAGCCCCTTCGAGCCGCTTGGCGATGTAGTTGGCGTTGAGGATCGCCGCCCGGGTCGCCTGCGTCAGACCGTCCCCGCCCATCATCAGGCAGTAGGACCAGGAAATCGGCAGCAGCGAGGGCGAACCGTAGGGTGCGGCGGACACAGCGGCGCCTTCCTCGTTCGGGTGGCCCGGCAGATGCGCGATCAGATGCGACTTGACGCCAATGGGTCCCATGCCGGGGCCGCCGCCGCCATGCGGGATGCAGAAGGTCTTGTGTAGGTTCAGGTGGCTGACGTCACCGCCCAGATCGCCGGGGCGGGACAGGCCCACCATGGCGTTCATGTTGGCCCCGTCGATATAGACCTGCCCGCCGTGGTCATGGGTGATCTTGGTCACCTCATGCACGGTCTCCTCGAACACACCATGGGTCGAGGGATAGGTGATCATGCAGCCGGCGAGGTTCTCGCTGTGCTGCTCGGCCTTGGCGCGGAAATCATCGAGGTCGATGTCACCGTTAGAGGCGGTCTTGATCACCACCACCTTCCAGCCGACCATCTGGGCCGAGGCCGGGTTGGTGCCATGCGCACTCATCGGGATGAGGCAGATGTTGCGGTGCCCCTCGCCCTTGGCGCGGTGATAGGCAGCGATGGTCAGAAGACCTGCGTATTCGCCCTGCGCGCCGGAGTTCGGCTGCATGGAAATCGCGTCATAGCCGGTGATTTCGCAGAGTTTGTCCGAGAGATCGTCGATCATCTCGCGGTAGCCAAGCGCCTGATCGGCGGGCACGAAGGGGTGGATGAGCGAGAACTCGCGCCATGTCACCGGCATCATCTCGGCAGCCGAGTTCAGTTTCATGGTGCAGGAGCCGAGCGGAATCATCGCCCGGTCGAGCGCCAGATCACGGTCCGCGAGACGACGCATGTAGCGCATCATCTCGGTCTCGGCCCGGTTCATGTGGAAGATCGGGTGCGTGAGGTAATCGCTTGTCCGCAGCAGACCCTCGGGCAGACGGTACTCGGGCGTGAAGTCGTCATCCGCCTGACGGATGCCGAAGGCGCGCCAGACCGCCTCGATCGTGTCAGGGCGGGTGCGCTCGTCAAACGTGATGCCGACGCGGGTCTCGCCCACGCGGCGCAGGTTAATGCCCTCGTCCACGGCGGATTTCATCACCGCGGCCTGCAGCGGGCCAACCTCGACGGTGATCGTGTCGAAATAGGCATCGGGCTGCACGTCGAAGCCCGCGGCCTCCAGCCCCTTGGCCAGACGCACGGTCTTGCGGTGGATGCGCTGCGCGATGGCTTTCAAGCCTTCCGGCCCGTGGAACACGGCATACATCGAGGCCATGACGGCCAGCAGCGCCTGCGCGGTGCAGACGTTCGACGTGGCCTTCTCACGCCGGATGTGCTGCTCGCGGGTCTGCAAGGAAAGACGGTAGGCGCGGTTGCCATGGGCGTCGATGGAGACACCGACGATCCGGCCGGGCATGGCACGCTTCATGGAATCCTTACAAGCCATATAGGCGGCATGCGGGCCGCCGTAGCCCTCGGGCACGCCGAACCGCTGGGTGCTGCCCACGGCGATGTCGGCGCCCATGGCGCCCGGTTCTTTCAGCAGGGTCAGCGACAGCGGGTCGGCGGTGACGATGCCCACGGCCTTGACCTCGTGCAGCGCCGCCATGTGGTCGGTGAAGTCGCGCACACGGCCATAGGTGCCGGGATACTGGAAGATTGCGCCAAAGACCTTCTCGGCCTCCATCTCCTCGGGTTCGCCGACGATGACCTCGATGCCCAGAGGCTCAGCGCGGGTCTTCATCACCGCGATGTTCTGCGGGTGGCAGTTCACGTCGATGAAGAAACCCTTGGCCTTCGATTTCGAACTGCGCTGCGCCATGGTCATTGCCTCGGCACAGGCCGTGGCCTCGTCGAGCAGCGAGGCATTGGCGATCTCCAGCCCGGTGAGGTCGCTCACCATGGTCTGGAAGTTCAGCAGCGCTTCGAGACGGCCCTGCGAAATCTCGGGCTGATAGGGGGTGTAGGCGGTGTACCACGCCGGGTTCTCGAGGATATTGCGCTGGATCGCCGGGGGCGTGACGGTGCCATGGTAGCCTTGGCCGATCAGGCTGGTGAGCACCTTGTTCTTGCCCGCCACGCGGCGCATGTGCTCAAGCACTTCACGCTCGCTCATCGCCTTGCCGAAATCCAGCGGCTGTTTCGCCCGGATCGCCTTGGGCAGCGTGTCGTCGATCAGCGCATCAAGGCTTTCGGCGCCCACGGTGTCGAGCATCTGCGACATCTCGGAAGGGGACGGGCCAATGTGACGCCGGTTGGCGAAATCATAGGGCAGATAATCGGTGGGCTTGAAGCTCATGTCGGGTTCCTCGTCACGGCGCGGCAGGGCGCCCCCTGTTTGTGGCGCGCCGCCCATGGGGCGACGCAGGTGATCAGCATCGCCGGAGCCCCGGCGCGCGCGGCGGTTTAGCCGATGAATTTCTGATAGGCGGCTTCGTCCATGAAGTCGTCCATCTGGCTGGCGTCAGAGACCTTCATCTTGAAGAACCACGCCTCGCCCTGCGGGTCGTCGTTGACCATGCTGGGGTTGTCGGTCAGCGCGCCGTTCACTTCCGTGATCTCACCGTCGATGGGCACAAGGATGTCCGACGCCGCCTTCACGGATTCGATGACCACGACCTCGTCATCCTTGCTGACGGTGGTGCCTTCGTCGGGCAGTTCCACGAAAACGACATCGCCCAACTGCTCCGCGGCGTGCGTGGTGATGCCCACGACCACTTCGTCACCCTCGACGCGCAGCCATTCATGCTCTTCGGTAAATTTCATAATGGAGTTCCCTGTGTAGATTCAGCGTTTAAAGTTCGCCGCAACGAACGGCATTTTCGTGACAGTCAGTGGCAAGCGCTTGCCGCGCACCTCGCCCCAAAGCGGCGTGTCGACCTTCGCATGCTCGGCGCTGACATATCCCATGGCAACCGGGCCGCCAACCGTCGGACCAAAGCCGCCCGAGGTCACGCGGCCAACCTCATTGCCACCCTCGGCGGCATCATAAATGGCGACCCCCTCGCGCATCGGCGCGCGCCCCTCGGGCAGCAACCCCACGCGCTTGCGCGGCGCGCCGTCGGCCAGTTGTTGCAAGATCACCCCCGCGCCCGGGAAGCCGCCTGCGCGGTCGCCATCCTCGCGCCGCACCTTCTGGATGGCCCAGTTCAGCGCCGCCTCGACCGGCGTGGTGGTGGTGTCGATGTCATGGCCGTAAAGGCAAAGCCCGCCTTCCAGCCTCAGACTGTCCCGCGCCCCAAGGCCGATCGGTTCGACCTCCTCAATCGCCAACAGCTTCTGCGCCAGCGCCACCGCGTCACCATTCGCCACGGAAATCTCGTAGCCATCCTCCCCGGTGTAGCCCGAGCGCGACAGGGTGACGGTGATCCCATCAAGATCGACGTCCCGCGCCACATCCATGAATTTCATATCCGCCACCGAGGGCTGCAACCGCGCCAAGGCAGCCTCGGCCTGCGGCCCCTGCAACGCCAGCAGCGCGCGGTCGTCCAGCACCTCGATCTCGCAACTGTCCGACAGGGCCTCCCGCATCAAGGCGATGTCATCATCCTTGCACCCGGCATTCACCACGACAAACAGATGGTCGCCCAGATTGGCCAACATCAGGTCATCCAGAATACCGCCATTGGGATCGGTAAACATGGCATAGCGCTGGCGCATCTCACCAAGGCCCAGCACATCGACCGGCACAAGCCGCTCCATCGCCAAGGCCGCATCCTCATAGCTGCCAGACTTCGCGCGAACGACGACCTGCCCCATGTGGCCCACATCGAACAACCCGGCGGCGGCACGGGTGTGCAGATGTTCCTTCATCACGCCAAGAGGGTATTGCACGGGCATGGAATAGCCCGCAAAGGGCACCATCTTGGCCCCCAGTTCCACATGCAAATCATGCAATGCCGTCTGCTTGAGATCGCTCATCCGGTTCGCCTTTCCTGTCGCTTCCGGATGACCTTTTGACCATGCCGGCACCTTGGCGCCGCAAATGCTGCGCCTGATGCCCCCTCTGTCCTTCCGCCTGAGATCGTTATCCCTTCGGCGTGCGCATCCGCGCCCCTCTCCAGAGTCTTGGTCACATCACGGTCCTGGGGCCTGAGAGTTTCCGGGGCGGTTGCTCCTTCGGCATCGGTGTTAACCGATTCTCCCGTGACGATTGGGCCTTTCGTATGCTGGGGCATACCTCCGCGTCAAGCATGCTTGTGAGCGGATGCGACACATGTTTTCTTACCGGCAACACGGCAGATGGAAAGCACCCCGCATGACCCCCTATTTCTTTGGCTACGGCAGCCTCGTGAACCGCAACACCCATAGCTACCCCGATGCCCGCACGGCGCAGCTCGACGGTTGGCGCCGCCAATGGGTCCGCACCGAAGGCCGCGATATCGTCTATCTTTCCGTAGTGCAGCACCCCGCCACCCGGATCGACGGGCTGATCGCCGCCGTGCCGGGCGCGGATTGGGCAGCGCTGGACAAACGCGAATACAGCTACGAACGCCACGCCTCAGGCGGCGCGGTGGTGCATGACCTGACCCCCGCCCCCGACATCGCTCATTACGCCATCCCCGCCGACATCGCGGTGACCCACGGCGATCACGTCATCCTGCTCAGCTACCTCGATGTGGTGGTCCAAGGCTTCCTGCGCGAATTCGGCACCGAGGGCGCGGCACGTTTCTTCGACACGACCGACGGTTGGGACACGCCCATCCTCGACGACCGCGCAGCCCCCCTCTACCCGCGCCACCAAACACTGACGGAAGCCGAAACCGCCGTGGTCGACCAGCACATGGATCGCCTGTCAGTGCAGATCAAAGAACGCGCCGAAACAACCTTCGCCGCAAGGAACTTCTAAGGGCCGAAAACACGCCCCCCAAAACTTCCTTCATCCTTTCTCAAATACCCTCGGGGGTCCGGGGGCAGCGCCCCCGGGAGGCTGCCTCAAGCCCCCAAGCCCGCCAATCAGCCGCGCGCCTTCACCACCTGCAACAGCGGCATCACCTGCGCCATCTCCGGCCCATGCTCCTGCCCCGTCAGCGCCAGACGCAAAGGCCGGAACAGCCCGCGCCCCTTGCGGCCCGTGGCTTCCTTGACCGCTGCGGTCCAGTTGGACCAAGTGGTCTCATCGAAGGGCATTTCGGGCAGCAGCAGCATGGCCTGCGCCACGAATTCGCGGTCTTCCTCGGCGATCACCGGCTCCGCCCCGTCGCGGAACATGGCCCACCAGGGGCCGAGGTCTTTCAGGGTCGAGATATTCTCGCGCGTCACGGCCCAGAATTGCGCGGCCTTGTCCTCGGGCACGCCGAGGGCGGTGATGTCGTCTTTCACGGCTTCCAGCGGCAATTGCTGCAAGTAGCGCCCAGTCAGCGGGAAGAGGTCGGCCACGTCGAATTTCGTCGGGGCCGAGCCGAAGCGGTTGATGTCGAAACCGTCGATCAGCTCTGTCATATCCGTGCGCAGTTCCACCGGATCGGAGGACCCGAGCCGCGCCATCAGGCTCAGAAGCGCGAAGGGCTGGACCCCCTGCTCGCGCAGATCGCGCAGCGCCAATGTGCCCAAACGCTTGCTCAACGCCTCGCCCTGCGGGCCGGTCAGCAGCGAGTGATGCGCGAAGGAGGGCACCGCTGCATTGCCAAGCGCCTGCATGATCTGGATTTGCGTGGCGGTGTTGGTCACATGGTCCGAGCCGCGCACCACATGGGTCACGCCCATCTCAGTGTCGTCCACAACGCTCGCCAATGTATAAAGGATCTGCCCGTCGCCGCGGATGAGCACCGGGTCACTGACCGAGGCCGCGTCGATGGAGATATCGCCAAGGATACCGTCATCCCATTCGATCCGCGCGTGATCGAGCTTGAAGCGCCAGACACCATCACCACGTTCGGCCCGCAGGGCGGCTTTCTCTTCGTCCGACAGGTTCAGCGCGGCGCGGTCATAGACCGGCGGCTTGCCCATGTTGAGCTGTTTCTTGCGCTTGAGGTCCAGCTCTGTCGGCGTCTCGAAAGCCTCGTAGAAACGGCCCTTTTCGCGCAGGTCATCGGCGGCGGCGTGGTAGCGATCCAGCCGCTCGGACTGACGCTCGACCCGGTCCCACTCCAGACCCAGCCATTCGAGGTCTTGCTTGATGCCGTCGATATATTCTTCCTTGCTGCGCTCGGGATCGGTGTCATCGATGCGCAGAATGAAAGTGCCGCCCGCCTTGCGCGCGATGAGGTAGTTCATCAGCGCGGTGCGCAGGTTGCCCACATGGATATAGCCAGTGGGGGACGGGGCGAAACGGGTGATTGTGGGGTTGGACATCTGGCGTACTCCTGTTGCGCGCGGGCTTGCCACAGGGCGCGGGCGTTGTCCAGCAAAGGCGGGGCTCAGCCCCCGTCTGCAGCGGTGCCGGTCTGCGCGGGCGTGGCCTCTGACGTATCCGCGTCGGTGCTGTCTTCGGGGGCGGGTGTTTCGGTGGCCGCGTCCTCACCGCCAGCCTCTTCCGAAGCCGCCTCCGCCGCTTCCGAGGCTTCGGCCTCGCCAGCCTCATCACTCAGCGCGCCATTCTCCCATTCGCCCGAGGCTTCCTCGCCGCTGGCATAGCGCATGGTGCCGCTGCCCTGCCGCTTGCCGGCTTTGAAGGTGCCCTCATAGACATCGCCATTGGCATAGGTCGCAACTCCTTGCCCTTCGATCTCGCCCTCGGTCCACTCGCCTTCGTAAACGAAACCGCTGGCCATGGTGATCTTGCCCTGCCCATGACGCTGGCCGTTCCTGAAGGCCCCCTCGTAAACGGTGCCGTCGGGATAGGTCGCCTTGCCCTGCCCGTGACGCTGGCCGTCCTGCCAGCCGCCCTCATAGCGGTAGCCGTCGGCATAGGTCATCACGCCTTGGCCGTGGTTGCGGGCGTCCTTGAACTCGCCCTCATAGACCACGCCGTTGGTATAGGTGGCGACGCCCTCGCCCTCGATCACAGCGGCGACCCATTCGCCTTCATAGGTGGAGCCATCGGGATAGGTGATTTTACCCGTGCCATCGGCCAGATCATTGCGGAAGGTGCCGACATAGACCGACCCGTCGGGATAGGTCACCTGCCCCTCGCCTTCGATCTGCCCCGCAACCCAAGAACCGGTATAGACATAGCCATCGGTGCCGGTGAAGGTGCCCTGCCCATCGCGGCGGTCATCCTTGAAGTCGCCCTCATAGGTGTCACCGTTTTCATAGGTGACCTTGCCCTTGCCCTCACGCCGCCCCGCGACCAGCGTGCCTTCGTAGACATCGCCGTTGGGTTGGGTCAGCGTGCCGGTGCCGTCGATCTGGCCGTCTTTCCATTTGCCCACATAGACCAGCCCGTCGGGCATGGTCAGCGTGCCTTCGCCGCTGCGTTTGCCGGCTTCGATCTCCCCTTCATAGACCGCCCCATCGGGGTAGGTGATCGTGCCCACGCCCTGTTTGACGCCATCGACCCAATCGCCCTTGTATTCATAGCCACCGGGGCTTTGCATCACGCCCTTGCCGTGGTGTTTGGCGTTGCGAAACTCGCCCTCATAGCGCACGCCATTGGCGTAGATCGCCACGCCCTGCCCCATGATCGCGCCCGCTTCCCATTCGCCCTCATAGGTGCCGCCATCGGCAAAGGTGATCTTGCCCAGACCGTCGGGCTTGCCCTTGGCAAAATTGCCCTCATAGACCGATCCATTGGGGAAACGCGCGACACCTTCGCCCTTGATCTCCCCCTCGACCCATTCGCCGGAGTATTCATAGCCATTGGGCAGCTTATAGGTGCCGGTGCCATGCTGAAGACCGCCTTGAAAGGTGCCCTCATAGATGCCGCCGTCGTCATATTCCTTGGTCAGCACCTGCCCGTCCTGCGCCGCAAGCGGCGTGGCCAGAAGGGCGATCAGACAGAGGGGCAGGCTGCGGTGCAACATGGGCGGAAATTCCCGATCTCGTTAAGTGGCATTTGGCCCGAGGTTACGGGTGATAGAGGGCAGAGGCAACGTGTTTGCAAGAGGGGCACGCCGGTTTGGGCGGATCCCGCGCACCCGGTGCTGCGGGTCAGCTCTGCGCACGGGGGTTTCGCCCCCGGTCCGATCTGCTAGACCCACCCCACGCCAGCCAGCCCGGAGCCTTGCCATGCCAGACCGTTTCCGCCTCACCCTCGGGCAGTTGAACCCCACCGCCGGTGATCTGCCCGGAAACGCGGCATTGGCCCGCGACGCATGGCAGGCCGGGCGCGATGCTGGCGCGCAGATGGTCGCCCTGCCCGAACTTTTCCTGACCGGGCATGACGCGCAAGGGCTGTCGCAAAATCCTTCCTCTCAGCGCGAAGTTGTGGCGCAGCTTGAGGCGTTAGCCGCTGACTGCGCCGACGGCCCCGCCTTGGCGCTCGGCGCGCCTTGGGGAGAGGGGGGCAAGCTTCATAACGCCTACCTCATCCTTCAGAACGGAAAGATCGCCCAAAGAGTGCTGCAACACGCCCCAGCCGCCCGCGCGCTTTTCGATCCCGCACCGATCAGCGGCCCCTATGTGGTGGAGGGGCTGCGCATCGGTTCCCCCATTGGCGCCGACGGTTGGGAGGGCGACGTGGCCGAAACGCAGGCCGAGACGGGGGCCGAACTGCTGCTGATCCCCCATGCCACGCCCCATTTGCGCGGCGCGATGGAGCGGCGCCTCAACCACATGGTCGCGCGGGTGATCGAGACGGAACTGCCGGTGATCCACCTCAACATGACCGGCGGCGAGGGTGAGACGGTTTTCGACGGCGCCACATTCGCGCTGAACCCCGGCGGCAAGCTGGCATTGCAGATGCCCGCCTTCGACACAGCGTTTGCCCATGTCGATCTGGAGCGCGGGCCGGAGGGCTGGCGGATCGTGGAAAGCGCCTTGGCGCCGCAGCCGGAGGCGCTGGAACGGGACTACCGCGCCTTGGTCGTGGGGCTGCGGGACTACGCTGCCAAAACCCGCGCTTCCAAGGTGCTGATCGAACAGGCCGAGGGGAACGATACCGCGCTCGCGGCGGCAATCGCGCGGGATGCATTGGGGGCCGAGAATGTCCGCCAAATTGACGTGCCGCTGTCGGACAATCTGCACGCTGCGCTGCGGGATGAACTGGCCGCGCTCGGGGCAGAAGTCAGCGCAGACACGCTCACCCCTCCCCTGCGCGGCCTGATGCTGCGCGCCTTGGCCGATGACGCGGGGGAGATGCTGCTGACGGCACAGAACAAATCCGCCGCCGCCATGGGGACTGTGGCCCTGCCGGGGGAATTTAACGCGGTCAAAGACCTTTACCAAACCGAGGTGCGGGCACTTTGCGACTGGCGCAGCAAGACGGCGCGGGCATGGATGCAGGGACCGGCGCCCAGCCCGGCCTCCGACACAGAAGAGGCCCGCGCAGAGGACGCTATCCTGCGCATCCTGCTGGAGAACGGCGGCAACGCCGATGACTGTGTGGCAGCGGGCCATGCGCCGCAAAGCGCGCAGAGGATTGCAGGGCGCATGGCGGCGGCGAAGGCGCGCAAGGGGCCAACCGTTCCCGGCCCGCGTTTGAAAGCAGAGACGGCCTAGACCGTCTCGCCCGCGTCCAACCGCTGCAACCATCTATCCGCATCGCGCAGAACCGCCGCGCGCCGGTCTGTGTCCATACGGTCCCAAGTGGCATAGATGTTCTTCATCCGCATGTTGCCCTGAAACCGCTCGCGGTGGCGGTCAAGGAAATGCCAGTAGAGCAGGTTGAAGGGGCAGGCCTTCGGCCCCGCCTTGGTGCTGACGCTATAGCTGCACCCTTTGCAGTAATCCGACATGCGGTTGATATAGGCCCCGGAGGAGACATAGGGTTTCGAGGCGACCACACCGCCATCGGCGAATTGGCTCATGCCCACCGTGTTGGGCGCTTCGACCCATTCATAGGCGTCGGCGTAGACCTCCAGATACCACTCATGCACCTGATGCGGGTCGATCCCGGCCAGCAGGGCGAAATTGCCCGTCACCATCAGCCGTTGGATATGGTGGGCATAGGCGTGTTTCTGGGTCTGGCCAATCGCCTGACGCAGGCAATTCATCTGCGTATCCGCACCCCAATAGAAGCCGGGCAAATCCCGCTCGTGGCGCAGCACGTTGCGCTCCACATAGTCCGGCCCTTCGAGGAAATAGATGCCGCGCACATATTCGCGCCAACCGAGGATCTGGCGGATGAACCCTTCGGCGGCGTTGATCGGCACGTCTCTCGCCTGCCACGCTTCCTCGGCGGCGCGGCAGACCTCCAACGGGTCCAGCAGCCCGAGGTTGAGATAGGGTGAGATCAGCGCATGAAAGAGATAGGGCTGCCCCTCCAGCATCGCGTCCTGATAGTCGCCGAAACGCGGCAGGGCGTGGGCGATGAAATGCGCCAGCACCTGCAAGGCTTCCGCGCGCGTCGTGGCAAAGTCAAAGGGGTGCAGATCGCCGAAGTTGTCGCCATAGCGCGCGCCCACAAGGTCCAACACCGCCTCCACCTCGACATCGGGGGCGAAGGTCAGCGGGTCGGGGATATCCAGCCCTTCCTTCGGAGGTTTGCGGTTGTCGTGGTCGAAATTCCACTTTCCG
The DNA here is from genome assembly GCF_043558145.1 of Sulfitobacter sp. 1A10359. Classification (NCBI taxonomy): domain Bacteria; kingdom Pseudomonadati; phylum Pseudomonadota; class Alphaproteobacteria; order Rhodobacterales; family Roseobacteraceae; genus Sulfitobacter; species Sulfitobacter sp. 1A10359. The sequence goes on along the minus strand of NZ_JBIFGB010000006.1, from coordinate 53,873 downwards.
CCTGCGGGGTCGTCGCCCTCCATCAACAACCCCGTCTCGCGGCGCATCTCGCGATAGAAATACTCCATCCTGAGCGCCTTGCGCCCCTCGGCCCAATCCTCAAACCGTTTGCGGCTGGCGATGAAGCGGTCATCCGGCACAAGCCGTGTGGGGATCGGCACGTGGGTCAGCGCGTTGATCAGCCGCCACTCCCCCGGCTCGGTCACGATCACCTCACCCGCGCCCGTCTCTTCCGCACGGCGGAGCAATTCGCCCACGATGGAACCCGCATTCTCGGGATCGTCCAAGGGGGTGTAGCGCAGCGTCCAGCCGTCTTTCTCCAACGCACCCGCGAACTTGCGCATCGCGGCAAAGACCAGCGCGATCTTCTTAGGGTGGTGGCGGACATATTCCGCCTCCTGCGCCACTTCGGCCATGACCACCACATCGCGCGCCTTATCCGCCGCGCGCAGGGACGACAGGTTCAGCGAGAGTTGATCGCCCAAGACCAAGATCAAACGGCTCACCACGGCACCGCCTTTCCGGCCCAGTCAAAGAACCCGCCGCTCTCCTCCGGGGTCAGCCCGTCGATTACCCGCAACAGATTGCCCGCCGCCTCATTTGGTGGGACTGCGGGATGGCGGCCAAGGTATTTTTCGGTAAAGGGCGTCTCGACCGTGCCGGGGTGCAGCGCGACGCAGATGCTCTGCGGATGGGAGCGCGTCAGCTCGATCGCGGCGGTATGCACGATCTGGTTCACCGCCGCCTTGGCGCTGCGATAGCTGATCCACCCGCCCAGACGGTTGTCCCCGATGGAGCCGACCCGCGCCGAAAGCACGGCGAAAACCGCCCGCCTGTCGCGGGGCAAAAGCCTTGCCGCGTGGCGCAGCACCAGCGCCGGGCCGACCGCGTTCAGCGCGAACTGATCCAGCATCGCCTTTTGCGTGACGGCACGCAGCGATTTCTCTGGCGTGGCCCCGTCGATCTCCAAAGCGCCGGTGGCGACGATCACCGCGTCGAAAGGGCCACTCAGCCCCTCCAGCGCGGCATTGACCGATGCCTCATCCGTCAGGTCCAGCCCATCGCCCGTGCGGGACAGGGCCGTCACCGTATCGCCGCGCGCACGCAACGCCGCACTTAGCGCCGCGCCGATCCCGCCGCTGGCCCCAATTACCAGCACCCGTGCGCTCATGCCGCCGCCCATGGTATCGCTTGTCGCTGCATCCTGATCTCCCTTGCTTATAGGCAGATAGGCGGCGCTGACGCAGGGGCAAACAAAAGCCGCAACACCCCCTTTTCATTTGAAAAGACGGGCGTATAACTACTGCCATGACACAGGCCGTCCATATCCCGACCCTGCCGCGCAACTGCGCGGGCCTGCTGCGCGCCAACTTGCTGCACCTAATCCGCCTCTGAGCGTGCCCTTCGGCGCGCCCGCTCAGAGGGATGTGTTGCGCGCCAAGGATACCAGCAAAGAAAGAACCCAGGATGACAGATATGACGAAACAGGACCGTGTGCTGATCTTTGACACCACCTTGCGGGATGGCGAACAATCCCCCGGGGCGACGATGACCCATGCCGAGAAGCTTGAGATCGCCTCGCTCTTGGACGAGATGGGCGTCGACATCATCGAGGCCGGCTTTCCCATCGCCTCAGAGGGCGACTTCAAAGCGGTTTCCGAGATCGCGCGGCAGAGCCAGAATTCCGTGATCTGCGGCCTTGCCCGGGCGCAGTTAGGCGATATCGACCGTTGCTGGGAAGCGGTGAAACACGCAGCCCAGCCGCGCATTCACACCTTCATCGGCACCTCGCCCCTGCACCGCGCCATTCCGAACCTCACCAAGGACGAGATGGCCGACCGCATCAATGAGACGGTGAGCCATGCGCGCAACCTCTGCGACAACGTGCAATGGTCGCCGATGGATGCCACGCGGACCGAGCTTGATTATCTCTACCGGGTTGTGGAGATCGCCATCAAGGCGGGCGCCACGACGATCAACATTCCCGACACCGTGGGCTACACCGCCCCGCGCGAGAGCGCCGATCTGATCGCGAAGCTTCTGGAAAACGTGCCAGGTGCGGACGAGATCGTCTTTGCCACCCATTGCCACAATGATCTGGGCATGGCGACGGCCAACAGCCTCGCTGCCGTCGAGGCTGGCGCGCGGCAGATCGAATGCACCATCAATGGTCTGGGCGAACGCGCGGGCAATACCGCGCTGGAAGAGGTCGTCATGGCGCTGAAAGTGCGCAACGACATCATGCCTTATGAGACCCGCATCGACAGCCGCAAGATCATGAACATCTCGCGCCGGGTCGCCGCCGTCTCGGGCTTTGCCGTGCAGTTCAACAAGGCCATCGTCGGCAAGAACGCCTTTGCGCATGAAAGCGGCATCCATCAGGACGGCATGCTGAAGAACGCCGAGACTTTCGAGATCATGCGCCCCGAGGACGTGGGCCTCACTGAAACCAACATCGTCATGGGCAAGCATTCGGGTCGCGCCGCGTTGCGGTCCAAGCTGGAAGACCTCGGGTTTGAACTGGGCGACAACCAGCTCAAGGATGTCTTTGTGCGGTTCAAGGAATTGGCCGACCGCAAGAAGGAAATCTACGAAGACGACCTCATCGCGCTGATGCGGACCGCGACGGACCCCGAGGAAGACCGCATTCGCCTGAAATCGCTCAAGGTCGTTTGCGGCACCGATGGCCCGCAGACCGCCGACATGGTGCTTGAGATCGACGGTGCGGAGCAGACCACGAACCAAACCGGCGACGGCCCCGTCGATGCGGCGTTCAACTGCATTAAGGCGCTGGTGCCGCATTCCGCGCGTTTGCAGCTTTACCAGGTGCATGCGGTGACCGAGGGCACCGACGCGCAGGCGACGGTTTCCGTGCGGATGGAGGAAGAGGGCCGGATCGTGACCGGCCAGTCGGCGGATACCGATACCGTGGTGGCAAGCGTGCGGGCCTATATCCACGCGCTCAACCGCCTGTTGGTGCGGCGCGAGAAGGGCGGCACGGACAAGCGCGAGATTAATTATAAAGATGTGAGTTGAATTATAGGGCGGGGGTGACCCCGCCTTTTTACGTATACAGTATGGAAGTAGGGCATCGCCTACCCGCGGGGTGGCGAACCGAACCTTAGTTCATACCACTTTCTTGATCTGCCATGGCGCACCCTCAAAATGGCATACCCAGCCTCACTAAATCGCCCCCCGTCCGGGCGGTCAGGCGATGGCCCGGCGCCTGCGGCTTGATCCCGGGCCCGGTGGCAACTTCAATACGGATTCTTCGCCCCGCGATCGTCACTCAGCGACGCCTGCCCCCGCTCTACGATCTTCACCACCGCATCCGCAAGATGCTGGCGCTGGATATGATCATCCCCCGCCGCCACGCGCAGCTTGTGGGCCTCCAGCATCACCTCGGCATGGCTCGACCCGCGCGGTGGGATGAACGTGTAGCAAGCCAGTTCGATCAACAGCCCCAGCGGATCCTTGAAATAGATCGAATGCATGAAGCCGCGGTCCTTCACGCCGGAATGCCCGATGCCCCGCGCATCCAACCGCGCGGGCACCTGATCGAACATCGCGCGGTCCACCTCGAAGGCCAGATGATGCACGCAGCCCGGGTCCATCGGCGTGCGGTTGTGCACCCGCTTGCGGTTCTCATTGGTGAAGATCGTGATCAGCCGACCATCGCCGGGATCGAAATACAAATGCCCCTCGTCCGGATCATCCAGATTGGGCTGGTCAAAGATGAAAGGCATCCCCAACACCCCCTCCCAAAAGTCGATCGAGCTTTGCCGGTCCGCCCCGGTGAGGGTGATGTGATGCACCCCAAGTGTCTGTATCTTCTGCATGGTATCGCCGTCCTCTGCCTGTGCTGCGCCCTAAATATTCCGCTCTATGATAGCGCGGCGGCAATATCGCGCCACCTTTGCGGTCTTGCCCCTTTCACCCTGACCCCGTGCGCCCTATAAGAGCCAATAGCCCGCGCGTGGACCCATGCAGGCGGGCCTGTCCGAATAGTTGCAAGGCTCCGCTACTCTATGTCCATCCTCGATCAATTCCGCGGCCTGTTCTCCTCTGATATGGCGATCGACCTCGGCACCGCGAACACGCTGGTTTACGTCAAGGGCAAGGGCATCGTGCTGAGCGAACCTTCGGTTGTGGCCTATCACGTCAAGGACGGCGTCAAGAAAGTGCTCGCCGTGGGTGAGGATGCGAAACTCATGCTGGGCCGCACCCCGGGCAGCATCGAGGCGATCCGCCCGATGCGCGAAGGGGTCATCGCGGATTTCGACACCGCCGAAGAGATGATCAAGCACTTCATTCGCAAGGTGCACAAGCGCTCGACCTTCTCGAAGCCCAAGATCATCGTCTGCGTCCCCCATGGCGCCACCCCGGTTGAGAAACGCGCGATCCGCCAGTCGGTGCTCTCGGCAGGCGCGCGCCGCGCCGGGCTAATCGCCGAGCCCATCGCCGCGGCCATCGGCGCGGGCATGCCGATCACCGACCCAACCGGCAACATGGTCGTCGACATCGGCGGCGGTACCACCGAAGTGGCTGTGCTGTCGCTGGGCGACATCGTTTATGCCCGCTCGGTCCGCGTCGGCGGTGACCGGATGGACGAGGGCATCATTAGCTACCTGCGCCGCCAGCAGAACTTGTTGATCGGGGAGACCACGGCCGAACGGGTTAAGACCTCCATCGGCACGGCGCGGATGCCCGACGACGGGCGCGGCACCTCGATGCAGATCCGCGGCCGCGACCTGTTGAACGGCGTGCCGAAAGAGATCGAAGTGACCCAAGCCCAGATCGCCGAGGCGCTGGCCGAGCCAGTGCAGCAGATCTGCGAGGCGGTGATGACCGCGCTGGAGACCACCCCGCCCGACCTGGCCGCCGACATCGTTGACCGCGGCGTGATGCTCACGGGCGGCGGCGCGCTTTTGGGCGACCTCGATCTGGCGCTGCGCGAGCAGACGGGCCTCGCGATCTCGGTCGCGGATGAGCCGCTGAACTGTGTGGCCCTCGGCACCGGCAAAGCGCTGGAATACGAGAAACAGCTGCGCCACGCGATCGACTACGACAGTTAACCCTGGCAAGTTAGCCAGACCCGGCACGCGGCGAAGACGCCCCGCCTGACCGGGTGGGAGTTTCGGCACAGATGGCCAAGGACCGTTCCAGTTCCAGCGATTTCACCGGCCCGCTGCGGCGGCTGCTGCTGGTCGTGTTGGTATTGGCGCTGACCGGCATATTCCTGCTTTGGCGCATCGACAGCCCCCGCGTTGAACGCTTTCGCGCGCAGGTGACGGATCGTTTCGTGCCCAATCTCGACTGGGCCATGGCCCCGGTCACCGGCACCATTAACCTCTTGCGCGATTTCCAAAGCTACCAGCGCCTGAGCGAGCAGAACCGCGAGCTGCGCTCGGAACTGCGGCAGATGCAGGCCTGGAAAGAGGCGGCGCTTCAGCTTGAGCAAGAGAACGCCCGGCTGCTGGACCTCAACAACGTGCGGCTCGACCCGCGGCTGACCTTCATCACCGGCACGGTGCTGGCCGACAGCGGCTCGCCCTATCGCCAGTCGGTGCTGCTCAACGTCGGCGCGCGCGACGGGCTGGTCGAAGGCTGGGCCACGATGGACGGCATCGGCCTTGTGGGCCGCATCGCGGGCGTGGGCAAGAACACCGCGCGGGTGATCCTGCTGACCGATGCCTCAAGCCGCATCCCGGCGACGATCCAGCCTTCGGGCCAGCGGGCCATCGTGGCGGGCGACAACAGCGCCGCGCCGCCCTTGGACTTCATCGAGAACCGCGAGCTGGTCCGCCCCGGTGACCGGGTGGTCAGCTCGGGCGATGGCGGCGTGTTCCCGGCGGGCATCCTGATCGGTCAGGTCGCCGCCGATCCGGGCGGGCGGCTGCGCGTGCGGCTGGCGGCGGATTACGAGCGGTTGGAATTCCTGCGCGTGCTGCGCCATCACGGCAATGAAACCGTGCCGGACACCGCCCATGTCATCACCTCCGACGGCCCCTTGGCCGATCCGGCAGCGCCGGTCGGGGTGCAGCCATGACCGACCTGTCGCGCAGCCGCCTTTGGGTCATGCGCCTTAGCTTTGTCGCGCTGGCGCTGGTGATCCTGTTCTTCCACCTCCTTCCGCTTGAGACGACCCCGCGCGCTTGGGCCGGGCCGGACCTGCTGCTGGGCTTTGCCTGCGCTTGGGGGCTTAGACGGCCCGAATACGTGCCCTCGCTTTTTCTGGCGCTGGTCTTTCTGCTGGCGGACCTGTTGCTGCAACGCCCGCCCGGCCTTTGGGCGGTGCTGGCCCTGATCGGGGTCGAGAACCTCAAATCGCGGGGGCGGCACCTGCGGGATGCGAGCTTTGCCGCCGAATGGCTGACCGTGGCGGTGATCTTGACCATGGTGATCTTTGCCAACCGGATTTTGCTGAGCCTTGCGCTGGTGCCGACGCCTTCGCTGACGCTGAACCTCACGGAATTGGCACTGACAACGCTCGCTTATCCGCTGATCGTGGCGGTGACCCATGGTATCATGGGCGTGCGCAAGACCGCGCCGGGCGATCTGGATGCGCTTGGCAAACGGGTGTGATCGGGGAGCGATGAGATGAGACGAAGCCGCGCCGACAATGATGCAACCCACACGCGCCTGACGCGTCGCGCCGCCCTTTTGGGCGGGGCGCAGCTGCTGTTCATGGGCGGGCTGGCCGCGCGCATGCGCTATCTACAGGTCGATCAGGCCGACCAGTTCCGCCTGCTGGCCGAAGAGAACCGCATCAACATCCGCCTGATCCCCCCCGCCCGGGGTGAGATTTTCGACCGCAACGGCATACAGCTTGCCGATAACGTGCCCTCCTACCGGATCGTCATGGTCCGCGAGGATGCGGGCGACGTGGAAGCCGTAATGGAGCGGCTCGCCCAAGTCATCGAGATCGACGAGGAGACCCGCGAACGCGCCATGACCGAAATGTCGCGCTCTGCCCCCTTCCTGCCCGTCACCATCGTTGATGACGTGAGTTGGGAAGTCGTGAGCAAGGTCAGCGTCAACGCCCCCGCCCTGCCCGGCGTCACGCCCGAAGTGGGCCTGACCCGCGTCTACCCGCGCGGCGCGGATTTCGCCCATGTGGTGGGCCGTGTAGGCCGGGTGAGCCAAGCCGACCTCGACGCGCTGGAGAACCCCGATCAGGTGCTGCGCATCCCGCGCTTTCAAATCGGCAAGATCAACGTCGAAGCCCGCGCCGAGAACCTGCTGCGCGGTGCGGCGGGCACCAAACATGTGGAGGTCAACGCCACGGGCCGCGTGATGCGCGAGTTGGAGCGGCGCGAAGGGCAGGCCGGGGCCGATCTGCAACTGACCGTGGACGCCAATCTGCAACGCTATGTGCAGGCCCGTCTGGGCGAGGAAAGCGCCGCCGTGGTCATCATCGATTGCGAGAATGGCGATCTGGCCGCGCTTGCCTCCTCGCCCAGCTATGACCCGAACCTCTTTATCGGCGGCATCTCTTCGGCGGATTACAACCCGCTGCTGAACTCGAAATACCGCCCGCTGGTAAACAAACCCATACAGGGCACCTACCCGCCCGGCTCGACCTTCAAAATGATCGTGGCGCTTGCCGCCATAGAAGAGGGCATCGTCACCCCCGATGAGACGGTCTATTGCCCCGGCCATCTGGAAGTCGCGGGCCGGCGGTTCCACTGCTGGAAACGCGCGGGCCACGGCTGGGTCGATCTGCAACATTCGCTGAAACAATCCTGCGACGTCTATTACTACGATCTGGCGGTAAAGGTCGGGATCGAAAAGATCACCGCCATGGCGAACCGCTTTGGCCTTGGGATCAAACATGATCTGGCGCTGTCGTCGGTCGCGGGCGGGCTGGCGCCCACGAAGCAGTGGAAACGCTCGGCCCGGGGTGAGGATTGGGTCGTCGGCGACACGGTCAACGCCTCTATCGGGCAGGGTTTCACCCTCTCCTCCCCGCTGCAATTGGCGGTGATGAGCGCGCGGATCGCCACGGGCCGCGCGGTGACGCCGCGGCTGATCAAATCCATCGACGGGGTGGAGCAACCCAGCGGCGCGGGCGAACCGATGGGGCTGAACGAAAACAATCTGCGCCAATTGCGCAAGGCGATGTACGATGTGGTGAACGACCGCCGCGGCACCGGTTACCGCAGCCGCATCATCGATGACACGATGCGCATGGCAGGCAAGACCGGCACCAGTCAGGTGCGCAACATCACCGCCGCCGAACGCGCCCGCGGCGTGACCAGCAACGCCGACCTGCCGTGGGAACGCCGCGACCACGCGCTCTTTGTCTGCTTTGCGCCCTATGACAAACCGAAATACGCAGCCTGCGTATTGGTGGAGCACGGCGGCGGCGGCTCGACAGCCGCAGCCCCGATTGCGCGCGACGTGATGTTGCAGGCCATGGCGGGCGGCGAGCCGCCACTCGAAGCCTACCCCAAGTCCGACCGGGGCCGCATCGCCACCCAGCAAGAGGAACTGCGCAACACCACGCCCGAGACCACCGCCAATCTAGAGGGGGAGGATCAGGCATGAGCTATCTTGAGCATACGGTCAAATCCGTCCCCACAGGGCTGCGCAAGATCCTCTTTATGAACTGGCCGCTGGCGATCCTGCTGACCAGTGTCGCGGGCGTCGGTTTTCTGATGCTCTATTCGGTCGCGGGCGGGTCATTCTCCCCTTGGGCCGAACCGCAGATGAAACGTTTCGCCATGGGCATGGCGATCATGTTCACCGTGGCGATGGTGCCGATCTGGCTTTGGCGCAACCTGTCGGGCGTGGCCTATGGGGCGACCTTGGTGCTGCTGGTCGCGGTCGAACTCTTCGGCTCGGTCGGCATGGGCGCGCAGCGTTGGATCGACATCGGCTTCATGCGGCTGCAACCGTCGGAGCTGATGAAGATCACGCTGGTCCTGTTTCTGGCCGCCTATTACGACTGGCTGCCGGTCAAGAAGGTCTCGCGCCCCTTTTGGGTGCTGGTGCCGATCCTGATCATCGTGATCCCCACCGCGCTGGTGCTGAAACAGCCCGACCTTGGCACCTCGATCCTGCTGCTGACTGCCGGGGGCGGGCTGATGTTCCTCGCGGGCGTACACTGGGCCTATTTTGCCGCCGTCATCACCGCCGCCATCGGGCTGGTCACCGCCGTATTCCAATCGCGCGGGACACCGTGGCAATTGCTGAAAGACTACCAATACCGCCGCATCGACACCTTTCTCGACCCCAGCCAAGACCCGCTTGGCGCAGGCTATCACATCACCCAGTCCAAGATCGCGCTTGGCTCGGGCGGCTGGTCGGGGCGCGGCTATATGCAGGGCACCCAATCGCGGCTGAACTTCCTGCCTGAGAAACACACCGATTTCATCTTCACCACATTGGCCGAAGAGTTCGGCTTCGTCGGCGGCGTCTCCCTTCTGGGGCTTTACGCGCTGATCATCCTGTTCTGCGTGGCCTCGGCGGTGAAGAACAAGGACCGGTTCTCAAGCCTGCTGACCCTTGGCATCGCGCTGAACTTCTTTCTCTTTTTCGCCGTTAACATGTCGATGGTCATGGGGCTGGCCCCCGTGGTCGGCGTGCCGCTGCCGATGGTGAGCTATGGCGGCTCGGCCATGCTGGTGCTGCTGCTGGCCTTCGGCTTGGTGCAATCGGCGCATGTTCATAGACCGAGGTAATCCATGACGATCAACATTCTCTTCGCCGCCAAAGCCGAACGCTGGGACGGCTACGAACAGCCTTTGAACGAAGCGCTGCGCAAGGCACTGCCGGGGCAGGATTTCACGCTGGCCACCGACCTGCCGCCCGAAGAGGTCGACTATATCGTCTACGCCCCCAACAGCGATTTGCAGGACTTCACCCCCTACACCCGCGCCAAGGCGGTGCTGAACCTCTGGGCTGGGGTGGAGGCGATCACCGGCAACGAGACCTTGAAAATCCCGCTGGCGCGGATGGTCGATTTCGGCCTGACCCACGGCATGGTCGAATGGTGTACGGGCCATGTGCTGCGCCATCATCTGGGGATGGATACCGATATCCTGCGCAGGGATGCCAAATGGGCGCCGCGCACGCCGCCGCTGGCCCGCGAGCGCAGCGTGGCGGTGCTGGGCATCGGCGCGCTCGGCCAAGCGGTGGCCGAGGCGCTGGTGGGTCTGGGCTTTGACGTGACCGGCTGGTCACGCAGTGAAAAGCAGATCGAGGGCGTGCGTTGCCTGCATGGCGAAAAAGGTCTGACGGAAGCGCTCAAACGCGCCGAGATCGCCGTTCTCCTGATGCCCGACACGCCCGCCACGCAGAACGTTCTGAATGCCAAGACGCTGGCGCAGATGCCCGAGGGTGCCTTTATCATCAACCCCGGTCGCGGGCCGCTGATCGACGACGATGCGCTCTTGGCAGCGCTCGACAGCGGGCAGATCGCCCATGCCACGCTGGATGTCTTCCGGGTGGAGCCGCTGCCCGAGGATCACCCCTATTGGGCGCATCCGCGCGTCACCGTGACCCCGCATATCGCGGCGGCCACGCGCAACGACACGGCCTCGGAAGTCATCGCGGAAAACATCCGCCGCAGCGAGGCCGGCGAGCCTCTGCTGCATCTGGTGGACCGCGACCGGGGGTATTGAGCCCGGACGCGGCAAAGCTCAGGCGGCCAGCCCGCGCCCCTTGAGCAGCGCCTCAACCCCCGGCAGACGCCCCCGGAAGGCGGTGTAAAGCTCTGCCGGATCGCGGCTGCCGCCGGTCGAGAGGATGTGTTCCTCCAGCGCCTCGGCGCGTTCGGCATCGAAGGCCCCGCCCGCTTCTTCGAAGGCGGCGAAGGCGTCCGCGTCCATCACCTCGGACCACATGTAGCTGTAGTAGGCGCTGGAATAGCCGTCGCCTGAGAAGACATGTGCGAACTGCGGGGTGGCGTGGCGCATGCGGATCGCCTGCGGCATGGCGATCTCGGCCAGCACCTCGGCCTGTTTCGCCATCGGATCGGCAGGCGGTTCGCCGTCGTGGAACTCCAGATCGACAAGGGCGGAGGCGATATATTCCACCGTCTGAAAGCCCATGTCGAAGGTCGCCGCGGCCAGCACCTTGTCGAGCATCTCGCGCGGCATCGCCTCGCCCGTCCGCGCATGGGTCGCGAATTTCTGCAAAACCTCCGGCTGGTCCAGCCAATGCTCGTAAAGCTGGCTGGGCAATTCCACGAAGTCCCGCGCGACCGAAGTGCCGCTGACGCTTTCATAGGTCACGTCCGACAGCATCTGGTGCAGCGCATGGCCGAATTCGTGAAACAGCGTGCGCGCGTCGTCGTAGGACAAGAGCGCCGGATCGCCCTTGGCGAAATTGCAGACGTTGACCACCACGGGCGTTTGTTCACGCGGGAACTTCGCTTGCGCCCGCATGGCCGAGCACCACGCGCCCGAGCGTTTCGAGCCGCGCGCAAAATAATCGCCGATGAAGACCGACACATGACGCCCGTTCCGCGTCACTTCCCACGCCCGGCAATCGGGGTGGTAGAGCGGCACATCCAGCGGCGCGAATTCCAGTCCGAACAACCGGTTGGCGCAGTCAAAGGCCGCGTCGATCATCCGGTCGAGTTGGAAGTAAGGTTTCAGCGCCGCCTCATCGAGATCATGTTCTGCGGCGCGCCGCTTCTCGGCGTAGTAGCGCCAGTCCCACGGCTCCAGCGCACCGTTCACCCCGTCCTCGCGCATCATCGCGGTCAGCACTTCGGCATCGGCATCGGCCTGCGCCTTTGCCGGTTTCCAGACCGACATCAGCAACTCGCGCACCGCCTCCGGCGTTTTGGCCATCTCGGTTTCCAGCTTGTAGGCGGCGAAGTTTTCGTAGCCTAGCAGTTCGGCGCGTTCCTTGCGCAGGGCCAGCGTCTCGGCCGCGATCTCGCGGTTGTCGGTCTCGCCGCCATTCGCCCCGCGGGCCTCCCAAGCGCGGAACGCCTTTTCGCGCAGGTCGCGGCGGTCGGAGAATTGCAAGAAGGGCGTGATCAGCGAGCGCGACAGCGTGACCACCGGGCCATCCGCGCCCTTCTCCCGTCCCGCCGCGCGGGTGGCGTCGATCACGAAGTCCGGCAGGCCGGTCAGGTCGTCCTCGGAAAGCTCCATGAACCAGTCACGCTCATCCGCCAGCAGGTTCTGGGTGAACTGCGTGCCCAGCACCGCAAGCCGCGCCTTGATCTCCTTCATCCGCTCGGCGGCATCACCCGTCAGGGCGGCCCCGGACCGGACGAAGCCGCGGTGGGTCAGCATCAGCACGCGGGCCTGTTCCTTGGTCAGGTCGAGCGTATCGCGCGCCTCCCAGACGGCGGCGATACGGGCAAATAGCTTCGCATTGCCCGAGATCGCCGATTGATGCGCGGCGAGCTTGGGTGAGAAGTCGCGCTGCAACGCCTCGCGCGCCGGGTTGCTGTCGGCGCCTGCGACGGTGAAGAACACGCTCAGGACCTTGTCGAGCGCATCGCCGGAGGCTTCCAGCGCCTCGATGGTATTGGCAAAGCTGGGGGCTTCGGGGTTCTCGGCAATGGCGTCGATCTCGGCCCGGTGGGCGGTGAGCGCCTCCTCCAAAGCGGGGGCGAAATCATCGTCGGAAATGCGGTCAAAGGGGGCGATGCCGAAGGGAGTCTCCCAATCGGTCAGAAGCGGGTTAGTCATGCAGGTCTCCTTTGCGCCCAAGATGGGGCGCGCCGGGGTGACTTGCAATCACCCGCCGCAGGTTTCGCAGCCCGCGCGGCGTTTGAGGCCGATCTTGCGCGTCTCGCCGTAAAGCCCGTCATAGATCATCATCTCGCCGCGCAGCAGGCTGCCCGCCCCGGTGATGAGCTTCACGGCCTCCAGCGCCATCATCGTGCCGATCACTCCGGGCAGCGGGCCGATCACCCCGGCCTCGGCGCAGGAGGGCGCAAGCCCCGCCGCCGGCGCTTCGGGGAAGATACAGCGATAACAAGGCGCGCCGCGGGCGGGATCAAAGACGCTGAGCTGCCCCTCCCACTGGCTGAGCGCGCCCGAGATCAGCGGCGTGCCCGTCGCAACGCAGGCCGCGTTCACCCGGTAGCGGGTGTCGAAATTGTCGGTCCCGTCGAGCACGAGGTCATAGTCGGCCACCAGTTCCTCGGCGATCTCGTCGGTCAGCCGGCGGTGGTAGGGGCGCACGGTGACATGGGGGTTCTGCGCCAGCATTTCGGCCTGCGCGGAAAAGACCTTGGGCGTGCCGATGGCGGCGTCCTTGTGGATCACCTGCCGTTGCAGGTTCGCGTTCTCGACCGCGTCATCGTCGATCACCCCGATGGTGCCGACGCCCGCCGCGGCGAGATATTGCAATACGGGCGCGCCGAGACCGCCCGCGCCGATCACCAGCACCTTTGCGTTTTTCAGCGCCTTCTGCCCGGGGCCGCCGACCTCACGCAGCACGATGTGCCGGGCGTAGCGGTTCAACTCACTCTCCGAAAAACGGCCCGAGGTGGGGTCTTCAGTCGGCGCGTCCGGCGTGGCGCGCGCGCGCAGGGTCGCCAGCCCCTGCCGGTAGAGCAGCACCAGCACGATGAAACCGCCCAAGAGCAGCCAAGGCGCGGCACTGCCGCCGGTGGCGAGCCGCAGCGGGTGGGTGGCCGGAAACAGCAGATGCAGCGCGACCAACGCCAGATACATCAGCCCGATCAGCCCCGCGCGCAGCCCGCGCGGCAGGCCGAGGAAGCCGCCGCCGAACCAAAGCGCCGCCGCGATAATCAAAACAGCCAGCATCACCGCGCCCCCGTCGAGCCGAACCCGCCCGCGCCGCGCGGGGTCTCATCAAGGCGCTCGGCCAGATCGAAGCCCGCCTGCCCCACCGGGGCCACGACCATCTGGGCGATGCGCATGCCATGTTCGACGGTGAAGGCCTCCGCCCCCATATTGCCCATGATCACCCCCACGACGCCGCGATAATCGCTGTCGATGGTGCCGGGGCTGTTGATCAGGGTGATCCCATGCTTCAGCGCGAGACCCGAGCGCGGGCGGATCTGCACCTCGAACCCCTGCGGGATCGCCATCTGCAACCCGGTGGAGATCAGCGCCCGGGCGCCGGGGGCCAAGGTGACCGTGCCGCCGGGCAGATTGGCCCGCAGGTCCGCCCCCGCCGCCCCGGCGCTTTCATAGGCGGGCAGTGGCAGGCTGCGGTCCGCGCCATCGGCCCAGCAGAGTTTGATCGTGGTCATAGCGCCCCCTCAGGCAAGTGCCGCGGCGATACGTTCGGCCAGACGGGCGGCCACGGCATCTTTGCCCATGCGCGGCCAATCCTCGGCCCCGGTCTCGGTGATCAGTGTCACGGCATTCTCGCGCCCGCCCATGATGCCGGTGGCGGGGGAGACGTCATTGGCGACGATCCAGTCACAGCCCTTGCGCTCCCGTTTCGCGGTGGCATGGGCCAGCACGTCGTCGGTCTCGGCGGCGAAGCCTACGACGAGCGGTGGGCGACCTTCGCCGCGCTGGCTGACGGTTTTCAGGATGTCGGGGTTTTCCGCGAAAGTCAGGCTGGGCAGCCCGTCTTTCGATTTCTTCAGCTTACGGTCCCCTGCCCCCTGCACGTGCCAATCGGCCACCGCGGCGGCAAAGACAGCGGCATCCGCGGGCAGTGCGGCCTCTACCGCCTGCATCATCTCTTGCGCCGTTTGCACCGGCACCACCTCGACGCCTTCGGGCGGGACGACTTCGGCGGGGCCGGTTACAAAAACGACCTCAGCCCCCAGATCCGCCAGCGCCCGCGCGATCGCCGTGCCCTGCGCGCCCGAGGAGCGGTTGGCGATATAGCGCACCGGGTCGATCGGCTCATGCGTGGGGCCGGAGGTGACGAGGATGCGCTTGCCCGCAAGCGGCCCCTGCCCAAGCCGCGCCTCGACTGCCGCGACAATCTCAAGCGGTTCGGCCATCCGTCCCGGCCCGTATTCGCCGCAGGCCATGTCACCGTCATTCGGCCCGACCATTGTGATGCCATCGCCGCGCAGAGTAGCGATGTTGCGCTGCGTCGCGGGGTGCTGCCACATCCGCACGTTCATCGCAGGTGCCAGCAGCACCGGCGTATCGGTGGCCAAAAGCAAGGTTGAGGCCAAATCATTCGCCGCCCCCTGCGCCATCTTGGCCATCAGGTCTGCCGTGGCGGGGGCAACCACCAAAAGGTCCGCCGCGCGGCTGAGCTGGATATGCCCCATCTCGGCCTCATCACCGAGGTCGAAAAGATCGCGAAAGACCTTCACCCCGGTCAAGGCAGATACGGAAAGCGGGGTGACAAACTCTTCGCCCGCGCGGGTCAGGACCGGTGTGACCTTGGCGCCGCGTTCGCGCAGACGCCGGATCAGATCGAGGGATTTATAGGCGGCAATGCCGCCGCCGATGATCAGCAGAATATGTTTGCCCGACAGCATAAAGGCCCCCCGTTTGCATTAGGGAGACCTTAATCCGGGGCGGCGAAATCTGCCAGCCCTGGCGGGCATCGCGATATGGGGTCAGGCCAGAAAGGCAAAGACCTCACGCGATTGCATCTCGAGGGACTTGCGCATCTTGCCAAAGGCCGCGGCTTCAAGCTGGCGGACCCGCTCTTTGCTGAGGCTAAGCTCATCGCCGAGGCTTTCCAGAGTACGCGCAGGATCCCGCAGTTTGCGTTCGCGCACGATGAATTGCTCACGCTCGGACAGACCCTGCATTGCCGCCAGCAACCAGTTCCGCAGCTGCGCCGTGTCATGCTCTTCCTCGACACGCTCCGCCGCCTGCGCGCTTTCGTCAGCCAGTGCTTCGATCCACTCGCGGCCCTCATCCTCAGCGCTCTGCGTGGCGTTCAGCGAATAGTCCGACCCTGACAGACGGCCTTCCATCATCTCGACATCATGCAGCGGCACGCCGATTTCGGTCGAAATCATCTGGCGCAGCTGGTGCTTATCCAACGTCTCGCCCATGGCCGTGGCCTCACGCTCCAAACGGGCCTGCACGCGTCGCATGTTGAAAAACAACGATTTCTGAGAGGAGGTCGACCCTGTCCGCACCATCGACCAATTGCGCATCACATGGTCTTGAATGCTCGCCTTGATCCACCAAACCGCATAGGTCGAGAAACGCACGCCGCGGTCGGGGTCGAATTTGTCGGCGGCTTTCATCAGGCCCAGACCGGCCTCTTGGATCAGATCGTTCATCGGCGCGCCGTAGCGCTTGAACTTGCCCGCCATCGAGATCGCCAGACGCATGTAGGCGGTGATCAAACGGTGCAACGCGGCCTCATCCCGGTGATCGCGCCACGCATAGGCCAATTCCAACTCCGTCTCGGCATCGAGCAATTCGGCCTTCATTGCGGTGCGGGTGAGTGAAAATTCGCGAGCGGTTTGCAATGACATTTGGTATCCCCCTTGAGAAATGCGCGGCGCACCTTGTGATGGGCCTTTGGTGGAGATACGCAGAGACATGCCATTTGGTTCAAATATTTGGTGAGAAGATGTTGCCTAGAACTACCTTTGCCCTAGGCGGGGCGGCCTCGGGCAAGTCGGAATGGGCAGAGGCCCTCGTAAATTCCATCGGCATGTCAAAGACTTACCTCGCCACTGGTCGCATCTGGGATGACGAAGTTCAAGAACGCGTGAACAAGCATCAAGCAAGGCGCGATGCGGGGTGGCGCACCGTCGAATGCCCGCTAGATCTGACCGAACCGCTGGCGAAACTGCCCGCCGGCGAAATCGTGCTGATCGACTGCGCGACCATGTGGCTGAGCAATCACCTGATGGAAGGCAGCGATCTGGAGGCCGCGCAGGCGCAGCTTTTGCAGGCCCTGCGGGGCTGCGCCGCGCATTGGGTCGTGGTCTCGAATGAGGTCGGCCAAGGCATCGTGCCCGAAAACGCCATGGCCCGCCAATTCCGCGAGGCGCAGGGGCGGCTCAACATCGCCTTGGCCGCCGAGGCCGAGACGGTGGTGCAGGTCGTCGTCGGCCTGCCGCAACTGTTGAAAGGGGAGATGCCATGACCATTTGGCACTGGGTGCGCCACGGCCCGACCCATGAGAAGAACTTCGTCGGCTGGCGCGATGTCCCGGCGGACCTTTCCGATGCGCCCCGACTGGCACGGTTGAACCTGCACCTGCCGGATGAGGCGCTGCTCGTCTCCTCGGACCTGATCCGCGCTGTGCATACGGCGGATGCGCTGGCCCAGCCCGCCCGCCGCCGCCTGCCCCATGAGCATGGGCTGCGAGAGCTGCATTTCGGCGCTTGGGACGGGCTGCATTTCTCCGAAGTCGCCGCGC
The DNA here is from genome assembly GCF_043558145.1 of Sulfitobacter sp. 1A10359. Taxonomy (NCBI): domain Bacteria; kingdom Pseudomonadati; phylum Pseudomonadota; class Alphaproteobacteria; order Rhodobacterales; family Roseobacteraceae; genus Sulfitobacter; species Sulfitobacter sp. 1A10359. Next base: position 36,617 of record NZ_JBIFGB010000006.1, on the reverse strand, counting down.
GTGACCCGGACCTCAGCCGCGCCTATTGGGAGACCCCCGGCGATGTCATGGCCCCCGAGGGCGAAAGCTGGAACCAGACCAAGGCGCGCGTCGACCGAGTTGTGGCACGGATCAACGCGGCCCGCCCCAATGCCCATGTGATCGCCGTGGCCCATTTCGGCGTGATCCTCACGCAGGTGCAGCAGGCCCAAGGCGGCGGCCCGCTGGAGGCGATGGCCCATAAGATCGACAACCTTTCGGTGACGCATCTGTCCCACGACAACGGCCAATGGCGGGTTGAAGGGATCAATCATACGCCCTGAGCCACAGCGCCGTTAACCATTCCTAAACCCGTTTTGCCTACCGATTAACCATAGCAAGACGGAGCAGGGGTAATGGTGTCGCGGGCCTATACGGTCGCATTTCAAGGGGTCGACGCCCGCATCGTCGAGGTGCAATGCGCGGTCACCGCCGGGCTGCCAGGCTTTTCGATCGTCGGACTGGCGGACAAGGCCGTCTCGGAAGCCCGCGACCGGGTGCGCACGGCGCTCAGCGCCTTGGCCATCGCGCTGCCGTCCAAACGCATCACCGTCAATCTCTCCCCCGCCGACCTGCCCAAGGAAGGCAGCCATTTCGACCTGCCCATCGCGCTGGCGCTGCTCTCGGCGCTGGATATCCTGCCGGATGACATTACCCAGAATGTAGTGGCCTTGGGGGAGCTTTCGCTCGACGGGACGCTGATGCCCGTGGTCGGCGCCCTGCCCGCCGCCATGGCCGCCGCCGCCGAGGACCGCAGCCTGCTCTGCCCCGCGGGGTCGGGGGCGGAGGCCGCATGGGTGGGCAAGACACAGGTCATCGCCGCCGCCAATCTGGGCGACGTGGTGCGCCACTACACCGGGCAAGTACCGATCGCCCCCGCCGAGCCGGGCGAGGTGCCCCTCGCATTGGCGGGCCGCGACCTGCGCGAGGTTAAGGGCCAAGAACGCGCCAAACGCGCGTTGGAGATCGCCGCCGCCGGGCGGCATCACCTGATGCTGGTCGGCACGCCGGGGTCGGGCAAATCCATGCTGGCCGCGCGGCTGCCCGGCATCCTGCCGCCGCTGACGGCATCGGAGGCGCTTGAGACCTCAATGATCTACTCCCTCGCCGGGCTCCTGGATGAGGGCGGCATTTCCCGCAGCCGCCCCTTTCGCGAGCCGCATCACACGGCCTCTATGGCCGCGATCATCGGCGGCGGTCGGCAGGCGCGTCCGGGGGAGGCATCTCTGGCCCATAACGGCGTGCTGTTCATGGACGAATTCCCCGAGTTCAACCGCACGGTCCTCGAAACCCTGCGTCAACCGATCGAGACTGGCGAGGTCATGATCGCGCGCGCCAATGCCCATGTGAAATACCCTTGCCGCTTCATGCTCGTCGCGGCGGCGAACCCCTGCAAATGCGGCTACCTGCCCGACCCGGCCCGCGCCTGCGCCCGTGTCCCGGCCTGCGGCGAAGACTATCTCGGGCGTATCTCCGGCCCGCTGATGGACCGGTTCGACCTACGCGTCGACGTGCCGCCCGTCAGCTACAGCGACCTCAACCTGCCCGCCAACGGAGAAACCTCGACCGAGGTCGCGGCAAGGGTCGCCTCCGCGCGGGCGCTTCAATCCACGCGCTACGCGCCGCATGACGGGATTTCGGCCAATGCTGATGCGGCGGGTGACTTGCTTGAAACCGTCGTCAGCCCGGATGCCGAAGCGCGCGCGCTGCTTCTGCGCGCAGCGGAACGGTTCTCCCTGTCAGCGCGCGGGTATCACCGGGTCATGCGTGTCGCGCGCACCATCGCCGATCTTGCGGGGGAACCCGAGGTCCGCCGCCCCCATATGGCCGAGGCGATCAGCTTTCGCCTGCCCGATCCGGCAGCACGGCATTGATCCAATCGGCGAGGGCAGCAAGGCTCTGCCGCGCCTCGGGCAGGTGGTTCTGAAACAGCGGCCAGACATGCGGCAGGTCATGGAGCTCCTGCAAACTGGCCGACACGCCCGCTTCGCGCAGACGGGCCGCCAATCGGCGGCTGTCATCGCGCAGGATTTCGCTGTCACTTACGGTGAGCCAGACGGGCGGTGCGCCGTTGAAATCCGCAAGAATGGGACTCGCCCGGGGGCTCTCCGCATCCTGCCCCTGAAGATAGAGCCGCGCCATTTCCGTCGCGCGGGCGGCGGGCAACAACACGTCGCTTTCGGCATTCTGAGTGAAGCTTGGGCCTGAAAACGTCAGGTCCAACAAGGGGGAAAGCCCAAAGGCGCCAGCAGGCAGCGCCGCCCCCTCGCGGCAAAGCTGCGCCAAAAGATCGAAAACCAGCGCGCCGCCCGCGCTGTCGCCGCCAATCACGATGTCCCCCGCGGCGAAGCCCATCTGGCGCAGCGCATCCCACGCCGCGCGGATGTCTTGCGCAGGTTTGGGAAAGGCCGCTTCGGGCACGCGCGCATAGCGCGGCAGCACCGCCCGCGCGCCAGTCAGCAGGGAAAGGCGCGCGACCATCGCCCGGTGCGTCTCCGGGCTGCCAAACACAAACCCGCCGCCATGAACGTAGAGGATCACACGCCCTTGACAGGCCTGCGGCGGCGTAAGCCAAAGCGCCGATCCCGCCCCCGGCAGATCACGCCATTCTGCATGCACCTCGCGCGGCCCTTTGAAAAAGAGCCGCGCCTGCATCTCCATCGTGGCCCGCAGGAACTGCGGGTTTGCATGCGCCAGCAAAGGTTTCTCTGTCAGACGCAGGTAGCGGTTCAGAAGATGCTGGCGCAGGCTCACCCGCACTTGGCCTCAATCGCCTCCCAGATTTTTCCGGCGATATTCTCGCCATCGAACCGTTCCAGTTCTTGAATGCCGGTGGGAGAGGTCACGTTAATCTCGGTCAGATAGTTACCGATCACATCGATCCCGACAAAGATTTGGCCCTTTTCTTTAAGCAATGGCCCGATGGCCGCACAGATCTCCCGATCACGCTCGGTCAGCCCGACCTTCTCAGGCCGCCCGCCGACATGCATGTTCGACCGTGTCTCGCCTGCCGCCGGGACGCGGTTGATCGCGCCCACCGGCTCCCCGTCCACGAGGATGACGCGCTTGTCACCTTTGGATACGGCAGGCAGGAATTTTTGAACAATGAGCGGCTCACGCGAGAAGCCGGTGAACAATTCATGCAGGGAGGTGAGGTTGCGGTCATTGGCGTCCAGCCGGAACACACCGGCCCCGCCATTGCCGTAAAGCGGTTTCAGAATTACATCGCCATGCTTCGCCTTGAAGGCTTTGATGGTCGAAAGGTCGCGCGCAATCGTGGTGGGCGGCGTCAGATCGGGGAAGTCGAGAACCAGAAGTTTCTCGGGGTAATTGCGGACCCAAAAGGGATCGTTGACCACCAAGGTGGTTTCTTTCAGCCGGTCCAGCAGGTGGGTCGAGGTGATGTAATGCATGTCGAAAGGCGGGTCTTGGCGCAGCCAGACCACGTCGAAATCCGCCAAATCGACCTCGCGCTCTTCTCCGAACCGGGCGTGATCGCCCTGCACGCGCTGTACCGTAAAGTCATAGCCCCGCGCGGTGATCCGCCCCTCTTGGTACGCCAGATGGTCGGGCGTGTAGAAGAACAGCTCATGCCCCCGAGCCTGCGCCTCTTCGGCCAGCCGAAAGCTGCTGTCGGCATTGATGTTCACGTCCCCGATCGGGTCCATTTGAAAGGCGATTTTCATCGGCGTCCCCCGCTGCTTACCTTTGTCGTGATCCGACCCGGACCGACGGTGCAGGCTTCTGGGATCGCTTCTTAGATGGCGCAGCAGGGGCCTATGCGCAATGGGTCAGCCGTGGCCAAAGGCGTTTTCGATGATTTCGGTAGCCCCCTGCCCATCGACAAGCGCCACGTCAAAGCGCACCTCGGTCAGGCTTCCTGCAGGTTCGCCGGCAAGAAATTCCTCGGCGGAGCGGTAGATGCGTTGCATCTGTCTGGCAGAAAGGCTTTCGGCAGCCCTTGCGAAACTACGACTTTGTTTCACCTCGACAAAGATCAAGGCAGCCCCATCGCGCAGGATCAAATCAATTTCACCAGCGCGGCCCCGCCAACGGCGGCGCGCGATGGCAAAACCGCGCCTTTCATAGTCTTGCGCGATGCGGTTCTCGGCAGCGATCCCGGCGTGATAGGCCATGCGCCCCCGTTGGCGTTTGGCCGCAGTTCGTATCCCCGTATTGCCCTGTGCCATTTTCATCGCTCCGATCCGCGTTCTAACCTTTGCCGAGCGCCAATGCCGCTTGATAGACCTGCCGCCGCGGCAGGCCATGGGCCTGCGCCACCAAATCGACAGCGTCACGCATCGACATATCTGTAAGCGCCCGTTGCAAATCTGTTTCTAGGTCAAGGTGATTAACAGAGTCTGAACGGCTGCGATCAATCAGCACCACCACTTCGCCTTTTGGCGCCTTCGCTTGATAAAGCTCGGCGAGATTTTCGAGGGTATCGCGCTGAATCTCTTCGAATTTCTTGGTCAACTCCCGGCACATTGCCGCTTTGCGCCCCACACCCAGTGCGGTTGCCGCATCGCGCAGCATGGCGCCGAGCCGTTTGGGCGATTCGTAGAACACCAGCGTCCCCGGCACGTCGCGCAGCTTTTCCAGCGCCGCGATCCGGGCCGATTTGCTGTTGGGCAGGAAACCCGCAAAGAAAAATGCATCCGTCGGCAGGGCGCCCAAGGCCAGCGCGGTCAGCACGGCCGATGGCCCCGGCGCGCAGGTCTGCATCACGCCCGCTTCGGCTGCGGCCCGGCTTAATTCAAACCCCGGATCGGCGATCAGCGGCATGCCCGCCTCCGACGCATAGGCGACCGATTTGCCCTCGCGGATGGCCGCGATCAGCCGCTCTTGCACCGATGTGCCGCTGTGATCGTGCAGCGCCAGCACCTTGCGTCCATCAAGCGGCACCCCATGAATTTCCATCAGCCGCCGCAGGCTGCGCGTGTCCTCTGCCGCCAGCAGATCCGCCGAGGCCAGCGTGTCGAGCGCGCGCAGCGTGATATCGCGCGCGGTGCCGATGGGGACGCCCACGAAATAAAGTCCCGGGGCTAGCTCTGTCTTGTCAAATTTCAACGCTGGACCCGCCTTTCGCAGTCACTATGATCGCGGCCATGTTCCGGCGACCATCGTCGTCTTGCCACCACCGGGGAGTGAATACAAATGATTGCCTGTTTCCGCGCCATCCGCAAGAAGATGCACCTGCTCTTGCTGCCGCTCTTCGCGGTCCTGCTGGCGGCCTGTCAGCCTGTCGCCACGGGCGGCGCCAATTCCGGCGGCCCGCGCATTGACCCTGCGGCCCCCGTCCCCGTGGCGCTCTTGGTTCCGCGGGGCGGCACGGCCGGTGATGAGTTGCTGGCCAAGAACCTCGAAAACGCCGCGCGTCTTGCGATGCGCGATCTGGATGGCGTCCAGATCGACCTGCGCGTTTATGGCACCGCAGGCAATGCCAGCACAGCCGCATCCGTCGCTGCGCAGGCGGTGAATGAAGGGGCCAAGATCATCCTTGGCCCGGTTTACGGCGAAGCGGCCAATGCGGCTGGGGTGGCCGTGGCCTCCTCCGGGGTTAACGTGATCTCCTTCTCGAACAACCCGACCATCGCGGGCGGCAATGTTTTCGTGCTTGGGCCGACTTTTGCCAATACCGCCAACCGGTTGGTGAGCTTTGCAAAGCGCAACGGCAAAGACAAAATGGTCGTGCTGCATGGTCAGGACCTTGCCGGACAACTGGGCCGTGACGCGATCGTTCAAGCGATCAGCGCCAATGGCGCGACGCTGGCAGGCACCGTCGATTACGCGCTGAGCCAAGAGTCGGTCGTGGCCGCCGTGCCGCGCGTCAAAGCGACCATCGAAGGCAGCGGCGCCAATGCGCTCTTCCTCACCACCTCCTCGGCCAGTGCTCTGCCGCTTTTCGCGCAGCTTCTGCCCGAGGCTGGTATCCAATCGGCGACCACACAATATGTCGGCCTGACCCGTTGGGACATCCCCGCCCAAACGCTGGAACTGCCCGGCGTTCAGGGCGGCTGGTTCGCCCTGCCCGACAGGGCGGCGAGCGGTGCCTTCTCGAACCGTTACACCGCGGCCTATGGCAGTGATCCGCACCCTCTGGCCGGGCTGGCATTTGACGGGATCGCGGCAATCGGCTCCTTGGTGAAGGGCGGCAAATCCAACGCGCTTTCCGGGGCCGCGCTGACCCAAGGGGCGGGTTTCCAAGGCGCCAGCGGCATCTTCCGCCTGCGCCGCGATGGCACCAACGAACGTGCGCTGGCCGTGGCCACGATCCGCGACAACCGCGTCGTCGTGCTCGACCCGGCACCGCGCGGCTTTGGCGGGGCTGGTTTCTGAATTGGACCTCGCGAAACCGACAACAACATCAGGCGCGCGTCGACACCCGCGCCTGATTTGCGCGCCCGAACAAATCTTTGACGACACGGCCATCTGGCAGGCCCTCGCCCAGCGCGACAGCACGCTGGAGGGCGCAGCCCTCAGGGCCGAGATCGTTCCCCTGATCCAAGAAGCCCAGCAGGCGGGCCGCAAGGCCATTGCGGCGGGCTTTGCTGAATCGCCATTCGACGCGCGGGCGATGACCTCTTCCTACACCTATCTCACCGACCAACTGCTGCGCTGCGTCTTGCAGATCGCCACGCTAGTGCTGCACCCCAACCCGAACCCGACCGAGGGTGAACGGCTCGCCATGATTGGCGTCGGCGGCTATGGCCGGGGAGAGATGGCGCCCTTTTCCGATGTCGATCTGCTGTTCCTCATTCCCTACAAGGCCACCGCATGGTCGGAGAGCGTGATCGAATCGATGCTCTATATCCTGTGGGATTTGAAGCTGAAGGTCGGCCACGCCACGCGCACCATCGAAGATTGCCTGCGGCTGGGGGCGGATGATTTCACCATTCAGACCGCCCTGCTGGAGAACCGCTTCATCGACGGCGATGTGACCCTTGCGCAAGAGCTTTCCGAACGGCTCAAGAACGAACTTTTCTCAGGCGCGGGAAAGGATTTCATCGAAGCGAAACTGGAAGAGCGCGACAACCGCCACCTGAAACAGGGTGAGCGCTATATGGTCGAGCCCAACGTCAAGGAAGGTAAGGGCGGGCTGCGAGATCTGCATTCGCTGTTCTGGATCGCCAAGTTCATCCATGACGTCGACCGGGTCGCGGATCTGGTCGATCTCGGCGTTTTCCGCGCCGATGAATACGACACCTTCCGCGAGGCCGAGGCTTTTCTCTGGGCCGTGCGGGGGCATCTTCACCTAATTGCCGGGCGCGCGACGGAACAGCTGACCTTCGACATGCAGGTGCAGGTCGCCCAAGCGATGGGCTATCAGGACATCGGGGGCCGGCGGGGCGTCGAGATTTTCATGCAGGCCTATTTCCGCCATGCCACCGCGGTGGGGGATCTGACGCGCATCTTCGTCAGCGGGCTCGAAGCCTCCCATATGAAGGCCGAACCGCTGCTGGAACGCATCTTCCGCCGCCGCCCGAAAATCCGCGACGGGTTTCAGGTGGTCCACAACCGCATCGCGGTGAAGGACGACGAAGAGTTTCTGCAAGACAAGCTGAACCTGTTGCGCATCTTCGAAGAGGCACTGCGCACGGGCATGTTGATCCACCCCGATGCGATGCGCTTGATCAAGGCCAACCTCGCGCTGATTGACGATGATATGCGCCGCACGCCCGAAGCCCGGCGCATCTTCCTCGACCTGCTATTGAAACACGGCAATCCCGAACGCTCCCTGCGGCGGATGAACGAATTGGGCGTCTTAGGCGCCTTCATTCCTGAGTTCGAGCCGATCGTCGCGATGATGCAGTTCAACATGTATCATTCCTACACCGTCGACGAACATACCATCCAATGTATCGCCAACCTCGCCCGGATCGAAAAGGGCGAGCTGGAAGAGGAACTGCCCGTCGCCTCCTCGATCCTGAAACGTGGGGTGAACCGCAAGGTGCTCTATGTGGCCCTGCTGCTGCATGACATCGGCAAGGGGCGGCCCGAGGACCATTCCATCATCGGCGCGAAACTGGCACGGCGCATTGGCCCGCGGCTGGGGCTGAAACGCGATGAGGTCGATACGGTGGAATGGCTGGTGCGCTATCACCTGCTGATGTCCGACATGGCGCAGAAACGCGACATTGCCGATCCGCGCACGGTGCGCGACTTTGCCAAGGCGGTGCAGACGGTCAAACGGCTCGACCTGCTTTGCGTGTTGACGGTCTGCGACATTCGTGGCGTCGGGCCGAACACATGGAACAATTGGAAAGCGGTGCTGATCCGCGCGCTCTATCGCCAGACCGAGCGGGCGCTGGAAACCGGGCTCGAAGACCTCAACCGCGAAAACCGGGGCGCGGAGGCCAAGAAAGCCCTGCGCGCCGCGCTCTCCGATTGGCCGCGCAAACACCTGCAACGCGAGACGGCCCGCCATTATCCGCCCTATTGGCAGGGTCTGCATGTCACCGCGCATGTCGCCTTTGCGGAACTGCTGCGCGACATCGGCAATGACGATATCCGCATTGATCTGCACCCCGACGAAGACCGCGGTGCGACGCGGGCCTGTTTCGTCATGGCCGATCACCCCGGCATCTTTGCCCGGCTTGCAGGCGCGCTGGCGCTGGTCGGCGCCAATGTGGTGGATGCGCGCAGCTACACGACGAAGGACGGTTTCGTAACTGACGCTTTCTGGATTCAGGACAGCGAAGATCAGCCCTATGAGGCCAGCCGCCTGCCGCGGCTGCGCGAGATGATCCTCAAGACCCTGCGCGGTGAGATCGTTGCCCGCGACGCGCTGAAATCCCGCGACAAGGTCAAGAAGCGCGAGCGCGCTTTCAAAGTGCCCACACATATCACCTTCGACAACGAAGGTTCGGAAATCTACACGATCATCGAGGTCGACACCCGCGACCGGCCCGGTCTGCTCTATGATCTGACGCGCACCTTGGCGGCCTCCAACGTCTATATCGCCAATGCGGTGATCGCGACCTATGGCGAACAGGTGGTCGATACTTTCTACGTCAAGGATATGTTCGGCCTGAAATACTATACCGAGGCCAAGCAGCGCACCTTGGAGAAACGCCTGCGCGAAGCGATTGCCGCAGGGGTCGAGCGGGCGGAGGGCTAGCCCCCAGCCTCCGCCTCATCGGCGGGTTTTCGCCACCCGCTCTTTGGCCGCTTTGCTTTGCGCATCAGATCCTCAAAATCCCTGCAACCCGCCGCTGAGACGGGATTCCATGAATGAGGGACATATGAGCGTGACACGCGCCGCACTGCCGAACCGGGGCCTGATGGCCCTTTGCGCCACACTTCTTCTCACGGCAGCCTGCGCCAAAGCGCCTGACCTCCCGCAGACCTATGATTTCGGCGGCATCGATCCCCAGCGGCATTTCATGGCCGTCCAGACCGCCAAAGACATGCGCGCCAAGGGCCAGCGCGTTTGGTGCGTGCCCTTCGCCCGCAATGTCAGCGGCATCCAGATTCGCGGCAATGCGGAGACATGGTGGGGCAAGGCCAAGGGGCTTTACCCGCGCGGCGATGCCCCTGTCGTCGGTGCTGTGATGGCCTTCAGCGCCACCCGCTCCATGCCGATGGGCCATATCGCTGTGGTTTCCGACATCGTCTCACCCCGCGAAATCCGGGTGGATCACGCCAATTGGAAGCGCAACGAGGTTTCGCTGAAAATGGCGGTGATCGACGTCTCCGACGACAACGACTGGTCCGCCGTGCGCTTGGAAAGCCAGCCGGGCGCCTTTGGCAGCACCTATCCGATCAATGGGTTCATCTACCCCACGGGGGGATAAGCGCCGCCTTGCCCCAGCGGGCGGCGGGGCATTTCCTGCCGCTCACCGCGATTGCACCGGGTGACCGCCCGCGCTAGGGATCACCGCAGCGCAAATTAAGGCTCCTCCGATGAAACCTATCCGTCTTATGTCCGGCTTTTTCACTGTCGGGGTCTGGACCCTGCTGAGCCGCGTGCTCGGCTTCCTGCGCGAAGTGCTGCTGCTGTCACTCATCGGCCCCGGCCCGGTCATGGACGCTTTCGTCGCCGCCTTCCGCCTGCCCAATATGTTCCGCCGCTTCTTTGCCGAAGGCGCGTTCAACGCGGCCTTCGTGCCGATGTTCGCCAAAAAGCTGGAGGGGGAGGAAGGCGCCGGGACATTCGCCCGCGATGCCTTCAACGGCTTGTCGCTGGTGGTGCTGGCGCTGACCGCTTTGGGCATGATCTTCATGCCCGGCTTGGTCTGGCTGACCGCCGAAGGTTTCGTCGGAGACCCGCGCTTTGACATGACGGTCGCCTTTGGCCGCATCGCCTTTCCCTATATCCTCTGCATGTCGCTGTCGGCGCTGTTCTCAGGCATCCTCAACGCCACCGGACGCTTTGCCGTGGCCGCCGCAGCACCGGTGCTCTTGAACATCTTCGTCATCGCCGCCATGACCTTTGCCGCGCTTACCGGGGGCGAAGTGGCGCTTTGGCTGATCTGGTCGATCCCCGTCGCCGGTGTGGCACAGCTGGCGCTGACATGGCGCGCCGCGGCCCAAGCGGGTTTCCCGCTGCGCCCCTCCCGCCCGCGCTGGACCCCCGACATGCGCGCGATGATCGTCATCGCCCTGCCCGCTGCGCTGGCCTCGGGCGTGATGCAGATCAACCTCGTGGTCGGGCAATTGGTGGCCAGCCAATATGACAAGGCCGTCTCATGGCTCTTCGCCGCCGACCGCCTCTATCAACTACCCTTGGGCGTGGTGGGCATCGCCGTGGGCATCGTGCTGCTGCCCGACCTGTCGCGCCGCCTGCGGGCCGGAGACGACGCAGGTGCGCAAACCGCGCTGAGCCGCGCCGCCGAGATTTCGCTGGCCCTGACAATCCCCTCCTCGGTCGCGCTGATCGTGATCCCCTTCGCGCTGGTCACCGTGCTGTTCGAGCGCGGCGCCTCGGGCGTCGATGACACCGCCGCGATTGCCACGGCGGTAATGGTTTACGGCCTCGGCCTGCCCTCCTTCGTGCTGCAAAAGATCCTGCAACCAGTCTATTTCGCGCGCGAAGACACCCGCCGCCCCTTCCATTTCGCCGTGATCGCCATGGTGGTGAACGCGGCGCTCGCCGTCGGCCTTGCCCCCTTCATCGGCTGGATCGCCCCGGCGGTCGCCACGACGCTGGCAGGCTGGACGATGTTCGCCTGCCTCGCGATCGGCGCACGGCGCTTTGGCGATGCGGTAAAGTTCGACGCGCGCTTCCACAAACGCATCTGGCGCATCCTCATCGCCTCGGCCGCCATGGGCGTCGCGCTTTGGCTGGGCAATGCCGCGCTGCAACCGATGCTCGGCATGCCGTGGTGGCGCGGACTGGCGCTGGTGCTGCTGCTTGTGATCGCCGCGGTCAGCTACTTCGGTGTCGGCCAGCTGATCGGCGCATTCCGCCTGTCGGAGTTCAAATCGGCGATGCGGCGCGGTTAACGCTGCTGCAACCGCGCCCGCAGTCGCGTCCATTCCCCGGGCGCGACCAGAAAGCTCAGCCCGAAACCACAGATGAACCCGGCGAGCTCCGCCACCCAAAGAAAGCCAGTCTCGAAAAACATACCCCAGAACAGCTGGAGCCCCATCAGCAGCGCGATCAGCGTAAAGGCCTGATACTGCGGCCCGCCCGAACCCAGCAGCCGCCGCCACATCACGAAACTATAGCCACCGATCAGCCCGTAAACATTGGGATAGGCCCCGGCGAGCCAGACCGGATCGTTCAATAGCGCCCCATAAACAAGCGCCCCGCCAATGCCCGACAGCACGAAGATCACCACAAACGCCAATTGCCCCATCGCCTCGGCCACCAACTTGCCCAAGGCCAAAAGCAGCACCACGGCAAAGATCGCATGGGTAAAGCCCAGATGGATGAAGGGGTAAGTCACCACCCGCCAGATATGTTCGATCGGGTACTGGCCTGCGCCAATCATCGCGTCAAAGATCAGCCCCGAAAAACCAAAGTCGCGCACCAGCGCCAGCCGCCAGCCCACGGCAGCGGGGCCGCCCACCAGCCCGGCCTCGGCCAGAGAGAGCACCACCTCGACCCCGGCAATGGCCAGAAACAGAATGACAACCGCGGGCGGCAGCGGGTTCACGGGGGGCTGGAGGTCTGGGTCTTGCATGGGCGCTCCTTGACGGGGTTCGCGGCCAGAAGTAAGCCTGCCGCGCAAGACTTTCCAGCCCAGAGGTGCCTCCCGATGTCCGAGACCCAATTCACCCCGCGCGTGTTTTCCGGCATTCAGCCCTCGGGCGACCTGCATTTGGGCAACTACCTCGGCGCGCTGAAACGTTTCGCCGATGCGCAGGAAAAGGGCGTGCAATCGATCTACTGCATGGTTGACCTGCACGCGATCACAGTCTGGCAAGACCCGGCGGACCTGAAGAAAAGCACCCGCGAGCTCTGCGCCGGCTTCATCGCCTCGGGCATCGACCCTGAAAAATCCATCCTGATTAACCAAAGCCAAGTGCCTGAGCACGCGCAACTGGCTTGGGTCTTCAACTGCGTCGCGCGCATGGGCTGGATGGGCCGCATGACCCAGTGGAAGGACAAGGCCGGCAAAAACGCCGAAGCCGCCTCGCTGGGGCTTTTCGCCTACCCCGCGCTGATGGCCGCCGACATCCTGATCTACCACGCCACCCATGTGCCGGTGGGCGAGGACCAGAAACAGCACTTAGAGCTGACCCGCGACATCGCCGCGAAGTTCAACCACGACTACGGCGTCGACTTCTTCCCGCTCACCGAACCGGTGATCGAAGGCGCGGCCACCCGCGTCATGTCCCTGCGCGACGGGTCCAAGAAGATGTCAAAGTCCGACCCCTCGCCCGCGAGCCGCATTAACCTGACCGACGATGCCGACACGATCGCCAAGAAGTTCCGCAAGGCCAAGACCGACCCCGACGCCCTCCCGTCCGAGGCTGAGGGCCTGAAGGACCGCCCCGAGGCGCGCAACCTCGTGAACATCTACGCCGCCCTCAGCGACCAATCCGTCGATCAGGTGCTGGCGGAAGTCGGCGGCCAGCAATTCGGCACCTTCAAGCCTGCGCTGGCGGAACTGGCCGTCTCCAGAATGGGCCCGATCACCGCCGAAATGCAGCGCCTGATGGCCGATCCGGCCGAGATCGACCGCATCCTCGCCCGCGGTGCGGAACAAGCGCGCGAGATCACCGCCCCGATCCTCAAACGCACCTATGAGATCGTCGGCATGGTCGGCTAACCACCAAAACCCCTAGCGCCCCCCAAAGGCGCTAGGGCCACCCCAAGCCCTACGCTTTCCACCCAAAGCGCCCCCTTCCCCCCTTCATCCTTTCTCAAATACCAAATCCCGCACCCACCTCACGCGCCACCGCCCGCGTGAGCCCCCCGCGCCATGGACAATCCCGCCGCCCTACGCCACCTTCCCCGCAAGGATGAAGGGGAGCACAAGATGACCACAGGTTTTTTCTGGGACGAACGCTGCTTTTGGCACGCAGGGGGCAACTACGTCTTTACCATGCCGGTGGGCGGGCTGGTGCAGCCCCTCGCCGCCGGAGGCCTGCCGGAAAACCCCGAGACCAAGCGCCGGATGAAGAACCTGATGGAGGTGACCGGGCTCTTCGCCGAACTCGACACCCGCAGCGCTGCCCCCGCCAACCGGGAGGCCTTGGCGCGGGTGCATCCCGAAACCTATCTTGACGACTTCAAACGCCTTTCGGATGCGGGGGGTGGTGAGCTGGGCCATGCGGTGCCTTTCGCCCGTGGCGGCTATGAACTGGCCGCGCTCTCTGCCGGGCTGTCCATCGCCGCCGTCGATGCCGTGGCGCGGGGCAAGCTACAGAATGCCTATGCCCTCAGCCGCCCACCGGGGCACCACTGCCTGCCGGATCTGCCCAACGGTTTCTGCCTTCTCGCCAATATCGCCATCGCCATTGAGGCCGCGCAGGCCAAGGGGCTGGCAAAGCGCGTCATCGTGCTGGATTGGGACGTGCACCACGGCAACGGGACCGAGGCGATCTATTATGACCGCGATGACGTGCTGACCATCTCGCTCCACCAAGAGGGGAATTACCCCATCGACACCGGCGGCCTGAAGGATCGCGGACGCGGGGCGGGCGAAGGCTATAACATCAACCTGCCGATGCACGCAGGCTCGGGCCATACCGCCTATCTCCATGCGATGGACCGCGTGGTGATCCCGGCGATCGAAGCTTTCGCCCCCGACATGATCATCGTCGCCTGCGGCTATGACGCGGCGATCATCGACCCACTGGCACGGATGCAGGCCACCGCCGAAACCTTTGCCGAGATGACCAAACGCATTCGCAGCACCGCCGAGCGGCTTTGCGATGGCAAGCTGGTGCTGGTGCATGAGGGCGGCTATTCCGAGGCCTATGTCCCCTTCTGCGGTCATGCCACGATCGCCGCGCTGAGCGGCAGCGCAATCGACGCGCCGGCCCCGATGGCGCGGTCGCTCAACGCGCGCCAACCCTCGCCCGCCTTTGATGCCTTCCTCCGCCAGTCGATTGACGATATGGCGCAGCAACTGGACCTGTAAGAGACCCCGATGCCCGTAGCTGACCCTTCCGCCCTCGCCTTTTTGCAAAACCGCCGCTCGCGCCCGGCCAAGACACTGGGCCTGCCGGTGCCCGATGCCGAGGCCCTACGCCCGCTTCTGACCGCCGCCGCGCGCACGCCGGATCATGGCAAGTTGGAGCCTTGGCGTTTCGTGGTCATCGACCATGCCGCGATGGCGCGTTTGGCCGAGGTGGTCGAGACACGCGGCGCGGCGCTTGGCCTTGGGGCCGAAGAGATCGCCAAGGGGCGTGGCCAGTTCGATCAGGGCAACCTTGCCGTGGCGGTGATCGAGGTGCAAAAGCCCTCTCCCAAAATTCCGCCGCTGGAGCAGACCTATTCCGCCGGGGCGGTTTGCCTCGCGCTTCTGAATGCCGCCCTCGCCGCAGGCTGGGGCGCCAATTGGCTGAGCGGTTGGCCCGCCCATGACCGGGGCTTTATGGAAGAGGGTTTGGCCCTCGCCTCGCATGAGCGCATCGCGGGCATCATTCACATTGGCACCGAAACCACCGCGCCGCCGGAGCGTCCGCGCCCGGACATCGACGGGATCACCACATGGCTGTAAACGCGATCCTCAGGTCATTCACCCGGGCGCTTGGCCAATTGGGCGATGCGCGCTTTCGCAAGGTGGTGCTCTTGGGCGTGGGCCTGTCGCTGGCGCTGCTGATCGCGGCCACGGCGGGCTTTGCCTATCTGGTGGACTGGGTCACCCCCGAAGACGCTTGGCTGCCCGTGCTGGGAGAGGTCAACTGGCTCGACGATCTGCTGAGTTGGAGCGCGCTGATCCTGCTGATGGTCCTCTCGGTCTTCCTGATGGTGCCCGTGGCCTCGGCGATCACCTCGATGTTTCTGGATGAAGTGGCCGATGCGGTGGAAGAGGTGCACTACCCCCATCTGCCCCCCGCGAACCAAGTCAGCATGGGCGACGCCATCCGCGATACGGTCAATTTCATGGGCGTGCTGGTGGGGGCGAACCTGCTGGCGCTGGTGCTTTACCTGCTCTTCGCCCCAGCGGCGCTGTTTATCTTCTGGGGGCTGAACGGGTTTCTGCTGGGGCGGGAGTATTTCACCCTCGCCGCGCTGCGCCGCCACGGGCGGGACGAGACCAAGCGCCTGCGTCGCCGCCATGCGGGCACGATCTGGGTGGCCGGGGTGCTGATGGCGGTGCCGCTTTCGGTACCGCTGCTGAACCTGCTGATCCCGATCCTAGGCGCGGCGACCTTTACCCACCTGTACCATGCGTTGGTGCCGCATTCGGATGCAGCCAGCCTTCGATATCCGCCACGCTGATCCAGCCCGACAGGATGATCGTCGCGCTGATCGCCCAGATGATCGCGGCGACCAGCGTGGTCCACAGCGCCTTGCGGCCCAGATGATGCTGCTCGGGCGCGCCTGCATGGGTGCCCGGCACCACCGCGCCCGCGTCGCCTTGGGTTTGCACCCGGATCGGCAGGGCGATCAGGAATGTCATCGACCAGATGACGGCAAAGAGGACGAGCCCGGAAACGATACCCATGATCAGACCTCCTCAAGCTCGACGAGCGCGCCGTTGAAATCCTTGGGGTGCAGGAACAATACCGGCTTGCCATGGGCCCCGATCTTCGGCTCGCCCGAGCCCAAGACACGCGCGCCGGTGGATTTCAGGTGGTCCCGCGCGGCGAGGATGTCCTCGACCTCATAGCAGATGTGGTGGATGCCGCCTGCGGGGTTCTTTTCCAGAAAGCCGTTGATCGGGCTGTCTTCGCCCAAGGGGTGCAGCAATTCGATCTTGGTGTTCGGCAGTTCGATGAAGATCACGGTCACCCCGTGGTCCGGTTCGGCCTGCGGCGCGCCGACCTTGGCACCAAGCGCGTGGCGATACTGATCCGCCGCCGCTTCGAGATCCGGCACCGCGATGGCCACATGGTTAAGACGTCCGATCATCCTGAATGCTCCTCGTGATTTGCCAGCTTTATGCCCGCCGCCCCGGTAAACAACAATGCGTCACGTTAACGCGTCATTAGCCAACGCGGCGTAACGATGGCGCTGCAGTTGTTCTTGGAGGCGATGATGGACGATACCGACCCCTTTGAAAGACCGACCCTCACCCCCACGGCGGAGCGGCCTCTGCTAGGCCTTACCGTTCTGGTGGTCGAAGACAGCCGTTTCGCCTGTGAGGCGATGCGCCTGCTCTGCCTGCGCTCGGGCGCGCGGATCAGACGGGCGGACTGCCTGCGCTCGGCCCGGCGGCATTTGCAGGTCTACCGCCCCAGCGTGGCGCTGGTCGACCTTGGCCTGCCTGACGGCAGCGGGTTGGACCTGATTGCCGAACTCATGCAAAGCACACCGCGGGTCGAGGCGATCATCGCCATCTCTGGCGACAGCCATATGGAGCCTGACGCCCGCGCGGCGGGGGTGGATGGGTTCCTGTCCAAGCCGATCACCTCGCTGTCCTCCTTTCAGCAAGCCATCCTCGCCGCACTGTCCGACGACCGCCGCCCCCGGGGGCCGCGTATCCTGCCGGATGAGGATGTCACCCCCGACCGGATCGGTTTCCAAGATGACATTGCCCATATCGCTGACGTGCTGGGGGACGCGCCCGACAATCACACGCTGGATTACGTCGCGCAATTCCTGTGCGGGGTGGCCCGTTCGGCCAATGACCAACGTTTGGAAGAAGCTGCCCGCGCCTTGGCCCATAAACGTGCCCTGGGCCAACCTGCGGGGCCAGAGACCGCAGCCATCACCGGGATGATCCAGCACCGCCTTGCTGAAAAGCTGGCGATCTAGCCTGACGGGTTAAAGCGTCGGATCCCCCGCCACCCGGACAAGGCGGGTCAGATCGCCAAGCCGCTCTTTCTGCTGCCCCTGCCCGTCGAAATTGCCGGGGGCAAGCCAGACCTCGAACGCCTCTTTCAGCGCGGGCCATTCCGTGTCGATCGCGGCGAACCAAGCCGTGTCGCGGTTGCGTCCTTTGACGATGGCCGCCTGCCGAAAGACGCCCTCATAACTCAGCCCCAGACGCTGCGCCGCGCGGCGCGACGGACGGTTGAGCGCGTCGCACTTCCACTCGAACCTGCGATAGCCCGCCCCAAAGGCCCATTGCATCATCAGGAATATCGCCTCGGTCGCCGCCGGGGTGCGCTGAAGCGCGGGGCTGAAGTTGATATGGCCCACTTCGATACTGCCCGCCTCGGGCTTGATCCGCAGGAAGCTCGCCACGCCCAGCCATTGATCCCGGGCGCGGTCTTTCACCGCCATAAAATAGGGATCGGCCTTTCCCGCATTGTCGCGCACCCAACGGTGGTACTGCGCCGCCGACGAGAATGGCCCGTAGGGGAGATAATCCCAAACGTGATCCTCCCCCAGATAGGCGGGATAGAGCAGCGCCGCGTGTTTCTCGGCCGAAAGCGGTTCCAACACTACATGACGGCCGGTGAGCACCTCACCCGCCGGGCGCGGCGGCTCGGACCAATTCTCAACAAGGGGCCCAACGGGGCGCGGGTCAGATTTACTGTTCATGGAAAAGTTATGCACCGGCGTTTTCGAGCCGCCAAGCTGAATAAACTTGAAATAATCGCATCAGACCCCAGTCTCAGCCTCCAAGCTACACATTGATGCCACAATCAGCCTTCAGCATCGTCGCAACCGCAAAGGCCCGGGAGGGTGAGATGAGCCAGCACACCAAGGACAGCGCGACAGCCGCAAAGCCGGTCGACTGGATCGTTGTGGGCGCGAATGCGCTTGGGCTGGTGGTCGTCGCATTGGCAGCATTTCACGCGCAAACCGGCGGGCTGTTCCAAGAGGTTGCCAGCCAAGCGGCGCAGGGCACGGTCTTCTAAGGCGGGAACCTGCCGGTGGCTGCGGCGTTAGCCACAGGTAACACCAAAGGATTTTCCCATGCCCTCCATCTATGACGCGATCAAAGAAGATCATGATGAACACCGCGCCCTGCTGAACACCATTGCCGATACCGCAGGCGACAGCGCCGAGCGCCGCAAAGCTTGGGACCGCTTTTACCATGATGTGAAATCCCACGCCGCCGCCGAGGAAGAGACCTTTTATTCCACACTAATGTCCGAGACATGGGGCCAAGATCACGCCCGTCATTCGGTGCATGAGCACCAACAGCTCGACGACATCATGGAGGAATTGCGCGAAACCGATATGTCCTCGTCGGCTTGGCTGACTCGTTTCAAGCAGCTCAAGCACGATTACGAGCATCACATGGATGAGGAAGAAGACGAGCTTTTCACCCGCGCGAAAAAGGTTATCGGCGAGGAACAGAACGAGGCCTTCGGCGACAAGTTCCTGAAGCGTAAGGAAAAGGAAGCCAAACTCATCGAGGAAAAGCGCGAAGACAGCCTTGAGGATTGACCCAAGCCGCTCTTCCCTGCTAGATGTGTTCCCTTAACGTTCTTGTGGATATCCAGCCCCGCCGGGCAGGTTGCGGTTGCAAGAAAGCCCGAGGGAACGCAATATATTGGATATGAGCGATAATCCATCACAAGACCTACGCGACTTTCTGGGCAAAGACCGGTTTGGATGCGTCATGGCGGACCCGCCGTGGCGCTTTACCAACCGCACCGGAAAGGTCGCGCCCGAGCATAAGCGCTTGGCCCGTTATCCCACGATGACGGTTGAGGATATCTGCGCCCTGCCCGTGGCCGATCACCTCGAAGACCGCGCGCATTGCTACATGTGGGTGCCAAATGCCCTCCTGCCCGAAGGGTTGCAGGTGCTCAAGGCTTGGGGGTTTGAGTATAAATCCAACATCATCTGGCACAAAATCCGCAAGGATGGCGGCAGTGATGGGCGCGGCGTGGGGTTTTACTTCCGCAATGTGACCGAGATTTTGCTTTTCGGCGTGCGTGGTAAGAACGTGCGCACGCTCGACGCCGGGCGGCGGCAGGTGAACATGCTGCAAACCCGCAAGCGCGAGCATTCGCGCAAGCCGGATGAGCAATATGACCTGATCGAAAGCTGCTCTTGGGGCCCCTACCTCGAACTCTTTGGGCGTGGGGTACGAGAGGGTTGGACCGTTTGGGGCAATCAGGCCGAGGCGGATTACAAGCCCGATTGGAAGACCTACAGCTACAATTCCAGTGTCGCGGCTGAGTAATCTGGCGCGGCGCATTGACGACGCGGTTTTCGACGACGAAAGGCTTGTCGAAGACCTGCTGCCCGTCGATCTGCGCGACCGCTATTCCGTCACCAGCTACCGCAGCGCCGCCGCCGTGCTGCAACAGCGCGCGCCCGAGGAACTGGCCGCGATCATCCGCGTGCTGCGCCAATTCACCATCAGCCGCGATGAAATCCGCGCGCCGGGGGGCAACCGCATGTCGGCCACCACCCGTTTCGCGCAATATGCGGCAGCCGAGAATTTCCACGAAGAGGTGCGCATCAAGGCCGACCTGCTGGTGCAGCTCACCGCGGGCAAGGGCGACAGCGCGCCCGAAGTCGACCGCATCATCCGCGAAGACTTCATCCACAATCATATGGTCGATTTCTGGCGTGGCCGGGTGGCGTTCGACTATGAGTGGAACAGCAAGGACCAGACCTACGACCGCGACCTATACGCCTTTCGCAGCTTCTTCGAAGCGGGGGTGATCGACGTGGGCGTCATCGTGACGCGCGAACTGTCGAACGACTTTTTCAAATCGCTCGGCAATTGCTTGGACAAATTCGGCAATGAGACCGACAAGACCGTCAGCGCGAAATTCGGGGCCAGCACCACCGGCACCCACAAGCTGATCAGCCGCATCGCCGCCGGGCGCAGCGGCGGCTGCCCGGTTCTGGTGCTGGGCATCCTACCGGGCAATATCACCCCCGACTGAGCCGGGGGCGAGACTTCATTCAGACAGGATCACTCCTGCGGAATGACCCGCAGCCCCAGTTCCATCAGCTGATCGCTGCTGGGCTCGGAGGGGGCGTTCATCATCAGGTCTTCGGCACGCTGGTTCATCGGGAAGAGGATGACTTCGCGGATGTTCTGCTCTTCGGCCAGCAGCATGACGATACGGTCGATGCCCGCAGCACAGCCACCGTGGGGCGGGGCGCCGTATTGGAAGGCGTTGACCATGCCGCCGAAACGTTTGCGCACCTCGTCTTCGCCGTAGCCCGCGATTTCAAAGGCTTTGAACATGATCTCGGGCTTGTGGTTCCGGATCGCGCCCGAAACCAGTTCGTAGCCGTTGCAGGCGAGGTCATACTGGTAGCCCAGCACCTTGAGCGGATCACCCTCCAGCGCCTTCATCCCGCCTTGGGGCATGGAGAAGGGGTTGTGTTCGAAGTCGATCTTGCCGGTCTCTTCGTCGCGCTCGTAAATCGGAAAATCCACGATCCATGCAAAGGCGAAACGCTCTTTGTCGGTGAGGTTCAACTCCTCGCCGATGACGTTACGCGCGCGGCCTGCGACGGCCTCGAAGCTCTTCGGCTTGCCGCCGAGGAAGAAGGCCGCATCGCCGACGCCCAGACCCAACTGCTGGCGGATCGCTTCGG
Source organism: Sulfitobacter sp. 1A10359 (assembly GCF_043558145.1). Lineage (NCBI taxonomy): Bacteria > Pseudomonadati > Pseudomonadota > Alphaproteobacteria > Rhodobacterales > Roseobacteraceae > Sulfitobacter > Sulfitobacter sp. 1A10359. The sequence continues at coordinate 15,562 of NZ_JBIFGB010000006.1, read as the reverse complement.
TGCGCTCGGGCCCGATGTTCTTGGCCAGCGGGCCTGCCGCCTCCATTCCGTTGCCCTGATCGCGCCAGAAGATATAGCCCATGCCGGGCAACCCTTCTTTCTGCGCGAAGGCGTTCATGCGGTCGCAGAACTTTCGGCTGCCGCCTGTGGGCGCGGGAATGGCGCGGATTTCGGTGCCCTCTTGCTCAAGCAGCTTGGCAAAGATCGCGAAGCCGGAATCGCGGAAGTGCTCGCTCACCACCTGCATCTTGATCGGATTGCGCAGGTCGGGCTTGTCGGAGCCATACCACAGCGCGGCATCCTTATAGGAAATCTGCTCCCAAGTCTCGTCGACCTTCTTGCCGCCGCCGAACTCTTCGAAGATGCCTGCGATCACCGGCTGGATCGTGTCGAAGACGTCCTGCTGCGTGACAAAGGACATCTCCATGTCGAGCTGGTAAAAATCGGTGGGCGAGCGGTCGGCGCGCGGGTCTTCGTCGCGGAAGCAGGGCGCGATCTGGAAGTATTTGTCAAAGCCCGAGACCATGAGCAGCTGTTTGAACTGCTGCGGCGCCTGCGGCAGGGCGTAGAACTTGCCCGGATGCAGACGCGACGGCACGAGGAAGTCGCGCGCGCCCTCGGGGGAGGAGGCGGTGATGATCGGCGTCTGGAACTCGCGGAAGTTCTGATCCCACATGCGCTTGCGGATCGAGGCCACCACGTCAGAGCGCAGCGCCATGTTCTTTTGCATCTTCTCCCGGCGCAGGTCGAGGTAGCGATAGCGCAGACGCGTCTCCTCGGGGTATTCCTGATCGCCGAAGACCTGAAGCGGCAGTTCCGCGGCAGAACCCAAGATTTCGATGTCGCGCGCGTAGACTTCGATCTCGCCCGTGGGCAACTTGGGGTTCACAAGGCTCTCGTCCCGCGCCTTTACGGTGCCATCAATGCGCACGCACCATTCCGCACGGACCTTTTCCATCTCGGCGAAGGCCGGGCTGTCAGGGTCGCAGATGACCTGAGTGATCCCGTAATGGTCGCGCAGGTCCAAAAACAGCACACCGCCGTGGTCCCGCACCCGGTGCACCCAGCCGGACAGGCGCACGGTGTCACCCTTGTTCTCAAGGCTCAGATCGGCACAGGTATGGCTGCGATAGGCGTGCATGATGGTCCCTTCCTAGGGCTATTTCAGGTTTCGCGCAGGTACACCGTTTGACGGTCGGGAAGTCAAGACTTTGCTGCCACGCGCCCCCACAATAATAGGAGGTTTCCGCGCCTAAACCCCCATCCGGAGTCCTGCGCGATCCCGTTTTGAGGGGTCAGCTAGAGCGCAAGCGCATCCAAAAGCTGCTCTCGTTTCGCTTCGGACTTTGGGATCGATTGGGTGATCCGGCCACGCTGCATGACGTGGAAATGATCCGCGTTGTTATAGGCAAAATCGAAGTTCTGCTCGACCAGCACGATGGCCAACTCCCCCCGATCCCGCAGAAGCCGGATCGTGCGGCCAATCATCTGGATGATATTGGGCTGAATCCCCTCGGTGGGTTCGTCCAACAGCAGCACGCTGGGCCGCGCGATGAGTGCGCGGGCAATGGAAAGCTGCTGTTGTTGCCCGCCCGAAAGGTCGCCCCCGCGCCGGGTCTTCATCTCAGCGAGGACGGGGAAGAGATCGAAAATGTCGTCCGGGATCCTGCGCTCGGACTTGGGCAGGCAGGCAAAGCCCGTCTCAAGGTTCTCTTGCACAGTCATCAGTGGAAAAATCTCACGCCCCTGCGGCACATATCCGACGCCCGCCTTGGCCGAGAGTGCCGCACGTCCCGGCTGCAACTCCTCCCCATTAAGCCTGATCCGCCCGCCCGAAAAAGGGTGCCGCCCGGCGATGGCCTTCAGCAGGCTGGTCTTACCGACCCCGTTCGTGCCGGTCACGCAGGTCACCTGCCCCACGGGCGCGTTCAACGTGATTTCGTGCAGGATTTGGGATTGCCCGTATTTCAGGCTCAGGTTCTCAATCTCCAGCATCGGTGCGCCCCAAATAAACGTCAATTACAGTCTGATTGTTGGTCACATGATCCAGTGACCCTTCGGCGAGCACCGATCCTTCGTGCAATACGGTCACCTTGCAGTTCAGCCGCCGCACGAACTCCATATCATGCTCCACCACGATAACCGCGCGGGTCTCGGCCGCCCTCTTCAGGATGTCGGTGGTGTGCTCGCGCTCATGCGCGGTCATGCCCGCGGCGGGCTCATCCACCAGCAGCAGGCGCGGCGATTGCGCAAGCAGCATCCCGATCTCCAGCCATTGTTTTTGCCCGTGGCTCAACTCTCCGGCAGGGCGGAAGAGATGGGCGGTCAGGTTGATCTCATCGGCGATCTGTTCCAGCCGCGCCGCCCCCTCGGCACTCTTGCGATAGAACAAGACCGAGAAGGTGCCCCGCGGGTTCTTGAGCGCCATGGCAAGGTTTTCGCGCACGCTTTGCGCCTCGAAAACCGTGGGCTTTTGAAACTTCCGCCCGATCCCCAGCATGGCGATCTGGTTTTCCGACAGGCCGATGAGCGAGCGGCTGTCTTCGCCGAAACGAATATAGCCCTCATCCGGCTTCGTCTTGCCGGTGATGATATCCATGAAGGTGGTTTTGCCCGCCCCATTGGGGCCGATGACGGCGCGCAACTCCGGCTCCCCGATCTGGAGGCTGAGGTTCTTGATCGCCTGAAATCCGTCAAAGGATTTCGAGATTCCGGACATTTCCAAAAGAGAAGTCATGACTTGCGCACCAGTTTGTCAAAGAGGCCGCCGATGCCCTTGGGCGCAAACAGCGTGATAAGTACGAAGCTCAGGCCAAGCAGCACCAGCCACCAGTCGACCCAATGGATCGTATAGACCCCCAGATCGATGCTGGGCGCGCCGCCCCCCGTGAACCAACTGGACAGGAGCGAGACCACCGCCGCCCCGATGACCGCCCCGTAAAGCCGGCCTCGCCCGCCAATGGCGACCCAGACCGCGAGATAGATCGAGGCGATGGGCGCGATCTCAGCCGGGTTGATGATGCCCGCCTGAGGGTAATAGAGCGCGCCTGCGATGCCTGCGACGATGGCGGTGATGGTAAAGACGAAGAGCTTATAGCTTTCCACATGATAGCCGAGGAAGCGGACGCGCGATTCATCGTCGCGGATGGCTTGGATGATATTGCCCAGCTTGCTGTCGGTGATCCAAGCGAAGAACAGATAGCCCAATGCGAGCGCCAAGGCGGAGGCGAGGAAGAAGACGATGGACACCATGTCTTGCCCGCTGTCGGCGAAGCCGGGGATGTTTTGCAGGCCCGACAGGCCGTTGTTGCCCCGCAGCCCGCTGTCGTTCTGGAAGAGGTAAAGCGCCAGCGCCAGTGTCATCGCTTGGGTTAGGATCGACAGGTAGACCCCATTGACGCGGCTGCGGAACGCAAGCCAGCCAAAGATCAGCGCCAGCGCGCCGGGGATCAGCACGACGAAGGCCAATTGAATCCACAGACTGTCCGCAAAGGCCCAGATCAGCGGAAAGTCGGATGAGCCGACAACGCCGAAAATCTGGTTTCCGATGGCGTCCGATATCTCCTGCGGCGTGGGCGGGATGGTCTGACCGGCGAGGCTGTCGGCCACGATGATTTCGGTGCGCGCATACATGAGCCACATCCCGATGGCGTAGCCCCCGATCCCGAAAAAGGCGAAATGCCCAAGGCTGAGGATACCGCAATAGCCCCAGACCACATCCATCGCGATGGCCACGAGGCACAGGCAAAGGGTTTTGCCCAGCGTCTTGACGAAAGAGGTCGAGACAAGCCCGGTGCCCACCGCTTCGGACATCACCGTGACAAGGGCCGTGAACAGGCCCAGCGCGGCGAGGAAGTAGAGAACCGAAGGATTGCGCCCGATGAAGGAACTGCGTTGGCTGTGCGTCTGGGTCATGGCTCAATCCGCCGCTGCCCGGCCTTTGGGGGCGACAATGCCCTTGGGCCGGAATTGAATGAACAGGATGATGAAAAGGATCATGTAGGTCTGGGCCGCCAGCGTATTGGAGGGGTTCAACCACTCGATCCCCTTTTGCAGGAAACCGATCAGACCGGCGCCCGCCAGCGTGCCGAAGACCGACCCGACACCGCCCACCACGACGGTCATGAAGCTTTGCACGATGTAATTCGTGCCCATCTCGGAGGTGACCTGCGCATAAAGCCCGATGCCGACGCCCGCGACCCCGGCGATGCCGGAGCCCAGCCCGAAGGTCATCATGTTGATGCGGTCCGGGTTGATCCCCATTGAGGCCGCCATGCCGGGGTTCTGCGTCACCGCGCGCACCTCCAAGCCAAGGCGCGTACGCTTGAGAATATACAGCAGCAAGAACAGAAAGATCAGCGCCAGCACGAAAATGGCGATGCGGATGAAACTGATCTGAACCACATCCGAAATCACCAGCGCCCCGCGCAGCCATTCGGGCGATGTCAGCGGGCGGGCCTGCGTGCCAAAGATGTTCTTGGCGATCTGCTGCAGGGCGATCGAGATGCCGAAGGTCGCCAAGAGGGTTTCAAGCGGGCGATGGTAGAGATGGCGGATCACCAGCCGCTCCATCGCGACGCCCGCGCCAAAGGTCACGGCAAAGGCCAGCGGCAGCGCGATCAGAAGCGACATCGTGTAGTCGGGGATGACGAGTTGCACGACATAGCCCGTATAGGCGCCCATCATGATGAACTCGCCATGGGCCATATTGATGACCCCCATCTGCCCAAAGGTGATCGCGAGCCCAATCGCGGCGAGGAAATAGATCGAGGCCAGCGAAAGACCGTCGAGTGTCAAATCCAACGTCTGCGCCCAGCCAACCCGCGTTTCGACCGCGTCGAGCGTGGCGCGGGCCGCGTCGGTGATCGCGGCGTCCTCCTCTGCGTAGCGCTCATAGAAGACCGCGTTCTGCAGAGCGGTATCGATATCATCCTGCGTCACCAGAGGCGGCACGCTGCCTACCTCGGCAAGCGCGCGATAGGCATCCACCCGGCGCGCCGGGTCATCCAATTGCGCCAGAGGGACGCCGCCCACGCGGCCATCGACGATCTTGGCTTCCAGCGCCGCGCGTATCTCGCCGTGTGGCACGATCCCAGGGGCGAGGCCCGCCTCCACCAGCGTCTCATAGCTTGCTAAGGGTGCTGCCATTGGATCAAGAATGCGGGCGATGTTGCCCTCGGGCTGCTGTTCGGCCACGCCGGTCTTGGCCGAGAGGATCTGGCTCAGCACCGCCCGCGCTTCGAGGGAGGTGTCAGAGGAAAGGCTTTCAATCGCGCGAATGCGCTCATCAGCCGCCTGCCCAAAGCGCGCGGTCAGGAAATTGGCCAATTGCGCCTTCCGGGCGCGCAGGGCGGGATCATCCTCTCCATCAAGTGAGGCCACGAGCGGGCCAAGCTGGCTGGCATCGCTGCGGCGCGCGATGCTTTCAAGCGCGGCGCGGCGGCGCGCAGGATCGGGATCGGACAGTTGAAACTGCACCAAGGCCGTGCCGATGACCCGCCGCACGCCGCCATTGGGGCGCAATTGGCTGAACCCATCCGAGGGCGCAGTGGCCTCTTCGCCCGTATCTATGTCGCGCAGCGCGAGCGTATCATCCGCCTCGGCCCCAAAGTAGAACAGGCCCGAGGTATCGTCTTGCCAGACGTTCCGCTCGGCCCATTGCTCCAGAAAGGCTGGCACCTGCGGCAGGCCCGAGGCCACCAGATCGTCCAATAGGACACCGACCGATTTACGCGAGGGTTTGATCACCTCTGCTTCGTGGGTCTGCAAAAGGGACTGGAGGTCCTGAGCGGATGCAAAACCGACAGAGGCCAGCAAGCACATCAGGCTGAGCAGCATTCGAACCATGAGGTATGGGGCTTTCGGAGAGGGAGTGGTCAAAACGGATGCCGGGCACGGCTGAAAACGCGCCCGGCGCTTGGGTTCAGTAGTTCGAAGTCAACTGAACGCAGGTCTCGGTCTCTTTGTTGTACATGCCGCATTCGAGGTCTTTCCAGTCGGAGACCAGAACCGCCGATTCAGGCAGGAAATCCGTCCATGCATCGCCCGGCACTTCTTCGGTCTGGCTGATGATGTCGAATTGGCCGTCTTCGGTGATTTCACCGATCAACACAGGCTTGGCGAGGTGGTGATTGGGCAGCATGACAGCTGTCCCGCCGGTGAGGTTCGGGAATTCCTGCCCATACATCGCCACACGCACCGCATCCACATCGGTGGTGCCCGCTTCGGTGACCGCGTTTACCCACATGTTGAAGCCGATGTAATGCGCCTCCATCGGGTCATTGGTTACCCGGTCTTCGCCCATCGCCTCTTTCCAAGCGGCGACCCATTCGTCATTTTGCTCGGATTCAGCCGATTGGAAGTAGTTCCAAGCCGCGAGATGGCCCACGAGGTCAGCGGTATCGAGGCCCGAAAGCTCTTCTTCCCCGACCGAGAAGGCGACGACCGGAATGTCATCGGCAGAGATGCCCGCCGCGGCCAGTTCTTTGTAGAAGCCGATATTCGCATCGCCATTGATGGTTGAGATCACGCCCACCTGCGAGCCATCCGCGCCCAGTTCGACTACATCCGACACGATCGTGGACCAGTCGGAATGGCCGAAAGGCGTATAGTTGACGAAGATGTTCTCTTCGGGAATGCCCTTATCCAGCAGATATTGCTCAAGAATGTTGTTGGTGGTTCTGGGATAGACATAGTCAGTGCCCAGCAGCGCGAATTTCTCGACGCCCAGTTCCTCAAGGAAATAATCGGTGGCCGGAATCGCCTGCTGGTTCGGGGCCGCACCGGTGTAGAACACATTGCGCGAGCTTTCCTCGCCCTCATATTGGACGGGGTAGAACATCAGGCCGTTCAGCTCTTCCAGAACGGGCAGCGCGGATTTGCGCGAGACCGAGGTCCAAGAGCCAAAGATGACATCCACCTCCGAGACGGTGAGAAGCTCACGCGCCTTTTCTGCGAACAGCGGCCAGTCGGAAGCCGGGTCAACGACGACCGCTTCGATCTCACATCCCAGCAAGCCGCCCGCGGCGTTCTGCTGCGCGATCAAAAGCTCCATCGTGTCTTTCAATGTCGTCTCGGAAATGGCCATCGTCCCCGAGAGGGAGTGCAGCACGCCAACCTTGATCGGATCGTCGCAGGCTGCAGCGGCGGCTGAACCTGCGAGCAGAAGGGCAGCGGTCGCCGTGACTGTGCGTTTGGTGGAAAATTTCATGACGGTATCCCCGTTTGGTGTGCGGAAAAGCAAAGACGCGATGATGCCTCTTCCACACAGCGTTTATTGTTATCGCGCGCGGATGCCCCCTTGCCGGACAACTCCCTTGGCGCCGCCCCATAGCGAGGCCTCTGCAGCCTCAATTTCAGGGCGCGTTGGAACAAGCCCTAACCCAAGGTCGCTTTCTGCGGCGCAGCAACAACGCCCTTCGATTGGGCGGTTTGAGGTGGACCTGCCAAAATTTAGGCGCTGAGCGCATGGATTTGGCAAGCTCGGGGCACCGGCCTACGGGTTGCACCTCATATTGTGATGTTATAACGTTTCTGAAATAATCCATAGCAGAGCCCGCAAACCATGCCCGCCACCGACAAACGCATTCCCGTCACCCTGCTGACCGGCTTCCTCGGCGCGGGGAAAACCACGCTGCTCAATCACATCGTCGCAAGCGAAGAGGCTCCCAAAATCGCAGTCGTCGTGAATGAATTCGGCGAGGCCGGGCTTGACCACGATCTGATCGAAACCGCCGACGAAGAGGTCATTCTCATGCAATCGGGCTGTCTGTGCTGCTCGATCAGGGGGGATCTGTCGCGGACGCTGCAAGACCTCAAGCGCCGCAGGCAGACGTGGCGCGTGCAATTCGACCGCGTTGTGATCGAGACGACGGGGCTGGCCGATCCCGGCCCCATTCTCCAGACCTTTTTGGCCGATCCCTATCTGGCCCGCAAATTCCGCGTGGACGGGGTTGTGACGGTCGTCGATGCCGCGAATGGGCCGGACACGCTGGATCAGCAGTTCGAAGCCGTCTCGCAGGTGGCGATGGCCGATCTGCTGGTGCTCAGCAAATCCGACTTGGTGACCCAGCAAGCGCTTGCCGCCTTTGAAGGCAGGCTGCGCGACCTCAATCAAACGGCGCGCATCATCAAGGCCGAACGCGGGCTTATCCCGGTTGCATCGCTCTGGGGGCTCAGCGGTATGCGGCGGGCGGTTGATGCGAGCAACGTTATGGAATGGCTCACGCCCGTCGAAAAGTCCGATCCGCTTGACAACCTCTCGGGCTTCGCCGCGCCCACGGCATCCGCCCCCATGATGCAAACCCACCAACATGATGCGCGGATCGGGTCGGCCTCCATCGTTCTAGACGCACCGATCCCGGCCGAGGCTTTCGACCTTTGGCTCGACACGCTGGTCAGGCTGCGCGGGTCCGATCTTTTGCGGGTCAAAGGCATCGTGCATCTGGAAGACGTCCCCATCCCCTTTGTCTTTCACGGCGTGCAGCATCTTTTCGATCCGCCCGTCCCCCTGCGCGACTGGCCAAAGGACGACCGGCAGTCCCGCATTGTCGTCATCGCCCGCGATATGACCAACCCCGAACTGAACCGGAGCCTCGATATGCTACGCGCCCGGCGCGATGGGCCGGAGCGACAGGCGGGATAGCAGCTTGACCCGGCATGGCTCTTCGGCCACAGATCATGGCGATGGTTTCCAGCCGCCGCAGCGGCGTCTGGGATGAAAAGGGAATACGGTAAGGCAAGCAGCGCGCGCCGAAACCGTAACTGCCCCCGCAACTGTGAGCGGTGAGCGACCCCGGCAAAACCACTGAGCTTTAGGCTTGGGAAGGTTCGGGCGAGCGTCGATCCGCGAGTCAGGAGACCTGCCATCACCGGCACCGAGAGGGCCGTAATTGCAACTCAACCCAGACGGGGTGTCTGGTTAGGAGAACATGATGGCGACAGGGAAACTCCCTTGCTGTAGAACATGGCTGCTCGATCCCCCGCGCGATCGCGGAGGGCGACATGGATACGCATCAAAACCACAGGATTACGGTTTGCACCTCATGCAAACACAAGGGCAAGGATTGCCGGCCGGGCTTTGACCTAATCCAGAGGCTGAGCGCCGCAATCGCGGCAGCCGGCGCGGCGATCCCTGAGGGTTTCGAGATCGCGGGCGTGGCCTGTATGGCGGGCTGCGACCGCCCCTGCACGGTGGCCTATCACGCCAGCAAAAAGGCGACCTACCTCTTTGGCGACATCGACCCTGACGAAGACATCGACGACCTTGTGGCCTTCGCCCAGCGTTATGCCACATTGAATGACGGCTGGTGCTCTTCGCTGGACCGCCCCGGCAAACTGCGCAAATCCACCCTTGCGCGGGTGCCCGCGGCGATGATCGAGCTGAAACCCAGCCACCTGCGCGTCTCATGAGAGCCGCCGACCTTGCAGTAAAGGATGTAAGCTGGGCGCCGGGAAAATCGGGCCAGCCGGTTCTGCACCCTACGTCCTTTACCGTCGCAGCGGGCGGCGTTCTGGGCGTGTTGGGGCCGAATGGCGCGGGCAAATCCACCCTTTTACGTCTGCTCTACCGTTTTCAACCGCCCCAAACGGGATCGATCCATGTGGGCGGGCAGGATATTTGGTCCCTCTCCGCCCGTGCCGCCGCGCGGCGCATCGCCGCTGTCTTGCAAGAACAGACGCCGTCCTTTGGGCTGACGGTCTTGGAGATCGTCCGCCTTGGCCGCACGCCTCATCGCGCGGCGTTTTCGTCATCCAGCCGCAAGGACGAGCAGATCATCGACCGCGTCTTGGACCGGCTCAGCCTGCACCCCCTCGCCCACCGCGATGTCGGCACCCTTTCGGGCGGGGAAAGGCAGCGCGTCATGGTCGCCCGCGCCTTGGCGCAGGAGCCGCAGGTCTTGGTCCTGGATGAGCCGACCAACCACCTCGATATACGCCACCAGCTTGAAATCGTGTCCCTGATCCGCGGATTGAACATGACCATCGTCGTCTCGCTTCATGATCTCAATATGGCCGATGGCATCTGTGACGAGGTGCTGGTGCTGAAAGACGGCTATCCGCAGGGCTTCGGCCCGCCAAATACGGTTCTGACCGATGATCTCGTCTCAAGAACATTTCGCGTCGACGCGCAGCGCGAGCGGCTCACCCCCAGCGGCGCGGCGCATTTCTCTTTTGCCCTTCCAGATTGAAACGGAAAACTCTTATGAAACTTACTCTCACCACTCTCGCCGCCCTGATGATCGCCGGATCGGCCTTCGCCCAGACCACCGTGCAAAGCTGCGACCGCGAAGTCACCTTCGATCACCCACCCCAAGCCGCGGTCGCCAATGACGTGAACCTGCTTGAGATGATGCTGGTGCTCGGCCTCGCAGACCGCATGGTGGGCTATACCGGCATCTCGGGCTGGAACAAACTGGACCAAGAGATGACCGCAGGTGTCGCAGCGCTGCCGGAACTGTCGTCGAAATACCCCTCGCGGGAGGTGCTGATCGGGGCGGATGCAGACTTCTTCTTTGCCGGTTGGAACTACGGCATGAAGGTCGGCGGCGAAGTGACGCCAGAAACGCTCGCCCCCTTCGGCATTCAAGTCTATGAACTCACCGAAAGCTGCATCCATATCGGTCAAAAAGCCCCATCCTCGATGGAGGATATGTATAACGACATGCGCAATCTCGGCACGATCTTCGACGTCTCGGATCGCGCGGAAAGTTTGATCGAAGGCTACCAAGCTGAACTCGACGCATTCCTAGCGGCGCTGCCCCCGCTTGAGACCGCCCCCCGCGTCTTTGTCTATGACAGCGGCGAAGATGTGCCCTTCACCGCCGGGGCCTATGCCATGCCAAACGCCTTGATCGAGGCCGCGGGGGGCACGAACATCATGAACGACCTTGAGAAAAGCTGGGCCACCGTCGGTTGGGAGGCCGTGGTCGCGCGCGATCCCGAAGTCATCGTGATCGTCAATTATGGCGAAGTCACCGCCGATCAAAAGCGCGCTTTCATGATGGAGAACCCCGCCTTCGCCGACATCGATGCCGTGCGCAACGACCGTTTCGTCGTGCTGGAATATGTCGAGGCCACACCCGGCCCGCGCAACATCGAAGCGGTCAAAACCCTCGCCACCGCGTTTCGGGGCAGTGAGCATTCATGACGTTTAAACCGCGATCGATAGCGCCTCGGAAACCCACGCGGGGGGTGTGGATCACTTGCCTGTTCGGCATCGCAATCCTGCTGGCATCGCTGTCGATTGCGGTGAGCGTGGGGGCCGTCGTGGTCCCCGTCAAAACCGTCTGGGGAATCTTGGCCAACAAGGCCGCCCCCGGCGCCGTGGCCGTGGACTGGTCCGGCGGGCGGGAGGCCATCGTCTGGAACATCCGCCTGCCGAGGGCCATCCTCGCCTGTCTCGTCGGCGCGGGATTGGCGATCGTCGGCGCAAGCCTTCAGGCCGTCACCCGCAATCCGCTAGCAGACCCGCATCTGCTGGGCATCTCGGCAGGCGGCGCATTCGGCGCCATTCTGGCCCTGCTGCACACGGGGCTGTTCCTCGGAGGGCTGACCGTCCCCCTGCTCGCCTTCCTCGGCTCGCTGGGTGCGATCTTGATCGTTCTCGCCGTCACGCAATTCGCAGCCGCCACCAGCGCCGACCGGCTGGTCTTGGCCGGCGTCGCCGTGTCCTTCATCGTCATGTCCGCCGCCAATGTGCTGATCTTCCTTGGCGATCCACGGGCCACACATACGGTGGTGTTCTGGATGCTCGGCGGCCTCGGCTTGGCGGGATGGAACCAACTCATCTACCCCGCCGTGATCCTACTGGGTTGCGGCGCCTATCTCTGGCTCAGGTCAGGCCATCTGAACGCCATGACCGTCGGCGATGAAACCGCCACCACCCTCGGCATCCCCGTGGCGCGTTTCCGGCTCACGATCTTCGTCATTGGCGCCCTGATCACGGGGGTCATGGTCGCTTTCTCAGGCGTGATCGGCTTCGTCGGCCTGATGATCCCCCACATCGTGCGCCTCTTGGTCGGCGGCGACTACCGCCGCCTGCTCCCTATCTCAGCCCTATGCGGCGCCGTGTTCCTCTTATGGGCGGACATCGTGGCCAGAACCATCATGGCCCCCGACGATATGCCCATCGGCATCGTTACGGGACTGATCGGCGGCGTGTTTTTCGTTTGGCTGCTGCGGGGGCAGATACGGTGAGGCGCATTACAATGGGAGACGCTCGAACCGGGCGCTGAACCGCTGACCCGCCCCTGTGCTAAACTCTCTTCCCTTCTACCGACGCAAATAGTCTTCTTCGCAAAGCTGGCGGAACACGAATTTGAACAGGGATAGAGCAAGGGGACATCCCCCCAAATGCAGAAAGACCCGCCGGGAGGGCGGGTCTTTCTGAAAGCGATACTTCGCGAATATTGGTTGCGGGAGAGGGAGTTGGACTTCAGCGAACTTTCTTGACTGTGAAATGATAATCAGTCCGCTGTGGTGTTTCGCCCGTCATCAGTTTTGTGGGTGGCCGCTTTCGCCGCTGCGGACTTGGCCGCTTCTTCCTCTTCCTTCCACTGATCTACCTGCTCCTGCGCGCGCTCCGCCACGCCTTCAGGTGCTTTCGCGTGTTTGAACATCCTGCGGCGGTTCGTGGCAGAAGCAAAACAGCCCAGCTCAAAGAACATCTCTTCGATCTGATCGGGCGCTTCTTCTTCCAGCCAGTCGATCCACGCGTCGAAGGTTTCAGCGATAGCAAGGCGGGCCTCGCGCTGGACCTTATCCTCTTTGCGGGCCTGTTTTCCGGCGATATTGCCGATTGAGATCATCGCTTTCTCCATGCGGGCCTGCATGGCCGGCGACATCTCGAACTTCGCGTTTTGGGTTGCACGGGCGGGTTTGCGGGACAGTGATTTCTTCATGTGTAATGCTCCAAATTTTGGTTTGCGATTTCACCAATGCTTTAGGCTTTCCGCCCGCCGCAACCGGCTTACAAATTATTTGGTTATGCAAATTTTTGCCCAATTGCCGTTCGGAATGGAAAATTTTAGATTTCGGCATAAGCCTTTGATATTGAACGTTTCATTTTTGAAGTACGCTGCTTTATCTTTCTGGTGAAATGTTTTCGCGCATTTCTGCGTGCGTCAGCGGCTGTCATTGCTTCCGGATATTGGCCCTCCAAAACGGCCCTTCGTGGTGGGGTCCAGCTTCATGATCCGTGCCGAAAGCTTGCGCCGCACCTTGGCTATTCTCGCGCGCATCCCTTCGGGCAACTGCTGACCAATCTCGACTATGACATCATCCGCTGCTTTGATCTCGGCAACCTCCTTTACCACCTGCGCGCGCGCATTGTGCTCGGCCTCTGCTGCCGCCTTACCGCGAAGGCGCTTCATCGCCATCCGGTAGGCCTTGCGCGCGATAGCAAAGCCGAGAGAGGATTTGCGCACAGGCGTTAGCGCCGGGGTCTTTTTTGACTGCTGCGCCGACGCTGCTGGCTGTCCGTTTTCGTCGATCCCGCCGGCTGCAACCGCCTCACCAAACGCAATGATCTCGTCCGCCTGCTCCTCGCGTTCGGAGACCTCACGTTGACGCGTTTCCAGTGCAGCCTCTTTTTCCGCAAGCTTGCGTTCCTGCTCTGCTCGCCAGACTGCCGGGCGCACGTGCCGCGGGCTGGCGGGTGGCTTTCTTCCGTCGTTCAGCGCATCACGGATGGCCTGTTTGTGCCGCTGGCCCCGTGTCAGCCCGATCTCGCTGAACCATCCGCCAACACTGTCTTGCGCCGCCTCATAATCCTTGATGAGCGGATGGACCGAGGGTTGCAGCACACGGCATTCGGTCCCGTACTTTTTCACCGTTGCGCGTGGCATGATCACCGCGTGGATGTGATAGGCTTGCTCATCAAGATCGGCACGGGCGTGGATCACATCGTCGCCGAAGTTCTCTTGCAACCAAGCAACTGCCCGCTCCTCGAATAGCTCTTCCTTCGAAGTGCTGAACTCAACATCGCTGCTTTCGGTTTGCTCGAACCACTCCTTGTTCGCAGTGAGGATGAGCTCGCGCATCGGTCCGTGACGCGATGCCCGCCATGGGTCGCGTGGGCCCTCGATACGGCGCTTCTCGATCTCCTTGCGCCGTTTGCGGCGGTCCAGGTCGGCGAGTTCTGCGGCGAAAGTTTCAAACTTCATCAGCTTGATTTCCGCCTGCGCTTCCTCGGCCCAGCTGTGCGTGCCGATCAGCAAACGCGGCTTTGGTTTATCTCGGTCGATGTGCCCCAGATCGCCACCTTTGCGATAACGGTGCGCCTCGTAGCCACCGATATCACTGGGGTCCATGCCTTCGAAACGCAGGACGATCGGGTGTTTCTTGCTCGCCATTTTTGATCTCCAGAGGTTGAGATCAGAAAATGGGTCGATGTTCTGGCCGACCGGAGAAATCAGTTTGAAAAGCGAGTGAATGGAGGTGCAGGGAGATTACTCACTAAACAGCCCGCACTCCGGCGCCTATGGCACCTCTGTTCGGCCTGCCGTTCGCCCGGGGCACTGCCCCAGAACCCCGCCCGCCGGGGGCGCTTATGCAGCGGGCACTCCTACGCGGAGGGCGGCAAGGTCATCGTTCCGCACTCCCCTTGCATCCCCTGCTCTTGGGGGAGCGTCGTTCCGCACTCCTCCCCCAAACCCCCGCCTGCTCGCAGGGGCCGTGCTTTACGCACCTGCCCCCCCGTGTGCGCCCCTCAAAACACGAGCTCCATGGCAGCTCCAACTTTTCCGGCAGTTAGACCTGAAGCAAAAGTTTCAGCCAGCTTCTGCTTGGGACACCTAAGAGGCGTGACAGACCAAGTCAGGCAACTTCGGAAATTCCTGCAAGGCCTACGCTGTATGCAAAAATTTACTACGTTCCGCTCAAATAAACACAGCCGCTCACGATACGAGCGTTTGGGGTTCGCATAGCCAAACAAGGGAACGCGGCTCTGCGGGGTGTCGAATCTGTTTACGCTACAGTTCGCTCCCCTTAGGTCTTCGGCGGGTCCAAAGTTATAGCACCCCATCCAGCTTGCTTGAGCCGCTTTTCAAAAGAATGTATGTTTATCTTTTTAGGCTAGGATAAAGGCCTCTTTGGCCTCTATCGTCAATTTTTCAAAGGTGAATTTAATGGAGCTCATGAATCAGCCCTTTTCGGGGCAGCTTGGAAACCGACTGATAGAATTGCTCGAATCTAAAAATTACCACACTTTGAATATTGCAGTTGCATTTGCAAAAAATAGTGGGGTTCTCAGAATTAAAAGTGCTTTAGAAACCTTCCGCGCTCAGGGCGGGGAAGTAAATATATTTGTGGGCGTCGACCTGGGCGGAACTTCTTATGAAGCACTTACTGCATTGCGGCAGCTTGCCAGCTCCTTGAACGTAGTGCACTCTGAAACAGGCCAGACTTTCCATTCAAAGATTTACCAGTTCTTGGGGAAGAACAGCGGCCTAATAGTGGTTGGATCACACAATTTAACCGGGGGCTGTGGCAGGTCATGCCGGTCTTTGCCGATCTGGCAGAGCTGAACCAATGGCTTGAAGACCGCTGTATCGCCCTTTGG